>JAFRZX010000032.1 GCA_017442315.1 Bacteroidales bacterium
ACTTGAAGAGGAGGTGTCTTCATGAATCGAAAAAATGAGTTTGAGGCTATGATCGAGGAACTGAACCAGCCTGCTCCCGGGCTGGAGGCAACTCTGGATCGTGCCTATAAAAGAAAACGCAAGAGAACTACCCAGATGATCATCCGCCCGTTGGCTGGCCTTGCCGCCTGCTTTGCAGTATTTGTCCTGCTGGTCAATTTCTGTGCACCGGTGGCCTATGCCTGCTCTCTGGTGCCCGGTCTGAGGGAACTGGCTGCAGCTGTGACTTTCTCCCGGTCCCTGACCGATGCCGTAGAAAATGAGTATGTGCAACCTATGGATCTGTCCCAGACCCAAAATGATATTACAGCAGAAGTCGCTTATCTCATCGTCGACCAGAAGCAGGTCAATGTGTTCTATCGCCTGGATTCTGACAAGTACGAAAAGCTCTATGCTGATCCAGATGTACGATCTGCAGATGGCAATCGTCCTGAGTCCTGTAGTTATCACAGCACCGGTTTTGATGCCGAGAACGGTGAGCTCAGATGTCTAAGCATCGATTTCGTTGACAACGACGTGCCCGATAAGCTGAGAATCGCGCTCCGTGTTAATCCCAACATGGTTGTAGAAGAGGTAGCTCCTGAGCATTCCGTAGATGATCTCTATTCTGATGACATTTACGAAGAGCCTTCTTATTTGGCTGAGTTTGAATTCCTTCTGGAGTTTGACCCCAAATTTACTGCTGCAGGTAAGATTTTCCCGGTCAACCAGACAGTCATCCTGGAAGGGCAGGCCATTACCATCACAGATATTGAAGTATATCCCACCCACATGCGTGTGGATATTGAAGAATCTCCTGACAACACCGCCTGGATGAAGGGTCTGGAATTCTATATTGAGACCGATTGGGGTATGAAGTTTGATGCAGCATCCAGCGGCATTATCTCCACGGGATCCGCAGATTCTCCTTCTATGGTATCCTACCGGGCAGACAGCTCTTACTTCTATGAGGCAGACCATCTGAAGCTGGTTATTACCGGTGCTCAGTGGCTTCGCAAAGATATGGAGACCACCTATATCAATCTGATTACTGGTGAACATGGTGAGCTTCCGGAAGGTGCGGAGTTTGATTCTGCCAGAAAGGTCGGTAATGAATGGGTCGTAAAATTCCGGGCTAAGTTCATAGAAGACAATGCAATGTATCAGCTGTTCGGAAACAAGTTCTATGATGCTGACGGAAATGAGTATGAGATCAACCAGTGGAGCAGCACTTACGGCGATTTCGACGAGGATGGAAAAGCTACGTTCTTCTACGATGAATTCCCGTTGAAGAAGTTCACCGGCGACGAAGTTTGGCTTACACCCCATTATTCTCATAACTGGGTTGCGGAAGACCTGATCGTCATTACGATCCAATAACCTTGTTTGATATTGGAGTGGGAATTTTCCGTGAAAATGCCGGGAAAAAATTTGCACAAAATAGGGAATGACAAGTGCATGAGAACATGATACACTTATAGCATCCGATAGTGGGTCCGGGTTCGGGCCCACTATTTTTATATCCTGAAAGGAGCATTACAATGAAATACTGTACGAATTGCGGTGCTGCGTTGGAAGATAGCACCGCTTCTTTTTGCGCTGAATGCGGAAAACCATTATCTTCTACATCAGGAGATGCGGTAACGAATCCGGTAGAGAACAAAAAAGCGAAGCACCGGGAGACCAAAAAGAAGCAGCCCAAGAAAGAAAAGATCAGAAAGCAAAAGAAGACCAAGAAGAAGGATGAGGTCTTGGAGGAGATCGTAGGTGAGCCGTTGGATGATGGCTACGATGGATACTATGATGATGTTATTCCGCCGGATACCGACCGGGTCAAGGAAGGGCTGGACAAAGAACTCATCAAGAAGATCGTGGCTCTTTCCGTAGGCGTTATTTTCATCATTTCCATGTGTGTTGTAATGCTTTATGTTCTTTAAGCATTGCACTTTTTGATTCTCATCGGTGTAATAGGGTAAATGAAGAAAACGAGGTGTTATTCAATGAAGTATATTTCTCTTGGTGCTGTCATGGAACCTTCAACGGAACATATTGTAAAAGTCTCGCACTGTGGTATCGACTATACGCTGACGCAGGAACTGGCATCCCTGTGGCTGGATGGCCGGTTCGGGTTTGCTGAAGCTGAAAGTCCCATCGAGATGAGAGCGCTTAATCAGCTTTACAGAATGGGTCTAGTTGTGACTGCGGATGAATCTGACGCAGGGGAATACCGGGCACTGACCCACTGCAGAGCGGTACCAGTAAAGCGGAAAAATCCCTATGCCGGTCTCGCAGGCGATGAAAAGACAATCATGATCTGGCTTCGTGAGGCTGGCCTTCTGCTGACAATGGCAGAACTGGTATTTCTGATGGACAGACAGGTGAAGCCGGAACTTTCTCTGCTGGGACAGGAAAACAAGCAGGCGCTGGTTGAGAGGATTTATACCAGCGAGACTATTTTCGATAATGTTCTGGAGAATCAGATGGAGCATGTACCCATCCGGAAACAGACCGTCAGAGCAGTTCTTGCTCTCCTGAAGAAAAAGCATATTGTGCTCTTGTGATTTGGAGGCCAGTATGAAAGACAAGTTCAGACAGTTTCCACAGGTCCTGCAAAAGCAGATCCTCATCCGGCTCACGGCAGGCATTGTCTCACTTCTGATGCTGGTTATCATTTTACTGTACCGGGGTGGCATTGAATTAATGTTCCCCTGTATCGGGTTTTCTTCCATATTCTTTATCAGTGCGCTGCAGCTGTACGCCCGCTGCGATGAAAAGAAGTATGTGGTGATCAAAGGCACTTGTACGGAGATCGAGAAGACCGGACTCCGCCGCAAGGTGAAAGACATCTATGTAAAAGAGGATCAGTTCACAGTACGAATCGTCCGGCCCTCTATGAAACTAAGATCCCTAAATGTCGGGGATCGGATCACGATCTATCTGGCTGATAATGCTCCGGTATATGAAATGGACGACTGCAAAGTGATCTGCAACACTCTTGCAGTAGAAAAGGAGTACGGATCATGATTGTATCCGAGATTTATCAGCGGTTAGATGAAATTCGGGCCATGGTCAATCAGAATGCCAATGCTGACGGTACGATTGATATCGACGAAACCATGGCTGGAATCGTGCTGGAATATGCCGTAGTTCAGATGAAAATAGCTATTGAAAATGGAAAGTCGCCAAATCCGAGTAGTATTGATTGACGAAACCGGATTCCTATGGTATAATACATATATCAGTTATCCGAGTTTTGCGCAGGCAGAACAACCGTCTATCCGATTTATTGAGAGTGTCATTTGCAT
>JAFRZX010000033.1 GCA_017442315.1 Bacteroidales bacterium
ACCAACTGTATAACTAATAATATTACGATATGGAAAAGAAGAATTTTATGATGTATGTTGCCGCAATGGCAGCTTCATTGATGGCAGTATCCTGTACAAACGAGGACACTGAAATGCTGGAAGTCAACAATGCACATGTGAAGGACCTTACCATCGGTACGACAATCGGATGGGTCAACGGTTCAAGGAGCATCCAGAAAGGAACCTATCTTCCCGACGGTTCAACCATCGGAGTTACCGTTACCGATGCCGACGGCAACAGTTATGACGGTTTCGATTACAAGAATGTGAAGTTTACCGCAACAGGGGAAGAGGAATCACAGGAATGGGACGGTGGAAAGATACTCCTTTCATCCACAGAAGGTAAAGCAGCCGCATATTATCCGTATTCAACGGGTGTAACAGACATTTCAGCCATTCCGGTTGAAACTGACACTCAGACGGACTATATGTACAGCGGATGGGTGGAAGGTCTTTCCAATGCAGAAGCAACCGTGAATTTCAGCATGAAACATGCACTTTCTGCCGTAAGTGTGACTACCGTTATGGGAACATATACCGGTACAGGGAAAGTAACCGCCATCAGCATAGCTTCGGACGGCTTCGGTACCGAGGCAACCATGAATGTAGGAACGGGAGCTTTGGCGGGTGTGAAGAATGCCGGTTCTTCCGTATCATGGAGCGGAAATTATACGATGACAGGCGAGGGCAACATCACGGAACTGATGGTCGTTCCGAACGGTCTGAAAGAGAAGGGTGTTGCCTTTACGCTTACCGTTGACGGTAAGGAATACACCGCATCGGGTACTATGAGCGAAGAGTTCAAGCAAGGCTATATATATAACTTCACACTGACCATGAACGCTACGGAAATGTCCGTATCTACCGTTTCGGTAAACGAATGGGAAATTACAGACAAGGGTAATGTGGTCGTTTCACCTGTAAAATAATAGGATGATGAGAGGTTTCAAGTATTTGACTGTCGTTGCAATAGCCTCCATGTTCGCATCATGCGAACCGTTTGAGGAAGACAGCTGGACAAATAACAGCATCATCAACACGCAATGGACGGCGGCTGAACCGGAAACAGGACGCATCCCGGTTGGATTGCAGGACTGTTGGCTATATATGTTTCCGCAGGAAGGTAACATACCTTTCTACTGTTACAAGATAGACGAAGAGAAGGAGGAAATGGACATTCCCGAAGGGAAATATGATGCACTGGTCCTTCATGACCTGAAGTATCTGAAAGGAATCGGTCAGAGATTCGAGACTGCTAAGATTGAAATCCCCACAACCTACAATGAAAGGGGGGAAAGGGAAATAAAGGACAATCCGCAGGAGATGATCTATACTGCAAGGGTACAGAACATCAGCATTGACGGGGACGAAAGACAGGAACAGTACATTCCCATGGAGCGGGTACTGAAGAAGATTAACTTCATTGCCAATATCCGGGACAGCGGGGAACTGGTGGAGAAATGTATCATCGACATCTCCGGACTGGCGGTTGAAATGAATCTCCATAACTTTTCCATCACTCCTGGAGAAGAAGCGGTACTCGCTTTCCCTATCCGGAAACAGGGCAGGGCAACGGCTTGTGAAGGCGGTTATCAGACCGTCTATGCCGGTTATGCCAATTTCCTCGGTGTGACAGGTACGAATATCCTGTACTTCACATTCACGGATTCACAGGGTGTTGAAAGGAAACTGGATCTTGACATTTCGGCACGGCTCCATTATTGGAATACGGAAGAAGTTACCGTATATATTTTCGTGGATGCTGTAGCCGGTACCATCAGACTGGACAAGTGGAGCAATGATTCTTCAGATGTAACTATAGACAATTAAAAGGACGGTTTATGAAAAGGAACATATTATATTGGATATTCGGACTGGCTGTCCTCACATCCTGCAACAAGGGCGGTGAGAATGACTATCCTGTCGATCCGGTTCCGGGACTCGGCAAGAATGAAAGGGTGGAAACTGAAATGGAACTTCTTGTCAGCGTTGACAATGTGTTCAACCATGGATTCAACGATAATGACTGCATCGGATTGTTCATCAAGAATTGTAGTGAAGAAAATGATACGCTCAATTCCAACATCAAGGCATATTATGCAAGAGGAGAATGGAAGATGTCAACTGGTGTGATGGCAGGTAAGGAGAATATGGAGGCATATGCCTACTTCCCCTACAGTTCAATAGCGGATATAAGGAAAGTTCCGGTGGAAGGAAATACGGATGTAAGCTATCTGTATGGAAAGTCAAAATATTTCTTCAACGCCTCCTATAACCGCATCGATGTGTTCATGAAGCCGGCACTCAGTCTGTTGAGATTCAACATCCGCAAACAGAACATGCCGGATGAAAGGGTACTCGAAAGCATTTCCATCAAGGGAAAGGAAAAGGATCTTCCTGTAGCCGGGGTGATTGACCTCATTACGGGTAAAATTGCGAATACCAGTTTCGGTGAATACGGAAAGGACAATATCGGTATCGTTCTTGATAATGAATATGACGATGACAGCTATACAAGTATGGTTGTCATGCCGATGCTCATAACGACCAAGGGAGGAAAGAATGAAGCTACACCAGTCAGCATCATTCTTTCCATCAGCGGACGGCAGTATTCATTGGTTCTTCCGGAAGAAGCCAATTACTGGGAACAGGGAAAACTAAGTGATATAAACATTATCTTCAACGGAGAGGAAATCAGTGTTGAGAACGTTTCCATCAAGGATTGGACACTGGAGGAAATTCCGTTGGTAAT
>JAFRZX010000034.1 GCA_017442315.1 Bacteroidales bacterium
TCCAGGAGTGATTACGTCTACTATTCCTACTAATAATCCTCCCAGCACTGCTCCTCCACCTGCGCCAATGAGATCGACGGCTTGAGGTAGAGTGATATAGCCATAGCTTACAGAGACCTCATGTCTTGATTCATCAGTCTGTGCAATACATATAAGGCTTGAAGTGATCAGTAATGCAACTGAAGAAAGCAGTCGTTTCATAGTAAATTCGTATTTAATTATTAAAACGCCACAAACATTTCTTCAAAGTTGATGGTGATCTTGCTGAACTTCCTGAGCAGGCTTATGCCGAGATTGCCGTCATGCGAAGAGGTTACAGTGCCTTCGGACGGTATGACAGCCGGAATATCATTGAAAGTGACTGAGGCTTCGCCGATTGTCATCGTATATTCCGGAATCTTTACTATGTCGTGCTGTACTGTGCCACCATGTCCCCATGTGTTCAGAGTATCAGTAGGGTGAGCACTTGCGGTATCAGCATTCTTTGAGAACCAAAGGTCGGTGAGGTCAGCCCCGCCGTTGCCTGTATCGAAAGTGAATGTCAATTTGTTTCCGTCGATGTCAGCCACTTCTATGATAGGGATATTCTGTTCAAGGATAATGTTTCTGCCGTAATCTGGTAGAGGAGTCTTTTGTGCTGGAATAGTCAATGTCAGATCACTCATATCGATCTGAATCTCTCCCAGTCTTTCGATGAAATCCATGCCCAGTACGGCATCTACCTTGACTGGGTCGTTTTCACCAGGATTCCCACCTACCAGCACCAACATGTTTCTGAAAGTTACAGGGCCGACATTTATCCTCTCTATGAATGCACGTCGAAGATCTCCACCTCCGGCTGCGCCTCCGACAAATACCGGCTCGCCGATTGGCTTTGCTCCGATCTCATTTGCCATTTTCTGAGAAATCAATGATAATGAGGCTCCTGTATCGAAGATAAAATCGTATGTCTTTCCATTGATTTCAACCGGAATATAAAGCAGAATCGAGTTTTCTGAAAGCGCAATCTGAATATCAGTTTCCGGCTTCTCTATAATAGGTGCCGGAAGCTCGCGCACGTCATCATAATATACATGCAGTTCCTCAATTCCAGTTCCTTCCAATGAACCGCTCGTAGCCTTGATAGCGTCTGCAATAGCTTTTACCATGTCTGCTGCAACTGCATAGTTTCCTTCAAATCCTTCCGTCATGGCTCCCATTATCATCATATTGCAGACGTTCTCGAATCCGAGTTCTTCCTGATGGTTTGCAAGCAGTTTCTGAAGTTTCCCACGAAGCTCGTCCGGACGGTTGAAGTTAGACGCAAGCGTCACTTCGGCCATCAGTTTCAGCATGGGGCTCTGCACGTCAGAAGCAACAGCAGGATAGATTCTTTCAAGTTCAAACCAATTGCTTGTATTAAGAAGTTCACCAACTTTCATATCCGCTTCCTGAGCGAAGATGAGTGATGAAGATAATAGTAGAGTTGAAATGATTGTTAAAATTCGTTTCACTGGAATCCCGATTTATCTGATTACATACGATTGAACCTCTTGCCGCATTTGTTGCATTTGTAGTTCTTGTTCATCTTCGTTCCGACAACCATAAGGATTATGCTGAGGAAGAATACTGCGACTGCGATCCAGCTGAGCATAGTCCACTCCTTTGAAAAGTATATATGTACGACTGGCGCAATGAACAGCGGGATGGAGATCAATAATATCGTAGTGGCTGCTTTGGAACGATTGATCGATTCAGTATCCTCACTTCCACATTTAGGGCAGAACGGGGTGAACCTCAGTGATGGTCTGTTGATTATCGGATTGACCAAGGCAGACGCTTCCTGATAGTCCTGTTCCGACACATAGAAGGCTATGCCAGGATTCGGACCATACGCACCGTTGCGCTGGTCGGCTGTCTCCTCGTGCATACGATACTTGATCGAATTGACGTCAAGGGCATTGGCGACATTGTTTGCCACAATGCTGCCGGTGCATCTGCAAAGAAGTTTTTCGTTCATAAATAAATGGTTTAAGATTGAATGCGTGAAATCCAATTGATAATTGTTTCAAGCACTGCAGGTGATATCGTTTCTTCAATATCCCTATATTCTGTCACTGCTCCTGTCTTGCAGTGCTGGAAAAGGTGATTGACTCCATCAACGCTTTCAATCAGGTTCTTTGAATTTGATGGTAGAGTATTGCGAAGGGCCGACAGATTGCTTTCATACTCCACTTGGACATCTTTTGTTCCATTGAGAGCAAGAACAGGGCAGGTTACATTACCAAGCAAAGGACGCATATCCAATCTGAGGAAATGTATCATATATGGCATCTGAATCTGTGCTACTACAGCCCAATAATTCTGCATCAGCACTTCGGGAACATCATAGTCATCAGGATCAGGCATTCTGCCTCCGTGCGCCCTTACATCAAATGCCTTTTCAAGCATTTTACA
>JAFRZX010000035.1 GCA_017442315.1 Bacteroidales bacterium
ACCGCCAGGTATGAACACATACCAAGGAAGTAGGCGAATATCATATTGTCGATGAAGATCGACTTTACAAATAAGCTAATATAATCTGCCATAGTTTTCTTTAGTTATGTGTTATTTTTCCTGAAGGTCCTTCTGGATTGATCTCTGAACCCATATGATGCATCCGAGGAGGATAAGCGCCATTGGAGGGAGAATCATAAGACCATTGTTTACGTAGCCGAACTCATATACAGCCTGCGGGATGATCTGGAATCCGAGGAGTGTACCGCTTCCGAGAAGTTCGCGGAAGAAAGCTACGATCACGAGAATCATGGCATATCCGAGACCGTTACCTAGGCCGTCCATCAAAGATGCGAATGGCTTGTTGCCGAGCGCAAACGCCTCTATACGTCCCATGACGATACAGTTGGTGATGATAAGACCGATGTAGACAGACAGAGTCTTGCTGACACTGTATGCATATGCTTTGAGCACCTGGTCTACAAGGATTACCATGAGGGCAACCACTACAAGCTGAACGATGATGCGGATACGGTTAGGAATCGTATTCCTGAGAAGAGAACATATAAGACTTGAGAGTCCGGTGACGATCATAACGGACAGACCCATTACAATTGCACCCTTAAGCTGTACTGTAACAGCAAGTGAAGAACAGATACCGAGGACAAGGACAGAAATAGGGTTGCCCTTGAATATCGGATTCAAAAATGTTTCCTTAATGTTAGCCATATCTTATTCCTCCACTATGTTAGCTGGTTCAACTTCTGTAACTGGCTCAAGCTCACAGGTCTCGTTGATGACTGCCTCAGCAACGTCTTCTGCAGTGATGCCATTCTTTGCAAAATAGTTCTGATAGAAACCGAACCATTGGTTGAGGGTCTTGCCAAGTGCCTGAGATGTGATTGTGGCACCTGATATTGCGTCAACTCCGTTATTCTCAGTCTGACGGTTTGCAGGTTTGGTCACTTCAAAGATGACTTCACCTTCACCGACTGTCTTTCCAACAAATGCTTCAGCGAATGAAGGCTCATCAGAAATCTTGGCACCCAGACCAGGAGTCTCACCCTTGTGTCCGAAACGGACTGCCTTGATTGTCTTAAGGTCGCCTTCAAGACCGACGTAACCCCAGATCGGTCCCCAGAGACCGGCACCGTAGCAAGGAACTACCGTCACTCCGTTTTTGAAGATGTATACAGGCAGAGCCTTAGGGTCTGCTGTGATCTGTCTCTTGAGGTCTGAGTTACCGTATACTTCGCACTCCTCAATATCGAGTGTGCCGACTTCCTCGCCGTTGATGTCAACGAGGATTGCTGATTCGATCTCCTGCTTGTATGTATCAAGGATGTCCGCATCTTCCACTTCTGTAAAGGTGGCAGCAGTAAGAATCTGACTGATTGTGTCCTTCTTGACATTGGCATCCTGAGTAGGCTTTAGGTACATTGCTGCAAAAGCAAGAACCGCTGCGACTATCACAACGAGGATAATCGAATATATTACTGTATATGTATTACTGTTTGTATTCATACCTTTATATATATTAAGCGATTTTTACCTTCTTTGCTCTTCTCTTGATGGAACCCTCAATAACGTAGTGGTCGATGAGAGGTGCAAAAGTGTTCATCAGGAGGATGGCAAGCATCATTCCTTCAGGGTAGCCGGGATTCCAGATGCGCACTGTAACAGCGAGAGCACCTACAAGGAAACCATAGATCCACTTTCCACATTCAGTCTGTGCTGAAGTCACAGGATCTGTTGCCATGAATACGGTTCCGAAAAGGAAACCACCCATCACGAGCTGATAGTAACCTGGCAGGTCAGTAGCTCCGACTGCGTATCCTAGATATCCTATTGCAAGACCGCCAAGAACTGATGATACCATGATCTTCCAGCTTGCTACACCTGTCCAGAGAAGGAGGAATGCACCAAGTAGGATAGCTATCACAGAAGTCTCTCCAACAGATCCTGGTATTGTACCGATGATCATATCCCATAGTCTTGGTTCGAGGTTGGCAAGTGTAGGGTCAGCAAGAGGGGTAGCTCCTGAGAAACCGTCAACAAGACCGTTGCCGGCCTGGAATGCAACACCTTCGTTTACAAATCTCTCTACTCCGCCTGTCCATACAGTCTCGCCGGACATCTTGCTTGGATATGAGAAGAAGAGGAATGCACGTGTAAGGAGAGCAGGGTTCCAAATGTTCATTCCTGTGCCTCCGAAGACTTCCTTACCGATGATCACTGCGAATGCAACTGCGATAGCAAGCATCCAAAGCGGAACATCAACAGGAACGATAAGCGGAATGAGCATACCTGAAACGAGGTATCCCTCGTTAACCTCATGACCCTGTATCTGGGCTGATACGAACTCGATGCCGAGACCTACAAGGTAAGATACGATATAAAGAGGAAGTACTTTTACGAGGCCATAAAGTACTATGTTCCAGAAGCCCCAGTCTGTGAGGCCGAATGCGAGTTTGTGCTGATATCCAACATTCCAGATACCGAAAAGCATTGCCGGAACGAGGGAGAGCACAACCATGATCATGACTCTCTTCAAGTCGACGCAGTCCCTTACGTGAGCGCCGCGGCGTGTCACAGTGTTGGGAACGAAAAGGAATGTCTCGAAAGCGTCGAATGTCGAATGAAGGAATCCGAGCTTGCCGCCTTTCTCAAAGGTCGGTTTGATCTTATCTACAAAATTTCTTAATCCGTTCATAATTCAAGGCTTTAGCACATTTCTTTCAACATGAGAGCGATACCGTCAGTGATGATCTGCTGGATGTAGATCTTTGACGGACATACGTATTCGCATAGCGCGAGATCTTCTTCAAGCACTTCATATATGCCGAACTTTTCCATCTTGTCGATGTCGTTGGCAAGACATGCCTTGAGAAGGTATACAGGATACAGGTCCATAGGAAGAACCTTTCCATAAGTGTCGTTAACGA
Organism: Bacteroidales bacterium; assembly: GCA_017442315.1. Taxonomy (GTDB): domain Bacteria; phylum Bacteroidota; class Bacteroidia; order Bacteroidales; family UBA932; genus Cryptobacteroides. The sequence goes on from JAFRZX010000035.1 coordinate 2,946, forward strand.
CAAATGCGCGAGGACCTCCGTGGAGGTTTGTGTCCATGTCATACTTCTTCTTAGGTGTGAGCCATGAGAAGTATGTGCGGGAAGCACTGAACAGAGCAGGTCTGCATGGTTTTGCCCAGCCGAGAAGCTCATACTTGTTGCCTTCCTCCAGAATGGTTACCTGATTGTCGAAGAAGCCAAGGAAACCTTCTGCACCGATGTTTGTTCCGGTGAGGACATCGCCACTGATGAAACGGAGATTGTCGGCAGTCTCATAGAATTCCTTTATGTCTTTCATTGAAATGCCCGGCAGACCTTCAACGTAAGCAGGATTCAGAGCCTTAGGACCAGTGACGGCAATCTTTCTTCTGAGATCGTATTTTCCTGTATTGAAAAGCTTTCCGATAGCAGCCAGCATCAGCAGGGAAACTGTCCATACTGTCTCGCCTTTACGGATAGGTGAAATGTGGTGGATCTGGATTCCGACATTACCGGCAGGATGCTTTCCTGTGAAAGTGTGCTGGATGACATTTTCTATCTTATGGAAAGGCGTTCCGGAATAATTCTCTGAATTGAGGGAGAAGTGAACGCCTCCATCAGTGAGTTTCGTCAATGCATTGATGGCAGTCTGGATGTGTTCCATGTCATCTCTAAGAGCATATTCCGGGCTGGCAGCCAGAGGTGCTGTAGAAAATGCGGAAACAAAAATTGCCTTAGGCTTGGATTCAGGATCTGCTATGATTCCGTATGGCCTTTGAGTGATCGCCGGCCAAAGACCTGCAGCAAGGAGGGATTCCTTTATCTGCTCGGCAGTCATTTCATTGACCTTCTTTACTCCGAAATCAACATACTCCTGTTTTGCATCAGCTTTGATGCGGACCTCAAGCAACTTTCTCTTTTCGCCTCTGACAACCTCTGCGACAGTTCCGCTTACCGGAGATGTGAAGAGGATGTTCTGAGACATCTTGTCAGCCAAAACAGGTGTTCCTGCCAGGACCTTGTCACCTTCCCTTACCAGAAGTTTCGGTACGAGATTTCTGAAGTCAGTCGGTTTTACGGCCACAACGTCAGGAACAATCACCTTCTTGGTGTTCTGGGATGCCGTTCCATTGATCGGAAGGTCAAGACCCTTTTTCAAATAGATGTTGTTTGACATTATATAAATCGTTTTGAGTATTAATTTCAAAATGCGCCCGCGAAGATAGATAAATTTTCCCTATTTACGAAGTAAATTTTTCCTTTTTTAAGTCCTGATATCTTTTTGATAAAAAATAGAAACCGTTTCCTATGGAATTGGAATGTTTTATATAATTTTGCATCCGTTATGGAAAAGAGAGCGAGTGCTATTTTAGAGGGACTGAACCGTGAGCAGAAGGCTGCGGTAAGTTGTGTGGACGGACCTGTGCTGATAGTGGCTGGTGCCGGGTCCGGAAAGACGAAAGTCTTGACAAGCAGAATTGCGTATATTCTTGAAGGTGGGTGTGAACCATCTGAAATACTGGCACTTACCTTTACGAAGAAGGCTGCTTCTGAAATGAAGGAGAGGATTGCTTTGATGGTAGGGGAAAAGAAGGCCAGAAGGCTATATATGGGCACATTCCACTCAGTCTTCATCCGTTTCCTAAGGGAATATGCCGAGTCATTGGGATATCCTGCAGCCTTCACCATCTATGACACAAGTGATTCTGTCAGTGCAATCAAGACATGTCTGAAGGAACTGCAGCTGGATGAAAAGATCTACAAGCCCAAAGATGTGCTTTCGCGCATATCCATGGCCAAGAACAACCTTGTAACAGCTGAAGCATATGCCAGAAACCCTACGGCCTTGCAGAATGACGCATCTTCAAGAAAACCGAGGATATGTGACATATATTGTCTTTACGCCAAAAAATGCAGACAGGCTGGGGTCATGGATTTTGATGACATTCTCCTGAATATGAATATACTGTTGCGTGACAATCCTGAAGCATTGAAGGAAATTTCTGATCGTTTCAAGTATATCATGGTTGATGAGTATCAGGATACCAACTTTGCTCAGTATCTGATTCTCAAAAAATTGAGTCAGTCACATCAGAATATCTGTGTCGTAGGAGATGATTCACAATCAATCTATGCATTCCGTGGAGCCAAGATAGAGAATATCCTGAATTTCAAGAAGGATTATCCTCAGCATCACATTTTCCGTCTTGAGCAGAATTATCGTTCGACCAAAGTCATAGTTGAAGCTGCCAATTCATTGATTGCCAAGAATTCAGCCCGAATACCGAAAGAATGTTATTCCATGGGAGATGACGGTGAAAAGATACGTCTGATCCAAGCATACACGGAACAGGAGGAGGCCCTTCTCATAGCTTCTTCCATTGTCAATAGGATTCATTCTGAACATTCGGAATATCAGGACTTTGCCATACTTTACAGGACCAATGCCCAATCTCGCGCCCTTGAGGAGGCTTTGAGAAAAAGGAACCTTCCATATGTCATATATTCCGGCAATTCGTTTTTTGAAAGAGCTGAAGTCAAGGATATGATGGCTTATATCAAGCTTGCGGTCAATCCGAACGACGACGAGTCTTTCAAAAGAATTGTCAATAAACCTGCCAGAGGTATCGGTGATACTTCACTTGCTGCCTTGACGGCAGCTGCCCACCATGGCAGCCAGTCATTGATGAAGACAGCATATAGGGAAGACCTTGATTCATTCGGCCTCAAGCAGGCGGCAGTCCAGAAGATCCGTGCATTCTGCGACATGATGTGGAAGTTCACTCTCCGTGCAGTCAAGGAAGATGCATATAATGTAGCTGCTGCGCTGGCTATGGATTCCGGGTTGCTTCTGTCGTATAAGAGCGATACAAGCATAGAAGGTCAGTCCCGTCTGGCAAATATCGAAGAACTTCTCAACAGCATCAAGAACTACATTGAGGAAAAGCAGAACGAAATGTTTGAAGAGATGCAGGCGGATGGGACTGTCGGAGAGGGGGTTGAGTTGCATGCTTCGGATCTTCCTGTCGTTACCCTGGGTGATTATCTGGAGAATGTCTCTCTGCTTAGCAATGTTGATATGGAATCAGGTGACGAAGATTCCAACAGGGTTACTATGATGACTGTTCATTCCTCCAAAGGCTTGGAATTCCCATATGTTTATGTAGCAGGTATGGAAGAGAATATCTTTCCATCTGGAGGATTTCTTGCATCAGAGAGTGAAATCGAGGAGGAGAGGAGATTGTTTTACGTTGCTATGACCAGGGCTAAGAAGGCCGTGGCTTTTTCATTTGCTCAGACAAGGATGCGCAACGGTAAGCATGAATCCAATTCGCCAAGCCGTTTTGTCAGGGAAGTTGATTCAAAGTATATTGCAAATCCTTTGCGCAGTGATTTTGATGAGGATGCTGAAGAAAGACCTCGTCAGGCCTGGACCGGATGGACCGGGAAGAATACATATGGCAGAAGTGGAGCAGTAAGGACAGAAAAAGCTCCTGTAAAGCCAGTCTCCCGTCAGTTAAATCCATCTCCTGTTCCAGTACACCGGCCTTCGGTTGTTCAGAAAAGAGTACCGGATGCGGATTTTGAGCCTACTCCGATATTGAAACTGAAGGAAGGACAGAGAATCGAGCACAACAGGTTCGGTTTTGGGGAAATTCTTGAAATATCAGGGTCTGTCACGGATCTTAAGGCAAAAATACGTTTTGATGACTATGGAGATAAGATACTTATTTTGAAATACGCAAAAATTCGCGCAATAGATATTGTCCAATAGGTAAAATTTACTATCTTTGCGTCGAAGTTTTTCATAGTTTAAGTTTAGGTTAAGTAGCAGGGTGATCGCAGTGAATGCGATTGCCCTGTGAATTTTTCTGAGTGTCTGGATAGTAAGTCAGTTGCAAAAGTATGTATCTGAGTTCCGTGACAAGTTGAAGTCAGGAGTTGATGGCATGAGTCCGGTAAGGTAACGCGGTTGGCAACCATTTGGCGTATCTGCCAACTTCGGTGCTTATTGTTCACAAAAGACAGGCAGGACCTCTATATGTTTAAATTTTTATCAACATAAACCTCCGGCACCTGCAGTTCAAGCGTTTCAGGCGGCTCGACCATGGGGCAGTCCATGCGCTTGACTGTCTATCGATCTTTCTACCACCTTAAATATCCAGTCAGGAAGATTTCGGAAGGTTCAGATTGTCAACCTACTATTTATGTTGATCCCTTATATTGGTCATGAACATGTATGATGATGTATGCCTGATAGATATAGGTATGGCGGGAATCATTTTAGTGGTGGGTAAAAAATAACATTCCGATAAAAAAGAGAAAAATCATCTATAAAAAACAGAAATTATTTCTTTTTCTTTTTTTTATATCCGTTTATTTCACTCTCCAGTATTTTTGGCTGTCCGTAATGTTGCGGATGTTAAAATTATGAGGAGAATGAAAATATGAATGCGCAAAGTTTTATTGTTTCCAGAATCCGGGCCTTTTGTCTGGTTGTATCCTTGCTGTCTTTTTTTTCGTCATGCGGGAGTTTAGGTCTGGATAAAGATGAGGATGCTGACACAGGGGTGCTTAGGATATCATTTGCCTCTGATCTGGATAGTGAGGTGCGCTCGGCTTTTGAACTGCCGGATACCAGTGATTTCATACTTACCGTCAAATCATCTGATGGCATTGTCATATATAATGGAAATTACGGGGATTCTCCAGAAGCCATCAGTGTACCATCCGGCGGATATCTGGTAAGTGCAGTGTCATGCAGATTTGAAAAACCAGCTTTTGATAGTCCTCAGTTCGGTGATGAACAATATGTTGAAGTACCGGCAGGAGGAGTTATAAGTGTTAAGCTTGTCTGCAGTCAGATGAATAGCGGAGTACGGTTGAAAATTGATACGGATTTTCTTGATGTATATCCGGACGGTGTCCTCTTCCTGAGCTCATCAAAAGGGAAACTGATGTATGGTTACACCGAGAAGCGCATAGCTTATTTTATGCCTGGTAGCATATCTCTGCTTTTCAGCAATGCCGGTAAAGATGAAGTGTTGCTGACAAAGAACCTTGCTCCTCAGCAGATGCTTACCATAACTGTTGATGTTGCAGCTGATGCCGGTGGCCAATCCGATAAATCAGGAAGGGTATCTGTTGCTGTAGATACTACGCGTGAATGGATTGACGAATCTCTTGTGATCGGTGGAGAATCTCAGGAAGGTAGTGATGCAGATGATGCAATGACTGTATATCAGGCAATAGGTGCAGCAGGTCAGAACGATGTGTGGGTAAGTGGATATATCGTAGGGGGAGACCTTACAGCCTCTTCTGCATCTTATCATATACCGTTTTCTTCGAGGACCTGTCTTTTGCTGGGGTCACGTTCCGTAATTACAGACAGGAATACATGTATTGCAGTACAACTTCCATCCGGAAATGTTCGGGACAATCTCAATCTTGTTGATAATCAATGGCTTCTTGGGAGAAAAGTCTGTCTCAAAGGAAATATAGTGGAGTCCTATTACGGGATTACCGGCCTGAAGGCTGTGACTGAATATGAAATTAATTGACACAAATTATATCGTTATGAGTAAACATCTGTTCCTTTGCCTGATCCTGATGATTTATGTCTCATGTGCTGTCGGTGAACTCACCGGTACGCAGGAAATCTCTGATACCGTTCATGTGAATGTTTCGCTTCCTGATGGAAGTGTTCCTGAATCACGTAGCATCCTTCCTGAAAAGACCATAGAAACTCTTGTTACAGATGTTACGCTGGCATCGTATTCTGATGACGGAATGCTGGTAGATGTGCGCTATTATGAAGGTTGTCCTTCTGCTATGGAGATCAATGTCCGGAAAAAGGGGCATTGCAGACTATATGCACTTGCCAATGCCGGAGATATGCGTGCCGTATTTCCTGTCAGAGAGATACTGCTCCAGGAGCTGGTGGTTGAAGTTACTGATTATGAGACAGTGAGCAGACGTGGTATACCCATGTGCGGTAAAGTTATGTCAGTGAACGTAGCTGACGGTAATATAGGCATCCGGCTGGAGCGTTTGTTTGCAAAGGTATGTATGCGTATATTGCACGATGGTATCTATGGGGCTTCAGATGCTGCGTACGCGTATAATCTGTGTAATAAAAGCGCATATGTGCGTCAGGCTAACCGTGTACTGAAACCATTTGATTATTCCGGAAGTAGGGCGGTGAATGTGAATGATATTATGTCAGAATCGGATTTCATTCCGGACATGGATGACAGAAATGCTTATGAAGGTAATTTGAGTCAGTCTCAGTTAGGACCAGGACCCGGTTATTTTCAAGATACTACATTCGTTTTTTATGTTCCGGAGAATATGCAGGGGGAACTTCTGCCGGATAATCAGGATCCTTTAAGAAAAGATTATTCCGGCATATCAGATATAAATGGAACAAATTACGGTGAACTTTGCACTTATATGGAATTCAATGCACAGAGGATTAATAATGGTGTCGGATATTCAGGTTCTGTATGTTATCGTTATTATCTTGGTGATGACAATGTGTCAGATTTCAATGTCAGACGTAACAAAAGGTATGATATACAGCTTGAATTGACTGAAAAAGGTTTGTTTGCAGATAGCTGGAAAGTTACCCAAGGAAATGACTGGTCTGATTCCAGAGTATTGCGGTTTCTGGAAGAACCTTTTGTGGTATATAAAGGTCAGAGTGAAAATATTATGGTTCATTATCACCGTATGACCTCCTCTGTCACCTCTTCTCAAAAATATCCTGATGACTGGTATTATGAAATAGATGAAGGAGAATTAGCAGATGCAGGTGTGACTTTGACGTATGATCCTGATGTTCTGGTCAAGGGACAGAACGGTATGAACGACTATTGTATCGGAGTTTCGGCTTCTGAAGATGCCGTGTCAGGAATGGTATTCCCGATAAGGATCCTTTCATGGGATGGAGCATTGTCCGACTATGCTACTGTACAGGTGGCAGAAATGGGAAAAATGAATGTTACATGGAGCTATTATCCTCAGTATGTGTCTCAATATGGGATCGTTACAGTCGGAGGAGTACCTGATGACAAGAAGCCAGTAGAACTGAATGGAGGTGGAATGTTTGAATACGCGCGGATAAATGATACGACTTTCCGGGTTGTTGCCGTCAAGGAGGGGGCGGGAGTGATGGTATTGAATAATTCCGATGGAACACAGACTTGTGAAACCGCTTTCAATATAATGGCTCCTGTGCTTGATCTGTCAGAAAAAAGGATTTCGCTGAATCCCGATGGAAGGTCCAGATGCTTGAAGTTCGCATATCGTGATCATGTCGGTAACATGCTTGATAATATGGACGAATCGGCCTTTCACAGGTTTCTTATGCCGGTTCCGGCAAGTGATTGCCGTTATTGCAGAATTGAATACAGTGATGATGAAACTTTGAACATGAGGATTGAAAGACTTTATGATGATGATGGAGTCATGATTGATGTAGGAACTGAAGAGTGTATCCATTTTGCAGCACTGGCATGTTCCGGTGTTGCAGGAGAATCTTTGGATGTTTATTATGTTGATCCTTTCAAAAATATTGTGCCTCAGGATTTTGGACGTATTGATGATTATAGTCTTTTTACGATGTCGGGAGTCCACCGGAAGATAAAGGAAAGTTTTCAGGACGAAGTCGCCTCCAATTCATATTTCAGGCTGAAAGCTCCGATACCGGATGCTGTTCCGGAAAGCATATCTGTTTCAATGAAACCTTCATGGCTGGTAAATTTCAGTTATCCGAATCAGGTCTTTATGATTGACTATATCTATAATGAGGGTAAGGCATATTTCGATATTGTCATGAATGATGTGGATACCTCGACCAAGCATGGTGCCGGCAGGCATCAGGTTGTCTTGAATGTTACAAATTCAAATTCAGGAGAACAACTGGAATGTATCTGCGGGGGGATTGATGTCTTTGTCCATGCTTTATTGGGAGCTGAGGCGGAATTCGGTTGCAGACAGTCGGACAGTGCAGTTCAGGGATTACCTTCATTTGCTGAAGTCTATAATATTCTGGCGGGCTCGTACATTTATTCTGATATGTCATCATCCATGATATGTTACATGGATGTATCTGTTGATTTTGTGACTGATGTTTCCGGTATTAAGGTCTTTGCTGAAATGCAGGCAGCCGCTGAATCAATGACTAATGATTACAATGCATTGGATATAGTGACTCCAGCTGTAAATGACGGATATAAGGATGTGCAGTCTGCTCTTCTCTATTCGGTCTGGGATGGGGATGCCTATAGAGTAAATGCTGCTGGCGAACCATCCCGCCGGCGTATCGGACTTGGGAATATGTTGTATCGTGCATTGAAGATGCGCACTTATGCATCAGAACCATCTCTTGAAGTTTTGAAGGCAGAGTTCTTTGGCAGCATATCCGGAGCAGCATCTCCTGTTTACCGTCCTTCTTATTATGTACATGATATGACTGCAGGAGAGGATATGACTAAGAATCGGATATCGCGTTATGCTCCCTTTTACTTTTCGCCATCTTCCTTCCCTCAGTATAGAGATGCAGATGGAAATGGGTATCATGTCATACATTTTCTTGATGAAGTCGTTCCATCTGCAGAAGGGTGGGTAAATATGTTATAAAAATGTGATTGATATATTTTATTTTGCTTAGGTTTTAAAAAAAACTAACTTTGCGCGTTTTTTAAATACATAAAACTTACTGATGAATAATTATTTAAAAGTATTTGCTGTTGCTTCTGCTCTTATGCTGTCATTGTCCATGACAGCTCAGACAGTTGTAAAGGTAAGTGGAGTTGTTACTTCTTATGAAGATGGACTTCCTATGGTAGGTGCAGCTGTTGTGGCTGGTCCGGGCAAAGGAGTGGTTACATCCTTGGATGGAGAGTATACGATAGAAGTTGCTCCTGGAACTGAAATAGTTTTCTCAAGTATCGGTTTTGTGGATGAAAAGGTAACCGTTCCTGCTGTAGCTTCTTTTAGGTATGACGTGTCTATGAGAGCTGAATCCATGAAGCTTGATGATGTGGTTGTTATTGCCTATGGAGTGCGAAAGAAGGGAACGGTAGCAGGTTCTGTATCTACAGTGAAGTCCGAAAAGTTGGAGAACACTCCTACAGCGGCCTTTGACCAGGCTCTTCAGGGTCAGGTGGCAGGACTGACTGTCCTTTCTGCAACAGGAGAACCAAGTGCATCCGCAACTATGACGATCCGTGGTACTAATTCCATCAATTCCGGTACTGCTCCTCTTTATATTCTTGATGGAGTATCTATTTCAGCATCGGATTTCAATACAATCAATCCAGCCGATATAGAAAGCATGTCTGTATTGAAAGACGCATCCTCTACTTCAATTTATGGCGCCCGTGCTGCAAATGGTGTGATTGTGATTACAACAAAGCGTGGACGTAATCAGGATCGTCCGAATGTGAATTACCGTATGCAGATGGGATGGTCGGATCTCGCTCATGGCAATTGGGATCTGATGAATACGGAGGAGAGGATACGGTATGAGAAGGAATTGGGTTTGACAGCAGGTCAGGATTATGCCTGGCTTTCTAGGACTGATGTCAATTGGATGGATGTTGTGTTTAATGATTCTGCGATGCTCCAAAGTCATGAATTGTCTGTGTCCGGAGCGACAGAAACCACAAATTATTATTTTTCAGGAGGATACTATGATCAGAAGGGAATTGCCCCCGGCTCACAGTTTACACGTTATTCAATGCGCTTCAATCTTGAACAGCAGATGGGAAAGTGGCTTAAGATGGGGACAAATACCATGTTCAACTATCAGGATATCCAGCAGGCAGATGAAGGGGATTACACATTGGTTACACCAATATCAGCTGCCCGTTTCATGCTTCCTTACTGGAACCCATACAAGGCGGATGGCTCTCTCGCATCAATAAATGACGGTTCATGGTCAGGAGCCGGACAGAATCCCCTTGAATGGTTGGAAAATAATCCTCTTGCATACAAGAAATATAAGGTATTTTCGACAGTGTTTGCAGAATTTACCTTATATCGTAATCTTACGTTCAAGTCTCAGTTCGGGGTGGATTTTTCTCATACGACAGGTTTCAGCCAGTCGTATCCTGATTATGATCCGAATCAGGGTGAGGGAAAGGCTGCCAGAAGTTCCAGTGATGGTCTGAATCTTCAGTGGGGCAATACCTTGACATACCGCTTCGATGTGGATGATACTCATGACTTCAATTTTCTTCTCGGACATGAGTGGCAGAACTACCATATGGAGGCGTTCAGTGTCAGTACAGCCGGTCAGAACAATTCTCTCCTTACGGATATTTCTACTGGAACCAGAGCAACATCATGGTCAAGTACATCCGATTCGGATTACTCCCGTGTGTCCTTCTTCGGACGTGGAGAATACAATTATTCAGACCGATATTACGCGGAGCTCTCAATAAGGACTGACGGGTCCTCAAGATTCGGAAAGAATAACAGATGGGGACTTTTCGGTGCAGTCGGCTTCATGTGGAATCTTCGTAATGAAGACTTCCTGTCACGAAGTCGTAATTGGCTTACAAGAGCTCAGATTGCATTTAGTACAGGTACATCCGGAAATTCGGAAATACCCAATTATGAACATCTTGCATTAGTCGGAGGAGCATCTGATTATGTCGGTGATGCTGGTGTTGCGCCGATTCAACCTGGTAATGAGAACCTTACATGGGAAAATACATGGACAACCAATATAGCTTTACATTTTGGATTCTGGGACAGGCTTGATGTGGATGTGGAATTCTACAATAAGAAAACGACTGATATGCTTATGGCAGTGCCGTTGGCATATTCCCAGTCCAACGGTTACGGTTACAGATGGGATAATGTAGGTGCCATGGTAAATCGTGGAACAGAACTCAATCTCGCTGCAATATTGCTTGATATCAAGAATATCCGCTGGTCGGTAAATGCAAATGTGGGATACAATCACAACAGACTTACTGAACTGTATAATGGCGTTGATGAATATGAGACTTCGAATACAAGTACCAAACTGATAGTAGGTCACCCTGTTGGAGAGTTCTATATGAATCGTTATGCTGGTGTGAATCCGGCAAATGGAGATGCGTTGTGGTATGACAAGGATGGAAATATAACCAATGAACTTCGTGATGAAGACAAGGTTCTGGTCGGAAAAACTTATCATGCTCCTTGGCAAGGTGGATTCGGAACTTCTTTTTCTTGGCGAGGTCTGAGCTTGAGTGCGCAGTTCAGTTGGGTAGGTGATAGATGGATGGTAAACAATGACAGATATTTTGACGAGTCCAATGGACGTTTCATGACTTATAATCAGTCAAAAAGACTGCTTGACCGCTGGAAACAACCCGGTGATGTGACAGATATACCGCGTCATGGGGAGTATACGGAGTTTGATACCAGGCTACTTGAGGATGCATCATTCCTCAGATTGAAGAATCTGATGCTCTCTTATTCGCTTCCAAAGGAACTCTTGAAGAAGACCGGATTCATCAGAGGACTCAGGGTTTATGCACAGGGTCAGAACCTGTTGACATTCACAAAGTTCTCCGGACTTGATCCAGAAGGCGTAAGCAATATATATCAGGCTCAGTATCCGATGTCTCGCCAATATACATTCGGACTGGATATAATGTTCTAGGAATATGGGAAAGATGATGAATATTTATAGGTTATTGATGAAGATGACGGCTTTTGCTGCTGTTGTCGCGGGACTTTCGTCTTGTCTGGAGAAGATACCGGGAGATTATATACCGGAGAATGAAGGAATGAAGACCTTTGACGATGCCGAGCAGACCTTGACAGGTATATATACCGCATACATGAGCAGTGGCCTTTATAGTGGTTACCTTACACTTTGTCCTGATATTCAGGCTGACCTGGTCTATGCAGTGCAGGGTAATACCAACCGGTTCGGAACTCATTGGCTATGGGATATCAGGTCCACCAATGCAGAGATTGAAGCCGTATATGCTTCTCTATATACGGTCATAAGCAGATGTAACTTCTATCTTGATAAGGTAGTTGATTTACGTAAGACTTTAATCGACGATGAAGAAATCGAGTATCTGGATTATTATACGGGAGAAGTGTATTGCGCCAGAGCTCTTGCTTATTCGGAACTTATAAAATGTTTCTGTAAGGCATATGATCCGGCAACCGCAGCCGATGAACTTGGGGTCGTGCTGGCTGATACTTATTTCGGTGAGAAACCGGTAAAACGTGCAAGTCTGTATGAGTCATATCAGTTCGTTCTGAGGGATCTGGAAAAGGCTGAAGCCCTCTTGGATGAAGACAACGATGGCTTTGATTCACCATATTTTACAAATGCTGCGGCTCATGCCATACATGCGAGAGTCGCGTTGTATATGCAGGATTGGTCTACTGCAGTCAGGGAATCGACTGTACTGATTGAGTCGGATGCTTTTGCTTTAGCTAGTGTAAGGAGCTATGCAACATCTTCTCAGACTCTGTTTGATTATATGTGGACCAATGATTCTTCATACGAAAACATCTGGAGAATAGGATATACTGCTACCTCGTATGGAGCACCGCAGGGAGCTGTCTTCCTCAATTTTACAAATGATTACTATTATTACTATCCTGATTATGTACCTGCACAATGGGTGCTTGATCTGTATGGGTCTGCTGATATGAGATACCAGGCATATTTTGCTACACTTCAGACGGGATATTCCCATCAACTGACCTGGCCATTGCTTGTCAAGTATTATGGAAACGAGTCATTGAGGACCAATATGGTCTACCATGTCAATATGCCTAAACCGCTTCGTCTGGCAGAACAGTATCTTATCAGAGCAGAGGCATATTGCAGGATGGGCAGTTATGCTGCAGCATCTGCTGACCTTACATCTTTGCGTCAGACCAGATATTCCACAGGTGGAAATCTTTCGGTAAATGCTTCGAACTGGCTTGAAACAATTTCAGACGAAAGAGTCCGGGAGCTGTATATGGAAGGATTCCGTCTTCATGACCTGAAGCGATGGGGAAAAGGATTCAAGAGGACACCACAGTCTCATACACAAGTTGAGGGTAGCTCAATGGAGATAAAGGCTGATGATCCTTTGTTTGTGTGGCCTATACCTAACCATGAGCTCTCTGCCCCAGGTTCTTCAGTACAGCCAAATGAAAGTAACAGATAATGCCTTAGAATATGAACAGGGTCTTTAAAATATTTTATTCAGTATTCTTCCTCATGTCTTTGATCGGATGTAAAGAAGAATATGTGATGTATTCCGATGCTGAATACATCATGTTTGCAGATACTCTGTCTGTATATCCTGTCCAAAAGGATGTGGAGTGGTTTGCAATACCTGTCGTTTCAACAGTGAAAAAGGATTATGACCGTACAATCGGAGTTGAGATTATAGACAAAGGTAGTAACGCGATAGAGAACAGACACTATAGACTGCAGTCCAATACCGTGACTATAAAGGCGGGAGATACTAGGGCAGATGTCTTGGTTCATGGATATTATGATAATATCGAGCCCGATGATTCCATTGGTTTTCAGCTGCGTCTGGTCATGAAGGAAAAGCTGGTTATGCCCCTATATGGTGACAGGACGAAAGCAGTTTTGAAGAAATGCTGTCCATTCGATATAAATGAATTTACAGGGTATTGCGTTCTGACCTCAATGTTTCTTTATGACTATAGCATTACCGGAAAGTATCAGAGGCTTATATATACGGAAAGACATCCTTCGCGTGACAATATGATAATATGCCGTGACTGGATTCGTGACGGGTATGATGTTACCATGACATTCCATTCATCTGATGTCATGAATCCGATTGTGACTATGGATGAAGGTCAGGTGGCCAGTGATGAAGGATCTTTTTTCGGAACTGTGCATGGGGATGACCATATACTTGTAAGGAACAGCAGCATATATGATTCGGTATACTATACATGTGGCCGTTACTTGTATATCTGGACAGAGATGTATGTATCTGATCTGGGTGAACCAGTCGGAACTGTGGGACATTTCTATAATATAATGGAGTGGATAACTGATGAAGAGGCGGAAAGGCTGAGGAATGAAGAAGGTATGTAGATTATATGATTATGAAAACAAATAACATATTTAAAAGCATTATGCTGCTAGCTGCAGCTATGTTTTCAATCGTTTCATGTGAGGAAACGATTGAACCTGGTTCGGAAACTGTCGAGCCGGAGTTTCCGGAACTTGTCAAGGATTCAAATGTAGAAGCAGGAAGTTTCATTACATTGACCTTTTCGGCCAATATGGATTATGTTGTGTCTGTTCCTAAAGATAATCTGCTTTGGTTCTGGATACAGGATGGGGCATTTGAAGTGGATAGACTATCCGGAAAGGTAGAGCCGGGACAGAAGGTCAAGGTTACCGTCAGAATCGGTGTGTCGGATATAGAGGAGTTTGATGTCAATCGGTCCTGTAAGGTTACTCTGACTATGGGGGGACGTTCTGAAGTCATAGCTGAGTATATGCGTCCAGCTAAGGAAAGGGTCTTGAATGTTTATGCCGCCAGATGTGAAAATGGAGAGTTCGTAAAAGATCAGTCAGGTAATTATGAGTATATCATTTCTGATGAGGCTACGGCGGTGGAGCTTATCTGGTCTGCAGAAGATGCCGATTTCAGAATGCCTTTGAAGGTTGATTCCAATATTGACTGGACGATCATGCTCCCGGATTGGGCTGAAGTCATAGGAATGCCCGAATCTGCGACAGGAGTTCATGAAATTGTGCTGACAGGAGCTTCTTTGTCCGAGGTTTCTGGAAATGTCGCATTTATGCAGGATGATGTGCTGCTCAAGGAACTGGAAGTATCAGTATCATCTTGTGCTGAGGTTGCAGTGTTTTCGGCGGAATTCGATGAGGTCGGAGGATTTGTATATGACGAAGCGGGAGAATCTGTCTATACGGATGAGTCTGTGGATGCATTGTCATTGGTATGGCCAGGTACTGATTACCGTATGCCTGTCAGGATTGATTCAAAATGTGACTGGAGTATTGAACTTCCTGAATGGCTTACAGTAAGATATGATGGAGATGAGCCTGAGAACAAGAGAGGGACAGTGTATCTTACCTTCGTTGGAAATCCTCTTTATTATCCTATGGAAGATACGACAGAAGATGTTGTGTTCAGCTATGAGGGACAGCTGGTGCACAAGGTCTCAGTGACGATACCAGGGTCTGGAGACAGGTTCTCCTATGGAATTGATATGTCTTTGACTTCTTGGGAGTTCAATGCTGATGCCGAGTTGCTTACTACATTAGGATATCAGGATATTCCGGCGACAGCATGGTTCAGCGGGACAAAGAATGCATCTGTAGTTGTTGTCGAGACGGCTGATGGAAAGATGGTCCGCGAAAATCCATCATGGTTGAAAACAGATGTTCAGGCTTATGTTTCTGGGGCCGATGTGCTTCAGCATAGGACAGTCACAGTGCGTCCTGAACTTAACGATGGCCCGGAACGTAGTGCTCTGGTATTGTTCTGTATGGATACATATCAGGCAGAAGATTGGTTTGGGGCGGACGGAAGCCTTAAGGAGGACATGGGTGCATATGCTGTATCTCTCGTACAGTATGGAAGTGATCTTGAATATGTTACAATGCTTAGTTCAGAAGATGATATGGCATGGGCTGGGGTCATGTTTGCTAAATCTGAAAATCCTAGACTTTATGTCGATTCAAAATTTGGAGCTACTGATTATGCATATGAGCTTACCTACACAAATGAATATGCCAGCGATGGGGCTATGATGTCTTTCTCAAAGGCATATGACAGCTATAAGGTCTTCAATGCAGCCAAGACAGACAAGACTTCAGATGAAAAGTTCTGGCTGTCATTCGTCGGAAGCGAAGATAAGAAGTCAGGAACTGTTAAAATGGATTATGATACCCAGATAGAGGGATATCTGGTATTCTATGATGCAGAAGGCAATACATTGGCTGTAATAAAGTGCACATATGATCCCGAAATTGAGATCGGACCTAAGATTACCGCGGAGTTTACAGTACAATCTGCTGCGGATGCTGCCGAAAAAGGTTATACGTTGGAGCATTTGACCCAGGGTGAACTGTTTGATATGTACAATGATGGTCATACTCCACTTTATCATCTGAGGTATACTTCTGAAGGTTCACCTATGAAAGTGATTCTTTCTTCAGTGATAAAGACCCATACTGTTTCTCCTGAAGTCCTTAAATCCTGTTTCCTTGTTAATGGAAAGGTTTTCGACTCATATTTCGGCGTTACCGATAATCTGTTGGGAGAAGTTGAGCCGGATGCAGAAGGGGCCGTGGAAATACATATGTCTATGCCTGACAATATCAGCGAACTGATTCAGGCTTATCCTAATGAACTCTCGCAGTGTACGTCAACGATGATCAGAGGTGTAATGAATTTCACAAAGGCAAACGGCGATATAGTTATGATTCTTTTATGTACTCTAGATCTGTCTGAATAATGATGAATTGCATGTATAAGATAAATATATTGACATTTCTAGTGATCTTCACGCTCTTGTCGTTAACAGGCTGTTCCAAGATGGAAGAGGCAGACAATCGTGAGATGGAATACGGATATGTCCAGTTCAAGGTCTATAAGGCTGGAACTAAGGCAGAAGAGATTGATTATCTGCATGATATAGGAAAGGTCAAGATAACCATGTATTCCGGTGAGAATATGATATCACAGACTCTCGTCATGAATTCTTATGATGATGCGAGTGCTGAATACGGTATCAGAAGTGATAAACTCAAATTGCTTGCAGGAGATTATCAGATCAATAGGTTCACATTGTTTGACAAGCTCGACAATCCTGTTTATAATGGTATGCCGGCGGAAGGGGATGCGGTATTGCGGATTGTTCCAGGAGGACTTGTCGTCTATGATCTTTTCGCGGATGTCGTTGCACGCGGAAAGGTGAGGTTCTCTTTGGTAAAGGATATGTCTGCTTTCGAGAATAATCCGATGGTGAAGTCTCCGACAAGGCAATATACCTTTGATGAGGCCTCATATGTGACGCTGATATTGTCCAGAAACAACAGATCTGATACCCTTGCAATGATACCTACGGATTTTTCTGTTCATTTTGCTGAAAATGACGATCCTTCAGATGGATATCAGACATCTTCGATGGTATGTGACAGCTTGTTTACAATGAGGGCAGGAGAGTATCAGATAAAATCATACTCTGTATTCGATTCAAGCAAAAGACTGCTGGAAATAAATTCAGAGGTAAAATCTTCATTTGTTGTCACAGATAATGGACTCACAGATGCGGAAGTTCCTGTAACTCTTTATGAGTCAGATGAGTATATCAAAGATTATTATGCTCTTTATCTTATATGGAAGTCTTTGAACGGTGAGGACTGGTACTATCAGGGTGAGGACTATTCGACAGGAATGAATTGGAATTTCAATAAGGATCCTGATCTGTGGGGCAGTCAACCCGGCGTTTCTCTGCATTCAAACGGACGTGTGGCGGTTCTGAATCTCAGCGGATTCGGCTTTTATGGTGATATGTCGGAAGCATTGGGACAGCTTACTGAACTCGAACAGCTTAATCTGGGTACTCACAATGATTTCAACCAGAGCGCATATGATCCTCATGTCACTACCCAGATGTCTGAACCAATAGCCCGCGCATTGGCTGAAAATGGTATTTTCATTCCAGAAACATCTCTTTATGAGCATATGACTGAATCCCAGATCATAGAACCGGGAACCGGAGCTACCAGGATTCATCCGAAAGATGTTGTACATGGAAAGCTGAACAATGGATTGAAGAGTCTTCCGTCAACTATCGGCGCATTGACTAAACTATCATCTTTATATATAGCCAATGGTGAATTGTCTCATTTGCCGGATGAGTTGGTTAATCTTGTCTCATGCAAGGATCTTGAGATATACAATTGCCCTGAAATGAAAGAGTTCCCTATGGTGATCGCTGAAATGCCTGCTTTGGAATCATTGAATCTGGCCAATAACAGACAGTGGTCGGAGTCAGAGGCTCTGAAAGGCTTTAAGGCCTTGGCATGCGGACCTTCGCGCGAGAAGATAGAAATCCTGTATTTCAATGAAAATAATCTGAGTGTCATTCCAAAGGAAATCTGCAATATGAAGAAACTCGGTCTGATTGATTTTGCTTCAAACAATATTGCAGAAATAGAGGTTCCTTGGGGAAATGACATCAAACCAGTTCAGATCTATCTGGATAATAACCGTTTGTCATCTTTTCCAGTGGATGATAAAGGAGTATTCTGTTATATGGAGGATACGGAAACCTTTTCAGTCAAGAACAACCTCTTTACAGAATTCCCTAATATATTTGATTCCGGTTCTCTGTATGCGATAGTCTCGATTGATTTTTCTTATAATCATATCAGTTCTTTTCCTGACGACTTCAAGGGGGTGTATGTCGAGACGCTGACAATAGCAAACAATCCGGAACTGACCAAATATCCTGTTGAACTGGCAAAGTCCAATTCCAAGATAATGAACATCAATTTCCGAGGCTGCAACATTAACGAGATACCTGAAGGTTCGTTTGAGTATGAGAATGCCATCTATCTCTATTCTTTTGATCTTTCATACAATGACCTGAGCGATCTGCCATATGAAATGCATGCTGGCAATATGCCTTATCTGTATGGTGTAGATCTGTCATATAACAGATTCTCATCATTCCCGTGGGAACCGCTTGACAGCCAGTATCTGACTGTAATGGCAATCAGAGGACAGCGTGATGAGGATGGAAGGCGCTGTCTGTCGGAATGGCCGCAAGGAATCTACAATCATAGGGGATTGCGCGGTTTCTACATAGGCTCAAATAATCTTGGTAAGATAGATGATACCATATCTACCTTGTGTTATTATCTGGATATCAGTGACAATCCAAATATCGTGTTTGATGCGTCCGATATCTGTTATGCATATCAGCAAGGTGCTTATATCCTTATCTATGATAAGACGCAGAATATCAGGAATTGTGAAATCATGCTTCAGTAATCGGGAGAAATCATTATGAGATTGGAAAGAATATTTGTTTTTCTTGCTGCAGCCTCTTTAATGGCTGCATGCGTCAGGACTCCTGAAGTGGAATTTGGAGTTGACACGGATGAACTGTATGTTCCTGCTGAAGGTGGAGTCAGGGTTGTTAATCTATCTATAGACGGACAGTGGGTGGCGAGTACATCAAAGCCATGGATAACCTTTTCGCCTGCTAATGGCAGGGGATCGATGGAGTGTAAGGTAAGCATAGATTCGACCCTTCTGTTTGAAAAGCGCAGGGATACGATAAGGATCCAGAATGTCAATACATTAGAAATAAGGGAGTTCTATGTCGAACAGGATGGATTTGAGCATCAGATAACCTTGAAGAATACCAGAGTGGATATCGAGGACTTTGCTGAATATGATAAAAGGTATTTTGAAGTGGAGGTCATGGCTAATGTCGAATTTGATGCTGTGCTTTCAGAAGAAGCCCGTTCATGGCTGTCATTTTCCGAATTCAAGCTTGACCTTGATAGAGGAGCGAGACCTCGCAGATCTGTCATAAGGTTTGATTGGAAAGTGAATTCCCGCGATTATGAGAGAATTGCTGATGTTGTCTTCGTTCCTAAGAATGATGCTCCTCTCGGCATACATGAAGGATTGAAGGTTGTTCAGAAGGCGGCTCTGCCCATACCTGTCGGTACTCATGAAGGTGACTCTCTTGCACTGATAGCGATAAACCGTGCTTTAGGCGGTTTTGCGGAGTGGGATACGTCAGAAAGGCTTGAACATTGGGATTATGTAAAACTTGATGAGAACGGGCGTGTCAAGGGCGTACAGTTCTTTCTCTTCAAGACAAAAGAGCCTATCCCATATGAGGTGCAGTATCTTACAGCTGCAGAGGAACTGATATTCTTCTCCAATGCCAACCACCAGCTCAACAGTCTTGATACAGGTGAGTGGATCACTAAGCTGACGCAGCTCAAGCGCCTTACGATAAGTGCTTATGGGCTCACAAGCCTTCATCCGGATTTTGTCAATCTTAAGAATCTTGAATATCTGAATCTGAGTTCAAACTGTTTTCAGGAGATTCCTGATATGCTGACTCCAGATAATTTTCCTAATCTTCATTCCTTGCATCTGAATGCGAGCAGGCGTAATGCAGTGTCAGATCTCAGCAATGATATCAGGGAAGATATTGGAGGATTTGTCGATGACGATCTTTCAACCGAGAAAGGAATGCGCAGCTTCAAGAGGCTTCTTAAATGGGAAAAGCTTGACACAATACGTCTGTCAATAAACTATCTTCAGGGTGAGCTGCCGGATATGCGTGATGAGGGATTGGAATGTTGGACATTTGAGGAACTGAAGGATTCTCTGGATGTCGGACTTACGGAATTGCCGGAAAATATGAGAGATCTGCCTAAGGTTCTTCCTAATGCAACTTACTTTGCCATCAATGGTAACCGCCTCTCAGGAAAAATACCGGATTGGATGTTGTATCATCCTAAAATGGATTTGTGGATTCCATTCTCTCTTGTGTTCCCTCAGGATGGAAAAGACCGAAAGGGAACCAATGCCGGTTTTGACAATGAGCCGGCTAGTCTGGAATATTATTATGAATATTACGTCAATAAGAAATATAACACATACAGCAATCAGGAATAATGGCAATGGTAAATAATATGAAATCGCTGACCGTACTTTTCATTGCGGTGGTGTTGGCATCATGTTCGGTTGATGTTCAGGAACCTGTATTGCCTGAACCGTCGTCGTCTATACCGAAATTGACTGCTGATGTAGTCAAAGGACAGGTTCTGGTGCGTTTCGATGAGAGGGTGGCTTCCGTTCTTGACAAGGCAGGACTCACTAAAAGTGGTCATGGCAACACTCTTTCCTGTTCTGGGATCCTCAGTGTGGACAGAATCTTGGAAATGCTTGACGGATATACAATAGAAAGAGTCTTTCCGGTTGATTCACGGACTGAAGACAATGCTCGCGAATCAGGTCTGCATCTTTGGTATATAGTGCGTTTCGATGAAGAAATACCAATCGATAAAGTCGCTTCGGAACTTTCCATGCTTGGTGAGGTCAGCCGTGTGGAATATAATCATAGGCTTAAAAGAGCCTCAGAACGAAAGGCTGTACCTCTTTCTGTTGAAAGATTGCAGCAGTTGAAGGCTTCATCCGGAAATGCGTTCAATGATCCGCTTTTGTCTGATCAGTGGAATCTGGTCAACAATGGGGATCTCCGTCAGACAAAATTCCTCAAGGATGCGGATGTACAGGTGGAAAAGGCATGGCATGAACTTGATTGCACAGGTGATCCGTCTATCATCGTGGCTGTACTTGATGAAGGGGTCTTTGTTGACCATCCGGATCTGAAGGAAAGCATGTGGGTGAATGAGGGAGAAATATGGAGATCCGTTGAGGATAATGATGGCAATGGGTATGCAGGAGACCTTCATGGCTACAACTTTGTCGAGTCCACAGGTGTGATATCAACAGAAAGCAGGTATGATACAGGTCATGGAAGCCATGTGGCCGGAGTCATAGCGGCTGCCAACAATAACGGTGTGGGCATAAGTTCCATAGCGGGTGGCAATGGCTCGCTTCCGGGTGTGAAGATAATGTCATGCCAGATCTTTTCCGGTGCTTATGCAGGAACTGTCCTGGAAGAGGTCAGAGCAATCAAGTATGCGGCAGACAATGGTGCTGTAATACTTCAGTGCAGTTGGGGATACATTTCTGGTGCGGCAAATCCATATGAATGGACACCTCAATATGCTACGGATCAGGAGTGGGAGACATATAATGTCCTTGAAAAGCATGCTTTGGATTATTTTATACATAATGCTGGTTCACCGGATGGTGTGATTGATGGTGGTATTGCTGTTTTTGCTGGCGGAAACGAATCTGCTCCTGCGGCCAGCTATCCTGGTGCGTATCCTGATTATGTGGCAGTGTCTGCTACGGCAGGAGACTTTACACCGGCTGTATACACCAACTATGGTCCAGGCACTACAATAGCGGCTCCTGGCGGAGATCAGGATTACTATTGGGATTATGTGGATGAGTCGCATAAGATAGGCGAGATAGGATGTATTCTTTCTACTTTGCCATATCATATCAGTGAAACCGGCTATGGATATATGGAGGGAACTTCCATGGCATGTCCTCATGTTTCTGGTGTCGCTGCACTCGGATTGTCTTATGCTGCGCAGTTGAGGCGTCATTTCAAGGCTGAAGATTTCATCAGGCTTCTTTATGAAACCGCACTCCCTATTGATGAGTATATGACGGGAACAAAGTATTATAAGAAATATGTCATAGACTTGCTGGAGTCAGCTCCGATGATGCAGCTCGATCTGAATTCTTTCAAAGGAAAGATGGGATATGGGCAGGTGAATGCATTCGGCCTGCTGAAGGCGGTTGAAGGAGCTGGTGTGGAAATGACATTCCCTAATCTGTATGTGACTGTTGGGGAAAAAGTGACTGTAAGTCCTTCCATGTATATGGATGGAAGTGGTTTTTCTGTCAAAGTTGAGAATGAAGGCATTGCATCAGCCCGTATGGATGGTGAGGTGATGATAGTTGAGGGCCTCAGTTCAGGGCAGACAGCCGCTTCAGTCACAGGTTCCCGTACTGACAGATTTGTAATTACTGTAAGTGAGAATGCCGGTGGTAACGGATGGCTGTAGGATGTTCGTGACAAGACTCATATCGTTTCTTGTGCTTCTGGTAGCGGGAGGCTTATGTGCATCTGCTCAGCTCAGGATGGTGGATAAGGAAAAACTGGAAAGAGTTTCTTCTCCGGTTTTGTCACAGGATTCGGCAGCATTCGCATTTGAAATCAGACGCATAGCAGCAGAACCTATCAATGAAGATGACGGGCCGAAGACATTCCGTTACCCGTTCCGAAATGATGGAGACAAGGAAATCAGTATTGACAGGATAGTGACTTCTTGCTCATGTGTTACAGCAGTTTGTCCGGTAAGCATCATTGCACCCGGAGAATCCTCAGAAGTCATTGTGACATATTACCCTAAAGGACATGTCGGAAGATTTGAACGTCGGATATACTTGTATTCCAGCAGTGACGACAATCCTGTTGCTGTGCTGCGGCTCAGTGTGGATGTAGACAGTGGAAGAGATGTTTCAGCTGATTGGCCTGTAAGGATGGGACCCATACGGCTGAGACATGCAGAGATCACTTTCAGGTCGGGGACGAAGGCAGTTGAGACTATCAGCTTCATCAATCTAAGCGGGCATCCTCTGAATATTGAATGTGAAGAAGCATTTATGCCGGATTGTCTGCGGTTCCATACGGAGCCGGATATCGTTCCTGATGGTCAGGAAGGAGAAATGGTGATTTCTTACGATCCGTCTGCGGGGAAATCCCGTGATGTGGTCATATTGATGCTGAAAGGCTTGGGCCTGCCTCCTTCAGCTTCATCATTACTTGTTAAGTTTGATAATTAAAACAAATTCGATATATGAAGAAAATATTGATAGTGTTTGCAACAGTGTTTACATTTCTGGCTGCGTGCGAGAAAAAGGACGATGCGCCGGTGTATCTGGAAGTCAATGCCAACAATATATCAGGTACATGGATGCTTGTCCGATGGAACGGATCAGCACTCGCAGAAGGCACATATGTGTATTTGGATATTGTCAGAAACGGAAGAACATACACTATGTATCAGAATGTAGACAGTTTTGCTGATGTACCGCATGTGGTGACAGGGTCTTATTATCTTTATACAGAACCGGACAAGGGAACACTGATACGTGGTGATTATGATTATGATTCGGGAGAATGGAAGCACAGATATATCATCCGGGATCTGACTCAGGACAGCATGGTCTGGATTGCTGAGGATGATCCGGAATATGTGCAGTCATTCAGCAGGATATCAGACCTGCCTTTTACCAACAAATGATGATTGCCATAAGATTTTTACCAATATATCTTTGCACTCTGAAATAAGTCCACGAATTAGTATTGAATCAGTTTCTTAATAGATGATGAAGAAATTTTTTATTGCATCAGTCTGCATGCTTGCAGTTTTATTTCTAGCAGGTGCAGCTGAGCGTAGGGTATCAGAGGCAAGTGTTCATGGCCATGTGTTGGATAAGGATACCGGTGAGCATGTGCCGTTTTTGTTAGTGTCTTTGAAAGGTACTACAATAGCGACGACAACTGGCGACAGCGGACATTATTTTCTTGAACATCTTCCTGAGGGAAAGTTTATTCTTCAGGTCTCCGGCATAGGATATAAGACGTCTGAAATTGAAGTCGAACTCAAGGATGGAATATCCCTGGAAGTTAATTTCCAGCTTGAGGAGGATGTCGTTCTGCTTGATGGTGTAGTTGTATCGGCCAATCGCAGCGAGACAACCAGACGTATGGCTCCCACTCTGGTGAATGTCGTGAATATGGATACATATGACAAGGTCAATGCAACTTCTTTGTCTCAGGGCCTTGTTTTTCAGCCGGGGGTCCGCGTGGAGAACAACTGTCAGAACTGCAGCTACCAGCAGGTAAGAATCAATGGACTGGATGGCCCATATACTCAGATACTGATAGATTCCCGTCCTGTATTCAGCGCTCTTGCCGGTGTTTACGGAATAGAGCAGTTACCTGCCAACATGGTGGATAGGGTAGAAGTCATGCGTGGTGGCGGATCAGCCCTTTTCGGGTCCTCAGCAATAGCAGGTACAATAAATATAATCACGAGGGAGCCGGTAAGGAATTCGGCATCGATATCACATTCCATAAGCAGCCTTAACGGTACTGGAGCATTCGACAATAACACATCTCTGAATGCCTCATTGGTGACAGAAGATAACAAGATGGGTATTGCAGTCTTTGGTCAGAATCGTCATAAGGACGGATATGACCATGATGGAGACGGATTTACGGAACTGACGGAAATGAACGGACAGACTCTTGGCATGCGCGGATATATCAAGACCGGATTATACAGCAAACTTACTGCAGAATACCATCATCTTCAGGAATACAGGCGTGGAGGTGACAATCTCCATCTCCCTCCCCATGAAGTTATGATTGCCGAACAGGTGCGCCATGGCATAAATACCGGTTCATTGAAGTATGAATGGTTCTCCCGTGATGAACGCCATCGTTTCAATGTATTCGGATCCGTACAGCATATCAACCGTGAGAGTTATTATGGAGCAGGCATGGACCCGGATGCTTATGGAGAAACAGAAGATCTGACATGGGTCATTGGTGGACAGTATGTCCATAAGTTCGAGAACTGCATCTTCATGCCTGCAGATCTTACTGCCGGTGTAGAATACAATCAGGATCATCTGGAAGACAATATGTGGGGATACAACAGGGTTATTGATCAGGTTGTGCGTATTGGCAGTATGTATCTTCAGAATGAATGGAAGAACGCAAAATGGAGTTTCCTGCTAGGAGGACGTCTTGACAAGCATAATCTTATTGACGGCATGATTTTCAGTCCAAGAGCCAATCTGAGATATAATCCGGTAGAGAATGTCAATCTGCGTGCCAGTTATTCATTTGGATTCCGTGCTCCTCAGGCCTTTGATGAAGACCTTCATATAGATAATGTTGGAGGAACAGTTTCGATGATACGTCTGGCAGATGACCTTCGTGTGGAGAAATCTCAAAGTGTCAGCATTTCAGCAGATATTTATCATTCATGGGGCAGCTGGCAGGGCAATATCCTTGTCGAGGGCTTCTTTACAGATCTTTCTGATGTGTTTGCCCTGACTGAGACCGGCTATGAAAACGGTGTGCTGATAAAGGAACGAAGAAATGAATCCGGTGCACAAGTCTACGGAGGAAATATCGAGGGTAAGATTGCATATAAAAGTTTATGGCAGTTTCAGGCCGGGGTTACCTTCCAGAATTCAGCCTATAAGGAGGCCCGTGCATGGGCTGACGATGTTGAGGCTACTGCTGCAATGTTCCGTACGCCTGATTTCTATGGTTATTTCGTCACCTCCTGCAATCCTTTGAAGCGGCTGATGCTGTCTCTCAGCGGAACATATACAGGAAGCATGCTTGTTGAGCATCATGCCGGATGGATTGATTCCAACCGTACGGAGAAGACTCCGGGATTCTTTGACATGAATTTCAAGGCGGCATATGATTTCAAGTTATATAATAATATCAAGCTTCAGTTGAATGCCGGTGTACAGAACATATTCAATGCTTTCCAGAATGATTTCGATCAGGGACCTGACCGTGATTCAGGTTACATCTATGGACCTGCTGCTCCGAGAAGTTTCTATCTGGGTGTCAAACTGAGCTATTGATGAG
This sequence comes from Bacteroidales bacterium, assembly GCA_017442315.1. Lineage (GTDB taxonomy): Bacteria > Bacteroidota > Bacteroidia > Bacteroidales > UBA932 > Cryptobacteroides. The sequence continues at coordinate 29,256 of JAFRZX010000035.1, forward strand.
ATATGTTTATTGAAAAGCGCGCTGCGGTTATGAACCGTAGCGCGCTTTTCTTCAGTATATATAGATACTCTTTTGTTCCGTTAATGGAACATCTGCTTGTTACTGCTCGTCAACTCCTTGATCGTCAGCACCCTGAGGACCTGCCTGTCCGTTGAATGGACCTTGCTGAGCTCCTGGCTGAGGACCAGCCTGAGCAGCCTTTGCCATATCCTCGGATGCAGCATGCCATGCAGCTTCGAGTTCTGCGTTGTACTTGTCGATATCTGTAAGGTTCTTGGCCTCTACAGCAGTCTTGAGTGAGTTCATGGCGCTTTCGATAGCATTCTTCTTTTCTGCAGGTATCTTGTCGCCGTACTCCTTGAGGTTCTTCTCTGTCTGGAAGCACATTGCATCAGCATTGTTGATCTTGTCGATGCGGTCTTTTTCAGCCTTGTCTGCAGCTTCATTTGCCTTTGCCTCATCCCTCATTCTCTTGATTTCATCTTCAGAAAGTCCAGATGATGCTTCGATGCGGATGTTCTGTTCCTTGCCAGTAGCCTTATCCTTAGCCGATACGTTGAGGATACCGTTTGCGTCGATATCGAAGGTCACTTCAATCTGAGGTACGCCTCTAGGTGCAGGAGCAATTCCGTCGAGGATGAAGTTACCGATGAGCTTGTTGTCCTTTGCCATCGGACGCTCTCCCTGGAGTACATGTACGTCTACTGCAGGCTGATTATCGGCAGCTGTAGAGAATACCTGTGACTTCTTGGTCGGGATTGTTGTATTCGCTTCGATGAGTTTTGTCATCACTCCACCGAGTGTCTCGATACCGAGTGAAAGCGGTGTAACATCAAGAAGAAGCACGTCCTTTACATCTCCAGCAAGCACACCACCCTGGATGGCAGCACCCATTGCTACAACTTCGTCTGGGTTTACGCTCTTGTTCGGAGCCTTTCCGAAGAATTTCTCAACTACCGCCTGTATTGCAGGTATACGTGTAGATCCTCCTACGAGAAGCACTTCATTAATGTCAGATGCTGAAAGTCCGGCATCACTGAGGGCCTTGCGGCATGGCTCCACTGTCTTCTGGATGAGGTTGTCTGCCAACTGCTCGAACTTGGCTCTTGTCAGAGTCTTCACGAGGTGCTTAGGAACACCGTCTACAGGCATAATGTAAGGAAGGTTGATTTCTGTGGAAGTCTGGCTTGAAAGCTCTATCTTGGCCTTCTCAGCAGCTTCCTTAAGTCTCTGTAGGGCCATCGGGTCTTTCTTAAGGTCGATGCCGCTGTTCTCTGCAGCAAATTCGGAAGCAAGCCAGTCGATGATCACCTGGTCGAAGTCATCACCTCCGAGGTGGGTATCTCCATTGGTAGAAAGAACCTCGAACACGCCGTCTCCAAGCTCCATGATAGAGATATCGAATGTACCGCCGCCAAGGTCGTATACAGCCACCTTCATATCCTTGTTCTGCTTGTCAAGACCATAGGCCAGAGCTGCTGCCGTAGGCTCGTTGATGATACGTTTAACATCAAGTCCTGCAATCTTGCCGGCTTCCTTTGTAGCCTGGCGCTGTGAGTCCGAGAAGTATGCAGGAACTGTAATGACAGCTTCTGTAACTTCCTGACCAAGATATTCTTCAGCTGTCTTCTTCATCTTCTGAAGAATCATGGCTGAAATTTCCTGTGGTGAATAAAGTCGTCCGTCTATATCAACTCTAGGAGTGTTGTTTTCACCCTTTACAACCTTATATGGAACACGTGCTGCATCTGATGCAACCTGATCATAAGTCTCACCCATGAATCTCTTTATTGAGAATACGGTCTTGTGAGGGTTAGTGATTGCCTGACGTTTTGCAGGATTACCTATCTTTCTTTCGCCTCCGTCTGTGAATGCTACAACGGAAGGAGTTGTTCTCTGACCTTCATTATTGATGATGACAGTAGGTTCGTTACCTTCCATCACAGCTACGCATGAGTTGGTGGTTCCAAGGTCAATTCCAATGATTTTTCCCATAATTACTATAATTTTAAAATTTACTTTCAATTCAGTCTCTTGTCTCTGCTCCGGTGTGCGCCTTTGCGAAACCTGCAGATCCGTGGCAATTTCAGCCGCCCGGATAATAACGAAACCTATGCCAATGCCTTCAATGGAAAAATATATGTCAAAATGTCAGTTTTTGTCTGCCAAATGAATGGAAGTAATGACATATTTACTATTTTTGCGGCTGCTTTTCTAAGCATATGAATCTATGATATATCGTGAACTGCCGCTTGAGGAATTCAATGACCTCGCATCAAGAATACTGTATGAAGACAATCACCTTCTTGTCGTGAACAAGAAAGTAGGGGAAATCGTACAGGGTGACAAGACCGGAGATGAGCCGTTGAGCGAAAAGTATAAGGCATTCATCGCTCAGCGTGATGCAAAGCCTGGGCTGGTATTCATGGGACTTCCACACCGTCTTGATCGTCCTGTCAGCGGTATTACCGTCTTAGCCAAGACTTCAAAGGCTTTGGAGCGTATGAATGCGATGTTCAGGAATTCAGACGTACACAAATTCTATTGGGCTCTCGTCTGCAATGCTCCTCTTCAGGAAGAGGGACATCTGGAAGATATGCTGTGGCGCAATGAAAAGCAGAACAAGTCCTATGTCTGCCGTCCTGGAGCTGCACGAAAGGATGCCAGACTTGCCCGGCTCAACTACAGGCAGATATCAAGAACAGAGCGTTATTGGCTTCTTGAAGTGGAACTCCTTACAGGACGCCACCATCAGATCCGTTGTCAGCTTTCCAATATGGGATGTCCTATAAAAGGAGACCTTAAATACGGATCTCCGCGATCCAATCCTGACGGAGGAATATCTCTTCACGCACGCCGCATCACTTTCCTGCATCCGGTAAAAAAAGAACCGGTCACCATTGAGGCACCGGTTCCTTCTTCCTGGAAAGGTATATACCAGTCGGAAATCACAATTTAAATCCGATCTCTGGTCTGGAGCTATATTTCCATCTTCTTCCTCTTCCAGTTAAGGATAGGAAGCAGGAATGCTATTACTGCAGCCCCTACCCAGAAGATGGAGACATATGTAAAGTCGTATTGCAGGATTTCTCCTGTTACTGCATCCTTGACTGCATTTCCGTCGATCAGCCATCCGCTGATGACGTTCATCAGACCGGCTGCAATATATGATGCCAGACCGACTATGCCCAGGGCTGCACCTGTAGCTTTGCGGGGAACCAGGTCGACTGCCATCAGGCCACCAACGAAGCAGATGAGCACGCCGATTGCGATTCCGAACAGTGACATTGCCAGAATATTCACCAGCCATCCGTCACCTCCATAGAGGAACAAGACGAGGGCTACAGATTCCATGATGCCGGCAGTCAGGGCCGGCCACTTCCTGTCACCCTTGAAGACAGTATCGGAAATCCATCCGGCGCACACCGTACCGAGAATTCCGGCTACGGTATTCACCGCAATTATCATCGCAGCTTCTTCCAGTCCGAATCCTTTTACTTTCTGCAGAAAGAACATACCCCATTCGTTGATTGCATATCGACTCATGTACATGAATGCACTTGAGAGGGCAAGAATCCATACTCCAGGGTTACGCAACACCGCTTTCTGAATCCGTCCGGCATCGGCTTTCGAGACTTCTTCTTCCTTGGAAGCTTCCTGCTTTTCTCCTGCCAGCACCTCTATGGAAGGAAGACCTTTGCTTTCGGGAGTATCATGGAGCCAGAGCATTATCAGGATGACTCCTACCACTCCAGCTATTGCAGCTCCGAAGAATCCCCACTGCCATCCGGCTGCTGAAACCAGCAGACTTACGAATATGAAGGAGAGGCCTTCACCGAAGTTATGGGAGGCACTGAAGAAGCCATAGAAGGTACCTCTGATCCTAAGAGGAAACCATCTTGACAATGATATTATGGCCGGTGCTGCTCCCATTGACTGCGACCACCCGTTTATGGCCCACATCACAGCAAATGTTACGAGCATTACAGAACTTGCTACACCAGCTGCGCCGTCACTCATTCCTAATATCCCCATGACAAAGTTTGCCACTGCGGAGACGATAAGTCCCGTAGCCATGAACTTCTTTATATTGCTGTGATCAGCAAGGAAACCATTAACAAACTTTCCGGCAGCATATGCCCAGTACAGACATGCTCCAATAAGTCCAAGTTGGGTGGCATTGAGGAAACCGCTGTCAATGATAGGTTGTTTCATCACGTTGAGTGACGTGCGGCAGACATAGTATAGACTGTATCCCAGTGTTCCTGCAATGAAGGCCTGGATACGAAGTTTCTTGTAATATCCGTCAATCTTTTCTGCCGGTACTTTTACTCCGGAAGGTTGACTGGTTTTATAGAATGATAATAGTCTTTTGAACATTGAATGATAAAATTTGTGTCATAGATTGCCATGTCAGAACTTCATCCCTCTTCACGCTGTCATTGTGAGGATCGGAGCGACGTGGCAATCTATACATATTGTCAGTACACTACTATAAGATTAGGTACAGAGCGCTCTCCCTCGTGGTCGAACTTCTTGTTGTCATAAGGGTGGTTTATGACCCCTGTCTTCTCTGTCCAGAGGGTTGTCGAACCGCCTCCGTCAAGGTTGATCGCATTGGTCATCCCCAGCATATGGCAAATATATGCTGTCTCATAGATAGTTGCTCCGTCAGCTTTGCCTTTGAAACGTCCGTCTATCACCAGCAGATAGGCGTTGCCCTCGTCGTCTGTTCCGAACGCGGCACGAGGATGACGCTTGTCATAGAACTGGGCCGATGAATAATGTGTCCTGATCTTCGAGCCCTGCTTCTGTTCCTGAAGCATAGCCTCTATATTGGCTCCGTCAACCTTGTCACCTGTCAGAAGAGGAACCGCAATCGATCCATCTACGACCAGAAGCGGACCGGATGCCATAGCCTGATCCCAACCTTCACTGACGGCGTCATACTGCGTGGTGTCGGAAGCTGTATCGATTACTGCTTTCCTGCCCTTGCGGTCCTTCAGACCCATCAGGCCGTCAACGCGGTAGAGTTCCGTAGGATGAGTATATCCCAGCCTATCATTCTCTTCACGGAAATACACTGAAGGAATCCTCTGCTTCACATGGAAGTAGCCGCCGTTCAGGGCGAAGGCCGCACCGATTTCCTTGCCTATCTCACTTGGCTTGCCGGCAGTTTCACCCGGTCTGTGAAGGATATCGGTACTGAACTTTTTCATAGGATACTTCACCACGCAGATGCTCTGGGTAGAGTAGAACATCGGAATCTGGGCATACATGGCCTGAGCGCCTTTGCCAAGGTCTGTTATCTCCCATGATGCATTCACGAATTCGAGCGAGTCCTTTCCTGAGTTGTCAGGCTGAGGCAGCTCGCCCAGCAGAATAAGCCTTGCAGTATCAAGCTGCGCCGGCTCGCCATAGCATTCGAACATCATGATGCCGTCATAACCATTCTCCTTTATGCCGGCCCAGAGAGCCTTATTGTTTATCAGACCTTTGCCTGGTATGAGGTGTCTTTCGTCGGCAAAGTCATAGTCTGACAGATGCACTGTCCTTATCTTCCCTTTAGCAACAGCCTTGAGGTAGTCCTCATGGCTCTGATAGAGAAGATGATTGGTGTCAAAGCAAAGTCCGACCTCATCATATCCTTCAATCAGTTTCATCATCTCCTCGCCGTTCTGACCAAGGCATGTACGTGGAAGGTTCTCCACGCAGAGGACTGCACCGATTTCCTTGGCGACTGGTGCCAGTTCTCCGATAGAGGCATGGCTGTTTGCAAGGCGCTGTTCCCTTTCAACCGGTGTAATCGGCTCCGAACTCGGATGAAGAACCAGATACTGTGGCTGGAAGACTCCGGCCACACGCATCATATCCTTCATATACTGCACATTTTCCGCCCTTTTGCTGTCGTCCAGTACGGAAATATCAAGCTTGCGGGAATATGGCATATGTACCGACCACACCTTGAGTCCTGAAGCATCAATATCCGCTTTCAAGGCAGCAGCCCTGTCACGGACTCCGGCAGTGTCCTTCCCGATCACATTGTTCATTGTGACCTCAATGTAGTCCAGCCCGCCGGCCTTGTTCTCCTTCATGGACTCAAGACCGAATCCGGTCCAGCGGCCAATGGATTTGCCGATAGGTGGTTCTCCTGCCCTTGCCCCGACAAAGGACAAGAGGCAGAAGATGATCAAAATTATACGATTCATTTTACATTATTGTTTTCTGACGATGGCAAGACCGTTTGGTACTTCTCTTTCCGTTGAAGTGCCATCCGTATCCTTTGGCTTGTTTATATAGCTGTAGTCAGTGTATGTCGTACCATCTTCACTACTCCTTTTTATAAAGATTGAAGATCCGCCTCCGTCCAGGTTTATTGCATTATATGCCCCTGCTGCTATCATTATCTCAGCAAGATCATAATACTTTGCACCATATGACCAGGAGTTATCTCTTCCATCTATGACAAGTAGATAGACAGTCTTACCGTCTTCAGAGACACCTACGGCTGTTCTTGGCTGATAATCATCGCTGTCGTTTCCATAGACTTCTCCGTATGCAACCAATCTTTGGCGACCACCGACTGCCTCCTGTATCTGCGATTTCAAGTTGGCGTACTGGCCCTGGTTCATAATCATGGCTGTGCCGTCTTGCTTGATAGCGAATACGGTGTTATAATTCTCCTGATAGAACGAATCCTTCAGGCAGACACCGTTTCTATAGCAGACGCCTTGAAGGAGGTTGTTGTCAGCAGTACGGAAAAAGTCTCCGTTTACTCCTCCAAGCACAGTCCACGACGCATTGTCTTCCTGCATTGCAGCAAACTGTTTCCTTATGGTCTGCAGGACAGTTGTGCTTGCAGATGTCGACTTGATGCTAGAGTTGGCATTGTCAGCACAACTGACAGCAATGGTCACGTCTCCCGAAAGATCAACCTCGTACATATACATGGCCATCGGGTAGTTCGTTCCGGCCTGCTGGCCCTTGAACTGCATCTGAAGCATGCCTACGTTATCATTGATCAGGGTGTAGCTGTCGGATGTCACTTTTGTGATGAAGTCGGTGTAGTACGCAATCTCTCTTGCTTTTGCATATACTGCACCTTTGAATATTGATGCATCCACATCCTGAGTGACAGTGACTTTATAATATCTTCCGTTGAGTACTGCATATATCAGTGCTTCGCGGGAACGTGTACCGGTATTCACTTCCGCGTTGAAAGTGAATCCGGTGCTGGTCTTCTTCAGATCTGTCAGCCAGCTGGCTGTGGAGGACACTGTCCAGCTGCTTGAGCTGGAAGTGACCCCTACAGTGTATGTTCCACCGGCTGGATCTGCCTTGATGGAGTCAGTTGTCAGTCACATGTCTGCAGCTGCCGAAGTAGCAGCCCATGCACCGATTACATTTCCTGTACGCTCGTTGCCAAGCTGGTCTACTGCAAGCACTGATGCAGGTACATTTGCGCTTGCAAGAGCAGCAAGTTCAGCAGGACTCATACCTCCTGTAATGGCAGGGTTGCTCTCAGGAAGAAGGAGTGGGCAGACACCGTCAGCATTCAGAGCACCGAGCATAGTGCTGTAGTCGAAAGTGTTTGCGCCTGCATTAGTGCCGTCAGCATTATAATATGTAGTACCGTTCTGACAATAATACTGCTTTCTCACTCCATTGCTCCCATTATTGACATTATATTTGTCATTAGAGCCTATATTATTTGCAATCAATGAGTTATAAAGATTTATTACACTACCGGCATTTTCTGCGTACACGGCATAATGCCCTCCTGTACTATGATTCTTTGTAATAGTACAGCTGATGAGGTCTACAGTGGTTACATTGGCAGCATTGCCCGAATATGCCAGCACAGCAGTTCCGTGAGCCGAATTCTGTGTGTCATTATTATGGAATGTTGTATTTACACATGAAACGTTAGCGCCACCCGTTCCTGTTGTTCGTGCATAGATGGCACCGCCACGTCCTTTTGCACTGTTGCTGTCAAAAAGGCTGTTTGTAATGACCACATTGTCGGCATATGTAGAAGATGCCAGCACGTAAATTGTTCCCCAACTTGTATTGGTATTTCCTTTCCAGATGCAGCGGTCAAACTTATTTGTGGTTTCAATTTTTCCAGCCTTGATTATTGTTGCAGCTTCCTTCTTTCCTATATTGTTGGTGAAGCTACAGTTCTGATATGTCGCACTTGCATCCTCTGACATAAGCACACCACCCATTGCTGCACCTCCTGTATTACCACTCATAACAGAGTTTTTGATAGTAACACCTGAAACATTCAGCAACTTCATGATTGCACCTTCCTTTGATGTGTTGTTGGAAATCACACAATTATCAAGAGTAGCATTCAATGTCTGACCTGCTGTTGCTGTTCTGAGGTATGCACCACCGCCATAGGTTGTTGCTGTGTTATTTGTAATTGTTACATTCGACACATTTGCAGTCATCTGGGCACCAGCAGACAGGTAGAGATACAGGCCAGCAGCATTGTTGGCGGTGTTGTTGGAGATTTCCGAGTCGCTGAATGTGAGTTCAGAACCGTCTGTGAACCATACTGTTCCGTTTGCACTGGCAGTGTTTTCTGTGAAAGAGCAGTTCTTGATGTCAACCTTTGAGTTTGAACCGTAGATACCTGTTGCATTTACTGTTTTGTTTCCTGTGAATGTCATGTCGGAAAGCGACAGTTCTGTACCTACGGCAGCCATAGCACCAGTGTAGTTTTCAAGATTGGTCTCATTTATCTGCCAACCGCCTTTGACATTGGTCGATGCGGCCTTGGTAACTGTAAAGCCTGACATCTTCACTGACTTGCCTGCAACCTTAGGGGCAGCCACCAGTACAACATGGTTACATACGTCGTTACCGCTGAGAATTGTCTTGTTTGCGACAGGATTGCAGATGCTTCCGCCAGCAGCAGGGTATCCTCCGATGATGGTCACGTTCTTATCGACGATGAACGCTTTGTGTGCAGCCTCCGTAGCTGTAGTTACTTCCGCTGCAACATTGTCATCTGCATCCACAACCTTTCCCGAAATGAAAGTATCAGGAACATAAGTACCGGCTCCGACGTAGATCACGTCGCCGTCCTTTGCCTTGCTGAGGGCATTTGAAAGGGTAGTGGCGCTTGCCCAGCTAAGTCCGTCTGCTTCGGTAGTACCGCTTTCTGTCACATACCATACTCCGCCTTCGATTGCAACAGTGAATACTTTTACCGTTGCTGCCTCGATTACGTTGATAGAGTTGGATTTCCTGATGAATACATTTCCATGCTCGTTGGCTCCTTCGTGGTTGCTGTTGTGGAAATATATGGAGAAGTCCTCATAGCTTCCAGTCGGAACAGGTATATAAAACTTCATGTCTGTCGCTGCTGTCAAAGCATCGAACTTCATGTCCACATATGATCCGTCTTCGTCGTTTTCACCAGCCTTGAGAATACCCTCATACTCATAAGTGGTGATACCTGATATGTCCAGCTTTGATGTGTAGAATCTGAAGGCATCAGTACCTGCCGGCACATTCTTTACGTCAAATGCAAAGAGTCCGCCGGCATGGGTGAATGAAGCCTTGCCATCAGTGATGACAGCTACCATAGGACCCATTACCTGTCCCTCATTCCACTCGTATTCGTTTGGAAGATAGACACGTGGCTGGCCTGTTGAATTGACAACCGTATGGTTGGCGTGTGACGGATATATAGCCCATTCTGAGATTGTCTCTCCATTGTGGAGGGTTCCCTTGAATTCAGCTGAAGTTGCGCCGTCAGTTCCTGTATATACGAACTCCCTGTATACTCCTGAAGATGTGAGAACTGAAATCTTGTCGCCGTTGCTCCATGTAAGCTTGGTGTATGCATCGTCGATACCTACCTTAGTTTCAGGAATCTTGGCTGTAAGTACGGAGTTATACTCTATTTCTTCAGTTACCGGAGCATCCAGTTCCGGTTTTGCGCAGCTGAAGAGCACAGCAGCTGCAAGTGATATGAGAATGAATGTCTTTTTCATATTGTAAAAAAATGTTATGATTAGATTACCATGCTCCTTCAGAAGGATTATAATCCTGAAGATCCGAGCATTCCTGAGTTGCATCTGTGTATGATGCGCAAAGAATTCCTTCAATAAGCATATTGCATATGCCTATTGTTGGAGAAATATAGCTTTTCTTTTCCATTTTGTAGTTATTTAATTGATAGAATTATTTCTGTATGATAGCCAGTCCGTTGACTACAGCTCTTTCTGTGATGGCTCCGTCCTTTTTGGAGCGAGGTTCGTTCCTCAGCTCAAATCCTGCAGACGAATTGACTGCAAATGTTGACGATCCGCCACCGTCAAGGTTGATTCCGTTGTATGCTCCCATGGCCTTGAGAATCCTTCCGAGTTCAGAATAGTCGGCTCCATTGCTGTGGCTCTCCTTTCTTCCGTCCATGACGAGTATGATTACCTTGTTTCTGTCGGCAGAGACTCCAATTGCTGTACGTGGGTCTGTCTTACTGCTTGCCTTCGCTGTGGTCACTGCACCTGATGTCAGTACTTCCTGTCTTCCTCCAATCGCTTCCTGAATGTCGCTTTTCACGTTCTGGTATGCGGATTGTGTCAGGATGCGTGCCGTGCCGTCCTTCATGATGGCGAACACAGTACAATGCTTATCGTGAAAGCTATCCTTGAGGCAGACACCTCTCTTGTACATCACGCCCTGCAGCAGGTTGTTGGCACTTTCTGCGCTTATGTCGCTGCTGCCGAGGAAAAAGTCTCCGTTGACACCGCCGTACACTTCTTTGCCTCTGCTTGTCTTAATGGCAGCAAGCTGATCCCTTACCGTCTGGAGTCCTGTAACTTCTTCTGAAGTTGCCTTTATTTCGGAATCGTCATCGTTCCTGCTAGTTGCAGCTATTGTGACATCTCCGTCAATCTTCACTTCAAAGATGTATGCATAATATGGCAGAACGCTCCCGCTTACCTTGCTGGTGTATTTGATTTCCAGAACATCGACACCCTCTGTCGGTGAGTAGCTTCTGTCAGTTGTAACGATGTTAACCAAGTCTCCTGTGTTGTACGCAAAGCGGCGGCCCATAGGAGTGCTAGCACCTGCGAAGATTGAATTGTCGTTCTTCTGGCTTACTTTGATGGTGACTTTCTCAGTAGCAGTGCTTATGCTGACCTCACCATTCTGAGTAACTCCCGAATAGTTTACATCTGTGCTTATTACAAGTGCCGAAGAGTTCTTCTTGGTTGCTGTAACCCAGTCAGGATGTCCGCTTATTTCCCAGTTTGCCGGAGAACTTACGGTAATCTCTTCCTCTCCACCGGTCACTTCAAATTCTACGGATTCTTTTCCTGTCTTCAGTCCTCCTGCTGATGCAGCCTGACGTACTGTAAGTTCATGAATGTCTTCTGTACCTTGAATGAGAAATGCTATCTTCCCGTCTCTTGAAGTCTCAGAAGGATTGGCAGCTACCTTGAATGATATTATATCGGCAGCTTGTGCCGTGACATCGGTTATCCAGTCAGTCCTGGATGTTGGTGTATATTCTACGTCTGATATCAGCATCGCAGTGAATTCACCTCCGGCGGAGCTTACCATAACCGGGTTTTCGGCAAACATGAATGAGTATTCCTTCTGCTGCTCATCAGGATTTTCACCATTGCAGGATATCATGCTTCCTGCAATGGTGATGGCCAATAACATATTTAGTAGAAGATCTTTCATTTATGCTTTGTATTATGTGTTGCCACAACGTATTTGCTGTTATACGTTGTGGCAATGTTGATTTACTGTGTTACACATGCACCTGCTACGGTTCCGTTGCGTGTTGCACCGAGCTGGTCCTTTCCTAGGATTTCTGCGCTGACAAGATCATTTGCAAGTCCCTTGAGATCAGCTGAAGGCATACCGTAGGTGAGTGCAGGGTTATTGGTTCCGACAAGCTTCATCACGCTTCCATCGAATGCTCCTACCATTGTCTTGTAGTCGAATGCCGGTGTGACAGCGGTTATATTGCCGTCTGCTCCATAGTAGTCTGCACTTGTGAATGTATACTTGCAGTTAAGGTCTCCAGCCTTGATCTTGATGTCCTCGTAGACATTGTCAAAGGTTCTGAGGTTGCCGGCGATGATGTTGTTATATGCATTGACAGTGAGTGGCGCAGCTTCAAGGCAGATGGCACCGGCTCTGTCTTTATTTGATGCATAGTTGCAGGTGTTGCCTACAATGGTGTTGCTGATGATGTTTGCCGTAATGTTCTTGTACACATTGATTGCGCAACCGATATTGTTTGCCGTATTGTTATTGAATGTACAGTTAACGACGTTGAGTTCGCAGTTTCCTTTGTCACCTCTGCACCATACTGTACCTTTTCCTCCGGAATAGTTGTCTGCTAATACGGTATTGAGGATAGTCAGCTTGTATGCGGCTCCGTCAGAGTTGGTATAAGCATAGATTGCTGAGCCACCCTTTCCGGCTGCAAGGGTGTTGTCGGTGAATGAGCATCCGTTGAAGACAACATCGGAATTGTCATATATGAGCACTATGCCATTGTTGCTTCCTTCGTTCTTCGATATCTCGCAGCCGTTGAATGAAACATTGGCGTTGAGGACATGGAATGCCGCGCCCATGGCACTCTTGTTGCCTGATATGGTACAATCTGTAAATGTCGCCTCGAGTCCATGGATGTTGCTTCCGTCTCTCACATAAAGACCTCCGTGGTTTGAAGTCGCACGGTTGTAGGAAATCACGGTGTTTCTTATGTCTGCCTTCAGTGTGGCATTCTCCCCGATGTTGAGGTACAGACCTCCGACAATCGCTTCGCTTGAGTTTCCTGAGATTTCGCATCCGTCCATATTTACTTCACAACCGTTGTCAAACCATGCACCTGCGCAGTTTGATGAGGATGCGTTATCTGTAACGGTGCAGCCGGTCATTGTCACCTTTGCATGATAACCGAAGATACCTGCTGCCTGGAAACCATTGTTTTCGTTTACAGTCACATTCTTGAGTTCAACCTCAGTGTTGATGAGACCGAGTCCAGCCGCTTTGTTGCCTACAAGTGCAACCGCGTCGTCCTCTTCGCCATAAACGAGACCGTAGGTGTTCTCTTCCATGTTGTAACCGTTGGTTATTGTGATTCCTTCTATAACCACCTTTTCACCTGCTGTCTTAGGCGCACCTACTACCATCACGTGCCAGCTCTTGCCGTCTCCGTCAAGGATGGTCTTGTTGACAGAAGCGTCAGCGATTGCACCTTCTGCAGGAGATGCAGGGTAGCCTCCTATGATGGTAACATTGCGCTTCACTTCAAATCCGTTATGTGCATCTGAGAGTATTATTTCTTCCTCTGAAGCATATGGAAGAGCCTTTGTCGGCTTGTAGGTACCTGCAGCAATGTGGATTGTTGAACCTGCCATTGCATTTTCAAGAGCATAGTCCAATGTTGTCGGCTCGCTCCATTTTGCACCGTTGCTTGTAGCGGATGCATTGGCAGTTACGTAGTATGCACGTGGGAATGAGTTCATGTCCATCTCGAATGCTACAGGGACTACTGTACCTGTCTTGAAACCGTCGGCATCGTTGTATGACTTGAATGTTTCATCCAGGCCTGCTGTGTATGTCATCTCCTTTACAGTTTCGTATACGAGTGTTATGTCAAGTCCACCTTCCACTTTGAACCAGCCTACAGGTATGTCCACTGACCCGCCTGCAGTGAGGTCCATAGCAGTGTTGAATGTCAGCTCTACCATTTCTGCGTCATTGTTTACAGCAACGCTGCCTTCTGCTGCATTTACAGTGTATGTTCCTGCTATTGCACCTTCCGCTACTGTGGCACCGTCATGAGCCTTCACGATGATCTTCTCAATGCTGATCGGGTGAACAGGAAGGCTTACTCTCAGCACTGAAGCAAGCGGTTTGAAGGTAAGTGCCAGCGAATTGTTCTGCGGGGCATTCATAGTATATGCATACATCGGAATTGACGCAGAACTTTTGCCGTCTTTCAATACCTGGTCTCCGGAAATTCGGAATGCACCACGAGCTGATGAGCAGTTGAAGTATGCAGAAACAGGATTGTTTCCGATGACTTCTGCTGTAAGTTTTCCGTCATCAGAGAATTTTGCTGATTTACCGGAAGTTATGGCTGTGAAGTCATATGACTTGTCACCGCATGCTACCTTGATTTCATCACCTGTCGACCATTCAGGTATGAGTACACCATCGGTGACAGCTACAATGGTCAGGCCTTCTGCCTGAGCTTCTTCTCCGTTTTCAAGCTCCTTTTGGCATGATGTCATTGCGACTACAGCGAGGAGTGAAACAAGTAAAGTCTTTAATGTCTTTTTCATGATATGATTATTAGTTGTTATAATGCATAGGAACCAATAGTTTTCCTTGTCCTTTCCTGACCATTCTGATCCTTGGCTGCAAGGTTTGCATCACAGTCGGCTATTTCGTAAGCGAGGGCGCTCAGTTCTGAGGCGCTCATACCCTGATCTACTGCTGGATTGTCAGCGCTTTCAACCAATGCGAATGATTTTGTGAGCGAATTGTGCCAGTAGTCCAGTGAGCCGAGCATTGTGGATGCATTGAATGACCACCCGCTGACTGCCGAACCTTCAGAGTTGAGTAGAGCCGATCCGATGATTGAAATCTGCTTTGAAACCTGGCTTTCAGAAGCCTGTGCTGTTCCGCCGTATTCAATCTCAGTGCTGTTAGCAGATATGATACAATTATAGATTGTTGCTGTAGGTGTCATATTATTCATCCATATTCCGCCACCTTTAGTTGCTGTGTTGCCTGTGATCGTACAGCTTATCAGTTTTGCATTTGCTCCTACCGCTGATGTTCCGTAGACTGCGATGGCTCCACCGCTTCCTGACCTGTTGTCTGCGAATGTGCAGTTGACAAATACGGCGTCAGCACCTCTGGCGTTGCCTTCGCGCAGATATGCTCCTCCACCGAGCTTTCCTCCTTTGGCGTTGTCATTTCCGATGAATGATGAGTTGTAGATGCGTGATTTACCGCCTACGCCATAGTAGCCCGCACAAGCAAGGTCGGCCCTGTTGTTCGAGACAGTGCAGTCGTACATTGTGACATCACCTTCATTCCATATTCCTCCACCGTTTCCAGTTACGCTGTTTGCGTTGAAAGTACATTTGTCGAATACTACATTCGCTCCATAGGCGATGATGCAGCCTCCAGCGTATGCTCCTGAGTTTTCTGTAATACGGCAATTTGTCATTTCTACGTTGGATACACCGATACAGAGTCCTGCACCTTCTCCTGCGTCGAATGTGGATTCTCCCGCATAACGGTATATTTCCTTGTTCTTGCTGTGTCCCTTGCCATCCTGGATGGTAAGATTCTTCAGCACGACTTTATTGGCATCGTTCTTTACAGCTGACACTACGACCACATGGTATGCCTGAGTGGTTCCGAGGTTACCGCTGAGGATTGTTTCGTTTGCCGGGTCTGCAACAGCTCCTGTTACTGCATCAGCAGGATAGCCTCCTTCAATAGTGAAGTTGCTGTGGATGTCGAATGTCTTCTCTTCCTCAGCCTCTCCTCCTGATATGAGGGCTACCGGTGTATATGTACCGGCTGCAAGCAGGATCACATCACCGTCGCCTGCTGCATCGAGAGCTGTCGGCAGGGTTGTTGCTTCTTCCCAAGAAGCTCCTGATGCAAGTCCGTCGCCATCTGCCTTGACATGATATGTGATTGATTCAGAGGCTTCTGCAGGGGCCTGTATGATTGTCATTTCAGCCTTGCTGTCTTCAGTGATCCATGCAGTCAATATCGCTGTCCTCTCTTCACGCAGACGGTTCCTGGCTATTTTTACAGTAATCTCTCCGCCTTCGTTTCCATTGGTGACAGGAATGCTGACCCATGCAACGCTGCTCTTGATGCGCCATGGCAGATTGGAGTTCAGTGTTATGGTAAGCTCTCCTCCGCCTTTTTCTATTGACATGCTCTCTTCAGCGAATGATATGGCCGGAGTTTCAGGAGTGAATCCGGTCTCATCTATCTGATTGAGACATCCCGTAACTGCACCGACAGTCATCAGGATAAATAAAATGCTGTATATCTTTTTCATCATTGTCATTTTAATATTGTAAGATCACAAGTCCGTTTCCTACTGATGGCTCAAGTCCCATATTGCTAGGCTTGTTGATCATCTCGAAAAGATTCAGTGAGTCTTCATTGCGTTGGAATGCAGATACATTGTCTCCTTTGTTAAGTGTCATTGCGTTGCATGCTCCGCAACCTTTAAGGACCTTGGCAAGATCGTCACAGCTGATACCGTTGGAATAGAAGAAGTCACCGCCGTCCACTGCAACCAGATATACTGTGTTTCCACCTTCATCCACTCCTACAGCAGTCCTGGCAGTAGCATCGGCATCGGTTTGAGCCAGAATGTAGCCGTTCTGCAGGAGCATGGAGCTTCCGCTGACTCCTTCTGTGATCTTGTCTTTCCTGCTGTCGAATTCTGATGCTTCAAGACATTGTGCTGAACCATCCTTCATTATAGCGAAGAAAGCCTTGTCAGTTCCAATTTTAGATGTGTGTGCTTTTCCATTGTGATAGAGCAGGCCTTTAGGTGCACCTGTGTCGGCTGAAAATGCGCTTCCGCTTATACCTCCCATAACCAGATATGTTCCCTGGTTCTCTATGGCAGCAGCTTGTGCTGTAAGTTTCTCGGATGTACTGAATTTCATGTCATCTCCAGGTACGCATACCTGGACCATGGCAGGTGCAAGCTCTATCCTGTAGATGTACATCTGCATTGCATGGCTGGATGAATTCAGATAGCCCATGCTCAGAAGGCTTACACCATCCATTATCTTGGTCTGAGTGTCATACTTCACGTGCGTGATATAATCTTCCGAACCATTGACAATCATCTGGCCGAATTCAGTAGATGCGCTGCGTGTATAGTAATCTGGTTTGTCGAACTCATCCTTTCCGCATCCGAAAGCGACGGCAAGCATGAGTGCAGCACTTGTAAATTTGACTATAATATGTTTCATGTCTCTCAATCGTTTAGTAGCCAGGATTCTGGGTAAGATTTCCGTTTACTTTTCTTTCTGCTTCAGGAATTGGCATGAGGGTCTGGTATTCCAGAATACCGAGAGTCTCCACTGCTTTGCCAAGTCTTACTAGATCGTACCACCTGTGTCCTTCACACAGAAGTTCAAGTCTTCTTTCCTGAAGTATTGCATCTATGAATTCTGCTTCTGTTGCAGGATATACTGCAGGAAGACCGCGGAATGCCCTGAGTTCGTTCAGACGCGGCAGACCATTGGCAAGTCCCTGTGCTTCAGCGCTTATCAGATACATTTCTCCAAGACGGGATATTACAACAGGGTCTGTACCTTTCTGACCGCTTGGATATTTGTTGATGAAGTTCAGGTTGTCCATGGTGGTGATTGAAATCTCTTTTCTGTTGTCCTCGTCGGCATACATGTTCATTACCTCTTTTGCCGGAGCATATACATAGCTTCCTGAATTAGGATGATTGTATGAGTAGAACAGTGTACTTATTGCAATGCTTGATTCGATTGTCAGACAAGAGAATGCGAATATTACTTCGTTGTTATGTCCTCCTCTGAAAATCTTGTCGTATGAATCAAGTCCGTATCTTGCATCAGCGATGAGGGATTCTGCCAGTCTTGCGGCTTCTGCCTTGTTGCCTGTATAGAGAGCGACTCTGGCTTTAAGTGCCTTTGCTGCATCGGATGAAAGATAATTCTGACTTACAGGTGTACCTAGAAGGTTGATAGCCATGTCAAGTTCTTCGATGATGAACTGCCATACTTCTGCAGCTGGTGTGCGTGATACCTTTTCATCTGTGTTGAACCTCATCAGAGGTACATCACCATATCTTGTTACAAGACACATGTGGATGTATGCACGGAAATAATGGCATTCTCCAAGAACAACGTTCTTTTCATTTCCTTCAGGCAGCTCCTGAGCGATGGAAAATACATTGTTTACCTGCATCAGGGCTTTGTAATAGCCTTGCCATGCATCTTCCATGAGAGCGTTATTGCCGCTTGAAAGTGAATTGATAAGGTCGAGTGAATTTGTGCTCTGCTTTGTAGTGAGTTCTCCTCCGAACAGATCGAACATTATGTATGATTCTGTTCCCGGACGCTCCTGGACATTGCAGTACATACCGCTTCTGAGTGCCTCTATATCTTTGGTGTCAACTGATCCCGGAGACACTGCCGAATGCGGATTCAGTTCCAGCATACTGTTGCATGATATGGCAGACAGTATTGAAAGAATTGATATTATTATATTGCGTTTCATATTCTGACGGGATTAGAAGGTTATGTTTACTCCGAGCTTGTAGATACGTGGAGAAGGCACTCCATATTGGTCTATACCTATCTTTGACGGATCCAGGCTTGTTGAAATCTCAGGGTCCCATCCTCTGTATCTGCTGATCAGTGCAAGGTTTTCTCCCTGAACGAATACTCTGGCGCTCTTCATTTTCATTGCATCTGTCCACTTCTGAGGAAGAGTGTAGGAGAGCATCACTGATTTCAGCTTGATGAATGAAGCATCCTGAAGATAATAGGTCGATGCCTTGCTGTTGTTGCCGTGGTATGAGTAGATGGCACGCGGATATGCATTTGTGCTGCCCGGACCTGTCCATCTGTTGTCGCACCATTCCTGAAGGAGACCCTGGTAGTTACCCATTCGGGTAGGACCTGCCATCCATCCTGCATATATGTCAGCACCATAGCTGTATGTGAAGAATACGCTGAGGTTCAATCCTTTCCATGAGAATGAGTTGTTCCAACCTCCTGCAAAATCAGGGTTAGGTGAACCGACCATTATGCGGTCAGAGTCATTTATCAGGCCGTTCCCGTCCAAGTCATAGTATTTTATATCTCCGGCTCTAACGCCCATGTCATATTGAGGGGCAGGAACTTCTCCGTCATACTGGTAGATGCCATCAAACTGCAACAGATAGAATGAGCCTACTTCTTCGCCTACCTTGAGTGCATGATTGGATCCTATCGGCACAATGTCTTCGTTGAGAAGTTTGGTGAGCTTATTCTTGTTGTGAGCTATGTTGAATGATGAACTCCAATGGACCGGGCCGAGGTCTACATGTGTGTTGAGAGTGAACTCCACTCCATAGTTCCTCATCGATCCGATGTTGGCCAGCATCGATGTCTGTCCTGAAGTAGCATGCATTGGCATGTTGTAGAGAAGGTTACCTGTGTTTTTCAGGTATGTGTCGAATATCATGTTCACCTTTCCGTTGAGGAATGAAAGGTCAAAACCGAAGTCATATTGGTCAGCTGTTTCCCACGTAAGGTTCTCATTTCCTTTAGAGCTGACAGCGATTCCACTGATTCCGCCATAGTTGGATCCTCCGCTGATCAGAGGCATCCATCCATAGTTGCTGATACCGTCCTGGTTACCGGTCTTTCCGTAGCTGAGGCGCAGCTTGAAGTCTGTTGACGGTGAATTCCAGAAATCTTCCTTTGAAATGTTCCATCCGAGGGATACTGAAGGGAATACACCCCAACGGCACTGAGGTGCGAAACGGCTTGAACCGTCGGCACGTACTGTGGCATTGAGCACGTATCTGTCTTTCCATGATACATTTGCACGTCCATACCATGATTCCATGGCATATTCTGAGAGACCTCCTGTCACACCAGCTATTTCTGCTGCAACGCCGATTGTGTCGAATGAAGGAGAAGGGAAGCCTTGGGCATCTATACTGTTAGAACGTGAACTGGTCTTCTGGAATGAATGTCCTGCCATTGCACCGAATGTCCAGTCACCCCATGTCTTGTCATAGTTGAGATAGGTCTCAATAAGATTGCTCATGAGGAAACGGTTTTTCTCTATGATACGTCCGCCGTTTTCCTTATAAGGGTGATTTGAGTTATAGTAAAGATAGTCAAGTGTGTATCCTGCGTCGGTGTTGAAGGATGCCTTGAATTTGAGTCCGTCTATGATGGTCGCTTCTGCCCAGATCGCTCCAAGGTATCTGGCATTGTCCACATACGATGTCTGTTCGGACAGTATCTGTACCGGATTGTGACGGGAAAGTTCATTCGTTCCTCCGAGGAAATAGTCACCGTCGGTTTTGTACGGTCTGTCGAACGGACGCTGTTCAACGGCACGTGCGACGATAGTCGAACCTATGTCGGCACCAGGAACACGGTTGTTCTTCATGTAGTTGCCGCTCATGTTCGCTCCGACGTTGAGCCATTTGGCAACCTGATGTGTCAGATTTACCTTGAGGTTGACCTTTGTAATGTCGTTGGTCTTGATGACACCTTCCTGATAAGCGAAGTTCGCTCCTACGTAGATCTTTGTCTTGTTGGTTCCGCCGGTGAATGAAAGGTCTGCGCTATGTGACATTCCCAGTCTTGTGATGACATCAAGCCAGTCTGTATCAGGAAGTCCTGCATATGGATTGCGGATGTGCTGTATGTAGCTGCTGTTTCCTGGGGTATAGCCGTTCTGACGGTTATAATTGTCTATACCTTCATTATATACTTCTATCCAGGACTCCGAATCCGCATATCTGATTCTGTTCCTGTTGTTGAATTCAGATATACCGAAGTTATAGTTGACCTTGATTTCTGATTTACCTTCGCGTCCCTGCTTTGTGGTTATCAGGATTACACCGTTTGTTCCTCTTGAACCGTAGATTGCTGCAGATGCTGCATCCTTCAGCACTTCAATGGATTCTATGTCGCTGAGGTTCAGTACGGAAAGTGAACTCAGGTCTTCTCCGAAACTGTAGAGTGAACCGCTTTCGTTATTGAGAGGAATTCCATCTATGACATATAGAGGCTGGTTGCTTGCGCTCAGAGAGCTTGAGCCTCGTATGCTCATTCTTTCTGAAGTACCGAGGTTACCAGAACATGTCGAAATATTTACACCCGCAACTCTACCTTGAAGAAGTTCAGTAGGGGAGAGAGCAGTGCGGGCAGAATTTTCATCCGGTTTGAATGATGTAATGGCATTTGTGACGAGTTCTCTTCTCTGGGAACCGTATGCTACTACTACAACGTCGTCCAATACATTTGCATCAGAAGCAAGTGTTACATCAATCTGCTGTGAAGGATTCTGGACAGTGATGTATTGGGTCGCCATTCCGAGATAGGCGATTTCCAGAGTGACAGGAGCCGGTTGTCTGCAATCCAGAGAAAAATTACCGTCCAGGTCCGTGATTGCCCCGTTTTGTGTGCCCTTGACTATGACAGATGCTCCGATTACCGGTAGTCCGATTTCATCTTTGACGCATCCTTTTACATAGGCATTGGATTTTGATGTTTCTGCTTTGGGAGGGGCAGATTTAGTTATGGAAATGATGTCTCCGTCAATGGTATATGATACTTCGGAACCGGAGAACACAGCATCCAGCACAGTGCGGATGTCAGCCTTCCGTACATTTATGCTGATAGGTCTGTCTACATTTACCTCACTTGAACGTATCGAGAATGAGTATCCATAGTCTTTCTGGATCTTCTCGATCACTTCCCTTATTGGCGTATCCTCAGCTTTCAGGGTTATCTCCTGAGCTTTCATGGAGACAGCCATGAACAAAGAAAGCGCAATAATCAAAGGTTTCTTCAGGTAGTCCATGTTTTTTGATGAGTTGTTAGTATGTTAATTATTAGGTGAAATCACGATTGTGTCATGTTTCTTTGATATTATCATTGTGTCGTTGCTGTTCAAAGCCTTGAGAATCTTTTCCAACCCTTCGTTGTGGATGAATGAGGCATAGTACTGTGTCTTGGCAAGTGTGTCATCCTCAATCAGAATCTCTACGTCAAAATGTCTTTCCAGATCTTCGGCGATATCTTTCAGACTCTGGTTTATGAAGCGTATGTTATGGTTGTTTTGCCATGCGCCATATGTGGCGGTGTTGATACGATAATCTTCGACAGTGCCGAATGTTTTGTTATATCGTATGAGGTCTCCCGGAACAAGTACTCTTGAGAAACCGTTTTTATCGTCTGTGTCTTCGATACTGACGCTTCCGCTGATGAGTGCGACTTCAATATTATCTCTTTCGGCGAATGCCTTGACTCCGAATTGTGTACCATGAACCTTTACGTTCATACCGGAAGCTGATACAATGAACGGTTTCTTCCTGTCGGTTGTAACGTCTGCGAAGATTTCGCCGTCTATGTAGATAGTGCGTGTTTCTGAATCAAATCTTGAAGGGTAGAGAACCTTGGTGTCGGAATTCAGCCATAACGATGTGCCGTCCGGGAGTATGATCCGTTCTGTTTCGCCTCTTTTGGCATATGCCTCGTACCATTGTACGGGCTCCTTCGGCTTCAGGACCATCAGGAATACAGCAAGTACGGCTGCTGCGGCTGTTGCGCCGAACCAGCCGAACATCCTTTTTGTTTTCTGAAGTTTCTTGCGATGGGTTTCTTCCCTGTCTATGAATATGTCCAGGTATCTCTCCGAACGTCTGAGACTTTCCTGATCGTCATCAGGTGCAGAATTGTCGAGAAGACGTTCAAATATCTTATCGTAGCATGGATCTGCGATGTTGTCTGTCAGCCATGAGCGTACGATGGTTTCTTCTTCTTTTGAGCATTGACTGTCCATATATCTGTCAAGGACAGTCAGCAGTTCATTCATTGATTTATTCTCCATACCATATAGTTAACATATATAGTATGCAGAAATGAAGAAAATACGTAAAAAAATCTGCACTTTTTACCAAAGTGCCATAACAATAAGAAGAATTGATATTGGGAGGTGTTCCCTTATATATGAAAGTGAGTTTTCTATATGCTTTTCTACAGTACGTACGGATATGCCCAGTTGTTCTGCAATTTCAGCATTGGAGAGTTTCTGGGTGCGGCTCATCTCGAATATGTTTCTCCTCTTTTCCGGCATTGATGCGACAATCCGTTCGATCTTCTTTTCCATATCCCTGAAAGATAGGATGTTGTCTACATTTACAGTATTGTCGACAATGTCTACCTCAAGATTTTCTGTCTTATTCTTGAATTCGCTTCTCAAGTAATAATATATCTCGTTCCTGACAGCTATCAGGATGTAGTTCTTGAGGCTTCTGTTCTCGTCTAGCCTTTCTCTAAGTACCCAGATGCGCATGAACACATTCTGAATGAGATCCTCCGCAACGTAGCTGTCTTTAAGCATACGTTTGGCAAACGAAAGAAAAATGGGATAATAGTGCTCGAACAAACATTTGAATGCACTTTTATCACTGTTTTTCAATCGCAGAATCAAACTCTTTTCGTCTATAATTCCGGATGTGTTCATTGTGCAAATATACGATATTTCAGTTACTCTGCAAGAAGAATACTGTCAATCTCTGATTTGAATCTGTCTTTGCTTCTGGCTCCTGCAGTCATGACTGGCATTCCATCTGACGGTATGTAGAGTATTGCAGGTATCGAGCTGATATTCAGCATTTTCGCAAGTTCTCTGTTCTTGTCTATGTCTACTTTATAGATTACGATATGGTCAGCATATTCGATTGCAAGTTCATCAAGAACCGGCGCTATCCTCCGGCAGGGGCCGCACCATGTGGCTGTAAAATCTACAATTGCCGGTTTGTCTCCAAGGTATACCGGCTCTTTGTCTGAAATATCATATACCTTCTGCTTGAATTCTTCTGTATTGAGCTCAATCACTTTTCCGCTGTTCTTATGTTTGTTCATATCGGTCCTGGCTCCTGCCCTTCCGCATGAAATCAGCGTGAGGAGTATCGCTGATGCTGCAAGTGTTTTGTATAGATTGATCATGATGCCTTAATTTTGAAATGTAAATATAGTAATAATCTTTTCAAATCGAATGCCTTTTATATTCAATCAGAGAATTTTATGTCTGGAGTCATGCCGCTGAAGCTGTTTGGATTTTTAGACAGATTCCGAATTAAATAGGAAACAGTTTCTTATCTTTGGGAAAATATTTCAGGATGAAACGTTTTTTCATATTGCTGTCTCTTTATGCAGTCTTGTCGGGATGTGGTCATCGGAACCAGGAGACGGCTGTGTCTTCATGTCGCTTTGCGGAATATTTCGATATATCTGATGACGGAAAGGTAGTGCTGTTCTCTCCATACGATGACAGACATGATACCTTATATATATATAAGCCTTTTGATAATCTGGTCTGCATGTCTTCTACTCATGTTGCAGGACTTTCGGCAATAGGTGCGGATTCTGTGATTACTGCTGTTTCAGGTCTTGATTATATTTGTGCCGGGAGGCTGAAGGAGGCTGGTGTCTTCGATGTGGGCTATGAATCTTCAATGGATTTTGAAAGGATTGTATCGTTGCATCCTGATGCCGTTCTTGCCTATACCGTCTCTGGTGCAGAACCACAGTACATTACGAAACTCAGGTCGTTGGGGATACCTGTGCTTGTTCTCTATGACCATCTTGAAAGCCACCCTCTTGCTCGTGCGGAGTATATCCGCCTTTATGGAGCACTGACCGGGCGGCAGCATGTTGCTGATTCAATATTCAGCTGTGTCTGTGAAAGATATCTTGCTATAGCTGAGACAAGCAGAACACATTCTACCGGAGTTAAGGTTCTTATGAATATTCCCTATGGGGATCTGTGGTATGTACCGGGCGGAAACAGCTATATGGCGCGTCTTGTGCAGGATGCGGGCGGTGAAGTGCTTGGTGCAAAGAAAGGACAGTCCGCTTCACGTGTCATTTCTCTGGAATATGCCTGGTCTCTGTCCCGTGAGGCTGATATCTGGCTGAATCCTGGCTACTGTTCTACCAGAAGGCAGCTTGAGTCTGTCCATCAGCTCTTCCCGTTTTTCGGTCCTCTGGCAGATGGTCTGCCTGTATATAACAACACCCTCAGAATGAGTCCTGAGGGTGGAAATGATTTTTTTGAAACTGGTTCTGTGCGTCCGGACCTTATTTTAGCGGATCTGACCGCTATCTTTGACGGGACCTATTCGCAGGAGAATGGAAATTTCTTTATCCGTCTGGATTAGAATATCAGTTTCATATCGAACAGAGTGTTTTCACAGAATGTGGCCTTTAAATTAACCACCTCATCCGTTCTGCATGCCAGAAGCTCGGCTGGAGCCAGTTCGACGGCAATAATGTCGCCTATCCGTATGGATGTGAGTTCAGATGCCCTGCATATTGCGTCTTCCACATCGGCGTTCCCTTCAGCATGACTCTTCCATATTGGTGTTCCGTCTTTTATCACTTCGTATAGGTTGTCTTTGTTTTCTGCTACCAAGGGGTTGTACATCGGAAAAGGAAGCAGCGATGTGTGGTCTGCACAGGATAGGAATGCTATGTTTCCAGCGGATACTTTCCCGCAATATAGCAATGCACCGAAACCTATTGCATCGAAATAGCGCGCGGCAAATTTCTGTTTTATGCATTTACCTGCCTTGCAGGCTCTTGCAAACGTTATAGGAGTCCAATATATCTCGCTGATGCAATCAGGGCAGTAGAAGTCCTTGTTTTCCCTTTCCCAAGTGGTGTCAGGACGGCAGTAGCACAGATCGTTCCCGTGTGGCTTTACAATTATGTTCATTTTATTCGTTCCCTTGTGAAAACAGATCCCCTAAACTCTCGAAAGGCGTGTATCCTCTTGTCTTTGGGACATTTGTTACCTTCCTTTCCTGGAAAGCGGCTTTTTTCTCCGCTTCAAATTGTGCTTTCAGGAGATTGAACTGCCTTTTCGTATCCAGTGTGAAGTCTCCGTTGTCTATCCATGCAAAGTATGACGGTTCGCTGAAATAAACTTCACGAGCAGTCTTGCCTTTGTGTTTTCCAAAACTGATTACTGGTTCATCCTTGTCGTTGAGGATCAGTCTGCCGGCATAGTCCACCGTTCTTTGTTTGGTGGAGAATTTTGAGAGCTTGTCTATGTTGTTCTCTATCCTTGGGTCTGCAGCATATCTGTCCAGCTGTCCTTTCAGGACTTCATATGTTGCCAGGGTATCTGCCTCGGCAGCGTGGGCATTCTCTAGTTCCTGACCGCAGTAAAACTGGTAGGCCGCCTTGAGTGTCCTCGGTTCCATTGCATGGAATATGTTCTGTACATCTACCATCTTCATTGCATGGAGATCGATATCGAGCTGTTTGTCGGTATGTCTGCGGACGCGCTCAATCTCTTCGGCCAGCATCGGCAGGTCGAATTTTGCTGAATTGAAGCCGGCCAGATCGCTTCCGGTCAGCCACTGGACCACTTCATCGGATATCTGAAGGAATGTAGGGCAGTCTGCAAGGTCTTCGGCACTTATGCCATGCACAGCCTGCGCTGACGGATTGATCATCCTCTGGCATCCGTTCTCATAGTCCCATGGTTTTACTCTCCAGGTCTTGATTCTCTGTTCACCACCTGGCATTATCTTGACAAAGCAGAGCTCAATGATCGAGTCTGATGCGATATTGAGCCCTGTGCTTTCTATGTCAAAAAACAATAAAGGTCTTTCGAGGTTAAGTTCCATTACGAAATCATTATCGGCATTATGATTCCACAGATCTTTTCACTGTCTTCCTCATCTTCTGCAGGTACTATAAGTGCAGCACGTTTGCTGTCGAGGAACTTCATCACGATCTCACCGCAGTTCATGTTGGAGAGGATTTCAATGATGAACGGAGATTTGAATCCTATTGTAAGTTCTTCTCCGTCATATTGGCACTGTATGGTTTCATGTGCGGCAATGGAGAATCCCAGATCCTGGGCTGAGATCATCAGGTTTCCGTTCTTGAGATCGAATTTTATGTGGTTTGATGCCTTGTTTGAGCATACGGAAACGCGACGGACTGTATTGAGCAGCTGTGTTCTGTTGATCCTCAGGATATTGGAGTTGTTCTGCGGGATTACGTCGCGGTATTTTGGATATTTGCCAACTACCAGACGGCAGATCACTACTGTCTGTCCGAATGAGAATACTGCATTCTTGGAGTCGAATGTAATGTCGACGGTTTCAACATCCTTTCCGATGATGGCTTTCAGGATTCCAGCCGGTTTCTTGTGGAGGATGAAGGAGGCTTTTTCCGATGCCTTCACATCTGCTGTGGTGTAGCATATGAGTTTGTGTGAGTCTGATGCCACCAGTGTTGTTGATGATGTGTCGATGTCAAACAGGATACCGTTCATTGCAGGACGGATTTCATCGTCAGCCGTTGCATATATTGTGCTGGAGATTCCTTCGGTCAGGCTATGGGCAGGGAACTGTATGCGTACAGCTGTTTCATCGGTCCCGGCAATCTCAGGATAATCTTCTGCAGGAAAGTATGGGAGAGTGGATTCTCCGCTTGCCCAGCTGCATACGAATGAACTTTCACTTGATGTGTTGATTGTGAGAGGCTGGTCCGGCAGTTCCTTGAGAAGATCCATCATGTGTTTGGCAGGAACTGCTATTCTTCCTTCTTCTATGGTGCTTTCCACCTCAATCAGTGTCCTGAGTGTCAGCTCCGAATCGGATGCAGTGATCTCAAGTGTCCTGTCTTTCAGGACGAATAGGAAATTTTCAAGAATTGGAAGAGGAGATTTTGCCGGAATAGCCTTGGCTACAGCCATGACTCCTTTAAGCAACTCTGAACTTGAAATGATAAGTTTCATAATTATGCTGTTTTGATTGATTATATTCTTATTTCCGTTATACCGCATTACGGCATATTAAGCCAACAAATATATAAATTATTTCTGAAGCGGATGGCATATTTTTTGAAAAATATGCACCGTTTTTTAAACTGTGACATAATGTCAGCAAAAAGTGGGCTGAAATGTCGGAATGAAAGGACATGATGCAGCTTATTTACATGAATATGATTTTTTTGATAATATGAAACGTGGTATTTTAATTACATTGCTTTCCGCTTTGGCGGGAGGTTTGACCGCTTATGCGGTAGTTGCAGGTATGGCATCGTCAGACGGTGCTTCATCAGATGTACAGTATAATGATGACACAATGTTCCGGACTGTGAACCTTATGCAGGATAATTGGCCTGACTTTACATATGCGGCTGAAAATGCAGTTGATGCTGTTGTATATGTGAAGGTGACATCAAAATCATCATCTTCCCAGCAGATTCCGAATTCGATCTTTGATTTCTTTTTCGGATTTCCGCAAGGAGGAGCACCTCAGCAGCGGGAGAGGGTAGGAAGCGGTTCCGGTGTAATTATCCGTGAGGATGGCTACATTGTGACCAATAATCATGTTATTGATGGAGCCACTGAGATAGAGGTGACACTGAACAGCAACCAGACTTATGAGGCAGAACTTATCGGTACGGATCCGGCTACTGATGTGGCTCTTTTGAAAATTGATGCCACAGGACTTCCGTCCATTCCTTTCGGTGATTCAGACAAACTCAGGCTTGGTGAGTGGGTGATAGCAATCGGTTCTCCTTATGACCTCCGTTCCACTATCACTGCCGGTATTGTGAGTGCAAAGGGTCGTTCCATGCCGAATTATTCAGGAGAATACAAGATCGAATCCTTCATCCAGACGGATGCTGCAGTCAATCCGGGCAACAGTGGGGGAGCGCTTGTCGACAAGGCTGGCAATCTGGTGGGTATTAACACTGCAATAATCTCCCAGACTGGTTCCTATACCGGATATTCCTTTGCTGTTCCTTCCAATATAGTGAAGAAGATTGTGTATGACCTGATGGATTTCGGAAGCGTCAAGAGGGCGGTGCTTGGAATAACGATGCAGCCTATTGATGATAAAATTGCAGACGAACTGAAACTTTCTTCAAGAAACGGCGTATATATTGTTGGAGTTTCCAAAAGTGGGGCGGCAGATCAGGCTGGAGTGGAGGCAGGAGATATCCTGCTGGCCATTGATTCTACCAGAATCGTAGGGACAGCGTCGGTGCAGGAAGCTGTCAGCAGATTCTCACCGGGCGATAAGGCCGTGCTTACTGTATTGAGGAATGGCAAGGAAAAGCAGCTTGCTGTCACTTTCAAGGGTACATCTCAGGAAAACGGAACGGTGTCAGATGATGGCTCTGTCGCTTTCTACGGCTGTACTATCAAGGAAGCTTCTGCTGACAGACTTGAGAAATTGGGTATCAGACATGGTGTGGAGATTGTAGAACTCGGTCCAGGAAAGCTGATGGAGGCTGGTGCTGTCAAGGGATTCGTTATCCAATATGTCAATGACCAACCGGTCAAGACCCCTCAGGATGTCATTGATGTTGTGAAGAAATCAAAGAGATCTGTCCTTCTTGAAGGAGTTACTCCAAGTGGGAGAACCGGTTTCCTTGGTTTCGGATTATAGTGGTAATTAACAATTTAAAATATAATGAGACAGCTAAAGATCACTAAGTCAATTACAAATCGTGAAAGTGCTTCGCTTGATAAGTATCTTCAGGAAATAGGAAGGGAGGAACTGATTACAGTTGAGGAAGAGGTTGAACTTGCACAAAGAATCCGTAAAGGGGACCAGCAGGCACTAGAGAAACTGACCAGAGCGAATCTCCGCTTTGTGGTTTCTGTTGCGAAACAATATCAGAATCAGGGACTGAGTCTTCCCGACCTCATCAATGAAGGCAATCTGGGACTTATTAAGGCTGCTGAAAAGTTCGATGAGACCAGAGGATTCAAATTCATTTCTTATGCTGTCTGGTGGATACGTCAATCTATCCTTCAAGCGCTTGCAGAGCAGTCCAGGATTGTCCGTCTGCCTTTGAATCAGGTGGGTTCCTTGAACAAGATCAATAAGGCATTGTCAAAGTTCGAGCAGGAGAATGAGCGTATGCCTTCTAGTGAGGAACTTTCGGAAATGATTGATGTTCCGAAGGATAAGATTGCAGATACTCTCAGGGTTTCAGGACGTCATGTGTCTGTGGATGCTCCTTTTGTAGAGGGAGAGGACAACAGTCTGCTTGATGTGCTTGTCAATAATGACTCTCCAAGTGCGGACCGAGGTCTTGTTAACGAGTCTCTCAATAAGGAGATTGAAAGGGCTCTTTCTACTCTGGCTACCCGTGAAAGAGAAATAATCAAGTCTTTCTTCGGTATAGGGTGTCAGGAGATGACATTGGAGGAAATAGGTGAGCGTTTCGGCCTCACAAGAGAACGTGTCCGTCAGATCAAGGAGAAAGCAATACGTAAACTTAAGAATAATTCGAGAAGCAAACTTTTGAAAAGCTATTTAGGATAAATGACACCAGAAAATTTCATCATATCTAAAGCGTCTGAAGCAATTCAGACGCTTTACGGCGTTCAAGTGCCGGAGGCTCAGCTTCAGGTGCAGGTTACACGTAAGGAATTTGAAGGCGACTACACTCTTGTGGTGTTCCCGCTGTTAAAGCTATCAAAGACTACTCCGGAGAATACTGGAAATGCCATAGGAGAATGGCTTAAGACCAATGTCCCGGAAATTGCCGCGTACAATACTGTCAAGGGATTTCTTAATCTGTCCTTTTCAGAGGTGTATTGGAACAATGTCTTTGCCGGAATCGCCATGTCGGAGGATTTCGGTCAGCTCCCATCAACAGGAAAGACCATAATGGTGGAGTATTCTTCGCCAAATACAAACAAGCCGCTTCATTTAGGCCATATACGTAATAACCTGCTTGGATCTTCTGTAGCCAAACTGTTGGAGGCATGCGGTCATAACGTCATGAAGGTTAATCTTGTAAATGACAGAGGTATCCATATCTGCAAGTCCATGTATGCATGGACGGTTCTGGGTAATGGTGAGACTCCTCAGTCCAGCGGCAAGAAGGGAGACCATCTGGTCGGAGATTATTATGTGGCTTTCAATAATCTGTATAAGAAGGAAGTTGATGAACTTGTTGCCGGAGGCATGACCAAGGAGGAGGCAGAGAAGAATGCTCCGTCATTGAAGGCGGCCCAGGAGATGCTCTTCAAGTGGGAGCAGGGAGACGAGGAAACTGTCGCACTTTGGAAGACAATGAACGGATGGGTTTACGAGGGTTTTGACAAGACCTACTCCGATCTAGGCATCAGTTTCGACAGGACATACTATGAGTCTCAGACCTATCTGTTTGGTAAAGCCTTAGTACAGAAAGGTTTGGAGTCAGGTATCTTTGAAACTCAGGATGATGGTTCTGTTTGGTGTGACCTTACGGCTGACGGGCTGGACAGGAAGCTTCTTCTTAGAGGTGACGGTACATCTGTCTATATGACACAGGATCTGGGAACTGCAGAACAGCGTTTTTCTGAATATAATCTTGATGAGCATATCTATGTGGTTGGAAATGAACAGAATTACCATTTCCAGGTGCTCAAGCTCATTCTTGGTAAACTTGGTTTCGATTGGGCGGACAGCATATATCATCTTTCTTACGGAATGGTTGAACTTCCTGAAGGCAAGATGAAATCACGCGAGGGTACTGTTGTAGATGCAGACGATCTGATTGCGGATATGTACAATACTGCGAAGGATACATCGCTGGAGCTCGGCAAGATTGATAATATGTCTGAGGCTGAACAGGATGCGCTGTTCCGTATGATCAGTCTTGGTGCGTTGAAGTATTTTATCCTTAAAGTCGATCCAAGGAAGACTATGCTTTTCGATCCTAAGGAATCCATAGATTTCAATGGAAACACAGGACCTTTCATACAGTATACTCATGCACGTATCCGTTCTATTCTGAGAAAGGCGGACGAGAAGGGTATTTCTTATGGTGCGGAAGCTGTGAAGCCTGATTCAGTCCTGACGGCGAAGGAAGTGCGTATCATAAAGATCCTCAATACGTTCCCTGCGAAAATGGCAGAGGCTGGAATGGCTCATTCTCCGGCAGTCATTGCCAATTATGCATATGAGCTGGCTAAGGAGTTCAATCAGTATTATCATGATACTCCTATCCTGCGAGAAGAGAATTCTGCGCTTCTTAGCTACCGCCTTGTCCTTATTGACACAATTGCTAAGGTCCTTGTTAAGGCTATGTCTGTTCTCGGAATTACTCTTCCAGAAAGGATGTAATGCAAAACAGCATGATACCGACCTCTGCGAAAGAGGTCAAGGCTTTAGGATGGGATTACATCGATGTGATCCTGTTTACGGGTGATGCGTTTATCGATCACCCGTCTTTTGGTACTGCTGTGATAGCAAGATGGCTGCAGAAACATGGGTATCGTGTGGCAGTGGTGCCTCAGCCCAACTGGAGGGATGACCTTAGGGATTTTCGCAAATTGGGAACTCCAAGACTTTATTTCGGAGTTAATTCTGGAGCCATGGATTCAATGGTCAACCATTATACAGCATCCAAACGCCTCAGGAGTGATGATGCCTATACACCTGAAGGCAGGGCGGGACAAAGGCCTGACTATGCAGTTACTGTCTATACGCGTATATTGAAGCAGCTTTATCCGGACATCCCTGTCATTATTGGTGGAATTGAGGCCTCGTTGCGCCGTCTTACCCATTATGACTATTGGCAGGATTCTCTGAAGCCCTCCATATTGGTAGAAAGCGGCGCGGACTGGCTTTGCTATGGGATGGGAGAAAGGACGATTCTGGAATTCACCAGAGCTGTAGAGGCCGGGAGGAATATAGCTGACATACGCCGTATTCCTCAGCTTGGATTCTATATGGATGGAAGGTGCAGGGTCAAGGATGCCGTCATTCTCAATTCGTATGAGAGGTGCTGCAAGGATAAGGTGGCGTTTGCCGAGAATTTCCATGTCATAGAGACATATGCCAATATGCTTAATCCGCCGGTTCTGGTTGAACCAGTCGGTCAGGGATTCGTTCAGATCAATCCGACATGGCCTCCTGCAACCCAGCAGGAAATGGATTCGTTCTGGGATCTTCCATATACCAGACTGCCTCATCCAAGATATAAAGGGAAGCATATACCGGCATTCGAGATGATAAAGTTTTCTGTCAATACTCATCGTGGATGTTTCGGTGGATGTAATTTCTGTACGATTGCCGCTCACCAGGGGAAGTTCATACAGTCTCGGAGTGAAGAGTCCATATTGAAGGAAATAGCTGCTCTGAATGACCTGCCGGGATTTGCAGGGAATATTTCTGATGTAGGAGCTCCTACGGCAAACATGTATGGTATGAAGGGAAAGGATCAGACATTATGTGCGAAGTGCAGGCGTAAGTCATGCCTTTTTCCGTCTCCATGCCGTAATCTTGACCGTTCACATGCCAGGCTGCTGGATTTATATGCAAAGATAGCAGCCGTAAAAGGAGTAAGACATGCCTACATAGGCAGCGGCATACGATATGATCTTTTTCTCGATGAAAAAGGTTTTGTGGATGAATCATCCTATCCTTATTTTGAGGAACTGATACTGAAGCATACTTCAGGCCGTCTGAAGGTTGCTCCAGAACACACAGAGGATGCCGTACTTAAACTTATGGCTAAACCATCGTTCCGGTTGTTTGAACGTCTCAGGAAGGAGTTTGACAAAGTTGTTTCGTCAAGTGGAAGAAATTGTGAACTCGTGCCGTATTTCATATCGGGACATCCTGGCTGCGGAATGAAGGAAATGCAACGCCTTGCAGGAAATCCGGCACTCAAGGGACTATATATGGATCAGGTGCAGGATTTTACTCCAACTCCTATGACGACATCATCTGTGATGTTCTATACAGGCATGGATCCTAAAAATCTTCAGAAACTGTTTGTAGAGAGAGACATAGAACGTAAAAAGGCTCAGAAATCATTCTTTTTTCGTCGAGGAAAATAGAAAAAAAGTGCTTTCAGTGTTGCTGAATTGAAAAAAATGTCCTACACTTGCACCGTATTTCTAAATGCTAACAGTACATTATAAATAACAGATATGTCGACAACACCAAAGAGGAGGGCGGTATGTAGTTTTGAAAATATGTCAGAAGAGCTGACAGCCGCATTTGCAGAAAAATATCCTAAGGGATATGCAGATTATTTTCAGGATCTGGTAAAGTATGACAAGCCGGATGGAACGTCTTTTTATGCTGTGACGGTGGAGATTCCGGATGCAATATATCTTGTCAAGATAAAGGTAAAGACTGATGATGCAGAAGACATCGAGCGTTGGCTTGATGGCGAGGATGGTGATGATGGAGATGGAAATGATGGCGAAAGTCTGCCGGATGATAATATCTCCCAGTATTCTAACGGTGATGACGATCCGGCTGATGGAGAATAAGATTGCGGTGTTGACCGTACCCGGTACTATATTTTGATGTGACCCCCAAATGTTGGATAAAAAACTTTTGGGGGTCACGTCATTTTAACAGGCCGGGAATTTTTTATATATTTGTGCGCTTTACTTGACAAGTATGAAGACCAGGTTTGCTGTTAGAGATATTCTTGTTCCGTTGCGTCAGTTCCTGAGCCGGCTTCGTGAAAGAGATGTGATGATAATCCTTTCACTGTTTGTGGGTATCGCTTGCGGATTCGCAGCTGTGACACTCAAGTTTGCTATTAAGTTCATTCATCAATCCATAACATCATGGTTTGATGGTATGGCATATAACTTCTTGTATATCATATATCCTGGAGTAGGTATGCTGCTGGCTATGCTGTTTGTCAGATATGTGATCAAGGATAACATCGGACATGGAGTTACAAAAGTACTTGTAGCTGTATCTAAGAACGAGTCCAAGATACGACCTCACAATATGTGGTCTTCGATGCTCGCATCTTCTGTCACAATCGGATTCGGAGGATCTGTCGGAGCCGAGGCTCCTATAGTATATACGGGTGCTGCCATAGGTTCAAATGTAGCCAGATATATGGGACTCTCGTATAAGAATATGACGATTCTGTTGGGGTGCGGTGCTGCCGGTGCCGTCGCCGGAATCTTCAAGGCGCCTTTGGCCGGAGTGCTTTTCACACTGGAGATATTGCTGTTCAATATTTCCATGTCCTCCATACTTCCGCTTCTGCTGTCCACTATTTCTGCGACAGTAGTCTCATATATGTTTTTTGGAGACCAGCCTCCTTTTGAATGTACCATCTCGCCGTTTGCCCTCCACAATATTCCCTTTTATCTGATACTGGGACTTTTCTGTTCTGCATGTTCTGTCTATTTCACCAGAATGACATTATGGCTTGAAGATAAGATAAAGAGCATAGAACGTCCTTTTGTGCGTTGGGGGATATCGGCTCTATGTTTAGGTCTTCTTATATTTCTTTTTCCACCTCTGTATGGTGAGGGCTACGGTTCTATTCATGAACTGCTTAACGGTGGTACTATAGATCTGGACGGGCAGACCGTTCTGTCTTTCTTTATGCGCAGGCCGTGGCTGGTTCCAGTATTCTTTATTCTTGTTATCCTGCTTAAGGTCTTCTCCATGTCGTTTACAAATGCAGGAGGAGGTGTAGGAGGTACTTTCGGTCCGACATTGTTCATCGGGGCTATTGCCGGATTTGTAGTGTCTCGCATAATCAATCTTATAGCGGGACCTGGTTATGTCCCTGAACAGAATTTTGTCCTTGTGGGGATGGCAGGTCTCATGGCTGGTGTTATGCAGGCTCCTATGACGGCTATCTTCCTTATTGCCGACATGACAGGAGGTTATGAACTGCTTATACCATTGATTCTTACTGCTACGGTTACGTATGCTGTTACAAGGGCCATAGAACCATATTCGATCTATACCAAGCGTATCGCCAAGAAAGGGGAACTCTTGACGCATGATAGCGATCAGGCTGTTCTTACCTTGCTTAAGACAGGGGACCTGATAGAGTCCGATTTTTCTACAGTCAGGATAGATGCCACTCTCGGTGAACTTGTTGAGGTGGTATCACAGTCGAAAAGAAATATTTTCCCAGTCATTGATTCCCGTAACCATTTCCAGGGTTTTGTATCCTTGGAAGACATCAGAAGGGACATGTTCAAGTATGACCAGTATGACAAGATGCATGTATACAACTTCATGCGCTCAGCTCCGGCATATGTCTATGATGACGATAAGATGGATGCCGTAATGATAAAATTTGAGCAGACAGGTGCATGGAATCTTCCTGTTGTAGATCATGAACGGGCTTATCTTGGCTTTGTGTCAAAATCAAAGATCTTTTCCGCTTATCGTGATCAGTTGAAGCAGGTTTCTCATGACTGATGATTGCGGATCGGAAAATCATAGGAATTGTATTATGAAAGAGATATATGTAAAATATGTTGCAGAGCATCTTGATGTGCAGCAATGGCAGGTGGAAAATTGTGTAAAGCTGTTTGAAGATGGCGCTACCATCCCTTTTGTAAGCCGATACCGCAAGGAAAGGACAGGCGGACTGGATGAGGTCTCCGTTGCTGAAATACGTCATTGGACTGATGTCTTTGTCCAGATGGAAAAGAGAAAGACGACAGTACTTGAAACTATAGAACAGTCAGGGGCTATGACTGATGAGTTGAGGATGCGTATAGAAAATGCGGTGGATGCATGTGAACTTGAAGACATATATCTTCCTTTCAAGCCGAAGAGACGTACACGTGCAGTCGTAGCAAAAGAGGCTGGCTTGGAGCCTTTGGCAGATATGATGTATCAGGTACGGCTTGCCGACCCTTCCGTTGAGGCGGAAAAATATCTTTCGGATAAGGTGCAGACGGTGGATGATGCCCTTGCAGGTGCACGTGACATAATTGCCGAGAGGCTGAGTGAGACAGCATCAGTACGTGAAACGGTCAGAGGAATATTCCGGACAAGACGTCTTGTTACCAAGGTTACCAAGAAGGCTTCTGCGCCTGAGGCTATGAAGTACAGGAGTTGTTTTGACTGTAGTGAACCGTTGGGGCGCATTGCTCCTCATAAGCTGCTTGCCATTCTTCGTGCTGAACACGAAGGTTTCATAAGCTTGAGAATTGATGCCGATCCCGAAAAATGCTGCAAGAAGCTTTATTATGATTTCTGTCAGGAAAGACGATACCCGGCTGCTCCTCTTGCCGGGCAGATAAATCTGGCATTGGAGGATTCTTTCAAGAGACTTATCGAGCCGTCAATATCCAATGAGGTGATTAAGGAAGCCAAGATGAGGGCTGATATAGAATCGGTCAGGATATTCGGTGATAATCTTCGTCAGCTGTTGCTTGCTCCTCCTGTCGGACAGAAAAGAGTTCTTGCTGTTGATCCTGGTTTCAGGACTGGGTGCAAGGTTGTATGTCTGGATGAACTGGGTACATTGATACATAATGAGACAATCTTCCCCCATCCTCCTGTAAGTGAAAAGATTAAGTCGATACAGACGATTTCTGATTTAGTGCAGAGATATGGTATAGAAGTCATAGCTGTCGGTAACGGAACGGCTGGGCGTGAGACAGAGGAGTTCATAAAGAAAGTTCCGCTTCCAAAGGGGGTGCGTGTTTTTTCGGTAAGTGAAGATGGCGCTTCGATATATTCTGCATCCGATATTGCCAGGGCGGAGTTTCCGGAGCATGATGTGACAGTCAGAGGGGCAGTATCAATCGGCAGACGTCTTATGGATCCTTTGGCAGAACTGGTTAAGATCGATCCGAAGTCTTTAGGCGTGGGACAGTATCAGCATGATGTTGATCAACTTCTTTTGAAAGAGAAACTTGATAATACGGTGGAAAGTTGTGTTAACAATGTTGGGGTCAATCTGAATACGGCAAGCAGCTATCTTCTGAGCTACGTCTCCGGCATCGGTCCGGCATTGGCAGAAAATATTGTGGAATATAGGAACGGACATGGGGCATACAAGACACGCAGGGATCTCCTTAA
Source organism: Bacteroidales bacterium (assembly GCA_017442315.1). Classification (GTDB taxonomy): domain Bacteria; phylum Bacteroidota; class Bacteroidia; order Bacteroidales; family UBA932; genus Cryptobacteroides. The sequence goes on from JAFRZX010000035.1 coordinate 66,880, forward strand.
GGTAAAGAGATTGGGAGAAAAGGCATTTGAGCAGTGTGCCGGTTTCTTGAGGATCACAGATGCTGCCAATCCTCTGGATAACTCTGCGGTTCATCCGGAGGCTTATCATATAGTTGACCGGATGGCATCAGATCTGGGTGTGTCATCTGAGGAACTTGTGGGTAATGACGGACTATGCTCAGCTATTGATCCTTCCAGGTATGTAGGTGGTGACTTCGGCCTTCCGACAATCAATGATATAATTCAGGAACTGCGTAAGCCTGGACGAGATCCTCGCGAATCAGCACAGAGCTTTGAATTCGACCATGATATTCGTGTTATTGAGGATCTTAAGAACGGTATGGAATTACCGGGAATCGTTACTAATATTACTGCTTTCGGAGCATTTGTAGATGTCGGAATCAAGCAGAACGGACTGATTCATGCCAGTCAGATGGGGGTGAAGGGCATGGCAGATCCGACCAGGATACTGAAACTGCATCAGCAGGTACGTGTTTCGGTGATTTCAGTGGATCTTGACCGTATGCGTATAGGATTGAGACTGATCCGTTAATCTTCTGATTTCCTGCGGATAGTATATTGTGACATTATCACTCCAATAGTAGAGATCACTATTCCTATCCATTGCCTTGAGTTTAGGTACTCATGCCCTATTGCCCATGCAATGATGGCGGCAACCACAGGTATGAGTGCGGAAAATATGCCGGACTTAGCTACTCCAAGATTCTTGATGGTGCTCACCCATAAAGAGAATGCAAGACTTGAACAAAGAATGGCCAGGCATATTATCGGATACCATACTTCTCCGTTCAGATAGACGTCCGCATTGAAATCATCAAGACCTTTAAACACAAACAGAGGGAGAAGATATACCGATCCTATCAGGAACTGGTACATCACTATTATCTGGCTTGAATAATTTCCGGAAAGACTTTTGGTTATAGACGCATGGCCTACTTCCGAGAGTACAGCTATAAGAAGCAGTATGATTCCCCATATGAAGTTTTCTCCCAGTTCTCCTTTTGCCATTGCTACCATTACGATTCCTATCAGGGAGAATACAATTCCTATGAAGTTGATGAAGTTTATTTTTTCTTTGAAGAATATCATCCCTGCCCCTATTGAGAAAATAGGGATGGTCGCTATGACCATTGCACTGATTGTAGGGGAGCCTGTAGCCTTCAGACCATATGTCTCGCAGATGAAATAGACAAAGGGTTCGCATAAGGCAAGAAGCAGGAATTTGGGTATATCCCGTCGCTGGATTCGTTTAATACGCCCATAAGCGATGTTGAACAGGAACAGGATTATTCCTGCGAGAAGAATTCTTACAAAGACAAAATAGAATATGGGAATGCCAAGCTCTATGAGTTTGTCTGTCCATATATATGACATTCCCCATAATGTAATGGCTACTACTGATGCCAGATATACGAGAGTCTTGCTTGGTTTGATCTTAGGGGTCATGGATATCAATGTTGTTTATGATTGAATATTATTTGACCATCAATGAGCACTGTTTCTATCACACCTTTAAGTGTCTGGCCTTCGTATGGACTCCACCTGCATTTGCTGCGCAGATCATCGCTCTTGACTGTAAATGATTTGTCATAGTCGAATATCACAAGATCGGCATCGTAGCCTTTTGCTATCCTGCCGCGCTTCAATCCATAGATGTCTGAGGCTTTTTCAGAAAAGACAGCTGCAATCCTTGTCAGAGGAATATTTTCCTGATTGGCTACAGTTAGCAGCACAGGGAGTGACTGTTGTATGGAAGGCAATCCGGATGGTGCCTTGCAGTAGCTGTTGTCTTTCTCATGAAGAAGATGTGGAGCATGGTCGGAGCCTATTGTATCAATCAATCCTTCCGCCAATGCATTCCTAAGCGCCTGTCTGTCATCGGCAGTCTTTATCGACGGATTGCATTTTATCCTGCTTCCTGCTCTGTGGTAATCCTCATTGCAGAACCACAGGTAGTTGCATGATGTTTCGGCAGTTATTTCGTGATTATGAACCTTTGCAGCTCTTACCATCTCGATTTCCTCTTTTGTGGAAATATGGCAGAGAGTAAGCTTTGTGCCGTGCTTTATTGCCAGTTCCAAGGCCTTAGCACTGGATCTGATGCAAGCCTGCCTGCTTCTGATATGTTCGTGGTGTGGGAATGGTATGTTTTCTCCATATTCTGCCATTGCCTTAGAGAGGTTTTCCCTGATTGAATTTTCATCCTCACAATGGACCAGTATAGGTTTTTCTTTGATTGCGAATAATCTTTCCAATGCCACATTGTCGTCAACCAGCATGTTGCCTGTCGATGAACCCATAAATATCTTTACACCAGCTATATCGTCAGGTGTGATCCCCGTTGCCTCATCTCCTTCTGCTACCAGACGGCAGACCTCTTCTATATTATCATTTGTGGCACCTATGTGGAAGGAAATCCTGCAGTCCCGGATTCCTGAAGCCAGTATAAGTTTTTCCTTGAGAGCAGTAGCATCAGTTGTAGGAGGTATAGTATTCGGCATGTCCATTACGCTTGTGATCCCTCCTGCTGCCGCTGCCCGTGATTCGCTCTGCATATCCGCTTTTGATGTGAGGCCTGGCTCACGGAAATGAACATGCGCATCAATACCGCCTGCTATGATATGCTTTCCTTCCAGATTCCATATCTGAGGCTTCTTGTTTCTGAATTTTTCTAATTGATAATAATAGTCTTCTTCAGATCTGTAGATAACCTCTGCTATCTTTGCTCCGTCTATTACGATGGAGCCTTCGGCTTCCTTTTCTCCTGTGACTATTATGGCATTCTCAAGCAGTATCATAGCTATTGTTTCTTTGGTCGTATTTTACGCATTTTAAGCTTCATGACTCCCCAGAATGCCTCACCGAATATGCTGCTGCTCATCTTGGAGGTACCTTCTGTTCTGTCAACGAATATGATAGGTACTTCCTTTATTTTGAATCCCAGTTTGAATGTGGTGTATTTCATCTCTATCTGGAAACCGTACCCTTTCATCCTGATATTGTCCAGGTCTATGGTCTCAAGAACTTTGCGTCTGTAACATTTGAACCCGGCAGTAGTATCATAGACCTTCATGCCAAGAACAGTCCTTACATATACGGACGCATAATATGACATTATTACCCTGCCTATAGGCCAGTTGATTACACTTATGCCATTGCAGTATCTTGATCCTATCGCCAGATCTGCACCCTCCTTGCATGCTTTGTATAGTTTGGGCAGGTCTTTAGGGTTGTGGGAAAAGTCAGCATCCATTTCAAAGACATATTCGTATCCATGCTCGACTGACCATTTGAATCCTGTGATATATGCGGTTCCCAGACCCAGTTTTCCTTTCCTCTGAATCATGAACAGCTTGTCAGGAAACTCCTCCTGTATCCTTTTGACGATATCTGCTGTACCGTCAGGGGACCCGTCTTCTATGACTAAAATATGAAAGTCTTCTTCGAGCCCGAAGACAGCTCTTATTATTTTCTCTATATTCTCTTTTTCATTATAGGTAGGAATGATTACCACTTTCTTGTCCATGTTCTCGATAGTTATCTGTTTATAGTTTTCATCATCTCTTCTACGGCCTTTTCCAGCTGCTTGTCTTCACCTCGGAGTACGGATGCCGGATCATTGTATATGAGAATGTCTGGTTCAACCTGCATATTTTCAAGATATTTGCCTTCTTTGACTCCTATTGCCCCCACCTGTGGTATGCCGAATATGATTGATGGATCGATCTGTCTTTCCCACCAGACCGCCGTCATTGTTCCTGGTACCGGTGCACCTATGAGTTTTCCGATTCCCAATGTCTTGTACACGTATGGGAATCCTGAAGCATCCGAGTAGTTGTCTTCGCCGATAAGGACGCATGATGGCTTTGTCCATTTGCTGTATGGCTCTGTGCCAATGTACTGACCTCTAGGCTCGAACCTTATGTATCCGATGCCAGATAGCAATGTGGCGAGATCATCATGAAGCCATCCTCCGCCGTTATGTCGTGTATCCACTATTACAGCTTCACATGTCCTGTATTTGCCAAGCAGGTCAGAATAAACCTTTCTGAAGCTGTCGGAGTCCATACCTTTTACATGCACATATGCAATTTTACCGCCGGAAAGTTCCTTCACTTTTTCCTCTTTGCTCCTTACCCACCTTTTATACATATTGGCATTGTCGCTATATGCAGGTTCAATGAAGATGTCTTCTGCTTTTTTTCCTCCTTTGCAGACTGTGAGGACAACCTTCTTTCCGGCCTTGCCCTTAAGAATAAGATTCCAGTCCATCCCTTTGGTTACCTTTACTCCGTCTATGGCCTTAATTATATCTCCTTCCCTGATGTCAGGATGTTGTTCATAGAGGCTTCCTCCTCTAATTATTTCCTTGATTCTGATACCGTCTTTATCATAGCTCTCATCTGCGAACATACCAAGATGGCCGCAGTTTAATCCTGATCTATAGTAGTATCTGGCTCCCGTATGTGAACCGTTCAGTTCACCAAGCATTTCAGACAGAAGCTCTTGAAAATCAAAGTTATTGTCAATGTGTGGCAGAAATCTGGCATAGGTTTCCCTATATCCCTCCCAGTCAACTCCGTGTATATCCTCCACATAGAATTTTTCGGCTACCTGCTTCCATACATGATTGAATATGTATTCTCTTTCGGCAGATGGCTTATATTCAAATTCGGCACTGAACCGTATCGCCTCTATTTTTTCTTTTGAAGTTGACAGTCTTGAAATGCCTTTGCCGGACAGCAGAAAGATGTGTTTGTCATCTTTTGTAGGAAATAGTGATCCATATACATCTTTTGCCAGAACCTTTATGCTTTTGTCCTCAATGTTCATCACGCATAAGTCCGTACTTTTCTCAAGACGCGTCATGTAGTAAAGTTTCTTTCCGTCTTGAGTAAGGTAATGGTCAACCAGCCTTCCTGGGAATCTGGTGAGTCTGATCGTCCTGTCGGCGCGGTCCTCTATTTCCAAGATGAGTCCTTTCGGTTTCTTTTCATTTTTTACGCTATCCTTATGTTCTTCCTTCTCTTCTGTACCATTGACCAGTCCGGCTATTTCCTTGTCTTCTTTATCTCTTTGAAATTCCATGAACATCTTTCCATTGAAGAACATGATGTAGATGTCCCGTTCAGCCCCCCAGCTCCCATGACTTCTGTATCCGTTTCTGTCTGATGTCCATGTCATTGCGTTACCATTAAGGGCCCATCTGAAGTTGGCATCGGTATATCCGCTTTGAGTCAGGTCGGTTATCGTGCCGTTCTTGATATCAATCAGTGCGATATCTTCGTTATTCCATCCTCCGTCTGCCTGATAGTTGCAGAGCAGGAATCTGCTGTCAGGACTCCATTCAAAGTATTGGTCCCCGTCAACATAGGAATAATTGATGCTTTTGTCGAGAACGATTTTTTCCTTGCCGCTTTTCAAATCCATTACAGCGATACCCGTGCGGTCCTTGAGGTATGCCAGAAACTTGCCGTCAGGGGAAATGGATGGCTGGAAACAGGTCTGGTCTGCTCCGGTGACAAGTTCTTCCTGAATGTTGACAGAATATGTGAAGTATTTATCATTCTTGTCAATGAGGGTGGCAGACCATATACCCCAGTGCCCGTTTCTTTCAGATGCGTAATACAAGGTCCTGCCGTCTTCAGAGAAACATACGCTCCTTTCCTGTTCCGGTGTGTTTGTTATTCGTCTGGTAGTGTTATGCTCAGCCGATGTCACGAATACTTCGCCCCTTATGACAATTGCAATCTCTTTTCCGTCGGGTGATACTGCCATGTCGGTTACACCAGAGGTCAGCACCTTTTCTTCTACATCCCTTTCAATCTGATCTGTAGTAATCTCTATGGCGATCTTTTCCGGTTCTGATCCTTTTTTCAACAGGTAGAGTTCACCGTCATACGAATATGTGATGGTACCGTTTTCAGATACGGAAACATACCTTACAGGATTTCCTTTTACAAATGTAAGCTGCTTTGAGGTTTCAGGTGATGATATGCTGCTCTCATATATATTGAATGTACCGTCCTGTTCGCTCAAGTAGTAGAATGTGTTTCCGTCTGCAGCAAATACCGGATTGCGGTCTTCACCGGCGAATGAGGATAGTTTTGTGTAAGTACCGTTGCCGTCCATCCTGAACCCTTCCTGCTCTGCCGATGGTCTGTAAAGCCATATGTCCCTTGTTACGGATGAAGTGTGGTGTTTTCTGAAAGGGTCTTCATATCCTTTATAATCCTCATACAATACAGTCCCGTTTGCTGCAACGCTGAGTGCCGATACCGGAAGAGATGTTACCAGCTCCGGCTTTCCACCGGCTGCATCAACAGAATACAATTGTGGAGTTCCTGGAAACGCACCGTATTCCGTGTCCTGCTGTATGTCGGCACTAAAGATTATTCTACCGTCTTTCAGAATGGTCAGAGGTACTTCAGAATAAGGATGTCTGGTAATCCTGACAGGCGAACCTCCCTCTGCCGGAACCATGAAGATGTCCTTGCTTCTCTCTCTTACAGAACTGAAGACAATGCTTTTTCCGTCAGGAGTCCAGATAGGATCAGAATCATATGCAGGATTGCTTGTCAGTTGTCTGGCTTTTCCACCTTTGGATTCTACTATATATATATTGCCTTTATATGTAAAGGCTACCTGGGATCCATCAGGGGATATCGCGTTTTTCCGCAGCCATAGCGGAGTTTCTGTTGCTGTGATGAGGCAGGCTGAGAATAATATTATAAATAATGATGATATGATTCGTTTCATGTGTATGGTGTAAAAATTAATGTTTCTTGAGACTGCATATTGCAATCATGCAAATATAATAAACAGTTTTGATTTCTTGAATCAATTGATCTAAGAAGTTGGCGAATGATTTTCCGTTTTCAGAGTGGGTGTTTCTAATAAACCAGCGTTATCTATTTTAATTGATTTTGTTTCTCTGATATTATAACGGATATCAGGATATATTTTTGTTGAAAAATTATATTCTTGCTATATGCTTGATAGTTATTGTTTTATATGATGGGCTGCTAAAATTCGATAAAAATATTTCAAAAAAAAGCTCAGAAAAGTTTGGAGGTTACGAAAAAGTGCGTATCTTTGCAGCCCGTTTGAGAAAGAACGCTCATTCGGTTACTTAAAAGTTCATTGAAAAGACTGGATTACTGTACAAGAAGCAAGTACCGAGAAAAACAATTTATCGAG
>JAFRZX010000036.1 GCA_017442315.1 Bacteroidales bacterium
AATAATATATATTTCAACCTGCGAAGCGCAGGCGGAAACCGGGAAATAAAAAAAGTGCCATTCGCATAGCAATGCAAATGACACTCTCAATAAATCGGATAGACGGTTGTTCTGCCTGCGCAAAACTCGGATAACTGATATGTGTATTATACCATAGGAATCCGGTTTCGTCAATCAATACTACTCGGATTTGGCGACTTTCCATTTTCAATGGCTATTTTCATCTGAACTACGGCATATTCCAGCACGATTCCAGCCATGGTTTCGTCGATATCAATCGTACCGTCAGCATTGGCTTTCTGATCCACCATGTCTCGAATCTTATCTAATTGCCGATATATCTCGGATACAATCATGATCCGTACTCCTTTTCCACTGCCAGGGTATTGCAGATCACTTTGCAGCCGTCCATTTCATAGACCGGTGCATTGTCAGCCAGATAGATTATGATCCGATCCCCGACATTTAGGGATCTGAGTTTCATAGAGGGCCGGACGATTCGAACTGTGAACTGATCTTCTTTTACATAGATATCTTTCACCTTGCGGCGGAGACCGGTCTTCTCGATCTCCGTACAAGTGCCTTTGATCACCACATAGTTCTTTTCATCGCAGCGGGCGTACAGCTGCAGCGCACTGATAAAGAAGATAGCGGAAAATCCGATACAAGGGAACATCAATTCAAGGCCTCCTCGGTACAGCAAAATGATTACCAGCATCAGGAGTGTGACAATACCTGCCGTAAACCGTATGAGGATTTGCTTCTGCAAGACCTGAGGAAACTGTCTGAACTTATCTTTCATACAGGCCTCCAAATCACAAGAGCACAATTTGCTTTTTCTTAAGGAGAGAAAGAATTACTCTGACGATACGGTCCCGGCTGGGCACATGCTCCATCTGATTCTCCAGGACATTATCGAAAATATTCTCGCTGGTATAAATCCTCTCAACCAGCGCCTGTTTGTTTTCCTGCCCCAGCAGAGAAAGTTCCGGCTTCACCTGTCTGTCCAATAAAAATACCAGTTCAGCCATTGTCAGCAGAAGGCCCGCCTCACGAAGCCAGATCATAATCATCTTTTCATCGCCTGCGAGTCCTGCATAAGGATTTTTCCGCTTTACGGGGACCGCTCTGCAATGAGTCAATGCCCGGTACTCCCCTGCATCAGATTCATCCGCAGTCACAACCAGACCCATTCTGTAAAGCTGATTAAGCGCTCTCATCTCGATGGGATTTTCAGCCTCTGCAAACCCGAACCGGCCATCCAGCCATAGGGAAGCTAATTCCTGAGTCAGCGTGTAATCAATACCGCAGTGAGAGACTTTTACAATATGTTCAGTGGAAGGTTCCAGAACAGCGCCAAGAGAAATATACTTCATTGAATAACACCTCGTTTTCTTCATTTACCCTATTACACCGACGAAAATCAAAAAGTGCAATGCTTAAAGAACATAAAGCATCACAACGCACATGGAAATGATGAAAATAACGCCAATGGATAGCGCAACGATCTTCTTGATGAGTTCTTTGTCCAACCCTTCCTTGACCCGGTCGGTATCCGGCGGAAGAACATCATCGTAGTATCCATCGTAGCCATCATGCACCGGCTCCCCTACGATCTCCTCCAGAATCTCATCCTTCTTCTTGGTCTTCTTTTGCTTTTTAGTCTTTTCCTTTTTGGGCTTTTTCTTCTCCTTGTGCTTTGCTTGTTTGTTCTCTACCGCATTCTTCACCGAATCTCCTGATGCAGATGATAACGGTTTTCCGCATTCAGCGCAAAAAGAAGCGGTGCTATCATCCAATGCAGCACCGCAATTCGTACAGTATTTCATTGTAAGACTCCTTTCAGGATATAAAAAATAGTGGGTCCTGACCCGGACCCACTATCGGATGCTATAAGTGTATCATGTTCTCATGCACTTGTCATTCCCTATTTTGTGCAAATTTTTTCACGGCATTTTCACGGAAAATTCCCACTCCAATATCAAACAGGGTTATTGGATCGTGATGACGATCTGGTCTTCCGCAACCCAGTTATGAGAATAATGGGGGCTGAGCCAGACTTCGTCGCCGGTGAACTTCAGAAGCGGGAATTCATCGTAGAAGTATGTGATGTTACCTTCCTCGTCGGGATCACCGTACATACTGCTCCATTGGTTGATCTCATACTCATTACCATCAGCATCATAGAAAAGGTGCCCGAACAGTTGGTACATAGGCTTATCCTCATCATATGCCGCCCGGAATTTTACGACCCAACCACTTCCCTGCTTTCTGGCGGAATCGAATTCAGCGCCTTCAGGAAGCTCACCGTGCTCACCAGTAACCAGATTCAGATAAGTGGTCTCCATGTCCTTACGCAGCCACTGGGCACCCGTAATGACCAGTTTCAAGTGATCTGCCTCATAGAAGTAGGTGCTGTCGGCTCGGTAGGACACCATGGAGGGAGATTCTGTAGATCCGGTAGCTGTAATACCATTGGACACGGGATCGAACTTCATGCCCCAATCGGTTTCGATGTAGAAATCAAGCCTCTTCAGCCATGCGGTATTGTCTGCAGATTCCGCAATATCCACTCTCATGTGCGTGGGATAAACTTCGATGTCAGTAATTGTAATTGCCTGACCTTCCAGAATTACTGTCTGATTAACCGGGAACACCTTGCCGGTTGCAGTAAACTTGGGATCAAACTCCAGCAGGAAATCAAAATGAGCCAGATAGTCGGGTTCTTCGTAAGG
>JAFRZX010000037.1 GCA_017442315.1 Bacteroidales bacterium
CACAACTGGGGCAGCGTAAACGCCTTCTTATTTTTGGATTATCACTCATTAGATGAAACCGTTTTCATCTAATTTATGTAAGTATATGAATATAATCAAGTTACAGCGGTTTTACCAACCATTTTTGTCAATTATATCGAATTTTCCGTTGAGCCCAGAATCGGCCTCTGAAGTACTTCAGAGGCCGATTAGAAACAAAAAAGGCGGTTAAAAAACCGCCTTTGTGCTCCCCCAGGGGCTCGAACCCTGGACCCCAACATTAAGAGTGTCGTGCTCTACCAACTGAGCTAGGGAAGCAATATTTAAAAAGAACTTGTCTTCATTTGTGATTCGTTTGGGGCTCGAACCCAAGACCCCAACATTAAAAGTGTTGTGCTCTACCTACTGAGCTAACGAATCAATCCGTGTCCGTTTCGCTGGGTCTCAAATGAGTTCCTTCCGAATTGGGATTGCAAAGGTAGCGTTTATTTTTAAAACCGCAAACTTTTTTTGATATTTTTTCAAAAAACATCTGTTTTTTCAACATACATTTTCGAGTTCATTTATAATGACACTCGAAGCAGACTGTACCCATTCCTTATATCTTGCATCTGGGATGAATGTACGCGCAAATTTTATGAGTTCGGTCAGATTAAAAGTATTGCATACCACACCGGCATTAGAACGACGCGCATCGAATCCGTTTATCTCCTGTTCTATATGAGAAGGGACCATCAGGACAGGCTTGCCAAGATACATAGCTTCACATATGGACTCGAATCCGGCAGTACTGGCATATGCCCAACATCCTTTCATCTGATTTATAAACTCCTTATCATCAATAAGATACATTGTCATCTTATCATCTATGACCTTTATTTTCCCTTCATCCCATTTATCCCAGAAGAACCGTAATTCCACATCTGGATTTGCTTCATGCCATTGGAATATTTCTTCTGCAAATCCCGAATTAAGCATATATCCATGTATATATTCTCCCGTCTCAGGAATTGCCTCCAGGACTTCACGGCGCAGCAAAGGAGGAACAACATATATATTATGGTCCATATCCGCATCCATTTCCCGGAAGGACAATGCCAGATGCTTTACAGCTCCTATGGATGTCAGGCGGCTGAAGAAGTCAAGAGCCATGCTCCCCGGATATTTTTCTTTAGGCAATCCGAAATCTTTATGAAGAAACAGATACTGATGGCCAATACATACCATAGGGACATCGATCCGGTGAAAGAAATATGTCATTCCAGCCATCAATTCATAAAAATTAACAACAACATCTGCTCCACTTGCACGAATCTCATCACGTATAAACTGGATGGATGGAATAAAACGGTGGAATTCAAAACTATTCAAAATGACAGTCTTGAACATATCCGGTCTCTTGTTATCAGCCGAAGGCATGAAATTCATACTTTCAAACTCCTTGACCGGAGCTTTCAACCCAGACTTGAAAAACAACGGGAGCTGTCTTTGAGGACTTTTTCCAACCAGAACCTGCACCACCTCATGCCCTCTTTCCAGAAGAAGCATTTCCAAAGTCATAGCCTGTGTCAGATGTCCTCTGCCCTCTCCTTGAACAATGAAAAGATATTTCATGACAGCATCATTTAGAATACAGTTCAATATTATCATAATAGAGGATGCTCCACTTCCCGTCATTATCTTCAGCCAAAGCAGACATCGTCTCCACCCAATCTCCTGAATTAAGATAATGTATACCATCTATCATTCTGTCTTCAGGACGATGTATATGTCCGCATATAACCCCCTGACACCCTTTCACACGAGCCATATCAGCCAGCATACCATCAAAGTCAGAAGCATTGGAAACTGCCTTCTTCACCTTATCCTTGATCGCCTGTGAAAATGAGTAGTAAGGTAATCCTCTAATGGATTGCCATCTATTGTACATCACATTTATTTTCAATAGAATATTATAGACAACATCACCTAATCTGGCCATCCATTTCATATTTGAAGTAATACTATCAAACACATCTCCATGAGTCACAAAATACTTTCTTCCCCCGCTTTCAATCATCATATCCTTTAGGATATTGACCGGTCCCATGCTCATCGGTATGATCTTATCCAGAAAATCATCGTGATTTCCTCTCAAAAAATAAACCTTGGTGCCACATGACTCCACCATCTTCATTATGATTCTGAAGAACCTTGAATGTTCTGCCCCCCAAAATGCACTATCCCTCTTCTGGAGCTGCCATCCGTCAATTGTATCACCGTTAAAAATCAAACTGTCGCAATCAACAGACGCCAGAAAATCGTTTACCTGGGAAACCTTTGAAAACCTTGATCCCAAATGGATATCAGATAGTACTATCGTACGATACTTTATTCTCTCTTTCATAAACAAGCCATTACATCGGCTCATGCAATGGAAGTGCCAGAACATGGATATTCCATAGCCAGAACCGATGTAAAGGTAGATAAATATTTCTAGAATGCTATTCCCAACTTGAAACCGAGATTATTGATTCCTCTGATATCATAATTTTTATTCCTGTTGGAAGAATAGCTATAATAAGCGGCCAACTGGAATCCGATGTCAGCCTTATCAAACGGGTACCATACAAGTCCTACTTCCGGTGAAGCATAGACTCCCCAATTGCTGTCTCGTCTGACGAAAGTTGACATATAGCTGCTCTGGGTTGAATATTCTGTTCCTATCCTGGCCTCGACATAAGGCTGAAACTCAGTCCTCAAGAACCTCATTCTCAATGATGCACCAAAAGGTACCTGATAGATTGACCTTGACAGATCGGTTGTAAGTGCAGATTGATCTGCAAAAGTATATGTAAATCTGTCAATATATTCATTATTCGTCGAAAAACTCATGAAACCACCGATAGCTAACATTGGAGTAAGGTAATACCCGCTTTCAAAATATGCTCCATACCCTTGAGCACTTTTAGCAAAGTCGTTTCCCGGAGTGGCATTGAACTGCCATCCCATATTGACATAATACCGCTTGCCCATCTGCGCATTTGCCTGTGTTGCTGCTGACATCAGTATGACTGAAGCCATCAATATGTATAAAATCCTTTTCATACCACTATTAATTATTTTTATTTGACACTACTGCTGTTCAGCCGCACCCAAGTACGGTGATTGAATGAAAGCCTGATCTATAGCCGTCTGCATTGTACGCAGATTACCAGTCGGACCACCTATGTATGATGACCATATTATCTCAAGAGGCTTTTCATCCTCACCCTCAACCGTAAGATCGAGCATATCCGTCAAAAGCGCATTTGTCGTATAGGTATAGCTTACCGGATACGGATAGTAGAAGCGGTTCCAATTACCCCAATAGCCAGGTGACCAGTATCCTGGATAATCAAGCCACCAGTAAGGATCAGAATAATACTGCACAAAACGTTCTGTCTTCACAACATATGTAAGTTGGATTCCAAGATCTGCAGCCTCTCTATCCGATGTATAGGAATATCCCAATTTCTCCATATTAGAGATAAATTGTGCAACAATGGCCTTTGCATCCGGTGAAACGGAATAATACGGCTTGGCTGACTGTCCGATTACAAGTATGCTGTCAGGGATATTGAATGTCTGAAAATCAGCAAAATGAACATCCTTTGCAGGGACTGTATATACAAGGTACTCATTATCAGAGTCCCTGTACGGTTCCTTCTGGCATGAAGCTGCCAGCAGAACCATCAATGAAAGAAACAAAAACTTTTTCATAATAATCTGTTATTTGTTATAATGAACTTCCTTCTATTACATCAGAATTCTCATATGGAACTACTGTACCTTCAAGCCAAACGGTATTGGAATTAAAATTAGGGTAGACGGTAGCTGATGCACGATTGGTCCCAGGATACATATAGATCTCTATCTGAGCATTTATTCCTAATCCCATCACATTCATAGACAGATTAGTCCGTCCTTTCTTATCCTTTACAACGGACATTCCGGATATCATTCCGTCTACAGTAACACCTCCTAATCCGTTTGGCCCGGAAGCAAAGCTGCTAGGAGATATCTGTACAACTGCTCTGTTACCCTTGACAGATATGAAATTGGTAGTAGAGTTCACAAAGTTCATCATTCCATTCTTAAAGGTTACATTGTCTGCTTCAAAAACGAAATCACGATTCTGCAGAGCTGCCGCAGCCTGTATGGACGCCAGTGAATCCGCCAGTTCTGCGAGCTGACGGTCCTGCTCCGAACGAGCACGAAACTTAGCCATATCATCATGCCATGCAGACATAGCCTTCTGCCTTTTCTCGGCACGGGCATTGCTTCCACTCTGCGCATATGCAGAAGAAGCAAATGTTGAAAGTCCTGCAATTAAGACCATCAAGGAAATCTTTAATATATTCTTCATATATCCTTATTTTTAATAATTCAAAACAAGCAATGGCAAACCATGGGCCAATCACAATTATTCAAATAAATTTCTTACCTTTGAAGATTACAAGCAAAATATTGGAACATGGATTTCATAGACGAACTTTTCTCAAGATATGACGATAATGGACGCGAAATGGTACGTTCCGCATACCGGATTGCGTCAGAAGTTCTCAAAGATACATTCCGCAGCAATGGACACCCTTTTATAGAACATCCTGAAGCTGTTGCAAAGATTGTTTATGATGAAATCGGCCTTTCTGCCGAATGCGTTGCCGCAGTATATCTGCATGAGGCTACCCGATTCTTTCCCGAAACAGACATAAATGCCGCAGGATTCGGGAAAGACGTATATACAATGGTAGAAGGGCTGAATAAGATTTCCACAATAAATCCCAAAGACACCAGACTGGAGGCTGAAAATTACAAGAGACTGATTGTATCATATTCCACAGATCCTCGCGTAACAGTGATAAAGATAGCTGACAGACTGGAGGTAATGCGTTCTCTGGACATGTTTCCAAAACCTTCAAGAGAAAGAAAGGTATTGGAGACCATGATGCTATACATACCTCTCGCACACCAGCTCGGCTTATACAACATAAAAAGCGAAATGGAAGACATCTATTTCAGACATGCCGAGCCTGAACAGTATAGAGCTATCACAAATAAACTGAAAAGTACTGAAAAGGACAGGCTTGCATTGATGACACAATTCATCGAGCCACTCAAGCAGAAGCTTTCAGACGAAGGAATCCGCTACAAGCTGAAGGTACGCACAAAGACAGCATTATCCATCTACCGGAAAATGCAGAAACAGAAGGTATCCTTCGATGGAGTATACGATGTGTTCGCCATCAGATTCATCATAGATTGTGAAGAAGACAGAGAAACTGAACACGCATTATGCTGGAAAGTATTTTCATATGTGACTGAAGAATATGAATCAGACACCAGACGGCTTAGAGACTGGATATCCAATCCGAAACCAAACGGATACGAATCTCTGCATATCACTGTAAAGAACAAGGAAAACAGTTTCCTTGAAGTACAGATACGCACCAAGAGGATGGACGACATGGCTGAAAGCGGACTTGCATCGCACTGGTCATATAAAGGAATACGTCATGAAGCCACTCTCGACAGATGGCTTACTGCAGTAAGAAGAGCTTTGGAACATCCATTGGGATCAGAAGGAGACCCTATGGCAGCTTATTATGAAGACGAACTAAGGTCTTTGCCGACAAAGGACATTTTCGTGTTTACCCCCAGCGGTGAGCTAAGGAAACTTCCTTCCGGAGCCACTGTCCTCGATTTCGCATTTGAAATACACACCAATCTCGGCATAAGATGTACCGGTGGAAAAGTCAATGGTAAAGTCGTAAGGATAAATGAGAAGCTGAAGACCGGAGATATAATCGAGATCATGTCCGGGAAGAACCAGAAACCATCTCCTGACTGGCTGAACATAGTCGTAAGCAACAAAGCAAAGAACAAGATACGTCAGAAACTGAGTGAGGCCGAATTCAAGAAAGCAGCTGACGGAAAGGAACTCCTTGGACGGCGGTTGAAAAACTGGAAACTGGAACTGAACGACGAATTATTGGCCAGCATACTGAAGAAGCTTCAGCTCAAGACTATAAATGCTTTCTATGCCAATATTGGAGAAGGTGCCATTGATGTGGCTGATGTAAAGAATATGATCCTAGAGCACACATCCGGAGCATCAGATCAGCCAGCCAGCCCTGAAACTGAGAAGAAGGACAGAAGCATCATTCAGGAAAAAGGGTCGGATGACATTCTCGTAATAGATGCCAAGAATGTACGAGGACTTGACTACAGGATGGCAAGATGCTGCAATCCTGTATTTGGGGATGATGTATTCGGATTTGTAACAAGAACAGAGGGAATCAAAATACACAGAATGTCATGCCCCAATGCAGCCAGGCTCATGGACATGTACCCATACAGGATACAGAAAGTCAGATGGAGCGAAACTCCAAGTTCGGGAAATTTCCAGACCGGGCTCCGCATAATAGCATCGCTTGAGCCTTCGGTAATCAATGAAATCATGGATATTGTGAATTCATTCCGGGCATCCGTAAGAATGTTCAACGTGTCCGAAAATGAAAGGCAGGGAACTTATGACATCACACTTAAGATAGCTGTTCCGAGTAACCTTGAACTTGACAAGGTCATCTCACAGATCCGTAACCTTAAGAACGTCACACGAATAAACAGAATATGATGTTTGACATAGAGCAAAGAGTTAAAGAAGCACGAAGGCTTTTCAAGGAAGAAGGCTACAACTGCTGCCAGGCCGTAGTTATTGCATATTGCGACATTTTCGGTATAGACAAAAAGACTGCTGCATCCATATCCTCCGGCTTCGGTGGAGGTATGGGCCGCATGAGGGAAGTCTGCGGAAGTGTCAGCGGCATGATCATCCTTGCCGGGCTTCTCAAGCCGGCACACGACCCGTCATCCAAGGCTGACAGGACAGCGAATTATGCATTAGTGCAGGATGTTGCCGGAGAATTCAAGCAGATAAACGGTTCCATCATATGCAGAGATCTGCTCGGCATAGGGACATCCGGCAGAGACAATGGCTCTGCATCTGACACTGGCTCCACACAAAGCATGGTGGAGTCCCCTGTACCGGCAGACCGTACAAATGAATATTACAAAAAACGTCCATGCGAAGAACTTGTCGGAATTTCAGCAAGAATTATCGGTAAAAGAATACTACTTTGCGAAGAAAACTTACTAAATTTGCAGCAGTAAAACTATTCAGATGGATTACAGACACACACACAAAGCTCATCCTTGGCATGGCATAAGCCTTGGAAACAGTGTACCTGAAGAGGTAAGAGCCTTTATTGAAATCGTACCTACTGACACGGTAAAATACGAAGTTGACAAGGAATCAGGATATCTGTCTCTTGACCGCCCACAGAAGTTCTCCAATATAGTACCGTCACTTTACGGATTTCTTCCAAGAACATATTGCGGTCCTAAAATGGCCGAACTAACAAACAAGGCATTGGTAAGATTCGATGTTGAAGGAGATGGTGATCCGCTTGACATCTGCGTACTGACAGAAAAGGACGTCACTCATGGCGATGTTATTGTAAATGCCCGTCCAATAGGTGGACTGAGGCTTCTGGACCATAATCAGGCCGACGATAAGATAATCGCTGTACTTAAGAACGACGCCGTATATGGAATGATGACTGATATTGAGCAGGTTCCAGCCGACATCATACGTCGTCTGATTCATTACTTCAGCACATACAAGGATATTCCCGGCGAACATACCAGCCGTATGCAATTCATCAGCATCTATGGTCCTGACATCGCAAAAGACGTGATTACACGCTCAATGGAAGACTATCAGGATTATATCGCCGACAAGTAAAAATCAGGAAAGATAATCGAATCGTCCCGGAAAATATAATGACATATTTTCCGGGACGATTTCACTACTGCTGACGTATCAACAGTCTATTTACTCAGCTTTGCCATTTGAGCCAAGAACGTTTACGATCTTGTGGACATAGAGTTTCTTCATGTTGTCACGAGCAGGACCAAGATATTTACGTGGGTCAAACTCTGCTGGCTTGTTCGCAAATACCTCACGGATAGCTGCTGTCATCGCGAGACGAGAATCTGAGTCAATGTTGATCTTGCATACTGCAGATTCAGCTGCCTTACGGAGCCAAGGCTCAGGAATACCGATTGCCGCCTTAAGCGCACCACCGTACTTGTTGATAGTAGCAACTTCATCCTGAGGAACTGATGATGAACCGTGAAGAACTATCGGGAAACCTGGAAGTTCTTTCTCAACACCCTCAAGAACGTCAAAAGCAAGCATTGGCGGTACAAGAAGACCTGTCTCAGGATCTACAGTACACTGCTCTGGAGTGAATTTATATGCACCATGTGATGTTCCGATAGAAATAGCGAGAGAGTCGCAGCCTGTCTTTGTAACAAAGTCCACAACTTCCTCAGGCTTTGTGTATGTATGATGATCAGAACTTACCTCATCCTCAACACCAGCAAGGACGCCAAGTTCACCCTCAACTGTCACATCATACTGATGTGCATAGTCAACCACCTTCTTTGTGAGAGCAACGTTCTCATCATATGGAAGATGTGAACCATCGATCATGACTGACGAGAAACCCATATCAATGCAACTCTTGCAAGTCTCGAAAGAATCGCCATGATCAAGGTGAAGGACAATCTGAGGATTTTCCCAGCCGAGTTCCTTAGCATATTCTACAGCTCCCTCTGCCATATAACGGAGAAGAGTCTGGTTTGCATACTGACGTGCACCCTTCGACACCTGAAGAATAACCGGAGACTTTGTCTCAGCCGCTGCAGAGATGATAGCCTGAAGCTGCTCCATGTTGTTGAAGTTGAATGCTGGAATGGCATAACCGCCATCAATAGCCTTAGCAAACATTTCCTTAGTGTTTACAAGACCGAGTTCTTTGTAAGAAATCATAATTGTATAATTTATTTAAAAATCGTTTCCGTTACCACAAAATCTTGGCAAAAATAACTATTTTTGCGGAATATTGAAATAATATGATTCATATTCATATCAAAGATCCCTCACAAAACAAAATGAGCAATAAGGTAATTATTTTTTCCGCACCATCAGGAGCAGGTAAAAGCACAGTAGTCAATCATATATTAGGTTTACATCCTGAACTGGAATTTTCTGTTTCCGCAACATCACGTGCTCCAAGAGGCCAGGAGAAGCATGGAGTGGAATATTATTTCTTCAGTGCAGATGAGTTCCGGACAATGATCGCCGAAGATAAATTTATTGAACACGAAGAAGTATATCCCGGCTCGTTCTACGGAACCCTGAAATCCGAAATCGAAAGAATATGGGCCAAAGGACATGTCATTGTTTTCGACATAGATGTGCAAGGAGGTGTGAATCTGAAAAGGATATTTGGAGAAAAAGCATTTTCCATCCTGATCCAGGCACCATCTGTGGATATTCTGCGGGAAAGGCTGATCGGACGAGGTACAGATTCACTGGAAGCCATTGAAAAGCGTGTTGCAAAAGCCGCCTCAGAAATGGAGTTCGCAGAGGGCAAGTTTGACTATGTGCTTGTCAATAACGACCTCGAAAAGACCTTTCTGGAAGCAGAGGCCATCATAGACGGATTCCTGAAAAAATAGTACATATCCATTCTTACTACAAATCAATATCTGACAGACATGAAGATAGCTGTCTACAGTGGCTCCTTCAACCCTCTTCACATAGGTCATCTTGCCATCATGAAGCACATGACGGAAGAAGCCGGGTTTGATTATGTCTACCTTATTGTCTCTCCTAAAAACCCTTTAAAGGATGGAATAAGCAGCGACACTGGCCAGCAACGCTTCCAAGCCGCAGTCCAGGCGGTATCCAGACATCCTGAACTGAAGGCAAAGGTTGATGACATCGAACTGAACATGCCTGCCCCTCACTACACCATATACACATTGGATTCCCTCCGCAAGCGTGAGCCGGACAATCTTTTCACCTTGATAATAGGCGCTGACAATCTTGCAGAAATCCGACTATGGCGCGACTATAAGAGGATTCTGAAAGAGTATGGAGTAACAGTGTTCCCCCGCACAGGTTTTGACAGTACACAGATCAAAAAAAGCCTGCTGCAAGAGGATTCCTCATACCGTATCACTCTGGCTGACGCAAAAATGGTCGACATATCGTCGACCATTATAAGGAAAGCATTGGCAGAAGGCAAAGATGCCTTGCAATGGCTTATGTAGAATCTATTGTTGTTCAACGATTTCCCGTGCCTTTGCCAAAGCCGGAATTATATGAGGAAATATATTTTCTGACCCGATTTCCTTATCCACGCCAAATTTAGCAAGAGACTCCTGAACCTTCTCGGTTACACCGGAAAGTATAACTGTAACTCCTCTTTTGCTGGTTCTCTCACACAGATTCCTGAGGTTGTTGATTCCTGTTGAATCAATGAACGGAACTTTACGCATCCTTATGATACGTACCTTTGTTCCCGATTTCTTCATCTGTTCCAATTCCTCAAAGCGGCTGGCAAGACCAAAGAAGAAAGGACCGTCAATCTCATATACCTCCACACCGGAAGGAATTTCAAGACGATCAGTATTCTCCATAGCTGCTTTTTCGACATCCTCCGTAGCTGCAATCATATTGTCCTGAAGCACACTGATATGAGAAGTCTGCATGACACGACGGACAAAAAGCACTATCGCAAGAACAACACCGACCTCTATCGCTACAGTCAGATCTACTATTACTGTCAGGAAGAAAGTCAGAAGCAGGACCGCCACATCCGATCTGTCGCCTCTGAGCAGATACTTGAAAGTTCTCCACTCACTCATATTATATGCTACCTGGACAAGAATTGCCGCAAGACATGAAAGAGGGATATAAATTGCATAAGGCATCAGGAACAGATAGATAAGAAGCAGCACTAATGCATGGACAATACCTGTCACAGGCGTCTTACCTCCGTTATTGATACTCGCCATTGTCCTTGCAAGAGCTCCTGTTGCCGGAATACCTCCAAAAAGAGGGGTAACTATATTAGCGATTCCCTGCCCTATCAGTTCGGTATTGGCATGGTGCTGCTTTCCTGTTGCACCATCTGCAACCATTGCCGCCAATAGTGATTCAATAGCACAAAGTATAGCTATAGTAAAGGCTGGAGACACCAATCCTTTCACTGTTTCATAATCAAACTCAGGAGCTACCGGCTTAGGCATAGGAAGTCCAGCGGCGAGTTCAGGAAACTTTGACCCTATCGTAGCGAACTCAATACCGGCAAATCTGCTCAGCAGAATTGAAATGACTGTACCGGCAATAAGAGCAATAAGTGATCCGGGAACCTTTTTAGTAACTCTTCCCCAAGTGAAGCAGATTATGAGACAGAACAGACTCATAGCCGATTCAATCCAATCTATGCTCCCTATATTCTGGAAATAACACCGCCACTGAGGAATAAAGCCGGCAGGCACTTCCAGGTCAAGTGGCAGACCGAAGAAATCCTTCATCTGAGTAGAGAAAATCGTCAGAGCGATACCGCTGGTAAATCCTACAACGATAGGATATGGAATGAACTTGAATATCGCTCCCATTTTGCAGACGCCCATTACAACAAGAAAGACTCCTGCCATGATTGTGGCAATTATCAGTCCCTGCATGCCATATTGCCCGACTATTCCGGCAACGATGACAATAAAAGCTCCCGTAGGACCGCCAATAAGGAAATTCGATCCTCCGAAAAATGAGATGAGAAAACCTGCTACGATAGCAGTAATCAGTCCCTGTTGTGGCGTGACACCACTCGCAATACCAAATGCTATTGCCAGAGGCAACGCAATGATGCCGACTATAACACCTGCAATCAGATCTGACGTAAATGTCTTTCCGTCATAATGTCCTTTTCCAAACAGCCCGAACAGTTTAGGCTGGAATACTTCTTTCAGGTTAAAATCCATAACAATCAATTTTTACACTACATAATTACTCCTGCATATACGCAGAAAACCTTTTGACATTATTAAGTTCCGCTTCTTTGGAAGATACTGCTATGATCTCTGTCCTGACATCTGTACAAGGTCTGGATACGATCATAAGCATACCATCTCTTTTAACGACTTTCCCAAACGTACCTTTTGGATAAAACATTCCTGTCCCCACCGGAAACTCGGCCACTCCTTCAGGCGCAGGATGCACACCCCATGAGCACATATATCCTTCATCATATCGCTCATAATGTCCCTCATGAGTTCGGATACCAGTAGCAAACATTACTTTTCTGCCGGAAAGTTCCCTGGCAGTAACAGTAGCGACGCGACTTTTTGAAAACACATCAATCCTGACGGAAATATCCACAAGACTTCCGGCATATGATACTCCATATGATATGATTTCCACATATGCGCCCTTCTTGGTATCACCAGCAAATGCCGCCCTGCCTTTTGAAGCCACAAGTCTGATGACATCCTTTCCATCCCATAATGCAATCCCTCCCAACCCTAAGGTTGTTCCTACATCGTATCTGTCACAACCTGCGTCATAGTTTTCCTGCTGAGCCATATCCGGATACCAGCCGTACTTACCCAGTTCCATTCCCCTTCCGCTTTTTGAATAGAGATCCACGGCGCCACTGTCATCAAAACGGATTGCCAAAGCCATGTGACTGTTTTCTACAGCAGGTCCTCCATGTCCAAGAAAAGCAGACAGATCTGAAGTATCGGAAACCACCTCTGTCACCTGCAACGAATCTGACAGACGGAAAAGGCTTTTGTCTGTCTGGGCATGACCTTCAGCTACAGACAATATGGCTACGGTCAAAGCAACAATGTAAAACAATCTGTTCATGTGATGTTCCAGATATCAATCTTCAGGATAAGGTTTTTCAAAAAAAGAAAAATGCACATTGCCATATTTCCTTTCCTTCACAAAAAACACATGACCGGAAAAGTCATAATCATCAGGATGTTCAAGAATGAAATACGCGCCCGGATGCATAATGTCACATGCAAAGACCTTATCCGGTATTTCAGCAAGGTCTTCCAAGGCATAAGGCGGATCGGCAAAGATGATATCAAACTTTTCGCGGCATATACCAAGAAATTCAAATACATTATGCCTTACTACGGTCAGATTTGTCATACCATAAGCCGCAGCCTGAGACTTTATAAACGAGGCATGCATCGGAAGCATTTCTACACAATAAACCATTGAGGCTCCACGTGAAGCAAACTCATATGAAATGGCTCCTGTACCTCCGAACAGGTCCAGAACCTTAAGACCTTCCATTTCATATTCATTATTAAGAATGTTGAAAAGTCCTTCCTTGGCAAAATCCGTAGTCGGTCTTGCCTTATATCCTTGCGGGGGCACAATAGTCTTCCCCTTCAGTCTGCCACCTATTATTCTCATGACTATATCTTTTCTACGCCATGGAAATACCTGTAAAGTGAAATTTCCTGCTCATCATCAAGAGGTGTCCTGAAATATATTACAGACATCTCCGGATTAAGCTGAAACTTCTTCATCACCATGAATATAAAATATTCCGCCGTAGTGAAGTCCGGAGCAGAAAAGGAATTGCAAAGCAGCAACGTTCTTCCTTGAGCCACAGCCAGATACAGCACTTGATCCATATATGAGGCGATTATACGGTTATAATCAGGCAAAGTTGCAAGCTGCTTCAACATATGATACATTTCAGGAAGAGGCCTCACAGGAGCAGCATCCTGACGAAGAACCGTTGAAGCTATCACTTTAGCCAAGGACTCCCCTACGGGATCCTGGTACAGCATGACGGCAGCATAATCAGTCACATCTATGCTATCGACTTTCCCTGACACGTCTATATCTGCCACTTCTGAAAGCATAGCCGTCTCTCTGTACGGATCATGAAACCTGACAGGGACCAATGTACACTTCGGAGTAAAGACAGAAACATCAACCTGAGCATATCTGTCATGAAATTCCGGAGTTGAGAATACTTTTTCAGCACTTATCCACTCAGAAGCCCGTACAAGCTCATTGTCGGCATATATCTTAAAAGAATATCCACTCAAGCCGACTTGAATGGATATCCTATTATTTGTATTTATCATATTCATAACAATGCCATAGGCATCATTTACAGACTACTCCCAGTTACCGGCGTTGTTATTTGGAGCAGAAATGCTACCAACCTGAAGACCCTTGTATTTACCCTGATCTTCTCTTTCCGCATCAAGATTGATTCTCAACTGGTTGTTAAGTCCTCTAAGAAGAGACTTGTATGGCATTGACGCTTCAAACAAAGGAACATTCACACCTGAAACCTTCTTCACGGCAGACTCCATAAGAACCGAATCACCACAGAAAGGTATGAGAGCCAATGAATCTATATTGAAATCCGTGCGGTCATTGAAAAGAGTATCCTTCACAGCAATTTCATTCTCAATCTGGAACACCAGCTTCTGTCCCTGATTATACAGTTCAAGCATTTCGGCAGGTTTGATTCTTGGCTTACGTCTCTTCAGAGACTTCGTATTAGCTACAGCAACTGAGTCATCCTGAGAACCGATCTGCATTACAATCTTCATCTTGCCGTCATTGTAGAACATCTTGAGAGAATCAACAGTCGAGGCATACCTGCCGTTAACATTCTTATAAGCCACCTGAAGTTCCCTGATATCCTTAAGTCTCTGGATAGCGACACTCTCGCGATAAGCCTTATACTTATTGAACTCTACCGGCTCCATTATGCTCTTGACGATAGCATAAGTCAGTCCTGCAATACATACAGGAAGGATGAAATAGGTGAAAACCTTTCTTACAATTGAATTCATTATGCTTTTGTTTTTGTTTTTCTTTCAAAAATGCCGGACAAAGTTAGAAAATTCATTTATGAAATGCAATATAATTTGTAAATTTGCAAGCGAAAAACAGAACCGTAAAAATGACAGGCATCAATCCATCAGACATATGCAAGCTCGAAGAAATCATGACTTCGGCGCAACATCCCGTCATAACCACGCACATGAAGCCTGACGGAGATGCCATGGGCAGCAGCCTGGCCATATACCACATATTCAAGATGCTCGGCAAGAAGGATACCCGCATCATTCTCAACGACAGATTCCCTGCATATCTTGATTTTATGGTCGACGAGAATATCCGTGATAACATTATGATCATGGATGATGATGCCGATGCCATACGCGATACAGTCAGGAAGAGCGATCTTTTGATATGTCTGGATTTCAACTCATTCAAAAGAACGGACCGCCTTCAGGAAATTCTTGAGAATTCTGGTGTACCTGCCATACTTATCGACCACCATATCGGCCCCGATAAAGAAAAGTTCATTCTGACTTTTTCAGAACAGAATGTCTCCTCTGCATCCGAACTGCTTTTCCATATCCTCATGGCCACCTCGTTCATTGACAGAAACGCCAGACGTCTTCCACCGGAAGCAGCCACTGCACTCATGACCGGAATGACAACCGATACAAACAACTTCTCAAACTCTGTATATCCTTCCACATTACAGATGGCATCAGCACTGCTTGAAGCCGGCGTTAACAGGGAAGTCATCCTGTACAATCTTTTCAACCGTTTCAGTGAAAACCGGTTGAGATTGCTTGGACACATGTTGAAGGACCTCCTGAAAATTACTGACGACAATGTGGCATACATAGTGCTGGATAAAGAGACCTTGAAAAGATATGAAATCCAGGAAGGAGATACGGAAGGATTCGTTAACATGCCACTAAGCATCGGCAGTGTCAGAATGAGCATTCTCCTGAAAGAAGAAGAAGGAAAGGCAAGAGTTGCCATCAGATCAAAAAAAGGGACTTCCGCCAACAGATGTGCTGCTGCCTTCTTCAATGGAGGCGGACATGAAAACGCCTCTGGAGGAAAACTGAACATACCGGAAGACATAGCTGACATCAGGAACGCCGGAGAATATATAGAAAGATGTACACATATTTTCATGACAGAATACAATGGATAAAAAGACAATAATATTTGCAATGCTTCTCCTTTCCCTTGCAGGATCTTCCTGTATAAAGGAGAAACTGGAGACCACATATAACTCTCAGGAGGACAAGATTGACCAGTATATCGAAAAGAACAGATACAAAAAAGTGAAGTATGATGGCATCGGTTCAATTGACACCACCATGCATACCGACTCCATATTCAGATACGACACCACTTATTCTGAAGATGAAATTGTCATTGATACTATTCTGGTCAGGATCGATACCACTTTCACCATGGACACGACATGGGTACCCATGGAACGTACAGAAACGCTCAAGGTCGTTCACAACAACGGTTCAAACCGCCTTATTCTTGTAGAGGGACATGGAGAGGAACTGGGAGAAAACGGAAATGTAGCATTGTACTATGCAGGATACACATTCAATGGAAGTCTAAGTCCGTCCAATCTTTTCGTAACCAATCATCAGGCAACAGCAGAGCAATCCGGATGGGAACTCACTGACAATCAGTTCAATATATACGAAATCAACATGCATGATACAGAGTTGATCGATGGACTGAAATCAGGACTGACAGGAGTAAGGGAAGGTGAAGAATGTGAAATTCTTTTTTCCGGCAAATACGGATTCGGCAACCATACTTTTGGCATGATTCCTGCAAATTCCGCGCTGCTTTACAAGATCTGGGTAATCGGTGTCTCAAACGACTAGTGCAAACAAGTATTTTTATTATATTTGCGGTTCATTAAACTGAAGCAAACTAAATCCGAGTAATGAAGAATATTCGACATTTCATCCTATATATAGCAGTCGCAGCATTATTTACAGGCTGCGCAAAAACAGAAGCAACAGGTCCTAACGATGCAAACAAGCGATATTTTGATGCATGGCTGCACGTCAACTATCCTGAAGCGAAAAAAATAGGCAACGGCACATATATACTTGAAGAAACAGAAGGGTCAGGTGCAACCGTACAGGCCAACGGTTATGCATTCGTAGACTGCATAACATCAGACCTGAACGGCAACATCAGCGCATATACTGATTCAGTAACAGCGTCAATGTTAGGCACATATAAGCCATCAACCTATTATGGGCCAAAAGTATGGAGCACTTACGACGGCAATATCCTGGCAGGAGTAAGGGATGCGGTGATAGGGATGAAGGTCGGAGGAAGCAGAAAGATTGCTGTTCCATCCTGGCTCATGACATACAAATCCTTCTCTACCGAGGCAGAATATCTTGGCAATTCGACAGACTATTCCGCTTCCATTTACGAATTTACCATCCGGGATTTCACTTCGGACATGGTCCAGTGGCAGATTGACACAATCGGAAACTTCTTCAAAAATGAAAAAATCCTTATTGACGGTAGTCCGGCAAAGGATGTATTCAATGGAATGACAGCAGCAGACTCCGTAAAATTCGGTGTCTACTACAAAGGGATCGACATTCCTGAGGATCCGGTTAGCTTTTCCTCTGACACTACCATCTATATAAACTACACAGGCAGACTGCTTGACGGAAAGGTATTTGACACAAATGTAAAGCGCATTGCGATAGACAGCGAGATATATTCCGAAGGGAAGGCGTATGAGCCGGCTGAAGTAAAGTGGGGTAATTCATATTCTGAAATCACACTCAATGGTTCTACCGTCATCAGTGGCTTTGCTTTGACCCTTTGGCAGATGCATGCCGGAGAAAAAGGAGTCGGTGTCTTCTCGTCCGGATACGGATACAGCTACTCAGGAAGCGGCTCAAGCATTCCTGCCTATGCTCCGTTGATTTTTGAAATTGAGATTGTAGACAAACCGGAGGAATAAAATGGCAGGACAGATATCCATTCCAACGGAACTCGGAACAGAAAAGATAGGCAAACTCCTGAAGCAGTACGCTCTACCTGCAATCATTGCACAGACAGCGGCATCAATTTACAACATGGTGGACAGCATCTTCATCGGACAAGGTGTGGGTCCGCTTGCAATCTCCGGACTTGCTGTCACATTTCCACTGATGAACCTTTCCACCGCATTCGGTACATTAGTCGGAGCAGGAGCATCCACAATGCTGTCTGTACTGCTGGGCCAGAAGAACTATAAAGCCGCTAACAAAGTCCTCGGAAATAATGTAAGCCTGAATATAATCATTGGTGTTATCTTCATGGCTGCTGCCTTGATATTCATTGATCCGATTCTATACTTCTTCGGAGCTAGCGAAAACACTCTGCCCTATGCCAAGGAATACATCAGCATCATACTTTACGGGAATGTCATAACCCATCTGTACTTCGGACTCAATGCAGCAATGCGCTCTTCAGGAAGTCCGAAGAAAGCTATGGCACTGACCATATTCACAGTCATATTCAATACGGTCCTTGATCCAATATTTATATTCGTGCTTGACATGGGTATTGCTGGAGCAGCATGGGCTACGGTAATTTCTCAGGCGGCAGCAATGGTGGTCGTAATGCATCACTTCAGCGACAGGTCACGAGCTTTCCATTTTGAGAAAGGCATCATAAGTCTGGACAAGCGTGTAGCAAGAGACTCTCTTGCCATCGGCATGGGACCATTCCTTATGAATGCTGCAGCATGCCTTGTCACCTTATTCATCAATCAACAATTGAGAGAATACAGCGGAGACCTTGGCATCGGTGCATACGGCATCTGCAACAGATTGATATTCATGTTCATAATGATATGCATGGGATTGAATCAAGGTATGCAGCCTATAGCCGGTTATAACTATGGAGCGAGGCAATATTCCCGCGTGAAGGAGGTATTCTGGAGAACTGCGGCACTTGCCATGTGCATGACGACTCTATGCTTCATTGTGGGAATGTTCATTCCTGAAACAGCATGCGGAATATTCACTCACGACAATGAACTTCTGGCCCTTTCATCACATGCATTGAGAATAATGGTGATTATCTTTCCATTAGTCGGATTCCAGATGATTGCGACGAATTTCTTCCAGAGCCTGGGCATGGTCAAGAAATCTGTCATATTATCTCTCTCCAGACAAATACTTTTCCTGCTTCCTCTACTCTATGCACTGCCCTTATGGTTCGAAGCTGATGGCATATGGATGAGTTTTCCTATCTCAGATTTTGCTGCTACATTACTGACAGGAATAATGCTTTACAACCTGTTCAAGAAATTCAACATGATGAAGGATGGAGAAGACCCGAAGATTTTAGGAAGCCAGCTATAGAAGACAAGTATATGAAAAAAATCATAATCACAATAGGAAGACAATTCGGCAGCGGAGGTCTAGCTGTTGCCAAGGAGTTAGGCAGCAAGCTTAATCTCCCGGTATATGACAGCGAACTTATAAGCAAAGCTGCACAGGACAGCGGTTTCAGTGCTGAATTCTTTGAAAAGAAGGATGAAACCAGAACATCATTTTCATTAAATGCAGCTTTCGCATCCATATTCTCATCTGCAGCAGAAGACTTCATAAGCGAAAGCGGCCTGTTCAAGTTGCAATGTGAAACTATCCGGAAGATTGCCGAGCAAGGCTCTGCCATAATTGTAGGACGCTGTTCTGATTATGTACTCAGAGATACAGGATATACCCTGAATATATTCCTAACATCACCTATGCCTGTAAGAGTGAAACGCATTTCGGAAAGAACGGGGCTAGATGCTGAAAAAGCAGAGGAGCTGATTATCAAGAAGGATAAGGCCAGAGAGGAATATTACAATTACTACACATTCGGCAACTGGGGCACAGCATCGAACTATGATATGTGCATAGACTCTTCTATTCTCGGAATAGAAGGAACTGCCGAATTTATAATGGATCTTGCAACCAGATCCGGAATTCTTGAGCAATGAAGATCAGACCTCTAATCATAGCCGCTGCTTCAGCTGCATTAACGGCAATCATATTTGCAACAGCTTCATCCTTGTACAAGAAGGATATCAAGCACCCTGAAACCATAGATTTCCCCACAAGGCTCAACCTTGTGCTGAAGAACCAGATGTCAGAATTTGAAGAACTCAAAGGGCTCGACAAAAAGGTAATCAGATTCATGCGAGACTGGCAGATCAAAGGTGCATCACTGGCCATTACCAGAAACGACTCTCTTGTCTACGCAAAAGGATACGGATGGGCTGATGAAGAAAATGAGATAAAGATGGAGCCTGGACACATCCTCAGGATGGCATCAGTCTCAAAACTTATAACAGCCACAGGAATAATGGTACTTCAAGACCGTGGCCTCCTCAACATCAAGGACACTGTTTTCGGTCCATCAGGAATTCTAAACACCGAAGAATTCAATTCAATTATAAAAGACCGGAATCATCATAAGATTACCGTTGAGCATCTTCTCAGGCATCAGGGCGGTTTTTATCGTGATCCTCTTTTCTCATCACGTGATGTCATGCATCAGATGCAGCTCCAGCACGCTCCGGTAAAGGAGGATTTCTACAGACTCGTACTAAGCCACAAGCTCAGATTTGCCCCCGGTTCATGGCAGAAATACTCAAACTTCGGATATCTTCTGCTTTCTGAAATCATTGAACATGTATCCGGGCAGCCATACGATAAGTTCATAAAGGAGGAAGTTCTCATCCCTGCAGGATGCTACGACATGCATATAGCCGGCAACTACTATGAAGACAGGCTTGAAAACGAAGTCAGATACTACACTCATGAAGGCGACGGAAAGTTCATAGAAGATTACACAGGCAACGGAGCAATCGTAGAAAGGTGTTATGGAGGAAACAATATCCCTCTTCTGTCAGGTGCAGGGGCATGGTGCGGTTCACCTGCAGAAATAGCCCGACTGGTATCAGCCATCGATGGTCATCCCGGAGTACCGGACATCATATCCGAAGAAAGCATGAAGCTGATGACCGAATACTTCGATAAGGATACATTCTCGCTTGGATGGAACGACACTAATCCTGAGAAGGGCTGGAGTCGCACAGGTACATTGGCAGGAACCAGTGCCTTGGTCAGATACTTCCCGGACGGAGAGTGCTGGATCCTGGTCACAAATACAAGCACATGGCGCGGTCCGGGACTATCCCGATACACCAACGCCATGTTCGAATCCTGCCGACAGCAATATAGCAGTTCTCTGCCGGAAAAAGACTTGTTCAATTGTTCTGTCAGAAATGATCCGGATGATAATATCTGATATCAAATTCCCCTGACAGTATCCCATAGCCGTTTTCAGCTAAAGACTCCAGTTCATTTTCACCAGCATACACCTCAACAGGGGCGATGAAGGATACCCTTGACCGAATATCCTCAACAACTGCATCGTTGTGAGCAATGCCACCTGTCAGGACGATAGCATCTACTTTTCCTGACACAACAACAGAAACTGCTGCGATATACTTTGCGACTGATATGCTATATCCTTTCAGAAAGACAGCATAGGCATCATCATGTTCTGCACGGGCTGAAATTTCTCTGAAATCATTTGTCCCGAAGTAAGCAACGGCCCCACCCTTGCC
Organism: Bacteroidales bacterium; assembly: GCA_017442315.1. Classification (GTDB taxonomy): domain Bacteria; phylum Bacteroidota; class Bacteroidia; order Bacteroidales; family UBA932; genus Cryptobacteroides. Next base: position 21,399 of record JAFRZX010000037.1, read on the forward strand.
TACCAGTTTCTTCTTCACCTCGTCTTTTGTATACTTTCCGCTGAAGCACATTTCCACTAGAGGGAAAGCTGGGACAGACCCTGCACGCTCCGGGGTGATAGGTCCATCTCCACCAAGTGCATCATTTGTATCTATCACCAGACCGTTACGATGAAGGGACACCGAAGTTCCTCCACCCATGTGCGCAACAATCACTGTAACATCTTTATTGGTTTTCCCTACACTCCTGGCATATCGTCTTACCATAGCACGGGAATTCAATGCATGAAAAAGAGTCCTTCTTGGGAACTCAGGAAGCCCTCCGACCTTCACTTCATCAAGCATTTCATCTGCCATAGGTGGATCGGCGATATAAGCCCTGCACATGGCGGACATTCCTTTTTGCATACGTACCTTATTCACTTCCACAGCAATATCATCTGCTATGAGAGCACTTAAATTACATGCATGCACCCCATCCTTTCCAGACATCAATGCATCACGCATTTCCTTATTGACTTCATAAACTCCCGTACGTATCGGTGTAATCAAGCCTCCACGAGCCATTACTACATCTATTGTATCCAAAGCGATACCTTTCTCGACAAGAAAATCCGTAATGGAATCCCGGCGCATTCCGCCCTGATCCATTACGGATTCGTATTTTGCAACTTCTTCTGCAGTATGCGTAAGATTCTGCTCAAAGAGTTTTTCCCCTGAGTCGTAAAATCCTATCTTTGTCGAGGTGGATCCGGTATTGACTACCAGTATTCTACCTTTCATGATTATGGGTTTGTTTTTATTAAATACTATTTCACAGACATAGCTGCTATTGCTATCGAATTGAGTTTTGTTTCAATGCTGTCAGCACGGCTGGAAAGGACACAAGGCACTTTTGCACCCACCAATATACCAGCTTGTTTCACACCAGATACAAGCTTGGAATTAGTCTTGTAAAAGACATTCCCTGATTCTATATTTGGAAACAGCAGGCAATCTGCATCGCCCGCTACAGGACTCACAAGACCTTTTATTTGAGCAGACTCCTTGTCAATGGCCACATCCAGTGCAAGAGGACCGTCAGCAACACATCCGCTTATCTGCCCCCGTTCTACCATCTTTGAAAGCATCGCTGCCTCAACAGATGCCGGCTGACTCATCAGAACCTGCTCAGTAGCTGCTATAACAGCCACTTTAGGAGTCTGCACTCCTACTGCCCTGGCCGTCTTCACAAGGAATTCCATTATAGTCTGCTTCTGCTTGATGTCCGGAGCAGGAATCACTGCCACATCACCTACGAACAGAAGTTTGTGATAGCCCGGTATCTGTAGTGTCGTACAATGGGTCAAAGTGCCCTTTGGTGGAAGAAGACCGTTCTCCTTATTGAGAATGGCCCTCAGGAACTTATCTGTGGAACACAATCCCTTCATAAGGAAGTCCCCCTCTCCATTGCGGACCATCTGCACCGCCTGAGACACCGAAGATAATTCATCGGGATTATCTACAATACTGAAGACTGATTGGTCAACTCCTTCTTCATGGCATGCCTGTGCAATCTTTTCGTCATCGCCAACCAAGGTAACATCGGCCAGACCAAGGGCAACCGCCTTCGCAGCTGCCGCTATGGAATGACCGTCAACACCCCATGCCACGACCATCCTCTTCCTGGTTTCTCTGGTCTTGAGATAGGCAAAGATTTCTGAAAATCCTGTAAACATCACTCTTCTTCGTTTCTTACAATATTCATTGTGTCACGTGCAATCATCAGTTCCTCATTGGTGGTGATGAGTGCAACCTTTACTTTCGAATCAGGAAGAGTGATGATTGTATCCTCACCTCTTACCACATTTGCGTCATAATCGAACTTGACACCCAGATATGTAAGATTCTCACATACCCTGCGGCGCAGACGGCTGTTGTTTTCTCCAATGCCTCCTGTAAAGACTATCAGATCCACACCGTTCATAGCTGCTGCATACGCTCCTATGTATTTTGTAATCTCGTATGTAAGCTTCTTAAGAGTCAGTTTTGCCTTTGGATTTCCGCTGTTTGCGGCTTCATCAAGATCACGTGCATCAGAAGACACACAAGAAAGTCCAAGAAAACCACTCTTCTTGTTCAGAACCTTACTCATCTCCGCAGCAGACAGGCCTTCTTTCTCCTGAATATACGTAACTACTTCCGGATCGACGCTTCCGCTACGGGTTCCCATGATCAGACCCTCAAGAGGAGTAAATCCCATAGTCGTATCTATAGACTTTCCATTGACTACAGCTGCTATCGAACTTCCGTTTCCAAGATGGCAGGTGATGATCTTTGAGTAATTCAAATCAAGACCTGCAAATTTAGCACCCTTTGCAGAAACATACTTATGGCTTGTTCCATGGAAACCATAGCGACGGACACCGTATTTCTCATAATATTCATACGGCAGGCCATACATATATGCATAAGCAGGCATTGTCTGATGGAATGCCGTATCAAACACACCTACCTGAGGCACATTAGGCAGCACTGATGAGACAGCCTTGATACCCAAAATGTTTGCCGGGTTATGAAGAGGGGCGAAAACCGAGCATTTCTCCAACTGGTCAATGACCTTATCCGTAATAAGCTGGCTGCAGACAAATTCTTCTGCTCCATGCACTACACGATGTCCCACAGCTTCAATATCTTCCAATGTCGCAAGCACTCCGCATTCTTTATCAAGAAGAGCATCCAGCACCGCCTTGATACCGACAGTATGATCTTCTATCGGCATTTCCTTCACTAGTTTTTCCTTTCCGGCTGCCTGATGCTTGAGACATCCTGTTTCCATTCCGATCCTCTCAACCAATCCTTTGGCAAGAAGATCATATACCTCATCATTCTTCATATCAAGCAACTGATACTTCAATGAGGAACTTCCGCAATTAAGAACTAAGATTATCATGATAAATTATTAATGATTTTTCAAAAAAACGGGTCAAACCATGCAAAGTTATAAAAAATATCACTATTTTAGCAAAAAGTAGGAACGAAATGACCGTAGAGAGAGAGATTGCAGGGATTACCCTACCTTTTATTGCCGGCATCGCAGTCCAGGCATATGTCCAGACACTATTCCTTCATTCAAGCCAATGGACTGCGACATTCTCATTATCCATTACATTGCTGATGACCATATGTCTGCTTCATCCCATGCACCGGACATGGAACCGCAGAAGCGCCAGGAGCATCATATCCGTCATATTCTTCACCTGCGGTATCTTCCTTTCCTCCACATCATGCTTCATACACCCGGACATACCGGGAAGACTCATCTCCTTTGCTTCAGAAGCAGGTCAATCCATGTCCGACACAATAAACATGATAGGATTCAGGAACAACAACACCAATGCAATCATCAACGCCCTGCTCACTGGCGACAGAACCGGACTCAGCAAAGAAGTAACGGAAGCATTCCGAGACAGCGGAGCATCACATATACTTGCAATATCCGGACTTCATCTGGGCATAATACACTCAATCGTCAAAAAGATTCTACTCATACTTGGAAACAGCCCCTGTTCCGTGAAGATAAGATCCCTGACAACGATTGCCATATGCGGGTTCTATTCTCTGGCCGTAGGCGCAGGAGCTTCGGTCATCAGGGCGTTTATCTTCATATCAATGTATGAAACAAGTGCAATGACAGGAAGGTACAAAAGCTTGAGACACGTGCTGATGGCAGCTATTACAGTCCATCTGGCCATCTCACCGGAGTCAATAGAAGAAATAGGATTTCAGCTCTCATATGCAGCCATGGCCGGAATAGCATTCATAAATCCACGATTATCGGAATTCTGGCCGAAAGATGACAAAAGCATAGCCGGACGCATGTGGAGGGCAGCTGCACTGTCCATATCCTGTCAGATTACAACAGGCCCCCTGGCATACATCTATTTCGGTACACTTCCGAAATATTTCCTGCTGACAAATCTTATTGCATTGCCTCTCACCGGAATCATAATCCCTTTATCATTGACGACACTTGTCCTATCGTGTTCAGACATCTGCCCAGAAATACTTCTGAGGGCTACTGAAGCACTTATACAAGCACTTTCAGAAGCCCTCAGCATTATATCTTCAATGTAGGAAACTTATTCGGAAACACATCTGACCATAGCTCCAAAATTTTTCCTGTCACCCTGTCCTATCAAAAGGTCCGTATCTCCGGTAACAAGGTATCTGTAATAAGCTTTATTCCCGTCAACTGCGTCTGCCGTCCAGAACACAGCATAGTCATAAAGTCCGTCAAAAGTAGCTTCGGGATAACTCCCATCCTCTGCCCTGTCGCCAAGGTTTGCATAACCTGCCGGGAACATTGCCATACGGCTCGTACCTTCTATATCCCCCACCTCACGTGTATACTGCCACATCTCTTCACCGTTGAACCTGACATCCGCCATAAGAACAGAAGCAACACCTGGAATATCCTCATGAACAGCAGCCGAAACCCCTAGAGATGAACACAATGCGACCCAATCTTCATCAGTAGGCAATCTGTAGCCTTCCGGACAGGCATTCAAAGCTTCATCATAACTATAATAACGTCCGAAAACATCTGTCATCACATCAAGGTTCATATAAGGCGCACCCATATCCTTTCTCTCAAGATTATTTCTGAACCAATCGGAAGTTCCTGAAGGAGCCAGATAATACCATGAATTCTGGAATGAAACTCTTGCATCTTCCGTTTTGATTCCTGTACCTGTTATGGAACCGTCAAGCCCTCCTTTCACGACATTGACATATGAGGTGGAAGACAATGACGCATATCCGGATGCAAAAGCATAACAGGTAACTGAATATTGCTTCAATGTGTCAGAAAAAGTATGTGTAAAAGCCCCGTCTGATTTGTTTCCCTGCTTGTCAAGACCGTTCTGATACCTCGTGGTATCAGCTTTTGACATAGAAGGAAGAACCTTCCAGCTATATCCGACAACTCCGCCGGCAGGATGTATCGCTCCTTTTGGAATCATCGTAAGTGTCTGTTCCTGAGAAACATATTCAGGAACATAAAAAGTCAGGGATCCATTGAGACTAGGAAGAGCTGCTACCTCTTCTTCCTTCTTGCATGCTAAGGCGGCACAAACCATTGCCGCAAAAAGTATCAGGGAATTCAGTTTTTGAATACTTTTCATCGCCACGTCTTTATTTCAATAATCTTACAAAGATGAACATTTTAATTTGAAAAACCGCTACCTTTGCACAAATTGTTTGCCAGAGAAATGACTTTCAGAATAAAGAAAACAGGAATAACAATGGCAATGGGTGCATTGATTACAATTCTTGCCATCTCATGTCAGTCACAAGACAGATACATCATCATCTCCGGATTTGCTCAAGGAGGAGTTTATACGGTAAAGCTCAACCTCAACGGGCAGGATGGAATGATTGATGCAAAGCCTGAAGAAATCAAGGACTCAATCGACCATATCCTATCAGGGATTGAGGCTTCTCTTTCAGGATACAACAGAAACTCCTTGCTCAGCAGGTTCAATGACGGAGAAACCATCAGACCTGACACGTACTTCACCGACATGTATTCTCAAGCCTACCGTTTCTACGAAACAACCGGCGGTGCCGTTGACGTTGCAGCCGGCCCGATCTTCGATCTATGGGGATTCGGTTTCAAAAGTAGCTCCGTGCCAGAGGACGGACAGATTGACCAAGCAAAACTGACTTCAGGAATGAAACGTCTGTGCAAAGACATACATGCCGTAATAGCCGAAAACAACGGGAATCTCTGCAGCAGGGACATCATTGAGACATCTGTTACAGATGACGCTCTGCCTCAACTGAATTTCAACGCAATAGCTCAAGGCTACAGTTGTGATGTTGTTGCATCATATCTCTACTCTCTAGGAGTAAAAGACATGATGGTGGATATAGGAGAAATTTTCTGTGACGGCAAGAATCCTTCCGGAGGACAATGGTCACTGGGAATAGACCGTCCGAAAGATGGCAATGACACTCCAGGAGCCGACCTCCAAGGTATATTCAAGGTTCCGGAAGGTCCACATGGAATCGTAACATCCGGAAATTACAGGAAATTCTACATCTCTGAAGGGAGAAAATACGCTCATACCATAGATCCACGCACCGGCAGGCCTGTGACTCATAATCTATTGAGTGCCACGATAGTGGCTGCCGATGCAATGACGGCAGATGCCTATGCGACATACTGTATGGTAATAGGGCTTGAAGATGCGCGTAATTTCATATCATCATCTGAGGAATTGGAGGGATGCCTGGTTTATGATGAAAACGGCATATTCAAGACATGGTGTTCAGAAGGTTTCCTGCTTGAAGACATCAACGCAGATCTGTAACTATCCATGATGAATCAAAGCTGGTCTGCGGGCGGAAAGACGTGTGCGGCCTTTTTGGAGAAAAAGTCATTGAAGATACTTCTATATTCAGAAGATTACCGTCCGTCATGGCAAATGTCGCAGACTTTATAGATGCATCATCCTTGAACACCTCAATATTGCAGTAATCGATATCACCCGAATGCTTTGGTTCCAGAACATAAAGCATGGTATCCCCATCAGCGGAACTCCGCGCCATTCTCACATTAAAGCAATCATCCATACGGGTAAACAACAAGGCAGGGTTGGAAAGATAATCCGCCTCCAGTACAGCAGGCTCAATCACGACTTCCTTCAATGAAGGATCCACCACCCACATACTGCTACCATCACACCACATCTGGATTCCGTTGCCGTCCACATGCCACAAATCATCTTGCGCAGACAAAATGCCCTGTCCGACATTATTGACACCTGACATTCTGAAAGAGTAGCTGTAAACCAATTCCACATGTGATTCCATTACCTTGGTATACATCGTGTCGATAAGATTCTGGGCATGTGCTGTCAGTGCAGACAATAAAGTCAAAGACCAAATAAGCAAGCTTCTGTAAACTACATCCATATCAGTTTCTAATGAAATGTGAGAGGATCTCATCAAGTTCCGCAATCGTCGTAACAAGTACCTGTCGTGGCTTGGCCCCTTCCTGCGGGCCGACGATTCCGGCTCCTTCAAGCTGATCCATCACCCTTCCGGCTCTTGCATATCCCATGCCGAGACGTCTCTGAAGATCAGAAGTAGAACCACGCTGAGAATTCACCACCATTCTGGCAGCATCTTCAAACATAGGATCAAGGTTCTGCATATCAATCGAACCTCCGCTGGTCTCTCCATCCTGAGATTCGGGTACAGGGAGGTAATATGGAGTGGAATAACACTGCTTGTATCCGGTCTGGGAGCCAATGAATCTGGTTATCTTATTTATCTCGGCCATACTGACAAGAGCACACTGGACTCTTTCCATTTCAACACCAGCGTAATAAAGCATATCTCCCCTTCCTATCAGGTTCTCTGCACCATAAGAATCCAATATGGTCCTTGAATCTACACCTGATACGACCCTAAATGCTATTCTCGTAGGGAAATTAGTCTTAATAAGTCCGGTGATCACATTAACAGAAGGACGCTGGGTGGCGATCACGACATGAAGACCGGCAGCACGTCCTTTCTGAGCCAGACGCACGATATAATCACTGATATTCTTGGCAGCCTTCCTCGCATCCGGGTTGGCTCCACCTGTCATCGTAAGGTCGGCATACTCGTCGATTACCACTACCAGATACGGAAGATATTTGTGGCCTTCCGTAGGAAGCAGATGCCTGTCCTTATATTTTTCATTATACAGTTTTATATCATTAACCCCGGCAGCCGCAAGCAGCTTATATCTCTCATCCATTTCAATACAAAGCGAATTAAGCACCTGCTCAGCCTGTTTAGGCTGCTTGATGATTGCACTATCCCTCTCATCCGCCTCACTTGCCGCCATAGGGAGTACCGCAAGATAATGCTTCAAAAGTTCATTGTATGCCGTAAATTCAACCATCTTCGGATCGATGAACACGAACTTGAGTTCCGAAGGGTGCTTTGCATAAAGAAGAGACGAGATTATCACATTCAATCCGACAGACTTGCCCTGCTTGGTAGCACCGGCAATCAGAAGATGAGGAGCATCGGTAAGGTCAAAAGTCTTGACTTCCTGAGTTATCGTATATCCTATTGCTATCGGGAGCTCCGCCTTACTGTTGCGGAAAGAATCATCATTCAGCATTGACTTCAGAGGCACTATGGACGGAGTGCTGTTCGGAACCTCTATACCGACACTGTCTCTAAGAGTAACAACACGTACTCCACTGGCACCCAGAGCCATAGCGATTTCACGGTGAAGATTCTCTATGGCAGACACCTTTACACCTGGAGCAGGCACCACCTTATATAGTGTCACAGTAGGTCCTACGACAGCTGTCACGCGATCTACTTCTATACGATAATTCTGCAGTGTCGCCCTTATCCTTGCATTGTTGATTTCAAGTTCCTGCTGAGTAACCTTATGCTGTCCCTCTGCGTAGTCCTTGAGAAGATCCAGAGGCGGGAACTGATATCTTTCAAGTTCCTCACGGTTATCAATCCTCGGCAATTCTTCTGTCACAGGCACAACAATATCTTCACCATGAATGACTTCCATAGGTATGTCCCTATCAACGGGATGTTCCTTCCCTGACTCATCCGGATCCAAGGACATATCAGGATCTGTCCCTGACTCCTGGAACGACTCTGAATCATCATGCTCATAAGGTTCTGAAAACGGTTCATCATCCGGAAATTCTTCAATCACATCCTCAGTTTCTTCTACTACCTCAACCGGAGCGACAGATTCAACAGTCTGTCCATCAGATCCGACAGGCTCTGCAGCCGGGATCATATCTCCTACAGTTGCAAACCAACGGGAAAAACGGCAGCTAGCAAGCAGAAGCCATGCTATAACCAATGCAATAAGGATGCATCCGGTCACAATAACCTCAAAAAGATTCTCCATCCATGAGATTACAGCATAACCGGCAAATCCACCTAACCCGCCACCGAACAGGTTATCATCCCCGAACTGCATGGAACAGAAAGACAGAATCAAAGAAGACAGGAATGCGCCACTGACCGTCACAAAAAAAGTATGAAGCAAACCGATGCTCTTCTTCCAGAAGAACAGCCGGTATGCCACAGCTCCAAGCAGAAAGACAAATGCGAGACTGCCAAGTCCGAAACAGTCCGCCACAAGGAAATTGCTCCACAGATAACCGATCTTGCCTGCCCAGTTTGCAACTTCAACCCCTTTATCCATCATATCCGGATGAACCATGAGATTACGGTCTGTCTCCCATGTAAAAAGATATGAAACGATTGAGACAAATGTAAAAAGAGCGAAAACTCCTACGGCTATACCCGTATATTTCAAGACATTTGATTTTTTCTCCGGCGACATACCTGAAAAGAACGAGAAGCGTCTAAGCTTCTCTTTCCTACCATACTTCTTATCTGTCTTTGCTCTTGCAGCCATATTATCTGTTGTGCTGTTTTCTCTGTTTCTGATTATTCTTCTGACGGTTCTTTCCATTCTTGGAAGGATTCAATCCAGGACGAGAAAAATTCGCTCCCGAATCCATTTTGTTCAATTTCATCCCTTCCGGAACCTTTATCCTGTAATCTGACAGTTTTTCTATATCCTGGAATATAGTCTCATCAGATACCGTATCCTTGTTCCATATCAGATACTGCTGCCTCATATATACAGCAAGTGAACGTATCATCGCTATCTTTCCATCGGAATCCTCCTGACCGGCTATGAGCTCGATTATATTCTCTATGTTCCTCCCATAATGGCTGGCCTTAACCGGTCTTTTTTCTATAGGCACACTCATCGGTGTCTCATTAAGACTTTCGGGAGCCGGTGCGGGATACGGAGAATCCACATCAAGATCAAAATCAGCAATTATATAAAGATGATCCCACAACTTATGTTCATAATCATCCTGGAGATGAACTGCAGGATTAAGGATTTCCATAACTTTCACTACAGCTCTTGCCTGCTCATTACGTTTTTCCCTATCCTCTATAGTCTTCAGGTAATCAACCATCTTCTGCACGTTCCTTCCGTATTCCGGAATATGAAGTCGCACTCTTTCGGTATTATACAGAAGCTTGCATGTATCCATATTGTCCTTTTCCATATCAATTCATCTGTTACATCATGCAAATATAAGAAACTGTTTTGATTTCTTTTAAAAAAATCTATCTGTCATCCGTCAGCAGATGACTTTCACATCTCCTGTCCTTACATACCATAAACAGGCAGATATATCTTCATACCCCATTCTCGCCCATACATCGGCATATCTTTTCAACTGACGTTCATAAGATGCATGATGTTCTCCGAATTTATAATCCACTATGGAAACTTTTCCATTCCTTATAACCACTCTATCAGGACGAAGGATACACCCATCCGAATCGATCACTTCCGTTTCATTGAAGACCTGCGCAGCATCATCAGGAAACCATCCCATCTCCTTAACCTCATCCAGTCTTTGCTCAAGCATGGAAACGACATCGATTTCCTCATCCGAATCAAGTGTACCACTATATACAGCATGCCTGACAGCTGTCCTGACATCAGAAATACAGAACACCTCAGACAATATATCATGCAATACGATACCCTTTATCCTTTGAGAGACAGCACCACCCCAAAGACCATTCTCAGAAAAGAATTCATAGGCATCCGGACTGAATTTAAGACGTCCTCGTTCATTTACTGGAAGTTCCTCATCTTCACTGCCTGAATCCAGTTCAAGCGGCCATGAGCAGAACGAGGATGGCAGTTTCCCCATGAGGTCATCTGAAGCCACCGGAACACACTTATGATCCGGGATACGTCCGAAAATGAAATGTCTTTCGGAAGACGAAGTTCCTTCCTTGTCATGAATTTCCTCCATGCCAAGATCTTGTCCGGCAGTATTCACAAACCTGTATATTATCCTGGAGAAATCCGTCACCGCAGCTTCCTCTTCCGGAAGTTCTGCAATTACATGCATGACCTCTGCCGCCCTGGTGAAAGCGACATATACAACATTGACATTATCCACATACTGCATCAGTTTCTCATCCCGGTAATGTCCGTCAAACAATGTATTCTCACTTTTGGAAGAAAGGAGTACATCATATATGCCTTCTGCAACATTTGCCAAAGACGTACCCGATACTTCAGGACGGCACCATCTCCTTTCAGCGCGGGAAAGTTTTACCTTTTCAAGGAAAGGTACCACTACATATGGAAAATCAAGTCCTTTGGACTTATGTATAGTCATGACTCTGACAGCATTTCCTGACGAAGGTGAACTTATGCTCTGTGTATTTCCTTCCCAATGTTTAAGGAAACGATGAAGGTTGCTTCCTTCAACAGACACAAAATCCCGGACCACATCCATGAAAGACTGAATATAAAGAGACTCTGAACTGAACGTATCTGAGTCATAGGTCTTCAACTTACGCAACAGGTCCTCACACAGATCTATCAAGGAAGAACCATACTCTGGAATAATCAGATCCATATGTCCTGCAAGATAACGTGCTGTTGAATCATCCGGATTATCCATACTGGAAAGCAATGCTACCAGACGTCTGACCGTCAACGCTGAAGAAATCATCAATGAATCGTCAGTAACTACCGGTATCCTGTTATTCATGAGACTGGCAGCGACCTCAGCCCCTTCTTTATTCCACCTGACAAGAACTGCTATATCCCTATAAGAATATCCATGCGCCACTGCATCTTCGACAGCCTTTACAATCATTTCACTCTCCTGGTCAGAAGGACAGAAAGACACGAGTACAGCACCGTCATTTTCCTTAGCCGGCTTCTGGATCACATCTTCATATATTGACGAAATGACATTTCCCCCACCATCATACATTGTATCCAGCAAAGATGCCGTATCCTTGAAAAAGGAATTGTTGAAGGCTACAATATTCCTGAAACTACGCCAGTTAGTATCCAGATTCCCTTCATCTGCACAATCCCGGAAAACCTCAGGAACCTCATCCCTCAAAAGTTTCCAGTCCGAATTACGGAAACGGTAAATACTCTGCTTAACATCACCTACTATAAGGTTATAGAACTCTCCTGCAATGCTGTTCATCAGCAACGGACGGAAATTATCCCATTGAACACGCGAGGTATCCTGAAACTCATCCAGAAGGAAATGCTCATATCGGACCCCAAGCTTCTCATATATGAAAGGGGTATCAGTACCATCAATGATATTCTTGAGTATTGTATTTGAATCATCCAGGCTCAACACATTCTTCTCCCTTAGCAATGCATTGAATTCTTTATATATATCATTGGCTATACCGAAGCCATAAACCTGTCCTTTCAGCATCACAGCCGTATTATATGCCTTGTACTCATTACCGAACAGACCGGCAAAAGCAGCTGCAGCATCAACCATTTCATCTGTAACGCTATCCATCAGATGCGATTTGCTCTTAGGAAACCAGCGGGAGATATCAGAAATGCTCTTTCTGACCGCTTCTGTAATGCATGGAATAAATTCTCCATCAGACAGAAGACAATACCTGTCAAGAGTTTTGGACATGAAATGTGATGATGTATCATATGGATCTATTCCTGCCTGGGCAAAGGTATCGGCGACATGGGTGACAGCTTTTTTCACGGCTTTCATATAGTCCCGGCAGACTATGTCACAACCTTCTGCAAGACGGCTGAGTGTAGCTTCATCATACAATATTTCCTCATCCAGTCCTTCCTTTTCCACCAATGCCCTATGCTCCTCGCTTTTCAATCTGGCAGCTACATTGAGAAGAGTCGTGTCCAATTTATATCCTTCACCAGACTCAATCTGCGCAATAGTATTATCCGTAAGCCATTTAAGTCTCTTTTCATCCTTTTTATCCAATGACAGGGAATCCAATACTCTGTCTACGCTTTCAGCAATCAACGAATCTCTGTCAAGTTCTACCTGATATGAAGCGAACTGCCCGATTTCTCTGGAAAATGCTTTCAGTGTCTGCTGGAAGAAGCGGTCTATCGTACTTACTGCAAATGCGCTATAATCATGGAGTATATTGCACAATACTGTCTCTGCCGCATGTCTCTTCTCGGCAGGTATATCATTATCGTTAGCCATGACATACAGCTCTTTAAGAATCCTGCTTTTCATCTCATCAGTAGCCTTGTTGGTGAAAGTGACAGCCAGGATATGCCGGTAAGCATACCTGTCATCGCTTTCAAGAAGAAGCTGTATATATTTATTGGCAAGGGTATAGGTCTTGCCTGAACCTGCCGAAGCCTTTAGAATCTCCACCATGACATCATCCTCCTTACTATCTTCCGCATATCATTCTGAAATCACACCATTTACAATTATCTTCGTCCTCCGTCATCCTGAATGGAATATCCGGATCCTTTATTTCCTTGAGCATTGTCTCCAGCCTCTTGTCCATCTCTGCTGCAAACTTAGGGTTCAGAGGACACACCCCAGGGACACCTGCAAACAGTCCTGCGGCAGAATACATGGAGTTGCTTATACCGTCAAGTTCTGCAATTCCTTTTTCCTGCAACATTCTGTCATATATAAAGAACTGGAGTCCGGCCTTAACCTTTTTCCTTCTGGTTCTGTCAGAACCGAATATGTCTTCGACAACAATTCCGGCTGTTTCATCATTAACCATAAGTACTGAAGGATCATCCTTTCCACTCTTATAATCGACAAGACGCACATTTCCTTTTCCACCAATCCGGTCAATCCTGTCCACTACACCAAAAAAATTCAGACCATATAATTCTACATCAAGAGGCTGTTCCAATCCTATGATTTCAAAGAATTCCTCACCTAAATCGGTCAAAAGCTGCAGGTCTCGGCTGATGGTCTCCATCACATATCTTACAATCACACTTGCTACGACTAGATTCCTGCCCTCTATTTCGTCTGTACCTAACTCCTCACACATGAGAGCCATAACCTTATTCCGTACCTCTTCTTCTCTGCCCGACCAAGACTGAAGATATCCGCGTCCCACCTTCTTCATACCTCCAGTCCCTTTATGTGAAAGCTTGTCGAAAGGCCGGTCAGAAAGCATTTCCTCTTCGGAAGTAAACAATGCCCACATTACATTATGATAGACATTGCCGATCATGGCAGGATCCATAGACTCGGAAACTTCCTTTTCCTTCTTCAGCTTCATTACCGAATAATAATAGAAGCGCATAGGACAATCAATATAGTTCTGAAGCGAAGACGGTGAATAACGACCTGAATAAATCTTATGCAGAATATCTGCATCCTTATATATAACATTATCTTTGGCCGTCGGCATATCAGCCTCCATATCCGGCACAAACATATTTACCGGCAGTTTGAAATGATAACGCAGCTGTTTGATGTAACGACTTTCCTCACCACTCTTCAACCCTTCAGTCCTTGAATCATATAGCATCCATACATTTTCCGCACGCGAAACCATACGATAGAAATAATATGCCCATACCGCATCCTGGAATTCATATGCAGGAAGTGAGAATCCTCTTCTGAGTTCAGGAGGTATGAAAGAGGAACTGATGTTTCTACGCGGGAACATTCCTTCATTGCACGACAGTATGATCACATTCCGGAAATCAAGAGCTCTGGTCTCAAGAGGTCCCATGACCTGAAGTCCTTTCAGTGGTTCACCGGCAAATGGCACCGACAATCCCGACAGCAATGAATCAAGCAAGTGGATATATGTAGCCGGCAATATTGAAAGTGACATAGCCTTGAGACGATTCACTGCACACCAATACTCCTTGGCAAAATCCATTTCCAGCGCAGCATATTTATCTTCTGTAAGCCTGGATGCAATATATGCAAGAACTTCCTGCTGATACCCTGCAATAGCTGCAATCTGTTCGGAATCAGCTGCCGCAAGGTCCTTGATGACCGGTCTGAAGACTACGTCAAAGAGAGGGAAACCATTCAGATCTTCTTCAGGTATATAGTATCGTGCCTCCTTTTTAATCTCATCCATCCTTTCCCTGCATGCTTTCATATCCTCTTCTTCAACCAACTTACGGAACAAAGGATTGGAGAAAAGGTCCCAAACGTGCTTATGATAGAATCTCCATTGACTATCTTTTCTTCTTAAATGGAGCTGCATCTTGAGAAGATCAGACATAAACGCCCATATTCCACTAGCAGACATAGGATATCCCATAGTCACGTTGATATCCCTTATAGAAGGAGGAATTGAATTCAGCAAAGGCAATAACAAACCCTCATCAGGAAGAACAACAGCACAATCCGAACCTTGCACTCTTAGTCTCGACAATATTTCACTTACATGCTTGACCTGTCCATATGACGACGGGACACTGACAACATTGAACTCAGGAAGCGTTTCAACAGACTCCATCTGAAAAGCCTGAGGGAAATCCTCAACATTCCTGGCCATGAAATAAGAAGATCGGTTCAACGGATCGCTTATCATCTTACCGGTGTAATCCCAACAGAACTCTGCTACTCCTGCATCCCTCATCCTGGACATAACTTTCTTTTCACATTCATTCAAGGCATTAAGCCCGACAAAGACGAACTTATCGGCATCAAATCTATCGGCCAGAACATCAGTCACTGTAGCTGTTTCAAGTCTGTCAACAAAATCTCTGTACAGCATTCCCTCATAAGCAAGACCTTGTCCGGCAAGATTTTTCTTGAACTTTTCATACATAGGGAGCATTATATTCCATATCTGAAGGAATGATTCCCGCACATCCTTGGACTTTCCTCTGGCACGTCCCATGCTACCCTCCTTGAAATGACCGGCAAAAGCTTCTATCGCCTTCCTTTGATTCTCAGTAAGGTATTCAAAGTCATCCTGAAGATTCTTCAGGTCCGCCACATTGGTAAAGATCTGTCGAGGATCAGCCAGATACTTGTCCACATCATTGAAATCACCGAGGATGACATCGCCCCAGAAAATAAAGTCATCCAAAGACTCTGCGACAGGATTGAGTTCACGATAGCAGTCATACAGCATAACCAGAAGTGTCACACGATCTGCAGCAACTGCCTCAGACCTGCTACAGAAGAAATCACTCACAGTAACCATCTGCGGAGCAATTACAGGTCTTCCGGAATCTGATGCAACTGCTTCACAAAGGTATTTCTTGAAAAACACCATAGAGCGTCTGTTCGGAAAAACGAAGCACATTCTCTCTAATGCTTCGACTTTATAATAGTGTTCCGCTACTTGTTTTAAGAATGGCGTCATATCGGATGCTGTCATAATTTCATAAGTTTTGCCTGAGCTTCTTGTTCAGACCGTGCTGTAAAAATCTTTTACCGCCCCTAAGAAACTGTCTAAACTTTATTCATGCAAATATAAACATTCATTATTGCCAAACCGTGGCACACTTCAAAAAAAATAATATTTTCATTCAACAGACTTTCCTCATACGAGTCTATAACATGTTACTGATTCAGGATATCATCTTGTCATCAATAATCATATTATATGTTATACGTAAAAAACTTCCTTCATCAATTCAAGAATCTGTTCAAAAATTTGGAGAATTCTTTTTTTTACGTATCTTTGCATTAAATTCTAATTTTGAATTATTAAAAATTAACACTATTAAATACAATTAAAAGGAAACGTTATGACAAAGAAATTCAGATGCTTGGTATGCGGTTATATCCATGAAGGTGAAACTGCTCCGGAAGAGTGCCCATTATGCCATGTAGGATCAGACCAGTTTGAGGAGATCGTTGAAACAGAAGGTGAACTGACATGGGCTGACGAACATAAGATCGGCGTGGCAAAAGGTGTAGATCCTGAAATCCTTAAAGGCCTCCGTGACCATTTCAACGGAGAATGCTCTGAAGTAGGCATGTACCTCGCAATGAGCAGACAGGCCGACAGAGAAGGGTATCCTGAAATTGCCGAAGCATTCAAGAGATACGCATGGGAGGAGGCCGAACATGCAGCCAGATTCGCAGAACTTCTTGGAGAGTGCGTTTGGGACACTAAAACAAATGTTGAAAAGAGGATGCTGGCAGAGCAGGGTGCATGCGAAGACAAGAAAAGGATCGCGACTCTTGCAAAACAGCAGAACCTTGACGCCATTCATGATACCGTTCATGAAATGTGCAAAGATGAAGCACGTCATGGCGCCGGATTCCAGGGATTATACAACAGATACTTCAAGTAGCAGGTCAATCCTCATCATCCAAGCCCAAATCGGCTGCAAAGGTTTCCGCAATATCATCGGGAACATCAAAATCAAGACTGCCCCACAGATCTTCCATCTGGCGGCGGTCTTTCTTTGTAGGCCGCCCGGCTCCTCTGTCTCTTTTAAGGAAGAATGTCTCCACTGGCGCTCTGAGCTTGGCCAGTTCTTCATGCGGGGTAAGATTCAAAGCATATTGAGGCACAAGTTTAGCCCCCTGACGCTTTTCAACCAGTTTCAGGACCTCATATGTATATGTTACAGCACCTTTCCTCACTATCAGACAATCCCCGACCTTTACCATCCTTGATGGTTTCACATCTGCTCCATTCAGACGCACCTTACCCCCTTTACATGCATCAGTCGCCTCTGTACGAGTCTTATAAACCCGTATAGCCCATAAATATTTATCGATTCTGACCTCTTCCATATCAATCAGCTGAAAAACTTCAACGGACTCGCTCCGTCTGCAGATACATCTTCATCAGAGACCTCATCTTCCAGTCCTTCATAATCTTCCCCTTCAAGGAATGCCTCAGTAGAAGGGTCGATATAAGCATCCTGATCATCCACCGGACGAGTTACGGCTTCAAGAAGTACAGTAGAAGATTCCGTAGGCACAAGTAAGAAATCGGCCATATCCGCCGGTATAAGTATAGTTTCTCCTTTGCACAACTCATAATAGTCCATACATGGCTCACCCTTCTCATTCACAGCAGGCACTTGTATTGAAGCTGCGCCCTCTATACATATATATATAATAAAACTGTTGAATTTTTCCGTATAGATATGCAGCGGTGCAGACAGGTTGATCTTTGTAACATTGAACTGCGGAGACTCCACCAGTGTCTCTACAACCTGCCCTTCTTCTGCATGAAATTCTCCATGTCCATCTTCATGGCAATGACATTCACCACCTTCCTCATGACAATGGCATTCACCTCCTTCCTCATGACAATGGCAACGGCTTTCTGCACAAGGAATCCAGGATGCATCATCTCCCCAAAGAGGCCCTTTGCGATATAGACCGTTATCAAATGGACGATAATCTATAATATCAATCGCTTCTTCCAGATGCATCTGACGTGAGGTTGCAGGATCAAACTCACGTCCCCAATCATAAAGTCTGAAGGTCATATCGGAAGACTCCTGCACTTCAGCTATCAAAAGCCCGCCATCAGCTGCATGAACCGTACCTGGAGTTATGTAAAGAACATCTCCTTTTTTAGGATAGATGACATTCAGGATTTGCTCAACTGTCCCATCATGACACCTGCCATAAAATTCCTGAGCTGTAACCTGTCTTGTAAAACCACAATAAATCCTTGCACCAGGCTTTGCATCCATTACATACCAGATCTCAGCCTTACCTAAGGAATCATATCTTTCCGCAGCAATCTCATCATCAGGATGAACCTGTACAGACAGCCGTTCATTAATATCCAAAAATTTTATCAACAGCGGGAACTGACGTCCGTAATAACCATACACATCCTCCCCGGTAATTCTTTCAAGATATGTTTCCATTATCTCACTGATGGTATTTCCAGCAAGCCATCCGTTAGAAATGACAGAGTCTTCAATACCCATATCAGCCAGTTCCCAACTCTCACCAATCAGGTCATCAGACGTCAGAGGTACCTCATTTCCATCTTTATCACATTCAACAAACTCTTTCCTAAGATCGGTAACAAGCGCATGGCCGCCCCAAGGTCTTCTCGAAGCAACAGGTATAAACTTAAAAGGATATAGACTTTTTTCCATATGTATCATTTACTAATGTTTGGCAAGGTCAAAATTACGGATAATTTCACTTTCTTCACTTACGCTTCCCTTTCCATAATACTCACCGTCACTCCGTACTGACAAGTGTAAAAGTCCACGGACTATTTGCTTATCTCTCGCGAACTAAGGAAAGGACTTTCCTACAACATGAAGTTGTATCAAACAAAATGCGAAGATAGTCAATTTTCAGAACAAAAATCCTGAATTGGCCCGGATATTGACTTACATCGGACGCTGTCACAAAGTGAAAGCACATATATAACAATTTAACAGATAGGAGATTTAAATATGTTACCAGCAAGAAGGTTCAACAGTCAGTTCGGTCTGACAGATTTCTTCAACGATCTTTTTGAAGGACGTCCTTTGGAAAAAGTCGGAGGGAACATTCCGGCAATCAATGTAGCGGAAAACGAGAATGAATATAAACTTGAGCTAGCAGCTCCGGGAACATGCAAAGATGACTTCAGGATCCACCTCAACAAGGAAGGAAATCTCGTTATAGAGATGGAGAAGAAACACTGCGGATGCAAGAGTACAGAGAAGAATGACGAAAAGAAGGATTGTAAATACCTGAGAAAGGAATTCTCATACTCAAAATTCTCACAGACACTCATCCTTCCAGAAAATGCTGACAAAGATACTATAGATGCCAAGGTTGAAAATGGTATCCTTTATGTCAGAATTCCAAAGACAACAAAAGAAAAGATCGAAGATGAAAAACGCATCATCGAAGTGAAATGATGCGTAATAACTGGAAACACTGTTTTCAGATTCTGAACACTCGGCAGCAGCCAAAGTAATTCCGGCTGCTGCCATTTTTAATAATCTGCCAAAGGGAAAATATTTATACAAAAAGATATCCAGATATGAGATTTCATGCTGTACTTATAAGCAAGGTTAACAGTACAAAACTATATTTTCAATAAAAGTCAAAAAAAACGAAGAAAAATTTGCAGGTTTTAAAAAAATGCGTACCTTTGCATCCGCGTTCGACCAAAACGCTTAAAGACTGAACAATTGGTGCGGTAGTTCAGCTGGTTAGAATACCGGCCTGTCACGCCGGGGGTCGCGGGTTCGAGTCCCGTCCGCACCGCCAAAGGGAGCATAGCTCAGTTGGTTTAGAGCATCTGCCTTACAAGCAGAGGGTCGGGGGTTC
>JAFRZX010000038.1 GCA_017442315.1 Bacteroidales bacterium
ATAATAATATTTAACGATTATGCTCCCAGGACATAATGTTCCGAGAGCATAATCTGAAATCCTTTCTACAGAAATTCAAGAACGCCCCTGCAGATCAGCCTTATAGAACATCGCAGCACATGCCCCTTCCATAAAGTCACAGACACACGACTCCACGGCATCATCGTGCTCCTCCGGATCGACGATTGTTCCTTCCGCATATTCTCTTGCTTGCGCGAGAAGTTCCGGATATATCTGACAGAACTCCTCTAATGTTGGTTTTGTGTTTTTCATAATACTTTGTAATTAACTGTTATTATTACACTTCGATGAATTTCCGTCCATCAAAGCCATACTGATGCTCTCCATACTGAACATATCCCAGTTGGTTACAGACCACCTTTGTTCCATTGATTTCTGTATCGATATTGGTATGAGAGTGGCCATATATCCACACATCAATCCTGCTGTCAGCAATATAGTCATGCAGATCCACCGCAAATGCAGTATTGAGCGGGCTCTTCTTATGATGCGGTGCAACAACTGCCATTGTAGGGAGATGATGAGTCACCACTACAATATGCTTTGCATTACTCTCCGCAACACTCTTCTTGATGAACTCCAGACACTTCCTGTGCTCGTCATTGAAGTGGCCCGACATAAACGGTTTTCCGCCATATCGGATCTGATAGAAGTCACTCATGCCCTGCCAGATGGCAAACTCATTGGCCGGATTGATCTGTGACCATAGAGTCGAGAGAATGAAATCAGTATCATCAACACGGACCACTTTATTCTGGTGATAGTGGACATTCGGGAGAATCTCAAGGCTCCAGCTGTCACCATTCTCCAGCACGTCGCCTAAGCCGTAGTATTCATGATTCCCGGGCACAAGAAACACCTCACGATAATTCTCGGAAGCCCATTTCCAGAACTTACTGTCAGGAAGATTCTTGTCTCGTAAACAAGCAGTATCACCTGCCAGGACTAGAATATCCCCAGTCACTTCAAAGGGTATTTCCTTTACATATTTCGAATTGCCTGACAACTCCAAATGCAAGTCAGACGCGTATTGTATCTTCATAATTCAACCTCCTGCTTTTTTATTCTTCATCAAAAACTCTTCACAAAGAATATCGACAATTATATCTATATTCATCATAAGCTGTTCGAATACATCAATTTTTACCATATTACTGATGATAATATTGCGGAATTTCACATTATCATCATAATTGTTGATATCTGGATTTGTTTTAAGAAATTCTTTCATATCCTCAGTCATCCTGCGTGACCCGAACGGCCAGGATGCCATAACAAATTCATATTCACATCTAGCCCAGAACTGGTATCTTCCCCAGCCTATAATCCATTCTTTCAGCTGTTCCTTTGTCGTTACGGGAATCTTGTTATAGTCTTTGTCCCTATTAAAGCGATGGCCTTTCCATACATTCCTAAAATATGGCAGGACATCATATGCTTCATAGTTATTCCTATTGAAATCCATCAACAAGATCTTAAATTCTTTCTTCTTCATAGTATCATTCTTTTGAATTAGCGACTCTTACACTACTCTGAACGAGAATTGCAAAATTTGCAAGAGTCGCACTTTCATCCTAATGCACCGTCATATATACCTTCTTGACAAGTGAAGAAATCATCTTGTTCAACTCCTTGTTGAAGATCTTGATTTCAGACTTGTCGATGACATTATACAATGCAGAGTGCTCCTTGAGGAAATCCTCTACCACGTCATACAACATCTCCTTGATCAGCTTGCCAAGGTCAGCCGGCATATGGACTTCTCCGATGTGACTTACCACATTGGCAAGGCGGTTCTCATTGACATATGATGCGAGATTTTCAATCATCTCCGCCAGCTCCTTGCTATACTCCACAGGAACCTCCAGCTGCCTGTTCCTTCTCTTCACACTCTTGTTCTCCGCAAAGCGGGCATTCTTGCTCTTGATCAAAGCCCTGCTTCCGGTACGCAGATAATGTGGAGTTACAGGCCTGAT
>JAFRZX010000039.1 GCA_017442315.1 Bacteroidales bacterium
GCAAAACGGATAATACTCTGCATCTTTTCCGGTGTCAGATTCTTATTGATGATAAGCTCTAACTGTTCCTCGTCAAGACCGCTTTCCAGTCCTCCACGGATGGCATTCACCTGTTCCGGTGAAAGTTCCTTGTTAATGACCAGCTGTACCAGATCCTTATGAGACTTTTTCTTGAATGCGAACTTACTCATAATTCCCTCAAACACGGATGGCTTGCGATGCATATAATCAACATCCGTTCTTTGAAGCACCTTTTGATCCTGCACCAGCGTCATAGTGTAATAAACGGGGATTCCGCCAGCATTTGCATATACCGGAATTGCACCCGCCGGAATGGTTGCAGCCTGTTTTGGTATTGCTCCCTGCGTCTGCCCTACTGCCTGTGAATCATAATTCTGTTTCATCTCAATCTCTGACTGTTTTCCCACAGTCTCTTCCTGCAAATCAGTTCTCCCATGATGCTGCTCATCAGCTGCTTTTTCTTCTGCTGATTTGTACCTTTCAATGGTTGAGTTCTTTGCAATTATCGCCTGTCCCTGCTCCCGGATTGTCTCATCCCTCTGGGAAATCTGCTGTTCAAGGTCAGTATTTCTATCCTGCATGATTTTCATCTCCTTCTTTAAGTTTTCTAGCTCTGTACGAAGCTGTGCTATGGTCTGCAATCCCTTATTGACTTCGTTCTGCTTGCCTTCCAGCTGTTCCGTAAATTCCCTGTTCTCTTTTTCCAGCTTTTCATTAAGAGAAGTAAGATTCTTAGCTACAGCTTCATCAAGGCGGATTGTTTCCATCTGTTTGAGCATCTTCTGAATAGCTTCGTAATTGCCGGTATTAGACTGTATAGAATCCGTCAATGCTTTCACTGCTATGAGAAGCTCTGATTCCTGTTCCTTCGTAATCGGTTCTTCTTCGACCTTCTCAGGAGTATTTGCTATCTGTTTTTGTGCATGTGTCAGAGCACTGCTAAATGCTCTTCGCATATCAAGTGCTGTCCTTGATTCTGCCATAACTTTTTTGATTTCATTTATGCTGACATTGTTTTCATAAAGTTCCATGGCAACTCTCATTTTCTCAGCATCCACATCTGATCTTCCAATTGCTCCAATTACTGCTCTCGGAAAATCCTTTCGATACATTTCAGAGATTGCCTTCTGCTGTTCATACTTTAGGTGTCTGTCCGTGTAATCATCAATCTCCTTAGCAGAAAGTCCATGCTCAATATCTTCCTCAATAAGAGCAATTACTTTCGGGTCCGTTATCTTCATCTTTACCATAGACAGATATCTTTCCCTGTCAGCGTCACTCATTCTTTGTCTTTCCATAAAACCTGCCTCCTTTTTCAATAAAAAAACAGCCTATCTGACTGGCTGCTTCTCATGTTCTGCTTCTATTTGCTTTGTCTTCTCGATTAGCCCATCTCTTATCCTTGAATCATCTGCTACATAATCGTTCCGGATAGAATCCGCAACTTTGATTTCCTTTGAAACCGCTGTCTCAAGTTCTTTACAACGCACCGTCTCCCTATGATAATGTTCCTTTAATTGAATCACCTCTTCATAGGAATAGCCCTTATCCCCAAGCAGCGACTCCAGTTTGTGATACCGTTTATGCTCATCCTCAAAAAAAGTATCCCCATTTTGGTATGAGTGTTCACACTCTATAAGCTCAGTCATCTGTTCAGCAATATCATATAATTCCTTATTCTTATGATTCGCCCGGTAAACTCTGCTTTTTTCTGCGGAAGCCTCCTTTTTCTTATCCGTAAGATTATCAAGTACAAGCACCAGCTCCTCAAGGGAATGGACATCATGCCTTACAAGAAACTTATACTGTTCCTGTAATTTATGCATTTTTTTTATTTCATCCTTGTACTTCCATGCCACGGAGTATGCCTTTTTTTTCAGCTTGCCGATGCGATATAATCTTGCATAATATTTTTTCTGCAAGCCGGACATCTTTGCCCTCTTATATCTCCTGACCCGGCAATACACTATCTGGGGCTTCACATCTTCACTTGATACACATTGAGATAAACTCTCTTTCTGTATCCTTTGCCTGATACACTCTTCACCATATTCTTCCCCTAAAGTTTTCAGTCTGATCATTCGTTTCATACCCGGAAGCTTTACAGCTAAATATTTGCCTTCTCCATGGGCATTCTTGATTTCATATCCCTTATTTTCCATCTGGGAAAGAAAACTATCAAAAGAAGCTGCCTGTAATATGCATGCATCCACATCTCTCTTTACCATATCAGACCATATAAATTTACCGTCACGGTATCTGTTCCATTCCCTGTCCGTCCTCTCCCTTTTCCCCGGCTCTTCCTCGAGTTCAATCGTTGAAAGACCATATTCCTCACATAACCGATTTGTTATCGGCTGTATATACCTCTCCCAGTCACCTTTCTTGTAATGGTATTTTTTCCCGTCACGAAAAGAAACACTGTTAAACACAATGTGCGAATGCGGGTGCTCCGTATTATCATGGACGGCATACACAGCCTCATAGTCATTGCCAAGATACTCTTTTACAAACTTCTCTGTAAGCTCAAATACAGTATCAGGACTGGTTTCTCCTTCCTTAAAGGATAGAATAATGTGATACGCCTGCCGTTTATCAAGCTTATTAAACTTCTTCTTTGTCTCCTTCATCTGCTCAAAAGCCATATCCACCTGACAGTTTACTGCAGCAACAAGTCTTCCATTCTGAGTCTTTTCTAGAACCGTGATATAATCAAGTGCTGATTTCAGGTGCTTTCCATGAAAGGAACTGCCACAGTCTTTCATATGAAGTATCTTACTAATTGCCAAGACTGACCACCGCCTCTTTTAAAGTAGCATTTAACTTCCTCATATAAGCAATCAGCTGTTCCCTGTCAGCCTTTGAATATAGCTCATAGTTATGATGATGAACAATCTGGTTAATGTTCACTCCAATATGATTTACTTCATTGATAAGCTCTTTGATTAGCTTCCTTATTTCCGGATAATCATTTGGTTTCTGACTAATGAGAAATCTCAAATATTCTGCCTCATTCATACCTGCATTTGTTGATTTTTCTTCCAACAGCTTTGCTTCTGCCGGTGTAAGTCTGAGTGTCTTCCTTACACAATGAACCTTATCTGCCACCTCTGTCACCTTCCTTCAATGGCTCGTCTCTGATAGCTTCACACAATGTTCCAACTGCTTTATCCACTCCATTACGCTGTAGATTAGCTACAAATGCTTCTGCCAGTTCTGTTGCAAGCAGTTCCACCTTTGCTGCATACTTTGTCTGGTCAAATAGTTTATCCAGTATCTGCTCCTGTTCCTTAAGAGAATTCATTTTCTCCTCAAGCTTTGTGTATTCTGCATCTGATATATCAGGCTTCTTCATTTCTTCTGTGGTATGCAAAATCAACTCATAGTTCCATTCACAGACGCTGTCAATCAGATCATCAACAGAATATTCATCTGTATCATACTGGTCATCATTTACATCAACCCTGACAAGGTTCCCTTCCTTATCCGTACTAAGGCGGTAATCATGACCTTCCATATAATCAAGAAGCATCTGTGCCTCTACCTTATTGATGATTTTGAATTCTTCATGTTCCCGCATCCAGTCAAGAAGTTCGCCTGCATCTGTCATAAAGTGCATTTTCTCTTCCATCGTCCCTGCACACCTCCTTATCTGTGTTAGTAATTCTTCAATTCCCGTCCATGGATTATCTCTAACGGAATGAACATTACGAACTTAAGATATCCATGGCAAGATACGCATTAGAGACATCTCTGCCCCTAATGCATCTTGTCAGGGGAGAAAATCCCCTGAAACCCCTTAAAATCACTATGGCTATGAA
>JAFRZX010000040.1 GCA_017442315.1 Bacteroidales bacterium
GCTGCATTTAAATTCGTCAGTTGTGAATTACCATAGTGGTCTGTGCAAAACTTGCACAAGCCCGTCCGGGCATCACCCCATAAGATTATGCTCCCAGAACATAATGTTCCGAGAGCATAATCTACAACCCCTCGAATTCGAGGGTTAAATTGAGATTGCTAGCAATAGACACTTTCTACATACATTCAAGATTGCACCTGCATTTCCGCCTTATAAAACATCGCAGCGCGAGCGCCTTCCATAAAATCACATATGCACGACTCCACTGCATCATCATGTTCCTCCGGATCGACGATTGTTCCTTCCGCATATTCTCTTGCTTGCGCGAGAAGTTCCGGATATATCTGACAGAACTCCTCTAATGTTGGCTTGTTGTTTCTCATAATACTTTGTAATTAACTGTTAGACTTCCATGAACTTTCGTCCATCAAAACCATACTGATGCTCTCCGTACTGAACATATCCCAGCTGATTGCAGACGACTCTCGTTCCATTGATCTCTGTGTCGATATTGGTATGGGAGTGACCATATATCCACACATCAATCCTGCTGTCAGCGATATAGTCATGGAGATCCACCGCAAATGCAGTATTGAGAGGGCTCTTCTTATGATGCGGTGCAACAACAGCCATTGTAGGGAGATGATGAGTCACCACTACAATATGCTTTGCATTACTTTCCGCAACACTCTTCTTGATGAACTCCAGACACTTCCTGTGCTCGTCATTGAAGTGGCCCGGCATAAACGGTTTTCCGCCATATCGGATCTGATAGAAGTCACTCATACCCTGCCAGATGGCAAACTCATTGGCTGGGTTAATCTGTGACCATAGAGTCGAAAGGATGAAGTCAGTATCATCGATACGGACCACCTTATTCTGGTGATAGTGGACGTTCGGGAGAATCTCACGGCTCCAGCTGTCACCATTCTCCAGCACATCGCCGAAGCCGTAGTATTCGTGATTCCCGGGCACAATAAATACCTCACGATAATTCTCGGAAGCCCATTTCCAGAACTTACTGTCAGGAAGATTCTTGTCTCGTAAATAAGCAGTATCACCTGCCAGGACTAGAATATCTCCAGTCACTTCAAAGGGTATTTCCTTTACATATTTCGAATTGCCTGACAGCTCCAAATGCAAGTCAGACGCGTATTGTATCTTCATAATTCTACAACTTTATCTATTCACATTTATTCAACATATCCACACAATAAGCTGCAAAAGCGTCTTGAATCTCAATAGCTTTCCCGGCAGGAAGGTGAAAACCTCCTGAGCCTGTGAGCATACCCCATCCTCTGATGCGAAACAGTTTTATTTCTATTCCAGCATTCGGCCCTTCACACAACGTAGCCGAAATAACCTGATTATCACAGTGATAAATCTTTTTAACCGTTCCGATTCCCTCATTTCCACCATTTAATCTGGCAAGAACTTGCCTCCTGATTGACATAAATCCTCCATAATCAGGGATAAGCCAGTCAAAAGCTGGACGCCCATCAGACGTAAGCACCTTAACAGGAACAGCACTTGATTTCAATGGAAATCTGTAATATTCTTTAAATGTTTCCATCATTCTTCCTCCTTTCTATCAGTTCCAACAATCCTGCAGTTATTGCTTCTGACCATGTCTCGTATACCTGCTGTATCTTCGATCCGTTTAGATAAGGCCTATACCCGTTCTTGGCAAACTCCGAATAATGGAAGGTTCCTACATAACCATCATAGTCCTTCCACATCATCATGCGGATATCATACAGGAACATCGGTTCAGATACCTTTTCACGCATCAGATCGTACAATGGTGACTCAAGTGGTACCTTATGCTGAATCTTTAGTTTTCGCTCCGGCATCCACTCCGGACAACGAATCAGTTCCTTCAGTTGCTCGCGAGTAACTCCATGTTCATTATAATCACACTGATACTCCCACGGAAGCGAGTACACACTGGTCTCTTCCTGCCAGTTTAGATAATTATGGAAAGTATAGCTAGTCAGAAGCACATAGTCAGTTTCCTCTACTGCAGCCAGCAGCCTCTCTGCGTGATCGACATGCAAGGGTGCTCCAGCCTCATATAAAGCAAGGGCAACCTTCATTCCGTCCCAGATCTGCGACGAATAGCTCACGGACACCCTGATAACCCACTTGCCTGGCACAGTATAATCATCTGCCAATACATTAGTTCGAGAGAAACCCAACTCA
>JAFRZX010000041.1 GCA_017442315.1 Bacteroidales bacterium
CGTCATCACTTGACAGTATGACCTGACCATTTTGCCTTATCTCATCTTTCATACCTTATTTTTATTATGGGTTAATTACTTTCGGTTGCTCTTCAAGTGCTGCTCATAGTCAAAGGGTGACATGTCAGTCTTGCGTGGCTTGTCACGGAGAATGATTCTCAATATCAGGATGGGCCAAAAGAAAGGGATAGCCCATAACAGGACATTGTTCATACGTCTGTTCTTGCGTCGTGAAGGACGACGGGAAGACAGCTGCCTTATCAGAAGGCAGACTGTCAGAAGAATTATCCAATCCATAAGTCTTGTTTTTATGCGCTCATACGTGCGCTGATTTTACATATATTGTCTTTCATCAATTGCATGATTTGGTCATGATAATGGGATATGCCGTTATGCTTTCCCCTGCATTGCACTATCTGCATTTTGGAGAGTGACACTTCGATGGTTTCCATGCGTATGCCTTCAATGGTTGCGGAGAATATCAGAGAGTTGTCCTTCTCATAGTATTTGTTGGCATAGACACAATGGTGTAATTCACTGCCTTCTTCCATAAACTCAACGACACTTTCAAGCACTCTTATCTTGATTGTTCCGTCCGTAAACACCAAACCGAAGAACTTGCCTTTCTTCTTCCGGTATTCCTCATCATGTGACTTTGCATCCATCACTTTCTTTTGAAGATTCTCTTTGTTGCGTTTCTCAACCAACTTGTCATGCGCTTCCTTCAGATTGGTTGGGCAAACATAATGGGCATTACGGATGTCCTTTCCTGCCTGTCGGAGCATATCGATGTAGTCACACCATATCGAACCGTCCAAAATGGTATAGTTATTCCGTATGCAAATCTTTACGGAATCCCAATACCTCATAAGTTTGTCGGGAGAATGGAGCGTATGGTATAACAGAGGTATCTGCCTTGATTTCAACAAGGTTTCATGTTTCGGGTTGTTGAGAATTGCCATGAAAAGGTCGTATGGTTTCATCCCATGGAAACATCCGTCAAAGCCATTCCTTATTATCTCATTTGCAAACCGCTGTTTCGGATAGATGCAGGCAGGACTGATGTCATAGACATAATGCCCTTGGTTCATGCGTATCTCCATTTTAGATTCGGGAATCCATAAGTCATAATAGACAAATGAAAAGCCTCTCTTCCTTGCTACGGTCGTACTGACTCCATCGGGAGAAATCCACCTTTGCGCCACTTCAAAGATTGAGAAGTCGGCAGGCAATCCTACTTTTCTAACACATTGAACACTGAAAAAGCGAATAACCTGGTATTGCTTACAGGTTGTGATAATGGAAAAGTAATCTTTCTCCTTGTACACTCGTTTTCTGCCTACAACAAACCCAAGCCTCTTGCCACAATGTGGACAGACAACACCCAAAAGGGTATCTGCCAATTCGCTACCTCCATTCCAAACATGTCCGCACTCCATGCAAGTAATGACATTCTTTGCATTTCTATGTGCCAAATGGTCAAAGCAATGTTCAAAGGCATACCTTTTCTGTATATCGGATAACTTGTGCATCTTTCGGCTCAATCCGATAACTTCTTTCTGTATTTTCGTTTTTGCTTTCATAATCAGTCGAATAATGAAGGTTGTGAAATGGTCTGTGTCACTTGCTTTGTCTTTTTGGGGCGTTTCATCGCTTCAATCTGCTCCTGCTGATAGCGGAGGATTGCAGCCTGTCTTGCTTCCGCCTTTTCCTCGTCAGTAAGTTCCACCACATGGTTTACCAC
>JAFRZX010000042.1 GCA_017442315.1 Bacteroidales bacterium
AACCTGCTCCTTGGTCAAGGCATCTCCAAAATCCACTCCTTCTAAATCCTGGGCCTTGACTGCATGACATGACAGACATAAAAGTATCACTGTCAAACAATAACTCAACGTTTTCATATCCGGACCTCCTTATTCAATCATTACGATTACCTCACAGATGTCACAATACGACAAGACACAAAGAATCTCATGAAAGAAAACGGTTGACTCGTCACCGCTGCAAGCATCAGAAGCACGATAGAAAAACGTCTCATAATTCAAAGTTTTTAAAGGTTGAAGAACAAGTGTCTGTGGTGAACTCTCCGCTTCTGCAAATATACAAGATAACAAGGCTTTCCACCAAATTCCAGGACGTAAAAAATCTATCACACCCCATAAAGGCAAACCACTCAGATTCAATACATTACGGGGTGGGACGAAAGAAAAAAATCTATCACTCTGAAAAATCTACCCGGATCTGCTTCTTGAAGATGAAGCCTTCCGTGTCCTCGATGCGCACAGTCAGAGTGTGGACCATACGGCCTTCCGGCATCTTTGCGGGAACCAGATCCGCAAGAGGAACTGGAGATTCATGTCCCCAACGCTGCCAACCGTCACATATCCCTATCATACGGAAATCATACTCATCAAGATCTGACAAAAGACCATAGACAGGTAGATATATTTTGGGGTCTGGATCCAAGTAATCGTACTGATCATATTTGTCTAAAGACATATCAAGATACTCCCAGTTCCAATCATAGTAGTACGGAGGTTCAGAATCAAGCATTCCCTCATCAACCGTATAGCCGTTCTGTATGTATCGGTACGGACTGACGGATACAAAGTAGAAACAGTCTGCCAAACTTGTACCGGCAGGATGAGACGAGTCAAAAGGAGCGTCACTATAGACATCTATACTCACTATATCGCGCTCCGGGACACAATGGATATACTCCGGAACCAATAATGTCCAATAATGAATAGAATAACTGAAATCCCTGTTCTTGCGAGATTTTTCCTCAAAACGTTTTATATCATATTCATCGGTAGAAAATATACCATAAGAACGGTAACCGCGCGCACCGATGGATATTTTCTCATTGCAATCAACTGATAAAGATATATGCCGGTATTCTATATACTCCAGGACATAGGAATTGGAACGGACATGGCATGTCTGGTCACCATCAGGTGGCTCACATCCTGTTAAAATTGCGCTCAAAAGCACAAACAAAAACAATAATCTTATCTGTAGCTCCATGTCAATGTCTTTATTTCAGTAGTATATGCACCCATAGTATAGTCTGTGCCACTATGTATTGGCCAACTTCATATTACAGACGATCATACAGGAAAGGTTGTCCAGATTTCCACAATTATTCCATCCTTGATACGGTAATATATCCTGAGGTCATAATAATATTGGTGATAAATATCTTCGTCATACCAGGCTGAATAATGAGGCTTCAAATCTGAATTAAGCACTTTATCCAATGAATCACCGACTCTTATGCCGCCATCTATGTCCTTCGTAAAAACTGCGAAGTTCTTGCTGCTTATATAGAATTGAAAAAAATGACTATCTCTAAATTCTAAACGATTATTCTCATATATATATGTTTCATATACTTCATCTTCTCCTTCACTATAGATAACTTTTGTATATTCATTCGGCTGGCCGAACTTGGCGATAACCTGCTCCTTGGTCAAGGCATCTCCAAAATCCACTCCTTCTAAATCCTGGGCCTTGACTGCATGACATGACAGACATAAAAGTATCACTGTCAAACAATAACTCAACGTTTTCATATCCTTTCCTTTTAAATCAATCATTTCCATTACATCTTATGCCGGTGATCTTCGTCGAGGGTACATTCTTGCCGGCATCCGAACCTGTCTAGGATGTCCTGCCTGTATTAAAAAGAGTATGAGGCCTTGAAGCCATACCGAAGAAAATAATCATCTCGGAAAAAGGGATTATATTCACCGATTATGGTTCCACCTGCCCACCAGGAGCTCTTCCTTGACGTATCCCGACTGCGTATGCGGCTACCTAAAGAAAACTCACCATAAGGCCTTTTAGCGTAAATATCGTATCCAAGATTCAGGGAAAGATATGGAGAACACTTACGGTCACCTATGGTATATCTCATATCGGCATATATAGGAACGTACATATTCTCCCTATCTAAAGCAGAAAATGATATGCCACCTCCTATAAACAGATTTTCAGAAAAATGATATCCTCCTGTAATACCTGCTTTGGGGTCAAGAAAAAGAAATATCCCTAAATCAATGATTACCGTCCCGCCTTTTTGCGACGGGCCTCTAAATTCAAGAGAAGATACGGAATAACGTCTCTGTATCACCGATCCTGAAATCCATAAAGGAGTTCCGACTATAGCAAATACTCCACCTAATCCAGCTGTTATCATACCAATGAAACTTTGAAGTCCGGATGGCGGTGTAACACTGTTTCTTGCATGAATACTCTCTTCAACAATCATCGCTATTCCAGTCATGGCAAATCCGGCACCGGTAAGGACCAATGTATTACCGGCACCGATACACCGTTCGGATTGTCGGGATACTCTTTCGTCTGGACCTTCCGGAGTTATCTCTGCCCAAGCATCTGTATAAGACAGAAACAGCAGACTGAATATACTGATATGCAACAAGCCGATTTTCATATTCTCAGCAAAATTAAAAACTCCGATTGATGGAATAAAATGCTTCATGTCACATAAAGACAAACCACTCAGCTTCAATACATTACGGGGTGGGACGAAATAAAAAAATCTATCACTCTGAAAAATCAACCCGGATCTGCTTCTTGAAGATGAAACCTTCAGTGTCCTCGATGCGCACTGTCAGAGTGTGGACTGACTTCTCAGAGGGCTCAAAAATCGGAATGAGTTCAAATATGGGCGTAGTCTCCCGACAATGATTGGAAACCCCCAACAAAATAAAATCTTCCTCACGAAACTCCGACAGAACTCCATAAACCGGTACAAAGCCCGCATCAGCTATATCCCATACAAAATATTCCGGCAAATGTTCATCCCTGATAGACACATCAACTCTATAACCATTTTTTATATATTTATACGGGCTTACAGATGCAAAAAAGAAGCAATCAGATAAATTGCTGCCGGCAGGATGACAATCATCAAACATCTTGTCACTGAACACTTCTATGTTTTTGAAATCTCTATCCGGTACCATATGAATAAAGTCATTACTCCCCTTAAGAAGAGAAAAAGTCAACTGATAGCCGTAATCGGAATATTTTCTGCATTTTGCTTCATATCCGTCCAGATCAGGACCGTATGTAGAAAAGGCTCCATACCTATGTACCCCTTTGACACTAACCATAATGCTCCTATTGGAACGGGCTGACAAATCCATCTCATAGTATTCTATATAACCATATATGTATGAATCTGCAGTTCGTGTTTCATATCGATCTGATTCCGGAATGCAGCATACCAGCAGAAAAACAAAAATGATTATATATAAATTTCGAATCAATTGCTCCATGTCAAGGTCTTGATATGTTTATATACACTCATGTCATACCTCCCATTTCCACTTGTTCTTTCGCACATCACTGAAGCCCATCTCGTTCTTCACATAGCGCTTCGCCTTGTTTATACTGGAACTGCTGCCATCTGCACCGTAATCCATATCCAGTTCCTCTCCCAAGGACCTTATATATGCTGCTATTATCGGCTTATACGGCTCCGGCTCATTGTAATTCGGACCGACATACACCCCAAAAGAAGACATCACATCCCAATTCTCATAAACAGGCTTCCTGAAGTACGCAGCAAGCATCAGAAGCACGATAGAAAAACGTCTCATGAATCAAAATCTTTAAAGGTTGAAGAACAAGTGCCTGTGTTGGACTCTCCACTTCTGCAAATATACAAGACATAAAGGCTTTCCACCAAATTCCGGGACGAAAAAAATCTATCATGCCACATAAAGGCAAACCACTCAGCTTCAACACATTACAGGGTGGGACGAAATAAAAAAATCTATCACTCCGAAAAATCTGCATTTGTATCGAAATTTCAGCAACTATATATTAACCAAGTTAAAGCTTTTCATACTCAGGAAATACCGCGGGCAGAGAGTTTGGTGGGCTAAAGTTAGGTACATTATTAATATAATTGCTATATTTGCCGTCAACAAGGTTGAATAAATATTCGACAAGTTGAAATAATACCAACAACCCTATCGTCACCACTCGAACCGCAAAACAATCAAGACTGATAGGGCGATAGGTGGTTCTATGCCTCAGGCGTAGGGCAACCTATCTATTAGTCGGGCTTTTGCGGGCCTTGAGTGGTGTGGGTTGTACCTGCGCCTTTAAACATATAGGGAAAGCACTGCGAAACTAATACGTCTCATACATTTCAGTCAAGCCTGTGAAGGTCAGATTGACAAAATCATGCAGTGCTTTCCTTTTTTTATGCAATGATGCCGGAGAGGAATACAACCGCCACTGCTACAGGAGCGACATATCGAATCAGGAACCATAGTATGCCGAAAATACGGACATTGGCAGAAATTGTTCCCCCATTGGTGAATTCATCATAGATTTCTGTCTTTTTAAGCCTCCAGCCTACAAAAAGCACTGTAAGAAGACTGCCTAATGTCATCAGGATATTTGAAGACAGATTATCAAAGAAATCAAAGATATTCATACCGGCCAGTCTGACGTTTGATAACGGGCCGAAAGAAAGGGAGCACAATGCACCAACCGACCAGCACACTGCTAGAAGCACAGAGCAAGCCGCAATGCGCGACATCTTCTTTTCTTCTATAAGGTATGCCACCCCCACCTCAAACATAGAAATGGAGGATGTTATGGCAGCTACCAGAAGCGCTATAAAGAACAATATTGCAACCAGTCCTCCTGCAGGCATCTGTGAAAACACATATGGAAGTGTCTCGAAAACAAGCCCCGGACCAGATTGCGGATCAAGGCCGAAAGCAAATACCGCCGGCATTACAGCTATACCTGCAATAAGGGCAAACATCAGGTCAGAGACAGCTGTAGCTGTACTCTGGAACATTATATTCTCTTTTTTATCAACATATGAAGCATAAGTCATGATTGTTCCGAAGCCGAGGGACAAGGAAAAGAATGCTTGTCCGAGAGCTGCTGCACAAGACTTTGCATCTATCTTTGAAAAATCCGGCCTGAAAAGATACTCGACACCCTTATGAGATCCGGAAAGGGTAAGCGAATACACCGCTATAGCCATCACGATGACAAACAGCAGAGGCATCATTATCTTGCTGAATTTCTCGATTCCACCTTTTATACCCATGACAACAATCAGAGCTGTAACACACAGAAAAGCCGTATGGCATATCAAAGGACGCCAGGGAGAAGACGTGAAGTCTGAAAACATTGTATCAATCACTGACTGTGCTTCGGCTGTGAAAGAAAATGTAAAAGATTTGAAAAGATACTCCACCGCCCAGCCTCCTATGACACTGTAATATGATGTCACGACCACCGGTACTATGACGGTCATCAGCCCTACCCATCTCCATCCGCTTCCCCCGGAAAGGTCACGGAATGCGGCAAAGGCGTTTTTCTGGCTACGTCTTCCAACAATAAACTCTGAAATGAAAATCGGAAGACAGATCAGAAAAACAAAAACTATATATATTATTATGAATGCTGCTCCACCGTTCTCCCCTACCAGGTACGGAAAGCGCCAAAGATTACCCAAACCTACAGCAGAACCAGCCAAAGCCACCAGTGCTCCGAAACGGCTGCCGAAACTGTCTCTACGCATAAAACCCGCTACTATTTTCCTTTCCTTATATATTCAACAAATTCATATTTATAACCTGATTTCTCATCTATCTGCATCTCTGAACGAGATCTTTCCTTCCATTCATTCTTATCAATCTTCGGGAAAAACGTATCCGCCGATTCGAACACATGATGGACATGAGTTACTATAAGTTCATCAACCTCCTTTATCGCCTGTGCATACATTTCACCACCGCCAATAATAAAGCACCTTTTACTTTGTGTCTCGTCGCAGACCTTCTTTGCAAGAGAATATCCTTCAGAAAAAGTATTGACCACTGAAACCCCTTCAATCTCCTTCTTACTCCTTGAAATAACGATGTTTTTCCTTTGAGGCAAAGCCTTTCCTATAGACTCAAACGTCTTACGCCCCATTATCACAGGACAACCAAGAGTCTTTTTCTTGAAAAATTTCAAATCCTCAGATATATGCCACAGGAGTTCATTATTTTTTCCTATAGCATTATTATCAGCCATTGCTACAATTATACTTTTCTTCATATTCATATCGTTTTTATGCCTGTCACCACATCAGTATCCAAGTTCGGCAAATGCCGTTCCATGACTACACGGCTACAGGGGCTGGAATCTTCGGATAAGGATCATAATCGACAAGCTCAAAATCCTCATACCTGAAATCGAAGATGCTCTTTACGTCAGGATTGATCTTCATTTTCGGCAATGGGCGAGGTTCACGCGTAAGTTGAAGTGCGACCTGATTGAAATGATTGACATACAGATGGGTATCACCGGTAGTATGAACGAATTCACCCGGCTGCAGACCGCACACCTGAGCTATCATCATTGTCAGCAAAGCATAAGATGCTATATTGAAAGGTACACCCAGGAAAACATCCGCGCTACGCTGGTACAGCTGACACGAAAGCTTTCCGTCTGCCACATAGAACTGAAACAGAGAATGACAAGGCGGAAGAGCCATCTTCTCAACTTCAGCCACATTCCATGCTGAAACGATCATCCTTCGTGAATCAGGATTATTTCTTATCGTTTCAATGACGTTCGACAACTGGTCTATGGTCCCTCCGTCAGGAGTCGGCCAGCTACGCCACTGATGCCCGTAAACCGGTCCAAGATCTCCGTTTTCATCAGCCCATTCATCCCAGATGGTAACACCGTTGTCCTTAAGATACTTGATATTGGTATCACCGGAAATAAACCAAAGCAACTCATGTATTATTGATTTCAGATGAACCTTCTTGGTCGTAAGAAGAGGAAAGCCTTGGCTGAGGTCGAAGCGCATCTGATATCCGAACACGCTCTGGGTGCCGGTTCCGGTGCGGTCAGACTTCATTACTCCGTTTTCACGTATATGTCTTAACAGGTCCAGGTATTGTTTCATATCATAATGTAATTATTGCTACGTCACTTCGTTACCCGCAATGAAACTTCAACTAATTTCCAGTCTTAAAGGCAAAGATGATAGCCTGCTCATAGGTTTCTCCCGGACGCAGGACTGATGAAGGATAATCTGACTTGTTAGGTGCATCTGGAAAGTTCTGACATTCGATAGCCACACCACCATAATCTCCATATGCATGACCATTCTTACCTGCAGGACATCCTGAAAGCCAGTTTCCGGTATAGACCTGTACTCCAGGCTGGGTTGTGAAGACCTCAAGCACACGACCACTTTCCGGTGCATAAAGTTCCGCACAGAACTGGATCTGCCCCTGCTCGGCACCGTCAATGACCCAGCAATGATCATATCCTTTACCTATCTTCAGAGGCTCAAAATCAGCCTTTATATCCTGTCCTATCGGCTTTCCGCTGACAAAATCCATCGGTGTTCCGGCTACCGGTTCACTTTCTCCTAGAGGAATCTGAGTAGAATCAGTAGGAAGGTATTCAGATGCATTGAGTTTAAGGATATGCCCGAAAACATCACCAGACCCTTCTCCGTTAAGATTGAAGTAGGCATGATTGGTAAGATTGATTACAGTCGGAGCATCTGATTCTGCTGTGAGCGTCAGACGAAGCTCGCAATCATCTGTCCACTCATAACGGGCAACCGCCTTCAGTGCACCCGGATATCCCTGCTCTCCATCTTCTGCATAATAAAGGAATTCCACTCCACCTTCATGCTCCCTGCTTTCCCATACCTTGTTCTGGAAACCTTCCGGTCCGCCATGAAGATGATTCGGACCGTTATTTATCGGAAGAGTGTATTCCAAACCATCAAGCGTAAAGTGTCCCAAGGCTATACGGTTGGCATAACGTCCAGGGATTTTTCCGGCACATGGCCCGTCTCCGAAATAACTTGCCGCTTCAGGATAACCTAAAACCACATCGGCCATATTGCCGTCCTTGTCAGGAACGACAACAGACACAATGCCCGCACCAACACTTGAGAGCTGCACATATGCCCCTTTTTCATTTGTAAGTGTATAAAGGTACACTTCCTTTCCACAAGGGGAAGTTCCCCAAAGTTCTTTTTTCAGTGTCATATCACGTATTTTTTATCAATTTATTCTTTATAACGAAGAAGATACTCAAACACCTTATTCTCAGGCGCATCCTTCATTATGACCTTCTTTTCCTCATCCAGCAGATAAAGCGACGGAATCGCACGTACATCATAAAGTTCATCTGTTCTTATCACAAGGTCAGGGTCGAAACCATTATACCACTGCTCCGGATAAACAGGCATATAAGAATACCACTCCTGGATATTCTCATCTATATAGATGTTAAGAACTGCCAGTTTCCCTTCTGAAATCATGGACACGATTACAGGTTCGCCCTTCAGGACCTGAATTATGTTCATGCAGGCTTCACATCCGGGATTGCTGAAAAAAAGAAGTGTCAGAGGAGCCTTGATGTCATGAAGTCTTCTTATCCTGCCTGATTTATCGGAAAATCTGAAATCAGATGCCTCTGTCCCTATTCTGTTCAACGAACACAGACGCGTCTGTCTTTCATATTTTCTCCTCAACTGTTCCTCAATACCCTCATATACACTTAACCTGCTTACAAAAGGAAGATAGTGATCCTCGTTTCTCAACGGTGAATTAGGATTATATAAATATTTGTCTGTAAGCTCAATAAAAGTCTCGAATATATTGGATAGTGTATCTTTCCTTTCATATGCCAGAGCTCTGTCATAAAGTCTACCTACCGCATCAGAGGCAACCTTTATATCAACCATATCGAGCATATATGCCCAATCTGCAAATTTCTGTTCCACTATATCGGCAGATACTCCGTTCACATGAGTTGAATCGCACAGATATCTTTTTGCCGGATCAGTAAATGCATCCCAGAAATGCAATGCCATATATTCCGCCCTATCTGCTGCATCTTCTATCATTGCAGGTGGAATGACATCAGGAAAAGGCAGAGCTTCAAACTGCTCTGCCTTAAGTTCCTCGGATACATCTGAGCTGCATCTGCAACCTGTGAACAAGGCAACAGATGCCACCAGAATCAATATTCTAGATTTCGTATTCATATTTACCAACTACCGCCTGAGAGATATTGATCATGAAATCACCTACCTTTTCAAGTTCTGAAAGCACATCCATATAATATACACCGGTAAGGTAATTATAGCTGTTGTTTTCTATATTTACAATATGTTCTTCTCTAAGATGATTACGGCACTCATTGATATTGTATTCTGCATTCTGAGCATTAGAGATCTCCTTGAGGTTGTCATTTTTAAGATTTTCAATCATGACATCGTAACCTTTCTGCACAAGATCCATCATCTTGTTGAGACGGTCAATTATAGACTTGTCGAATACTTTGCCATGAACATTCTTTCTCTTGAGTATACGTCCTATAGCTTCTCCCGAATCGCCAAGGGACTCCATCTCACCTATGATCTTATACATAGCCTTTATCTGCTCGGTTGCCTCCTGACTTATCTCATTCTTGGAAACTTCGTTGAGATATGTAGCAATCTCGTATTCGATCCTGTCTGTTATCTCTTCGTATTTGATGAGTTTATCATTTATTGCATCGAATTTTTCCGGATCCTGTTCATTTACAGCCTGACGAACATATCCGAATCCATTGCGGCATATTTCAGCAAAATGAATGATTTCCTGTCTTGCCTCACTGATGGACAGCTCTGCAGTACTGAGTGGACCACCAGAAATATACTTGAGTCTGAACACCTCGGTTTCTCCCTTAGGTTCCTTGACAAGCCAGACCACAGCCTTTTCTATCAAAGGAGTGAACCATATAAGTACGAGAGTATTTGTCACGTTGAAAAGGGTATGAAGCATTGCGATTCCATAAAGCAGGGAATTCTTATAAACCTCAATTGTTGCTGTTCCTGCCTCTACGGACCCGCCTGCAATCATTTCAAGCTGATGACTTGCCTCCATCGGATCGTAGAATCCGAGAGATTCCATAACTATGCATATGAGGTTCACAATAGGCCTGAAAAGACACAGGACCCAGATCACTCCTATTAAATTGAATATGGTATGGGCACGTGCCGCCCTCTTTGCTGACGTATTTGCAACAGCAGCTGCAATATTAGCTGTGATGGTCGTTCCTATATTTTCACCTAACACCATCGCTACTGCAAGCTTGAAGTCGATAAGTCCGGAAGCTGCAAGGAGCATGGTGATGGCCATTGTTGCACTGGATGCCTGAAGAACAATTGTCAAGACAGCACCGGCAATCAGGAAAAGAAGCACGGAACCGAATCCGAATCCATTGATACTTCCGAAGAAGTTCATCATTCCTGTCTGATAATTGCCAAGTATTTCATTAGAACAATCCTTCATGAACGTAAGACCTACATACATCACTGCAAATCCCATCATGAACTGGCCTATATTCTTTAAAGATGCCTTCTTTGAACAATGCATAAGGTATCCGAAAGCCATCATCGGAACAGCAAACAAAGCAATGTTCACAGAGAATCCCAAAGATGTGATCCAGGCGGTAAGGGTAGTTCCTATATTTGCTCCCATGATCACGCCTATCGCATTTCCCAAGGTAAGAAGACCGGCATTCACAAAGCTTACAACCATGATGGTAGTCGCTGAAGATGACTGCACAAGACATGTCACAACAGTTCCGGTAAGTACACGTTTGAATGCATTGGATGTCATTTTGGCCATGAAAGCCCTGAGACGGTCTCCTGCAGATTTCTGGAGTCCTTCGCTCATGAGTGCCATTCCGTAGAGGAACATTGCAAGTCCACCTAAGACAGAAAGCACATTAAGAATAGTTGTCATATATATCTTTGGTTGTTATTATCTACAAAGAAATTTGGCAAATAGGTCACAAAAATATAAAAAATAATTAGATTTGTCTCTTAAGTACTAAGATTTGATGTCATTTTTGAAAATGAGATACCTGAAACCTGCTGTTTTCCTGCTGTGCATTTTTATATACACTTCTGCTTCCGCCCAGTTCTATGTCACAGGTGACAACCCTGCAAAACTGAAATGGAACAGCATCTGCAGCGAAAACTACCATATCATATATCCGAAAGGAAGCGATTCTCTGGCTGTAGAATATGCCCGGAAACTGGAAACTTTCCGTATACCTGTATCACGCACAACAGGATACCTCCCAGGAGGAACGGGAAAATACAGAATGCCTGTTGTCATGCATGCATTCAACACTTCCAACGGGTCTGTAGCCTGGGCACCGAAAAGAATGGACCTTTTCACATTACCGACTCCTTATGATCCTGATCCGATGCCATGGTCGACTATGCTGTCCGTACATGAATCAAGACATGTTACGCAAATGCAGTTTGCAATGACAAAGGCACTCAAGCCAGGCAACTGGATATTCGGAGAAATGTTCAACATCCTGATGTCTCTGATCTATCCCGGACTTTCAGACATGGAAGGAGATGCTGTTGTCACAGAGACAGCACTGACAAAATCCGGACGTGGACGCACAGCAGATTTCCTCAACTACTACCATGTGGCATTCGACAACGGAGATTTCAGAAATTGGGACAGATGGCGCTTCATGTCTCAAAAGCACTATTCTCCGGACCACTATGCTCTTGGATACATAACCGTAGGAGGCTTCCGTTACTTATACGACTGCCCGCAGTACATGAATGAGTCATATCATCTTGCCGCACGACGTCCATATAATCTCGCTGCATTCTATACTACAGCCAGAAAGATGACAGGAAAAAAGTTCAATGATGCTTTTTCCGAAGTATGTGACACCCTTAGCAGGATGTGGAAAAAAGAAGCTGACCAGAGGGCTCCGTACATATATTCCGAACCTGTAACGAAAGAACCACGGCTATACACCGACTACAGGAACAGCATCTTATCGGGAGACGATATATACAGTGTGAAGAGAGGACATCTCAACTCTCCTGTTCTGGTAAGGATCGACACTCAGGGAAACGAGAGATTCATATCGCATTTTTCTCCTTCGACAAGCGGATTGAAATATGATCCTGAACTTCAGAGAATATACTGGAGCGAAACCATGACCAATGGTAGATGGTCAATGAAAAGCGAATCAAAAATAAGATATTACAATCTTCGTAACCGCACGAAAAAGACAGTCCGAGGCACAAAAGGATTTGTCAACAACCCCGAACCTGTTGCTGACACCAAGAATATCGCAACAGTAAGATATGACGAGAACGGAAAGACATTCCTTACTTTCATCAATACCGTCAATGGAAAGACAGTGAAGGAGATACAGGCTCCGGATGGTATCCAGCTGGTAGAAACAGCAGTGATAGGTGACGAAATCTACTGCTCAGCCGTATCGGAGGAAGGATTCGGAATATTGTGCATGAACAATGGATGCTGGAGTGAAACACTGAAAGCCGAACCGGTAAAAATCAAGGATTTCATGGCTTATGGAGAACAACTCATGTTCACATGTGACAGAACAGGGGTAAACGAACTGTATCATTTAGATCCGAAGAACGGTAAACTTCTGCAGAAAACCTCAACAAGATATGGAGCATCCGATTTCGCATATAGCCAGGACGGTAGTTATCTTTACTATTCTTCACAGACTATGAAGGGAATGCGGATTTTCCGTACTCCTTCAGATTCACTCCTCAACAGAGAAACTGACTTCACGGAACATCATAAATGGGCTATTGCAGATAAATTGGCAGCACAGGAAAAGGAGATCGCTCATGATGATGGCTATGACGCTGCAGTATCATATGATAAGGATATAGAAATTTCAGATCCGAAGAGATACAGAAAATTTCCACATGCATTCAATGTTCACTCATGGGCACCATTCTACGTCAATGTTGACAATATAATGAACATGTCATTCGACCATGTATGGCAGGCTATATCACTGGGTGCGGCTGGGATAATGCAGAACCGGCTGTCTACTGCTGTAGGAGAATTCGGATATTCAGCACACAAGGATCCATATGATCCTGCCAGATGGAGACACTCCGGACATGCAAGGTTCACATATTCCGGATGGTATCCTGTAATTGAGGCATCAGTGGATTTCAATGACAGGGCATCAAGAAAATGGATGATGGATGCATACAGAAATGATGGCAAAGTAAACTCAATGTCATTGTATACAAAGGAAACTGGAAAATCTCATGTAATAGGAAAACTGGCTGTCTATATACCTTTCAGCTTTTCAGGAAACGGATGGTATCACGGATTTATTCCACGTGTGGCATACACAATCTCCAATGACAGATTCAACAGCAGAATTGCCGTATTCGATCTGGAAACAGACAAGGTAACAGGAGAGACGTACGGAACATATGCCGGGTCCACAAAAGGAAAGAATCTACCTATGCAGACAATCTCCACATCAATAAGAGGATATTCTATGTTGGGAACAGCTAATTCGGCTGTATACCCGCGCCTGGGCATTGGAGCCGAACTAGGATCGCATCTCAATATAGAAAATCATGACTATCTTACACCTATGGGATATGTCTATGTTTACGGATATGTTCCAGGCATATTACGCTCACATGGAATAAGACTTTCACTTACAAGACAGTTTGTCCTGCAAAAGGATTTTCTCTTTGCCAGTCCGGTTACAGATGTACTTCCAAGAGGTTTCAATGGGAACATAAGTATACTCAGCCGTCTTACCATGTCAAGCTTCAGCACAACAAAACTGACAGCAGATTATGCTGCACCTGTATATATCGGAGACCTGTCAATAGCAGGATCCTTATTCTCTATAAAAAGACTTATTCTGTCTCCTCATTTCGATCTTACCCTATCAAAAGGTATTTCAGACGGAAAACAAAGGATATTATTTTCAGCAGGATGCTCCCTTGCGCTCGACCTTCATAGCATACTTTGGCTTGAATGGCCATGCTCGATAGGTGTGACATGG
Organism: Bacteroidales bacterium; assembly: GCA_017442315.1. Taxonomy (GTDB): domain Bacteria; phylum Bacteroidota; class Bacteroidia; order Bacteroidales; family UBA932; genus Cryptobacteroides. The sequence continues at coordinate 14,135 of JAFRZX010000042.1, forward strand.
TCCTTCAATGGAGGTCCGAGCCTGAATTCACTTGAAAAAGATACAGGTGTAAAAGTCGGCAGACACTACGTTGGTCCTACATTCAATGTAACATTCTAAATAGAAGTATATATGTCAATTACAACAATGGCAACTGCTCCATGCAGCAAATGCGGAAAACAAAATCAGATTAAGGTATACAAAAGCATCAACATATCAGAAAATCCTGAATTGAAAGACAAGGTAAGGGATGGTTCGCTCTTCCTATGGGAATGCCCTCATTGTTCTCAGATGAATCTGGCTAGATATGAGACATTGTATCATGATCCCGAAAAGAAGGTCATGTTCTGGCTGCTTCCTGAAGGAGAGCTATCGGAAAGTCAGATGCAGGCTATAACAATGCATACCAAGGCAATGGGGAACTACACGTTGCGTCGGGTGAACGACATGGGATCCCTTATGGAAAAAGTACTTCTCACTGATGCAGGACTGGATGATACCGTTCTGGAAATGGTAAAATACGTAACCAAGATGGAAATGCTTCAGAAGAATGTGGATGAGGAGCAAAAAGAAGAATTTCTTGCTTCCACCTTCCATTTCTACAGAAGCGAAGGAGAGGACCAAGAGCGTATACTGACTTTCATGTATGCTCTTGACGGACAGATGCTGGGAGTTAATGTAGGATGGAATGTCTATCAGGACTGTGCCGGCATTCTTGAACGTAATCCACAAATAAAGCCAGCCGACGGATTCGCTCGAATCGACGCAGGCTGGCTCAGTTCAAAACTTATCTGACGGTTTCCTAAAGCTTACGTGCACCGTCACTGATCACTACCGGAATTTCAATAGGTTCATGGCCGTATTTCTCTGCAAATGCGGCCTTTGCCTTTGTTATGAATGCATCATAAAGTTCAGCCTTCACAAGGTTGATGGTGCATCCTCCGAAGCCGCCTCCCATGATTCGTGAACCTGTCACACCACATTCCTTAGCCACTTCAGCAAGGAAATCAAGCTCTTCGCAAGAAACTTCATAATCCTTTGACATACCCCAGTGTGTCTCATACATACGGGCGCCAACTGTCTCGTAATCTCCCTTTTCGAGAGCATCGCAAACATCAAGGACGCGTCTTTCCTCACCTATCACATAACGTGCACGAAGGTAGTCCTCTTCGGAGATCTGGTCTTTGATTGCTTCAAGCTGGTCCATTGTCGCTCCACGAAGGAACTCCTGTCCGAGTACCTTTGCAACACGCTCACAAGATGCACGACGGTCATTGTATGGAGAACCCACAAGTTCATGTTTCACGCGTGAGTTAAGGAGAACGAGCTTATAGCCATGCTGCTCAGGATCGAACGGAAAGTATGCAAACTCCATAGAACGGCAGTCCAGACGCATCAGATTTCCAGCCTTTCCGAATACAGAAGCAAACTGGTCCATGATTCCGCACTTAACCCCGCAGTAGTTATGTTCTGTACTCTGACCTATACGTGCCAGCTCAAACTTGTCAATGCCGAGATTGAAAAGATAATTAAGAGCAAACGCAAATGTACTTTCAAGAGCAGCTGACGAAGACATTCCTGCTCCAAGAGGAACATCACCGGCAAAGACGGTATCGAAACCAGCTATCTTTCCTCCCCTCTTCTGTATCTCACGGCATACACCGAAAATATATCTTGCCCAGCTCTGTGAAGGAGCATCTTCCTCATTGAGTCCGAATTCACAATATTCATCCAGATCAAGAGCAAAAGCACGTACCTTATCTGTTCCGTTAAGTCTGATTTCAGCAATCATGCCTTTATCAATGGCTCCGGGAAAAACAAATCCACCATTGTAATCGGTATGTTCGCCAATAAGATTGATACGTCCTGCAGACGCAAAGAATTCACCCTCTGTCTGGAAAAGGGTCTGGAATTTTTCAGCAATTCTATTTTTCATGTTTCAGTGTATTGATTTACGTGGTGACAAATATCCTTCAAAGATATGAATTAGTATTTAAAATTCATATAATTAGCCTCTTAAATCTTATTATTCCTTTATCAGCAGGACTATCGGACAATGATCACTCACCCCACCGGTATATCTCGGTCCAGTATATGTCCTTAGCGGTTTCTCACCCGGATAAACTCTATCATAAGTCATTAGAAAAGGTATCTTCAGTATCTCCATATAAGAATTGTCTTCAATATTCCGAGTTACCATAAACATATCGATAAGTTCCCATTTACCTTTAAATCTTATAGTTCCTTCATGCGTCTTGAAATGAGGAACAGCTTTATTTACCAGAATTCCATCAAGCATACCGAATCGTTCAGCATCAGGAGTATCATTGAAATCCCCCATCACAACAATAGAAGCATCTTTGATATTCATTACCGAATCACACATTTCCTTCAAAAGACTCATTGATGCATTACGTCTCTCTTCAGACTTGAATGATCCGCCGTATTTGGATGGATGATGATTGACCATAAAATTCATATCATTTCCTCTGCAATCAGTCAGACAAACGTGAAGAATATCCCTTGTATCAAGCTTTCTTCCTCCGCATTCCGGCCTTCTGACAGAAGAAGAAAGCAGATTGAAAATGGATTTTCTATAAAGCAGAGCCACATCTATCCCCCTTCTGTCGTGAGATTCATAATGAACTATACCATAATCATATTTTCTAAGCAATGTATGTTCCAGAAGATTCCATAATACCTTCTTGTTTTCCACCTCAGCTAAACCTATGATATCCGGCATTCTTCCATACCTGTCTTTCATCCATAACAGGCTTTTCGATATTGCATCGCACTTGATATAAAATCTTTTTCTTGTCCAACACCTGCTTCCTGAGGGAGAGAATTCCTTGTCGCTGTCCCCATTGCCATCATCGGAATAATCGAAAAAGTTCTCAAGATTCCAGAACACTACAATGACAGAATCTTCAGTCTGACAGCATCTTCCAGGATATAAAGCCGTAATCAGCAAAACAAGACATATACACAATCTTCCCATGAAGCTAATTTCAAAACATACGTCAAAAGTATATCTGCTTTTTTCAAAATGCTTTAAAAAAGAGAAAAACATCGTTTAAAAAAGAGAAATAAATTAAAGAAAAAGAAAAAGTTAGCGTAAATTTGCTCCCTGACTTTAAAATAAAGAAAAATGGCACTTAAATGCGGTATAGTAGGACTTCCTAATGTGGGAAAATCAACATTGTTCAATTGCGTCAGCTCAGGAAAGGCACAGAGCGCAAACTTCCCTTTCTGCACAATCGAACCTAATATAGGTTCCACTATAGTACCAGACAAGAGACTGGAGGTACTTGAAAGTCTCTGCAATCCTAAAAGAGTTGTTCCGGCAACAGTGGAAATAGTCGATATAGCAGGACTCGTAAAAGGAGCCAGCAAGGGAGAGGGTCTCGGTAATCAATTTCTTGCAAATATCAGAGAGACTGATGCAATTCTGCATGTACTTAGATGCTTCGATGATCCTAATATAGTTCACGTCGACGGAAGCGTAGATCCAGTCAGAGACAAGGAGGTAATAGACCTTGAACTCCAGCTGAAAGATCTTGAAACAGTTGAAAACCGTATTGCAAAAGTGCAGAAGCAGGCCCAGACAGGAGGAGATAAGAATGCAAAGAAACTTTTTGATCTGCTCTGCAGGTATAGGGACGCCCTTCAGCAGGGGAAATCATGCCGTACTGTGATTCCGGAAAATACAGAAGAAGAACAGATGGCAAAAGAACTTTTCCTTCTTACAAACAAGCCGGTAATGTATGTCTGCAATGTTGACGAAGCTTCTGCAAAGACAGGAAACATTTATGTAGAACAGGTTCGTGAAGCAGTAAAGGACGAAAATGCTGAAATCCTTGTGATAGCCGCAAAAATAGAATCAGATATAGCAGAACTGGAAAGCTACGAGGAGCGCCAGATGTTCCTTGAAGAAATGGGATTGGAAGAATCCGGTGTGGTAAGACTCATCCAGAGTGCATATTCACTTCTGAACCTTCGCACATACTTCACTGCAGGAGCAGACGAGTGCCGCGCATGGACTATTAACAAAGGAGACAAAGCACCTAAGGCAGCAGGAGTGATCCATACGGATTTTGAAAAGGGATTCATACGTGCCGAAGTAATCAAATACGAAGATTTCGTATCATTGAAATCAGAAGCAGCCTGCCGTGCAGCTGGAAAGCTGGGAGTGGAAGGTAAGGAATACGTCGTCCAGGACGGAGACATAATGCATTTTCTTTTCAACGTATAAGGGATTCCACAGCAACCTTAAGATCAGAATAAGACGGAACGGGATCATCAGTAAAAACATTTCTGATAATTCCGTTCCTGTCATTTATATATATCCTTGGAATACGAGATTGTGCAAACAATTCATATACACTTCTGTCATTTTGCGCAGAAAAGGCCATATCAAGTCCGTTTTCCTTCCAATAAGTCTCTATCTTATCTTTTTCCTCTTCGCGGCTTATAAGCACAAATAACACGTTTTCGGCCTTATATTCATCATATATTTTCTGAACAATGGGAAGAGTTTTCTGACAATCCTTACACTCAGTGTGAAAAAACATAACGAAAGAAACCTTTCCTTTAAGCAGATCATCAGTCATCAGGCTTCCATCACTCATCATTACGGAAAAATCCGGTAAAAAATCCCCCGGTTCAAGTTCATCACCAATTCCTTTATTCTTGATGCAACCTGAAATCATTATGCAGAGTGACAGAAACAAGAAAATATGTTTACTCATGGAATTTTGATAAAATTTAAACAGATTCTAAAAATAATCCCGATAATCAATTTGATTACCGGGATTACAACCTTTAAACTTCACTTATTAATAGAAACGTGCTCTATTATCCTTTACTTCAGCATCTTCCATCATTACAGGAACAAGCATCTGGGAAGAATACATAGTCATCTGTGCATCACGTGACTTTGCATCATCCTCTGTGAAGAAAGCACCTGTATCATGTCCTGTAACCTTATAGACATATACACCTATATTGCCTGCCAGAGGTCCATAAAGCTTGCCTTCCTCTGCAACGGAAGCTGCTCCGATGAACTTATTGTCAAGACCCTGTGATGTAAGAGATGAGAATGCTACATCTTCCTTAGTACTTACAGTCGTTCCAAGAACCTCGGCAACAGCCTGAAGATCTTCAAGACCTGAAATTTTCTCTGCAACTTCAGCAGCCTTCTTCTCACCCACCTTCTCTTTGTAAAGAATATTGCTTATGGCAGAGGAAACCTCCTTGAGATCAGTATATCCTTCCTTGTGCGCTGCCTTGAGAGCCGCTACAATGAAATAATTGTTGTTTACGGTAATGATATTTGACACATCACCTGGCTTAGCCTCGAAAGCCCATCTTGTAACTTCCTTGGTATTTTCCACTGCTCCAAGCCTATCTGAACTTTCGAGCATCTTGTTTACCGGATGTGCATAAAGACCTTCCTCGTTAAGGGCATTCTTGAATGACTCATACTTTCCAGCTGACTTGGTAGCAAACGTATTAGCCTTTGCATAATAACCGTTTACAGTCTCCTTGCTTGCTACAGCCTTTCTTTCAAGTACAGCAACTCTTTTCTTTGCAACAGGAGCTCTTGTATCGAGAACCTTGAAAACAAGACCGTTTACGGTGATTTCACTGTTCTTCTTTGCAGTCATCACATCCTCAAAGCCAGGAGTCTGAGTAATCCATATAGGCTCTGCAACATTAAGAAGACTGTCAACGTTCTCTGAATTTGCAGGTGCATACTTAACATATACGGAATCAGGAACCATAGCTTCATCCATAACCCTTACTGCATAGAAGGTATTATTGTTTGAAAGGACCTCAGACACAGAAGCACCCTTCTGGAAAGCATAGTCATTAACTACCTTTGCAACAGAATTCAGTTCACCTGCCTTGTACCAATGGTTATCATACTGTCTGTCTGAATTGGCAAGAAGGAATCCCTTCATGTTTTCAGCAGCAGCAAATTCATCATAAACATCGATTACAGCCTGGTTAGCAGCAGCTATATCATCAGCTGAAGGAACCACTTCAAACACTACATACTCTATATCCCTGCTTGCCTGCTGCTTGTAGAACTTCTTATGAGAATTATAATAATCCTTGATTTCATTTTCTGAAACAACAATTGTAGTATCCTTCTGATAACCATAAGGAACCAGAACAAATTCCACATCAAAAGTATTATTATTCTCAGCTATGTCCTCATTGAGCATAAGTGTATTGGTAAAGTTGCTCTGATTAAAAAGAGACATGTATTTTGCATAATACTGCTGAGTCTTTGCCGCCTCCTGAAGATAATTCCAGTAAAGCTTCAGACGTCCGGTCTCATCTGATTCCATATAGCTGATGAATTCAAGAAGCATATCCTTTGAAAAAACACCCTGCTCATTGAAGAATGCCTGATTCTGAGAAATCACAGGAGAAGATATATCACCTGAAACAATAGCTACCATTTCCTCTTCACCCACATGTATACCAGCCTTTTCAGCATTCTTTATGAAAAGATGCTTATCGATAAGGGACTGCCATGCCGCATTCCTTATCGACTGCTGCTGCTGTTCGTTCTGAACAGATGAACCTGTAGTGATTTCGTTGATTGTAGTAAACTTTTCCACATCTGTCTGGAAATCAACATAAGAGATAGACTTTCCATCAATTTCACCTACATCATATTTTGATGACATAGAAGAAGATACAGACTGAAGTGTAGTCGGATCAATAATGAATGATAACAATGCCACTGCAATAAGCACTGTTATAAAGATTCCGAACTTTACACGGATTTTTTCAAGTACTGCCATTTTATTAATTATTTTAGATTATTTCCGCAAAAAGCTATTGGGGTGCGAAGATAGTAATTTTCTGTCAATCTACGTTATTTTTTTTAAACGGTCCTACAAAATTGACAGAATCCACAACGACTTGCGTAGTATCCTTAACCACAAAGCCATAACTGTTGAAAGGATTAAAGAGTTTTGAATCTCTAGCCCTCTGATCTGATTCCATGCCATATCCCTGTGAAAAACCGTCCGGAGAGTACATTCGTACATAACAATGGGTGTATATTTTCTCTTCCTTCTGGTCCCAATAGAGAGTATCGGTTTCCATCACCTCCTGATTGATAAGATTCTTTACCACCACATTTCCATAAGCTTCCCAGGTCTCCCTTCCATCCTTATACTGGACATGCTTTGCATTATCAGCTTCGATTTCCGTTTCAAGCATCCCTTCATCTGTGTATCCGAATACAGAAAAGCCTTCAGGAAAAAGTTCATAAGACAGTGAATCGTTCTCAAATCTCTGCATCAGGTCAGCTTCAGCCCTCATCTGTATATGTCCGTTTTCGCTATGCACAATGAACATGTCATTCACAGTCTGCACAGGAGTTTCAGACAGTACAAGTGATTCAGCTTCAGCCAATTTTCCTTTACATGAATAAACGACGAAAGCAACCGCTGATGCGGTTGCAATCATCTTGAACATATTGAATATCCTATCCAACGGTTATTATTTCTGAGTTCTTACAATAGTAGTTGCCCTAAGACCTCCGCAAGATACAGTGTATGACTGACCATCCTCAACTCCATACATGAATGCTTCCGCTGTCTGAGGAAAATAAGCAGAATACTGTCTGATAAGATTAGAGGCATCTTCAGCCAGAGTTTCATCAGCAGCCTTTGCCTTATTCATATAATCTACAGCTACCCAGTATTTAGCCCTCTGTTCTATATCATTTCCTGAACAAACAAGACTGCCCCAGATTGTACCTAAAAGCATATAAGCCTTTCCATCATACAGATCAGAAAGCTCTACAGCATCCTGAGCAGCCTTTACTGCCCTTGCATTATTGCTGTTCTTATAACAGAAGGCCGCAAGTTCCACATTATAATCTGCATCAGTATCTGCATCCGACTGCTCTGAAGCTATAGCCTCTTCCATGAATTTCACTGCATTATCAACATCTCCTCTTGAAGAATAGAGCTTATAGAGATTGTAAGCAGATGAGTGAGATGGCTCAAGGTTATACCATGTCTGCATTGCATTCACGAACAGATCGTTATCTGTACATCCTTCAGTCTTTATCATCATATTGACAATAGTCTTTGCAATACTTAGATTCTGAGGATCAGCTTCATATCTTGGAGTGAAAAGTTCCACCAGATTCTCGCAGCTTGCAACCTGACTTCCTATGAAAAGTTTCTCTATATCATCAAGATTCTTTGCAATAAGACGTCCTTCAGTTTCATTCTTAGGAGTCTTCTCACCAAGATACTTTACAGAATTTTCATATGCATTTATCACATTTTCCGCTGAAATATCACCTTCCTGATAAAGATCGCATGCAATCTTCATATAGATAGGGAAAATATTAGGAGATGTCTCAGACTGAGTCTGCTCAATAATATCAGTGAATTCTTTATATAGGAATTCAGGTTCACCCTGCTTGAAGTTATACATATCAAGAGCCTTCTTATTGAGGTTTGATACAGCATACTTAGGCCAATACTGTGCAATCTGATCATAAAGAACAAGAAGCGAGTCAACAAGCTGAGCCTTACGTATAGGATTAGCCGAATATTTCTTTATTTCACCTTTAAGAAGGGTTGTACCGTTTGAAAGAAGATTATATCTGGAAGTCGGAGGACAATACTTATATGCCTGTCTCCAGTTAGGAAGTGCAGATTCGTAATTTTTCTGTTTATAATACTCAGTATAATATGACAGATATTCTATACACTTTGTACTGTCCGGGCCATATTTTCCCTGAGCTGAAGATACGGCAGAGCTGCCTAACAAGACTGAAGCAAAAACTGAAACAATTATTAAAATTCTTCTCATAGCAGTATTTATTTTTTAATTATATCTCGGTTTCTGGAACCATATGTCATGTATATTGAATCCTATGACAATCATAGCATATCTTTCCCTTACCATATTGTTCTTCATACTGGATTTCTGACCAAGGTCCACTCCCAAAGAAAGACCATTATACCATCTGAATACCGGCAAAGTCAATCCTAAGGTTATACCCATGGAATTGACATTGGTTCCATTGAATTTGTAATACGACTGGTCATAATATACTCCGGCACGGTAAGCACATCTCTTTAGATAGTATCTTATATCATTTCTATTAGGCACTATTTCAAATCCTGCACGGAAAGAATGGGAAACAGAAGATGTGAATGTAGATTCACCTATTGCAGAAAAACCATATGTATTATCCATTCCTGACCTTCTCCAGTCTGACATAACATAATCGAATTCCACACTCCACTTTTCACCTCCTTTGAATGCTATACCGACTCCTATCTCGTTTCCGAACCTCACAGATCCCGAATGTTTAAGAGTATCTATATTATGACTCAAAGTGTCAACCACCCCAGATTGCACAGCATATCTGTAATTAGTGGCATACCCCTTCATTTTAGTACCAAGCTTATATGTAGCTCCTACCACCATCGATACATCTCCACCCAGATTCTGTTCATACTGAAGGCCGAATTTTCCTGTAAACCCTCTCAACATAAGTTCACTTCCACTGTTGATGGATCTGTATGAAGCATCAGTATACTCCATATTGGTGACCTTGTCAATATTTCCAAAATAATATATACCTTCAGCTCCTACCGAGAATTTTTTCCAGAATGTTGCTCCAGCACCAAGAAAAACCTGATATATGCTTCCTGTTCCGTGGGAATCGTAAGTAATATTGTTTGTCTGACCTATTATGTCAGGATTGCTTTCAATGGCTGTAAAATCATATCCTACGTCACTGAACGGCGTTATTCCTACCATTATCGCAGATGATTTCCATATAGGAAAACTCATAACGAAATCATATATATTGAAAGTATTCTTCGCTGATCTGAGGTCACCTTGACTATATATAGTATTTTTCTGTGAAAGTCCGAAATCAGCCATGAAAGACAATGTATCCCTGGCTGTAACCGCTGCAGGATTAAGATAGTTTATGAATCTTCTGTTTCTGGTAGCTATACCTACTCCACCCATACTCTTATTATATGCAGTCCCCTCTTTTGATATATCACCGATTCCATATATGGAATAAGGGGAATAAGCTCCATAAGCGCCATCCTGAGCTGAGACAGAGACACTTATAAAAATAATAAAGGAGAACAGCAGAATCCTTTCAATCTTTTCTATCATATTCAACAGCTATTAAAGCCAACCCCATCAAAACGAGATTACAAACTACAAAGATGGAGTTTTTCATTCTTTTTGCAAAATAAATCGCATCACCACCCGTAAAAACATTTACATTTTCAGGATGTTGCAAAATGTATCCGCTGATTTCAAACATCATGCCTGATATGACACCGGATTCTATTGAAGTAGATAAGTTATATCCATTTTCCGTTATTTCAAGAGGGGTATCAAGTAAGGGAAGGGATTTTGCATAACGGTTCAAAGCCTTGAATCTCATTCTGCATCCTAAAGAAACGTTTCCTCCCGAATAATTACCATCTGCATCAATGAAATCTACTGTCATTGTAGTACCGAAATCAAATATAGTACAGTCTCTTCCATTGAAAAGATATCTTGAAGCTATTATAGATGCGGCCCTGTCAGGAGTAAGATGACCTGGTATAGAATATTTTTCAAATATTACTCTATCTGCTATTACAAGTTTCTCACAACAAGATTCCAGCTTATTTATGTTCTGAGTTGAAAAATTTCTTAAACTGCTCAGCACCATTATATCGGGTTTTTCCTTTTCTATGATGGATAATATGAAATCCATCATCTTCTCACCCTGATACCTGAAAGTCCTTCCTATGGTCACTCCGTCGCACCATGAAGCTTTCAAAGCCGTGTTTCCTATATCTATAACAAGATTAGCCACTTCCTTTATATTTTATGACCTGCAAATGTACAAAAATTACTGTAACTTCTTTAGAACAGAATAAGCTTTGGAAATACTGTCAATATTACGTGAAAATATTCTCAGACGATCATCATTCTGCTTCAGCTCAAAAAGAGAAGGATTCTTTGATACATTTTCAAGAACCTTTGCAAACTTGTCACTTTTATAATATCGGGATAATGGATTTGAAATAAAGAATGCTATCATCACTCCATTCTTTATTATTATCTTTTCAAATCCTGTATTCTTTCCAAGCTGTCTTATCCTTACAATGTCAAACAATCTGCAAAGTTCTTCCGGCATGGTTCCGAAACGGTCTGTAAGCCTGCTTCTCATTGTATCAAGTTCCTTATCAGATGAAAGAGAATCCAATTCCTTATAAATCCTTATTTTTTCAGCAGTAACATCTATATATCCGTCAGGGATCAAAGCAATCTGATCAGTCTCTATGGTACAGTCTGATATATAACTGTCGTCTATGTTTCTTGAAGACAATCCAGTCTCCACTCCTAATTCTTCCATAGCTTCGGCGAGGATCTTCTGATATGTTTCAAATCCCATATCAGTAATGAAACCACTTTGTTCAGCCCCCAGCAGATTTCCTGCACCCCTTATATCAAGATCCTGCATTGCTATATTGAAACCGCTTCCTAAATCCGAAAAAGCTTCTATAGCTTTAAGTCTCCTTCTTGCATCTTCCGTTATAGACACCAAAGGAGGAACCATCAGGTAACAGAAAGCTCGCTTGTTTGATCTTCCTACACGTCCTCTTAACTGATGAAGGTCACTCAAACCTATATTCTGGGCCTGATTTATTATTATAGTGTTGGCATTAGGTATGTCAAGACCGTTTTCTATGATTGTGGTACATAACAGCATATCATAATCTCCTGCCATGAAGTCCAGTATCTTATTTTCAAGAACCTTTGACTCCATCTGGCCATGAGCAATGCAAATCTTCATATCAGGAACCAATCTATGAAGAATATCATGAATAGATTGAAGTTCTTCCACTCTGTTATGTACAAAAAACAATTGCCCTCCCCTGTTAAGTTCATACCTTATGATCTTTCTTACCTCATCATGGTCGAAAAGCATTATTTCAGTCTGTACCGGTATTCTGTTTGGAGGTGGAGTGTTTATGATAGACAGGTCTCTTGCACCCAATAGAGAAAACTGAAGTGTGCGAGGTATAGGGGTTGCTGTCAAAGTAAGAGTATCGACAGAAGCTTTCAGCTGTCGTAATTTCTCCTTGGCTCCTACACCGAATTTCTGTTCTTCATCTATTATAAGCAATCCAAGATCCTTGAATTCAAAGCCCTTTCCTATAAGTTTATGCGTACCTATGACAATATCAAGGATTCCCGACTTCAATTTCTTCTGGATATCACTTATTTCCTTTGCTGTACGCAATCTGCTTACATAATCTATATTGCAAGGAAAATCTTTAAGACGATTTCTGAATGTATTATAATGCTGAAGAGCCAGAATAGTAGTAGGAACCAATACTGCAACCTGCTTGCTGTCCGCTACAGCCTTGAAAGCTGCTCTGACAGCTACTTCTGTCTTTCCAAACCCTACATCACCACATACAAGTCTATCCATAGGACAGGTATCTTCCATATCTCTCTTGACAGCATAAACCGCCTTTTCCTGATCAGGTGTATCTTCATACATAAAAGATGATTCAAGCTCCTGCTGCAAATAAGTATCTGCAGAAAAAGCAAAACCACGAGCACTCTTACGCTTTGCATACAGCTGTATAAGATCCTTGGCTATATCCTTTACTTTTGACTTTGTTCCGGCTTTGAGATTCTGCCATACCCTGGATCCCAGCTTATGTATCTTGGGAGGTTCAGAATCCTTTGATTTATAACGGGAAATCTTATGAAGAGCATGAACGGATACAAAAACCACATCATTATCCTTATAAGTAAGCTTTACAACTTCATGCATCCTTCCCTTATCATCTTTCATTCTCACAAGACCGCCGAAAATACCTACTCCATAATCTATATGGACTACATAATCACCTATAGCGAAAGAGGTAAGATCATTTATAGTAAGCTGCTCGCTTCTGTCAACAGTCCTACGGATACTGACACGATGAAAACGGTCAAATATCTCATGGTCACTGTAACAACATACCTTATTGTCATGATCGATGAAACCGTTATGGATATTGCAGCCGGATATGAATTCAGGAAGAAGTCCTCCGTTCTGTGAAAGTATGGATTTAAGTCTATCGAGCTGAGATTGCTTCTCACCATATATCCTGACCCTATACCCCTTTTCCATGCAACTTCTTATATCCTCAGTAAGCAGTTCGAAGTTCTTATTGAACACCGGCTGAGGTGATATATTGAACTCCACATAATCTGTTTGCTGTCTTGAAAGCGGAAGTTCCATATATATTCTTCGGAACCTGCCCACGGAAGCAAAGAAGTCCTTGTTATTGTACATAGCTGAAGAATCCAGCCATAAAAGAGTATCGGAAGGAAGAATATCCATTATGCTGATTGTCATGGAATCCTCGTCTGATACTATTATATCGGGATATATCTCCGCATTATCAACTTTCTGTACAGAAAGCTGGGTATTGCAGTCGAACATATTCAAAGATTCTATTTCGTCACCGAAAAAGGATACTCTGACAGGATTGCTGTAAGAATATGAAAATATATCCAATATAGCTCCACGTACGGCAAACTGACCAGGTTCTGAAACAAAATCCACCCTTTCAAATCCGCTGTTGAACAATATATCCACCATATCATCCCGACCCGATTCATCCCCCACCGAAAGTTTCAATATGGATTGACGTATCTTTTCCTCAGAAGGTATCCCCTCCTCTATAGCTGCCGGATAAGTGACAATGAACAACTGCTCTCCCTTATTTTCAAGTATCTTTCCTATTGCGGATGTCCTCTGTACTCCCAAAGAAGATTTATAATTACTCCTCTCAAGACTTTTTCCAGAAGCAGGCATAAAGAACACTTTATCCCCTTCAATAAGATTATACAGATCCGAAGCACAATATTCTGCAGAATCCTTATCAGGTAGTACAATCATCTGAAGTCCATCTTTATCAATCTGAGAAACAATGAACCACCTTGCTGATAAAAACAATCCGCTGCAGAATACCTCATCGGTATCCGCAATCTTTTCCGCTAATATACTTGTGCCTTTCTTACTTATTAACATTATAGGTATTTTTTGGTTGATAACCTGTTGATAAACCTGTTTAAAACAAATGAAAACTAATTTGGCAAATGAAAGTTATCCGTATATACCGGCAATTAAAATTCATTTCAAAAAAAACTTAATATTTTTTATCAATCAATTTACATCAGGGTTATCAACATGTATCACAATATATAAATATATGATATTTAAATATTTGCACTTATTATCAACATATCAACAATAAAATAATAAACATCATTTATTAAAAATAAAATATATATTTGTATATAATTATTTTGTTGTGATATGGCTAATGATTTCGACCCGCACAATATCAACGATGGCAAAGATAAGGATTTGGATGGAATAATACGTCCTCAGGACCTTCAGGACTTTACCGGACAGGATAAGATTGTATCTAATCTTAAGATTTTTGTTGCCGCAGCTAAAATGAGAGGTGAATCTCTTGATCATGTCCTCTTTCATGGGCCTCCTGGTCTGGGAAAGACTACTCTTGCACATATAATAGCCAACGAATTAGGTGTGGGAATGAAGGTTACATCCGGTCCTATACTCGATAAGCCTGGCGATCTTGCCGGTCTTCTTACATCTTTGGAGGAAGGTGATGTATTGTTTATTGATGAGATCCATAGGTTGTCCCCTGTCGTAGAGGAATACCTGTATTCGGCCATGGAGGATTTTGTAATAGATATAATGATCGATAAGGGACCAGGTGCTCGTTCGGTAAGAATATCTCTTAATCCTTTTACACTTGTAGGTGCAACTACCAGAAGCGGACTCCTTACCTCTCCCCTACGTGCCAGGTTTGGAATCACATGCGCAATGGAATATTACGATACCTTGACTCTTGTAAACATAGTAAAGAGAAGCGCATTCATTTTAAAGGTATCAATAGATCAGGATGCTGCATATGAAATAGCATTGCGCAGCCGCGGTACACCTCGTATCGCCAATTCTCTGCTTCGTCGTGTCCGTGATTTTGCACAGGTTATGGGAAGCGGGAACATAGATCTTTCAATAGCACGTTACGCTCTGGATGCATTGAATATAGATAAGAGAGGATTGGATTCCATTGACAATAAGATTCTCAGGACCATAATAACAAAGTTCAAGGGAGGGCCTGTGGGGGCCAATACCATTGCTACTGCCGTTGGAGAAGACCAGGGGACGTTGGAGGAAGTTTATGAACCGTTTCTCATAAAGGAAGGATTTATTATGAGGACTCCTAGGGGTAGGGAAGCCACAGATCTTGCATACAGACATCTAGGATTAGAGAAAGGAAATGTCGATATGAATGATCCTTCTCTCTTCTGATATTATTGTATTAAGCCTTAGAAGCTGTTTGAAATTTACTCAAGGATTCTTTTATAAAAAATAGCAACTTCTAGAATGAGAAGGTGTCTGATACTGATTCTTATTTCAGGAATGATTTTTCCTGAAATTTCTTATGCCTGTACATCTGCAATAATTCCCGGATGGGCTACGTCCGATGGCAGACCTTTGCTTTGGAAGCATCGTGATACAGGTAATTTGGATAATCGCCTGGAGCATTTCAAAGGAGAAAAATATAATTTTATAGGACTTGTCAATTCTTTGCAAGGCAGCAGGGGAAACGAAGTATGGATAGGTTGTAACACTGCTGGTTTTTCCATAATGAATACAGCATCCTATTGTCTTAAGAACGATTCTGTTCCGGATGAATATATGGATATGGAAGGGGTGCTGATGTACCGTGCTTTGGAAATATGTGCGTCTTTAAGCGATTTTGAACACTATCTTGATACATTGTCACGCCCTATGGGTGTAGAGGCGAATTTCGGGTGCATAGATGCATTTGGAGGGGCTGCATATTATGAAACATGGAATGACGGATATGTAAAAAGGAATGTTGATGAATTTCCTGAAGGATATTGTGTTGTAACAAATTTTTCGATTCATGGACGTAAGGATGACTGGAAAGGTTATGAACGATTTGTTACAGCTTCAGATATAATTGAAAGACAGGTAAAAATAGAGAACCGTTTTACCGATTTGTCACCATTGGTTATAATGGACTCTCTTTCCAGATCTTATGAACATAAAATATTAGGGATAAATCTTGCAGATAAATCAGATTCTTTCTTGTCAGGTACATCAGGTATAGCTGTGGACCAGGATTTCATACCAAGGAGAAGTACTTCAGCCTCTGTTGTCATACATGGAGTAAGGAAAGGGGAGTCTGCAGATAAGACAGTTATATGGACGGCTTTAGGGTATCCTTCATGCGCAGTAATGATTCCTGTCCCTTTATCTGCTGAAGATACTATCCCAGAATGTATGAAGAAATCAGTCGGATCGGTTAATTGTCAGGCATGTGATCTGTCTCTTTATATAAAGGATTCGTATATATTCAATCTGCATCGCATGAGTAATGGATATTCTTATATGAATATGCGCCATATACTTAAAGGTGAGATGGGACGTCCTTCTCTTCTTGAATGTTCCAGAAAGGCGGAAAGAAATATATCAGATCAGTTTTCTGTTTTGTATGACAGGTATATAAGCGGCAATATAGGATATGATGATTATATTGAAGGGTATAAGCTTATATCGAAAGATTTTATGAGAATAATAGAAAATTCATTCGTTACCTATCAAAAGTAATAGGTAAATAAAAAATCTTAGTTGTTAAATCATCTTATTTTGTGTAAACTTGTGCCGAAATTTCACTAACACACTATAAAATGGCCGAAAAACTTATTTCTAAGATTCCTGAGGGTCCTTTGGCCGATAAATGGACAAAGCATAAATCTCAGATCCGTGTTGTCAGTCCTGGCAACAAAAGAAAACTAGAAGTCATTGTTGTGGGAACCGGTCTCGGTGGAGCATCTGCAGCTGCTTCACTTGGAGAACTTGGCTACAATGTAAAGGTGTTCTGTATCAGCGATTCACCTCGTCGTGCTCACTCTATTGCGGCACAGGGTGGTATAAATGCAGCAAAGAACTACCAGAACGACAACGACTCTATCTATCGTCTCTTCTATGATACTATCAAGGGAGGAGACTATCGTGCGCGTGAGGCTAACGTATATCGTCTTGCCGAGGTCAGCAACAACATCATTGACCAGTGCGTTGCACAGGGTGTTCCTTTTGCAAGGGAATACGGCGGACTTCTCGCCAACCGTTCTTTTGGAGGTGCGCAGGTCAGCCGTACCTTCTATGCCCGAGGTCAAACCGGACAGCAGCTTCTTCTAGGTGCATATGCTGCCCTTAACCGTCAGATTGCAGCAGGTACAGTAAAGAGTTATCCACGTTATGAAATGCTCGATGTTGTCCTCATCAACGGTGAGGCAAAGGGTATCATCGCAAGAAATCTCGTTACAGGTAAGATCGAAAGATTCGGAGCACATGCTGTGGTTATCGCTACAGGTGGTTATGGAAATACTTACTTCCTTTCTACCAATGCAATGAATTCTAACGGTTCAGCTGCATGGCAGTGCTATAAGAAGGGAGCTTTCTTTGCAAACCCTTGCTTCGCTCAGATCCACCCTACATGTATTCCTGTACACGGTGACCAGCAGTCAAAGCTTACCCTCATGTCGGAGTCTCTCCGTAATGACGGACGTATCTGGGTACCTAAGAAAATGGATGATGTAAAGGCTCTTCGTGCAGGCACAAAGAAACCTTCTGATATAGCTGAAGAGGATAGAGACTACTATCTTGAGCGCAGATATCCAGCATTCGGTAACCTTGTTCCACGTGATGTGGCTTCCCGCGCTGCTAAGGAGCGTTGTGATGCCGGTTATGGTGTAAACAATACAGGTCTTGCTGTATTCCTTGATTTCAAGACAGCTATCGAGCGTCTTGGAAAGGATGTTATTGCTGCAAGATATGGAAACCTCTTCCAGATGTATGAGAAGATCACTGATGTGAATCCATATGAGGAACCTATGATGATATATCCTGCAATCCACTATACAATGGGTGGTATATGGGTAGATTATAACCTCCAGACAACTGTTCCAGGTCTGTATGCTATTGGTGAGGCTAACTTCTCTGACCATGGCGGAAACCGTCTTGGTGCATCAGCTCTCATGCAGGGTCTTGCTGACGGATATTTTATTCTTCCATACACTATCGGAGACTACCTTGCAGGTAAATTCAAAGAGCCTAAGACTGATATCAACGCACCTGAATTTGCTGAGGCTGAAAAGGCTGTAGCAGACAAGATAGCAAAACTTTTTGCAGTCAAAGGTAAGAGATCTGTCGATTCATATCATAAGGAACTTGGCCACATAATGTGGGAGTATGTTGGTATGGCACGTAATGAGGCAGGTCTGAAAAAAGCTATAGAACTCATCAAGGAGCTTAAAAAGGATTTCTGGAAAAATGTTTATGTAGCCGGTGAAAACGGTGAGTTCAACCAGGAACTTGAAAAGGCTCTCCGCCTAGTTGATTTCTTTGAAATCGGTGAGCTTATGGCACGTGACGCTCTGAACAGAAACGAGTCTTGCGGAGGTCATTTCCGTGAAGAAATGCAGACAGAAGAGGGTGAGACAAAACGTGATGATGAGAATTACATGTATGTAGCTGCATGGGAGTATAAGGGTGAGGATGTTGAGCCTGAACTCCATAAGGAGCCTCTTGTATATGAGAACATAAAGATAGCTACCAGAAACTATAAAGACTAATTGACATGGATTTGACATTGAAAGTATGGCGTCAGAAAAACGCCAAGGCAAAAGGACATTTTGAGACCTATAAGGTTAAGAATATATCCGCTGACAGTTCTTTCCTGGAGATGCTCGATATCCTCAATGAGCAGCTTATTGCTGAGGGTGCTGATCCGGTAGCTGTAGAAAAAGGATGCCAGAGCAGTGGTCCTGTATCCTTTGACCATGACTGCCGTGAGGGTATATGCGGCGCATGTTCACTTTATATCAACGGACGTGCACACGGACCTGATGATGAAGTTACGACATGCCAGCTCCATATGCGTAAATTCAAGGATGGTGATACAATCACAATTGAACCTTGGAGAAGTGCCGGTTTCCCTGTAATCAAGGATCTCGTTGTTGACCGTCAGGCTTATGACAAGATTCTTCAGGCAGGTGGATATGTGTCTGTAAGGACAGGTGGAGTTCCGGATGGAAATGCTATTCCTATTCCTTATGAGCAGGCTGAAGAGAGCATGGATGGTGCAGCTTGTATAGGTTGCGGTGCATGTGCTGCTACATGTAAGAATGGCTCCGCAATGCTTTTCGTTGCTGCCCGCGTAAGTTCGCTTGCACTTCTTCCTCAGGGTAAGGTGGAAGGAGCCAAACGTGCTAAGGCAATGGTTGCAAAGATGGATGAGCTCGGATTCGGTGCTTGTACCAATACCAAAGCTTGTGAGATGGAGTGCCCTAAGCATATTACCGTTTCTCACATTGCGCGTCTCAACCGCGAATTCCTATGTGCTAAACTTCAGGACTAAAATTTTCTGAATTATATATTTAGAATTTGACCTGAAGTCATATTTATAAAGAACGAATCCCCGTTAGAATTATTCTAATGAGGATTCGTTTTTTATATGAGGATACTTTTTTATGAATGTTCTTTTACCAGAGGAAATTATCAAAAGGATAACGTCCTGCATGGATTTCCGCTACCATTTTGTACAGGTCTCCTCGGAGTTTCTCAATCCCGATCTTATTCTTTGCTGAAATAAATATGCAAGGTGTGTTTTCCTTTGCAATCCAGCTGTTCTTGAATTCATCCAGAGTATAGTTTTCCTGCTTTTTAGGCTCTAATGAGAATTCATCGTACTCTTCATATCTATATGCATCAATCTTGTTGAATACGACAAAAATAGGCTTGTCTATTGCCTTTATATCCTTGAGAGTTTCTTCTACTACTCGGATATGATCTTCAAAATTAGGATGTGATATATCCACTACATGCATCAGTATATCTGCTTCGCGTACCTCGTCCAGTGTACTTTTGAATGCTTCAACGAGCTGATGGGGGAGTTTGCGGATAAATCCTACCGTATCGCTGAGCAGAAACGGAACATTTTCTATTACAACCTTGCGTACAGTTGTGTCAAGGGTAGCGAACAGTTTATTCTCTGCAAAAACGTCGCTTTTAGCCAGTAAATTCATCAATGTACTCTTACCTACATTAGTATATCCTACAAGTGAAATACGGACCAGAGAACCCCTGTTTCCGCGTTGGGAGGCCATCTGCTTATCTACCTTTTTAAGCTGCTCCTTCAATTTTGAAATCTTATCCTGTATTATCCGTCGGTCTGTTTCAATCTGGGTTTCTCCAGGTCCTCTCATACCGATTCCTCCCTTCTGTCTTTCAAGATGTGTCCACATTCTTGTTAATCTTGGCAGAAGATACTGGTATTGAGCTAGTTCCACTTGCATTTTAGCATACGATGTCTTAGCTCTTTGTGCAAAAATATCGAGTATCAGATTGGTTCTGTCAAGGATTCTTATATTTAGTTCCTTTTCTATGTTTCGCAGCTGGGTAGGGGAGAGTTCATCATCAAATATGACGACTTCTATTTCATTTTCCTGAATATATTCTTTGATTTCCTGAAGTTTTCCGCTTCTTATATATGTCCTTGAATCAGGTCTGTCTACTTTCTGAATAAATTTCTTAACCCCTATGGCACCAGCTGTCTCAGCCAGAAACTCCAGTTCATCCAGATATTCCATTATCTGTCTTTCGTCGTCACCTTGTTTTATTACACCGACAAAGACAGCCTTTTCATTGTGTTGTTCTTCTGTTATTTTAGCCATATGCCTTTCAATGAATAAGCCCGATCAAATCTTGGTCGGGCTTAATGTTTTATGTTATTTTCAAGTTATCTAAGCTGGAATATCACAGGGAATGTATATGTTACAGGAACCGAACGGTCTCTCTGTTTTCCCGGTGTCCATTTTGGTGATGAAGATACGACTCTTACAGCCTCTTTATCAAGAGATGGGTCTACTCCACGAAGAACCTTCACTTTTGTCAGAGTTCCGTCTTTTTCAATTGTAAACTGAAGTGTAACACGTCCCTGAACACCGTTTTCCTTTGCAATTTCCGGATAAACCAATCTCTGGTTGACCCATTTTGAGAATGTGTTAGCATCACCACCCTGGAATGAAGGTCTCTTTTCAACCAACTGGAATGGAATAGCTTCCTCTTCTACAACTTCCTCTTCTACCTCGATATAGTCCATGATTTCTACTCCTAGGCTTGAATCGTCTTCAAGGTTCATGAACATATCATCCTCCAATTCTATTTCATCATCAACAATATCAATCTGGTCTGAAAGAACAGGAATCTTAGGAGCTGCAGGTGGAGGTGGGGGAGTCTCCTGAGTAATAGGAATTATTTCTTCTTCCAGTACAATCTCATTGGTATCATCAAGCATAGATACCTTAGTCTCCTTACTTGTCCATTCAAATGCAACATAAGTAATTGCCAGTGATATAATGAGACCAATCTCCACAAAGAGGAGTTTCTTGCTCTCAAGGTTGGCTTTTTCTGACTTTTTAATTTCCATATTGATTGTTATTTTTTATATTCTCATTTTGCCCGGTAAAGTTAGAAACTTTATTTTTTATTTCAAACTTTTTATACATTTTGTAGCTTTGCAGAAAATTTTAAGCATGATTTCTTATTTTTTTGAAGATACCGACTTCGTTTTTAAAGGAAAGTCACGTAATAATTCATGGCTCCGTCTTGTAGCGGAAAGTGAAATTCGTAGAATAGGTAATATTTCACTGATCTTCTGTTCAGATAATTATATACTGGATGTGAACCAGCGCTTTCTTCAGCATGATTATTTTACCGATATAATTACTTTCGATTATTGTGAAGGTGACAGACTTTCCGGAGATCTGTTTATCAGTGTTGATAGCGTACGAGAAAATTCAATAGAATATGGTACGGATTTCAATGATGAACTTAACAGGGTCATAGTACATGGTCTGCTTCATCTGATCGGATATGATGACCATTGTGATGAAGATGTTTCCATCATGCGTTCCAAAGAAAATTATTATTTATCATTAAGGGAACTAGTCTGATATGCGGAAGAATTACGATGTTATAGTTGTAGGAGGTGGACATGCCGGATGTGAGGCAGCGATGGCAGCTGCGCGGATGGGTTCTTCGGTTCTACTCATTACAATGGATATGAACAAGTACGCCCAGATGTCTTGTAATCCAGCAATTGGTGGAATAGCTAAAGGTCAGATAGTCAGAGAAATAGATGCTTTAGGAGGGTATACTGGCATTATCACTGATGCCTCTACTTTACAGTTCAGAATGCTTAACAGGTCAAAAGGACCGGCTATGTGGAGTCCACGCGCGCAGTGTGATAAAATACAATTTTCTTTGTACTGGAGAAAATTACTTGAAAGTGCTTGTAAATTAGACCTTTACCAGGATTCTGTTGTGTCTTTTCTGTTTTCAGGATCGCGTATTTCGGGAGTATGTACTACTACTGGAGCAATATTCAATTCTCAGACACTTATTCTGACAGCCGGAACTTTCCTTGATGGCAGACTTTTCATTGGACGTAATATGTTTGAAGGTGGAAGGATAGGAGAACTTCCGTCTCATGGTCTGACAGAACAGTTGGTCAGCATGGGGATAAAGACAGCCAGGATGAAAACCGGTACACCTCCTCGAATTGATATATCTTCTGTCGATACATCTCGTATGGTGCATCAGTATGGTGATGAACATCCAGAGAAGTTTTCATATCTTCCATTTCTTTCTACAGCTCAGAACGGAACACCTCAGATGCCGTGTTACGTAGTTCACACAAATTCTGAGGTTCACGATATTTTAAAGAGTGGATTTTCTGAATCTCCTTTATTCTCCGGCAAGATTACAGGGATAGGTCCGAGATATTGTCCGAGCATTGAGGATAAGTTGCGTACTTTTGCCGATAAGAATGAGCATCAGCTTTTCCTTGAGCCTGAAGGTAGAGGTACTAATGAATATTATCTCCAGGGTTTTTCTTCATCCCTTCCTATAGAGGTGCAGATGGATGCTCTCCATCATATCAAGGGTTTGGAAAATGTAAAGGTTTACAGACCGGCTTATGCTGTTGAATATGATTATTTTGATCCTACTCAGCTCAAGCCTACTTTAGAACTTAAAGATATCGATAATTTGTTTTTCGCTGGACAGATCAATGGTACTACCGGTTATGAAGAAGCTGCTGCACAAGGTCTTATAGCAGGTATTAATGCTCATTTGAAAGTCCATGAGAAGGATCCTTTCATTCTAAAAAGAGATCAGGGTTATATAGGAGTCCTTATTGATGATCTTATTACCAAAGGTGTTGATGAGCCTTACCGGATGTTTACTTCTAGGGCTGAGTATCGTATTCTTCTTCGTCAGGATAATGCCGATCTTCGTCTTACACCATTATCATATGATATAGGTCTTGCTGATTCATACAGGTATGATTATACAATGAGAAAATATGATTCAGTAGGACGTTTTAATACTTTCTTTGAGGAAGCATCCCTTAAGCCAGAATCGGTAAACGGTTACTTGTCTTCTGTATCTTCCGCTGAAGTTAGTTCGAGAAAAAGAATTGCCGATCTTATATCTCGTCCACAGACAGAAATTATTGATTTATTTAATTTGGTTCCATGTGGAACATTTTTAAAACATAATATTAATTGCAATAGTGAGTTTGCATCTCCTTTAAAAGATTTATTATCTGAATCTTATAAATATTCTGATATTCTGGATTATATGCCTTATAGTGAAATAGATAAGTGTTTTACTGATACATATCCCGCTGATATTTCATATAAAGATGCAGCATATGTTCTTCAGTTTAATACGGAATATCCTTTAAGCAGATTAGATAAGGGCTTTATGGATGATTCTATTAATGAAAATTATAAGCGCGATATATTAAGTTCTTCTGAGATATCAATAAAGTATAAAGGATATATTCAGCGTGAGCAGCAGATGGCTGACAAGATAATGAGACTTGAAAATCTTGTCATTCCTGATGATTTTGATTTTGACAGGGTAGAGAGTCTTTCTATAGAATGTCGTCAAAAGCTTAAGAAATATTCACCTCGAACAATTGCTCAAGCCTCCAGAATTTCAGGAATATCCCCATCTGATATATCGGTTTTGCTTGTGTATTTTGGCCGATAATATAAAAAGAGTTCCACGTGGAACTCTTTTTATAATTTTTTAAGAGATAGTTTGATAATTTCTTCCAATGTTGCAGATGGTCTTTCTTTTATTACTGCAGAAATAGCTTTGCTGACATTCGGTTTTGTGAATCCTAACATTACAAGGGCTGTTGTAGCTTCTTCGATAGCAGGATTTGATGTGTTTTGGAATAGGGCTATATTTTCTGATCCTTCACCTTTCACAACCTTGTCTTTCAGTTCGAGAATGAGTCTCTGAGCGCTTTTTGTGCCTATTCCCTTAATGCTTTTTATCTTGTTCAGATCTTCAGCGAGTATGGCGTTTCTTATTTCGTCAGTTGTCAGTGAAGATAACATCATTCTTGCTGTAGCTGCTCCCACTCCTGATACTCCGATAAGCAGTCTGAACATTTCCCTTTCTGATTTAGTTGCAAATCCATAATATATTTCTTCGTCCTCACGCAGGTAATGATGTATGTAGACCGTAGCATCTTCTTTATTGTTCAGAGCTTCATATGTTTGCAGAGAAATAAGTATTTTATAACCTATTCCGTAGCATTCCAGTACTGTGTCTGTAGGGGTCAGTTCTATTATTCTGCCTTTTATGTAATCTATCATTATTGTGTGTTTTTTGTTATATGTGCAAAATTATGATAAAATCCTGTAAAAGAAATATCAAATTTATTAATTTTGCAGGATATTTTGCTTATATAAATAACCTCAGCAATATAGTTGCCTATATGAATATCGAGTCAGTCAGATCATTGTTTCCAGCACTTTCAAGAAAGGTGTATGGGAAAGATCTCGTATATCTCGATAATGCTGCAACCTCACAAAGGCCACAATCAGTTATTGATGAATGGAACAGGATTACAACGGAATCAAATGCCAATATTCATAGGGCTGTACATTGTCTTTCAGATGAAGCTACGCAGGCATATGAAAATTCAAGAGATGCCGTCAGGGAATTTCTAAATGCCGAAAGCCGTCAGGAAATAATCTTTACAAGCGGAACCACTGCTTCTGTAAATCTTGTTGCTTTCAGTTTCGGAGAAACTTTTATCAGTGAAGGGGATGAGGTTATCGTAACTGAGGCTGAACATCACTCCAATATTGTTCCATGGCAAATGATGTGCAATAGGAAAGGTGCATCGTTAAAAGTCCTTCCTGTAGATGATGATGGTCATCTGATGTTGGATAAATTGGATGAACTGATTACAGACAGGACAAAAATATTGGCTGTTACCCATATTTCAAATGTCCTTGGAATAATAAATCCTGTCAAGGAAATCATATCCAGATGTCACGACAACGGTGTTCCTGTACTAGTAGATGGTGCTCAGGGAATAGTTCATTGTGATGTGGATGTTCGTGATCTTGATTGTGATTTCTATGTTTTTTCAGGTCATAAGCTATATGCTGCGACAGGCACAGGTGTCTTGTATGGAAATAAAAAGTGGCTTGAAAGCATGATTCCATATATGGGTGGTGGTGAAATGGTCGGAACGGTTTCTTTTACCGGTACTACCTATGCACCTCTGCCTATGAAGTTTGAGGCAGGAACACAGAACTTTGCATCAGCAGCTACCTTCAAGCCAGCATTAAATTTAGTTAAATTATTGAATAATAATGATTTAATAAAATATAATGATAAAATCAGAGACTTTGTTCTAGATGTGATACAGAGAGATGACAGGATTCGTCTTTTTGGCGTTCCACGGGGAACTATCCAGAATAAGATACCTCTCTTTTCTTTTGTGGTTAATGGAGTGCATCATGAGGATCTTGCGTTGATTCTTGATAAGATGGGCATTGCAGTAAGATCAGGACAGATGTGTGCAGAGCCTCTTATGGATAGGTTTGGAGTGACTGGTATGCTGAGGGTTTCCTTTGCTCCATATAATACTATGGAAGAAGCGGAATATTTTATTGAATGTTTGAATAGGGCAATAAATATGCTGATTTGACCAGTCTTTGCTATTGCAGAATATGACAACGGATCTAAATTATGAAAAAAATGACATTGGCAGAAGCTGAAAACGCAGTCATCGATGAATTTTCGATGTATGAAGAATGGCTTGATAAATATGAATATCTGATAGAATTGGGAAAATCCCTTAAAGATTATCCTGAGTCTTCAAAAGTTGATAATAATCTCATAAAAGGTTGTCAGTCAAGGGTTTGGCTTGATTATGAGATAAAAGATGGGAGGATTGTCTTCAATGCTGACAGTGATGCTATAATCACTAAAGGAATAATTTCTCTGCTGATAGGTATATATTCTGACCGTACTCCTGAGGAGATACTTTCATCTGATTTCTCTGTTGTAGAGAAAATAGGATTAAAGGAAAATCTCTCTCCTACCAGAGCTAATGGTCTGGTGTCTATGATTGCCAGGATAAAGGATATTGCCAGGCAAACGGTAAAGGTGGACTGACAGTTCAAGCTGATGACTACTGATCATTTATGGGACTTAAAGATTTGTTTACAAGAAAGATGCTTCAGAATGCTGAAGAGGATGCAGAAATGAAAATGAGATTGGAGAGAGATATAATCATTGCGCTAAGACAGGTATATGACCCGGAAATTCCTGTCAATGTGTATGACCTGGGTCTT
Organism: Bacteroidales bacterium; assembly: GCA_017442315.1. Taxonomy (GTDB): domain Bacteria; phylum Bacteroidota; class Bacteroidia; order Bacteroidales; family UBA932; genus Cryptobacteroides. The sequence goes on from JAFRZX010000042.1 coordinate 41,000, forward strand.
ATTTATGAGATAAAGGTCAGTGATGATCATGATGTTTATATACAGATGACTTTGACAGCCCCTAATTGTCCTATGGCTGATTATGTAGTGGATCAGGTGAAGACAGCGGTTGAGGATGTTCCTGGAGTGGTAAGTGTAAGGATTGATCTTGTTTTTGAACCTGTGTGGGATAAGACAAGGATGTCAGAAGAGGCTTTGGTAGAACTGGGACTTGATGAGGATTGAAGGACAGAAGGGGAGAGGGAACTGAGTGAAGGGATAAGGAAGGTAAGGAACGGATTCCGTAGAGTAGATCTTTATTTGTCATTAGGATCAAATCAGGGTGACAGAAGAAAGAATATTGAAGATGCTCTGAGTTGTCTTAATGTAGAATTCAATGTTCCTTATAAAGCGGTTTCATCCTTTATTGAGACGGAGCCGTGGGGTTTTGAAAGTGATGATAAGTTCATCAATGCGGCTGTACTATATGAAATAGAGCTTCCGGAAGGATATAATGCTGAAGCCGAAGGGTTGATGATTCTGGAAACCTGCAAGAAGGTTGAACGCATGTTGGGAAGGGTGGATAAGCCAGAATATGACGCAGATGGAAAAAGGATATATTCTTCAAGGCCTATAGACATAGATATATTGTTGTTTGGAGATAATAGGATAGATTGTCCGGAACTGACAGTTCCTCATCGACTTATGTTTGATAGAGATTTTGTTATGATTCCGTTGAGGGAGATCGCCGGTCAAGCCGGTGATGACGTTTGCTTAAGGTAACGATGACATCATCCCCTAAAGTAGCGATGACGTCATCCCCGACCTGATCGGGGATCTGTAATGATGATAATTTATAAACTATAATGTTATTATGACACAGGAAGAACTTTTTAAGATTCTGGTTGCTCATTGTAAAGAGTACGGATTTATTTTCCCTTCAAGTGAGATTTATGACGGTTTGGGAGCTGTTTACGATTATGGTCAGCTCGGTTCTGAACTTAAGAATAACATCAAGAGATATTGGTGGGAGGCTATGACAAGACTACACGAGAATATCGTAGGTATTGATTCTGCAATTTTCATGCATCCTAAGATATGGGAGGCTTCTGGTCATGTAGGAGCATTCAATGATCCTCTGATTGACAATAAGGATTCAAAAAAGAGATATCGTGCAGATGTCCTTATTGAAGATTATATAGGTAAACTTGAGGAGAAGATAGAAAAGGATGTAGAGAAGGGAAAGAAGAAGTTTGCAGATGCTTTCAATGAGGAGCAGTTCAGGGCTACCAATCCAAATGTCCTCAGAAATCAGTCCAAGATTGATGCAGTACGCAAGAGAATGGCTGATGCACTCAATGCAAATGACCTTGCTGAGCTTCGCCAGATCATAGTGGATTGCGAGATAGCATGTCCTATCTCAGGTACCAAGAACTGGACAGACGTGCGTCAGTTCAATCTTATGTTCTCAACCCAGCTTGGAAGCGTTTCAGGAGAAGCAAATATAATCTACCTCCGTCCTGAAACAGCTCAGGGAATTTTTGTAAACTATCTCAACGTTCAGAAGACAGGACGTATGAAGATACCTTTCGGTATAGCTCAGATCGGTAAGGCATTCAGGAACGAAATTGTAGCACGTCAGTTCATTTTCCGTATGAGGGAGTTTGAACAGATGGAAATGCAGTTCTTCATCAAGCCAGGTACTGAACTTGACTGGTTTGCAAAGTGGAAGGAAAACCGTATGGCTTGGCATAAGGCTCTCGGAATGGGTGATGACAACTATCGCTTCCACGACCATGATAAGCTTGCTCACTATGCAAATGCTGCAACTGACATCGAATTCCGTTTCCCGTTTGGCTTCAAGGAACTTGAGGGAATCCACTCAAGGACGGATTTCGATCTTGGAAACCATCAGAAGTTCTCTGGAAAGAAGATCCAGTATTTCGATCCGGAATTAGGTGAGAATTACGTTCCATATGTGGTCGAGACTTCTATCGGAGTGGACCGCATGGTGCTTGCCGTACTTTCACATTCATACAAGGAAGAACAGCTTGAGAACGGAGAGAGCAGGGTAGTACTCGGTATTCCAGCTCCGCTTGCGCCAGTGAAGGTGGCTGTGCTTCCTCTTATCAAGAAAGATGGTCTTCCTGAGCTTGCGAGAGAAATCATGGATGAACTCAAGTATGATTTCAATTGTCAGTATGATGAGAAGGATTCAATAGGTAAGAGATATCGTCGTCAGGATGCGATAGGAACACCTTTCTGTGTTACGGTTGACCATGATTCCCTCAATGACCATTGCGTTACTATCCGTCATCGTGATTCAATGCAGCAGGAGCGTGTAAAGATAGAGGATCTTCACGCAATGATAGCTAAGGAAGTAAACCTCAGCAACATACTCAAGAAGTTGAAATAACTTCATTGATTTAACTTATTTCTATGAAAAACTTTTGACTGATGATAATAAAAACTTCATTACGAAAGTTGCCACTGCTTATTGTTTTGCCTTTTTTATTGCCGGACCTGTCTCATGCTGTTGAAAAATGGTATAATCCTGAAGATTCTCATTTCCGTGTGATTCAAGGTCAGGCATATTATAGTCAGGAACGCGATGGATTCTATCATCGTCTTCCTGCAAAGGCGAAAGATACTGTGCGTAAATCCGTATGGAAACGTTCTCTTTGTCCATCAGGTCAAAGTCTGGTTTTCAGCACAGATGCAGAAAAGATAACTATACGCTATCAGGTGTCCAGAGCACATTCGATGCCTAATATGCCTGCAACAGGGGTATCAGGTGTTGATCTTTATACATATGACAGAAATGGAAAGGATATTTATCTGGCCGGAAAGTATCAGTTTAAGGATACAATAACCTTTACCTATGCTCCGATATACATAGAGAAAAAGCCGAAAATTCATCGCTATACTCTCTATCTTCCGCTTTACAATGAAGTACAATGGCTGGAGGTGGGAGTTGATGATGGTGCTGACTTTCATTTTGAGCCGGTGCTACAGTCCATGCCGATAGTCGCTTATGGTACATCTATCTGCCAGGGAGCAAGTGCCTCCCGTCCTGCTATGGCATGGACAAATATACTTCATCGCAGATTAGGTCACGAGGTCGTCAATCTCGGATTTTCGGGAAATGCCTTTATGGAGAATGAGGTGATAGACCTGCTTGCCGAGATTGATGCGAGGGTATATATTCTGGATGCAATGCCGAATGTGTGTGAACTGGATAGGTCTGAGGCTATCCGTGATACTGTACTGAATGCCGTGAGGCGTCTTCGTGCCATGCGTCCGGATACTCCTATTCTTCTTACGGATCATTCCGGTTATCCGCATAGCCTGGCAAATCCAAGGATGAAAGAAAAGCAAGACCGCACACTCCAGATGCAGCAGCTTGCATACAGGACTCTTGTGGACGAAGGTATAGAAGGTCTGTACTATCTTTCTTATGACGAAATAGCTATGCCGCAGGAGGCTTTCGTGGAGGGAATACACATGTCAGATTATGGTATGCTTGCCTATGCTGATGCATATGAGAAGAAGTTGCGTGAAATCCTCCATGAACCTGTAGGAAATGTCAATACTATGATTCCTGTAGTTCAGCAGCGTGATCCGTATATATGGATGGACAGACATTATGATATAGTTACCCGAAGTGTCGGACAACATTATTCGAGAGTGCTGATAGGGGATTCCATAATGCATTTCTGGTCTGATACAAATGATGTTTCGTCTGTAAACGGACAGTCAAGCTGGGATAGGTTTGAAGGAACTTCCCTCAATATGGGATGTGGTTATGACAGGATAGAAAATGTCTTGTGGCGTGTTTATCATGGCCAGCTTGACAACTTCACGGCAGACAGGATATATCTTACCATAGGCACCAATAATCTGTCTTGCAGCAGTGACGAAGAAATAATAGATGGTATCAGGTGTCTGCTTTCTGCAATCAAGTACCGGAGGCCTGAGACTGAAGTAAACTTGATGGGAATCTTTCCTCGCCGTGACCGTGAAGCAAGGATAAAGAGACTGAACAGACTTCTGAAGAAGACTGCTTTGGATTCGGATGTCAGATTTTCTGATCCTGGCAAGGAATTGCTGAAGGCCGGAAAAATCGATGAGTCACTTTTTGTTGACGGACTTCATCCGAATGAGACTGGATATGAATGTATTGCCCCATATTACAGATAATCTATGAAAAAATCAATTATTCTTTTTTTTGTATTTTGTCCCTTGTTGTTCTTTGAAGAAATGTAGGAAACTGTTTAAAATTTTAAACAGCTTCAAAAATTACCAAAAGAAAAATTTGGATTTTCGGAGATGGGATTTATATATTTGTATTTAGCTTTTTTGATAAAACTAATAATTATAATTTAGTAATATGAGGAGTTTTGATTTTTTTAAGCTGAACGTATTGTCTGTTGTTTCATGTATTGCATTCTTTGCATGCAGCGATCTTAAAGAAGATCCTGAGAGTGAGATTGAAGTTCAACAAAAGCCTAAATCAGTACCTACTGTTGTAACAGGACAGGTTTCCGATGTAACAGATGTTTCGGCAACAGCAAGCATCTCCATAACATCTGATGGCGGAGCTGCTGTAACCGTTTGCGGTATTGTCTGGGATGAAGAGCCAAATCCTACAGAAGACCTTCCTACCAAGGTTACATTCGATGGTAAAGAAGAAACTTACACCTGTCAGTTGACAGACTTGAACACAAATACAACTTACTACTATCGCGCTTATGCTACCAATGAAGCAGGTACGGCCTACGGTGAAGAATATTCATTTACAACCGGCATTGCGACAACAATGAGCGTTGATGTGAACGGCATTGTCATTGACCTGGTTCTTGTAGAAGGAGGCACATTCACAATGGGAGCGACCCCTGACCTTATGGCACTTGCTCAATATGATCCTGACGAGTTACCGGCACACAAAGTTACGCTCGACAGCTATTACATGGGCAAATATGAAGTAACTCAGGAATTGTGGATTGAAATAATGGGAGCCAATCCTAGCCAGATGATCAGGAAGAATGAATGTCCGGTTGACGGCATATCTTATCTGCAATGTCTTGAATTCGTCAAAAAGCTCAATGAGCGCACGGGTCTGCGTTTCTCCCTTCCTACAGAAGCGCAGTGGGAATATGCAGCACGAGGCGGTAACAAATCACAAGGTTTTCTTTACAGCGGCAGCAACGACGCCACTGAAGTGGGATGGGTAGAGGAAAACATGGTTGAATTCGGACAGCATCCTGGTGGTGAGAAAGCTCCTAACGAACTTGGTATCTACGACATGACCGGCAATATCAACGAATGGTGTCTAGACATTTACGGACCATATCCGGCAGAGCCGCAGACCAACCCTACCGGTGCTGAACTGAGTGGTAACTCTGCTTTATATGTGGTACGAGGAGGCTCATTCCTTGTTCAAAGTGCAAGATGGTGCCGCAATACCAAACGTATAAGCTATCCTGATATGTATACGCAGATGGACATCGGCATGCGTCTCGTACTTAAGGATCCTGCTTCAGGACCTGATCCAGAGCCTGAAATTTCAGCACCTACCGTTGTGACTGGACAGGTTTCCGATGTAACCGATATTTCGGCAACAGCAAGCCTCACCATAGCATCTGATGGCGGAGCTGCGGTAACCGTTTGCGGTATTGTATGGGATGAAGAGCCAAATCCGACTGAGGACCTTTCCACTAAGATTACCTTCGATGGTACAGAAGCAAATTACACTTACCAGCTGACAGGCCTGAACGCAGGCACTACTTACTACTATCGCGCTTATGCTACCAATGAAGCAGGTACTGCATACGGTAATGAATATTCATTTACAACGGAATCATCCTCAGAGTCAACAATGAGCGTTGATGTGAACGGCATTGTCATTGACCTGATCCTTGTAGAAGGAGGCACATTCACAATGGGAGCGACCCCTGACCTTATAGAACTTGCTAAATACGATGAAGACGAGTTACCGGCACACGAAGTTACACTCGACAGCTATTACATGGGCAAATATGAAGTAACTCAGGAATTGTGGATTGAAATAATGGGAGCCAATCCTAGCATGATGATCAAGAAGGATGAATGTCCGGTTGATGGAATGAATTATCTGCAATGTCTTGAATTCATCAAAAAGCTTAATGAGCGCACTGGTATGCACTTCTCCCTTCCTACAGAAGCGCAGTGGGAATATGCAGCACGAGGCGGTAACAAATCAAAGGGTTTCCTTTACAGCGGCAGCAACGATCCTACAGAGGTAGGATGGGTAGGGGAAAACATGGCCGAATTCGGACAGCATCCTGGTGGCGGGAAAGCTCCTAACGAACTCGGTATCTACGACATGACAGGTAACCTCAATGAATGGTGTCTGGACTATTACGGACCATATCCGGCAGAACCACAGACCAATCCTACCGGTCCTGAAGATAATCAATATACTTTACGTGTAGTCCGTGGAGGTGCCTTTCATTTAGATAGTGCAGGATATAGCCGTAACACTAAACGTCAAAGCTATCCTGAGAATTATTCGGTGCTGGATATCGGATTGCGTCTCGTTCTCAATATAAACACATCAGCAGAATAATTTATGTATTTACGGAAATCTATTCGTATAATAATGCTGGCAATGCTATTGGCATTGCCAGCTTGTTCCGAGGACTCAAAGGAAGATACCACACCGATTGCGCCGGATGCACCGACTGTTCCCGACGAGAAGCAGGTGCCGCAGGTGACCACCCTGGAAGCGCAGAACGTCACCGAGTCGTCTGTCGAGCTTTCAGGAGAAGTCATAGCAGACAATGGGTATCGTGTAATCGAGAGAGGATTCGTTTATTCCATATCGGAGAATCCGGACATCGAGACTGCAGTCAAATTTGAGTCCGGACGTGGCTTGGGCGAATACTCTGCCACTGTGCGAGGGTTGCAATCCAACACCACATATCACTTCAAAGCATACGCTACTAACTCGCAAGGTACATCTTACGGCGAGGAACTTACATTTACCACCGAGGCTGAAGACGTAAAAATCTTCAATATAAATAATGCGGTGCTGACTATGGTGCGTGTAGAAGGTGGTATCTTCCAGATGGGTGGTTCTGACGAAAGCGCGCAAAGTTACGAAAAACCCGTGCACAATGTTACACTCGACGATTACTATATCGGGCTGTGCGAAGTGACAAACGAGCAGTGGGAAGCCGTTGTAAACGGACGTATTCCTTCGCCTATGGAGGATCCGATATGGTACAATAACGAGCGCTTTTTGCCTAAAACCATGATATCACACGGAGAATGTCTTGATTTTATAAGCAAGCTCAATGCTCAGACCGGACTTGAATTCTCGTTACCTACTGAGGCTCAATGGGAATACGCTGCGCGTGGGGGCAAAAAGAGTCTTGGATACACATACTCCGGAAGCAATGATGCCTCTGAAGTGGGATGGTGCTACGAAAACGCAGCAACGCAGGTAACCGTAGTTGGTACGAAGGTGGCCAATGAACTGGGACTATACGACATGACAGGCAATGTCAATGAATGGTGCTCCGACTGGTATGGCCCGTATTCGAGTGAAGACCAGACAAATCCTGTCGGTCCAGACTCCGGTAATTACCGTGTTATGCGTGGTGGCTCCGTAATAAACTTCTACAACGAATGTCGCATTTCGCACCGTTTTGGAGGAGAGCCTAACAGCCATTTATACTTTGTCGGCTTCCGTCTTGTTCTCAAGGACAATTAGAAACTCGACAAAAATGAGTAAGGCCCGTTGCTTTTGTTGAAAACGATTCTTGGCAGCGGAGTACCAAAACAGAAGAGGCAGAGCCATATTCAAGGCTCTGCCTCTTCTGTTAAATAATGAGGACTTATTCGTCCTGATATTCAAGAATATCTCCTGGCTGGCATTCAAGGGCCTTGCATAAGGCAGTCAAGGTAGAAAACCTTATGGCTTTGGCCTTTCCTGTCTTGAGAATTGAAAGATTGGTAGCTGATATCCCTACCTTTTCCGCCAGTTCTCCAGACGACATCTTTCTGCGCGCCATCATTACGTCTATATTAACTATAATAGGCATTATTCCTCCTTTGTCTGCTCATCTGCTTCTACTGGTTTTTCCTGTCCTTTAAGGTATCCTGGCAGACTCATTCCTGCCATATTGAACAGTTCTTCAAGCGGCGGTACTGACTTCATCATTCCTGATATGAAATTGGATGTTGCTGTCTTGCCGTCTGCCTGGGCATTCCCGTCCCATACTGTAACCTTATCGATCTTAATGCCTTTGACAGCTTCGACCTGAGTCTTTACAAGTTCTGGAAGCTTGTCTGCAATGAGCATGAGAACGGCTTTCTGAGGGTCTCCTGCTGCAGCATTCACAAGCTGGTTGAATCCTTCTGCCTGCTTTGTAAGAATCTCAAGCACACCACGAGCCTGAGCATCCATCTTTGCATATATTGCGTCAGCTTCTCCCTGTGCCATCCTGCGTATCTTTTCCGCTTCCGCTTCCGCCTCTATTATAGCCTTTTCCTTCTCGATCTGTGCAGGAACCACAACGTTTGCCTGTTGAGTCGCTTTCTCTCTTTCTGCACGCGCAAGTTCTGCGTCGCGTTCTGATTTATAAGCCTCCTCAAGAGCTAATGCGGCCTGCACCTTTTCAGCAGCAATCGCTATTCTTGCAGCTTCCGCTTCTTTTTCGCGACGTATCGCATCAGATGCAGCAATGGCTATCTTTGAGTTGTTTTCTCCTTCTACAGCCTTTGCATTTGCATCTGCGGTACTGATACGGGTGTCTCTCAGAGTTTCTGCTATACGTATATCCTTATCTCTGTCAGCTTCAGCTTTACCGATTTCACCAAAGCGGTTCTGCTCTGCCACACTTTTCTTAGCATCGTTTATTGCCTTGGCAGCAGCTTCCTTACCGAGAGCTTCGATGTAACCGGACTCATCCCGTATGTCGGTAACATTCACGTTTATAAGCTTCAGACCTATCTTTCTGAGTTCGGCTTCCACATTCATGCTGACGTTTGCAAGGAACTTGTCTCGGTCAGAGTTGATTTCCTCGATATCCATAGTCGCTATTACAAGACGGAGCTGTCCGAAAAGAATATCAGTAGCAATGTTCTGTATGTTCTCGATAGTAAGACCAAGAAGTCTTTCGGCTGCATTTGTCATGTTTTCTGGTTCAGTAGAGATACCTACAGTGAATCGGCAAGGTACATCCACGCGGATATTCTGCTTACTGAGGGCATTGGTAAGATTGCATTCTATGGAAATAGGCTTAAGGTCCAGGAATTCATAACTCTGGAATACAGGCCATATGAATGATGCTCCTCCGTGGATACATTTTGCAGATGATACACCTCCATGGCTGTTCCTTCCTGTCTTACCATAGATAACGAGAATCTTGTCTGAAGGGCAACGCTTGTAACGCTTCAGAATGGCTGCCAGTGTTACTATAAGCACCAGCACGCCGATGATGATGATGAAGATAGTTTGCATATTCTATCAGATTATAAGTGAGTTCATTTCTTCTACGAGCAATGTTGAAGCATCGATCACCTCCACGACCTTTATTGCTGTACCGGTCTTGAGATCGTTCTCTGAATCTGTAAGTGCGTCATATTCCCTTACGGATTCATTTATATTGATCTGTACCTTGCCGCTTCCTTTTCTTTCTGCAGGAATTGTCAGATATACCTTTCCATTGCAGCCGACGGCACTTTTATATATATTTATATTGCCACTTTGCTGCATTTTACTGAGCCATCTGAACATATACATCACGGCTGTGACAAGCAAGGCTCCTACTGCGAATGCTATAAGCATCAGAAGTGCCTTTGATGCTATCTGGTCTTTCAGCAGAATAGCTGTCCAACTCATACCTAGAAGGAAGTTGACGAGATTTCGGAATGTGTATAGGTTCATTGACGGATCTCCTTCAAAGCCGCCGTCTGCCATATCGAAATCCATGTCTGTGTCCATTTCTACATCGGCACCTATAAAGGTCAGTATTGTCTCAACTATAAAGATGAGTGAAGAAGCGATGGCTATGCACCAAAGTATCTTCATGAACAGGTCAAGTGATGTCCACCATTCGGTCATATCTGTATTGTTTTATTGGTTTACGATGCGAAAGTATAAAATATTTTATGATAAACAAAGAAAAAGTGACTAAAATCGTAAAATTTTAGTCACTTCAATTAATTAAGAATCAGATTTATTTCTTAAGCTCAAATCCTATCTTCATTCCATCATAGTTTCCTGCTATGCTGCCGAGACCTTTGAGAGCGCCATTCTCGCTGTTGGATGTCATTTTCCCAAGAAGGTCCAGAATCTTGTCTGCCTTGAAGAGAAGTTCTAGAGAGTTTCCAGCCACAGATACCGTTGCATTGATCTTTGCAAAGCTGAGAAGCTTGCCGTATTTCAGTTCTATGGTCTTCTTGTCGTCGGAAAGAGTGTAGGTTCCTTCAAATGTCTTGTTTTTGAATGAAGTGGTGAAGGTATTGTCTGCGTTGAAGGTATAGCTGAAAAGTCCGGTTTTTACGCCTATCTTTTCAAGTGCTCCGTCCAGTTTTCCTTCTACCTGACTTACTGCAAGACTGGCTGCAGCATTCTTCAGAAGGTCATCGCTTTCAAGTTTTACTGCGGATCCTGTATAATTCCATTTACCGGTTACGTTTACAGTAGCAGAGAGATCAATACCTGTGGCATCTTCCACAAGATCCTTTACTGCAGAAGAATTGGCAGCCTGATTAAGCAGGTCCTTGAGCATTTGTGCAGAAGCAGTTTCTGTTGCAAGACAGATAGATACGGAGAAAATGATGATTTTAAAAAAGGTTTTCATATTGTTTTTCTTTTGATTTGTGATTATTCGTTTTTCCAGCCTTGTGCTTTTACGGGAAGTTCTACACCTTCCGGAGTGACTACTACTGCCTCTACTTCAGGTTTAGCCATGTGGCCGATGATGTCGAATGTCTGGAAGTCATGACGGAACCTGTCGTGTTTGCCAATAGGAATGGTGAAAAGAAGGCGGTAGTCTTCGCCACCGTTTAGAGCAGCTGATATCGGATCTATATTCATTTCCTTTCCGAGTTCAAATGTCTTTCCTGCAAAAGGAAGCTTGTCAACATATATCTTCGCTCCGAGGCCGCTGTCACGTACGAGGCGACGTACTGCATCGGCAAGTCCGCGTGTGACCAGGTAGCCGTATGAAGGCATTATTTCAGTTTCTTCGAGCTGTCCTATGATCTGTGGGTTGATCTGCGGTTTCAGGTATGCTCCTATCAGATTCTTATAGTCATCGAGCTTAGGCTGCGCCTTTGCATCTCCGCTTTTTTCAAATTCTCTCTTTTCTCTTTCCAGTACCTGAAAACCCATGTAGGCTGCTCCGAGATTGCCTGATATGCAGATAAGGTCCATACTTTTTGCTGCAGGACGGCGCTTTGCCATCAAGAGTGAGGTTTCTCCAGTAGATGAAATACTGATAGTCAATCCGTTAGGTGATGGTAAAAGATCGAGGGACACCTGGCTATATCCATGTTCCTTGGCAGCTGTAACGACACCTTCCCATATTTCCTTGATATGCTTGAAATCAAGTTTTGAAGATATTCCTAAACGGACATCCATTGTGCGGGGATGTGACATTTCAGCGTAAAGTTCTCCGGTTACTGCCACAACACATTTGTAACCGAGGTGTTTCAGTGGAAAATATATGAGGTCGAAATCCATACCTTCGATGAAGGTGCGTGAATGTGATCCGATGACACTTTTGCCGCTTGTTTCAAACCACCTGCTGCTGAACGGTTTATAAGGGGTACCTTCGTATAGTTTAGCAATTGCCTCGACTCTGCCGAGATCTGAAAATGTTTTTTCTGTCATAAATAGAAGCGTTTATGCAAAAGTACAATAAATTACTTAAATTTGTCTTCCTAATTACAATAACTGAAATGAAACGTTTTCTTCTTACCCTTCTATCTGTTTCTGTAGTCTTTTCTTTTGATGTGCATGCGCAGAAAAAGTCTGATTCTCACGATGAACTTAAGGTTATGTCTTATAATATAAGGATGGATACCAAGAAAGATGGTACCAATGCATGGCCTATGAGGTGTTCCGCCACTTTGGAGATGATTGAAGATCAGAATCCGGATGTGTTCGGTGTCCAGGAGGCGTTTTCGCATCAGGTCCAGTTCATTGAAGAATATTGCAGGGATTATAAGTGTGTCGGAGTGGGGAGAGAGGATGGAAAGCATGATGGAGAACATATGTCTATATTCTGGAACAAGAAGACGGTCAGCGTGTTGAAGTGGGGAACCTTCTGGCTTTCTGAAACACCCGACATTCCTTCAAAAGGCTGGGATGCTGCATGTTTCAGGACAGCTACGTGGGCTCTTATGAAAGACAGGAGGACAGGAAATAAATTCTATTTTGTCAACACCCATCTGGACCATCGTGGAGCTGAGGCCAGAAGGAATGGTCTCAAACTGATTGTTGACAAGATAGAGGAAATCAATCCGGAAGGCTATCCTATGGTGCTTACTGGCGATTTCAATGTGACACCTGATAACCCGGCGTTGGATGAACTTGACATGAGGATGAAATCTGTTCGCAACATAGCAGACAGGTCGGACAACCACCGGACATTCAACGGTTGGGGAAAGGCGGCTCAGGACCGTATCATAGATTATATTTATATCTCTGGCTTTTCTTACTGTCCTGAGTATCAGACTGTGACAAAAAAATACGCAGACAGGACGTTCATTTCCGATCATTATCCCATCTGCGCAAGACTTATTTTTTGATTACGCTGTATTTGATACCCATTCTGTTGAGATCCTCGACAAAAGTTGCCGTTACGCTTACCCTGAACTTTCTTGAAAGGAACTCTATGTTCCATTTCTTTTCCGGATCATAGAGGAACATTGTAAGAGGTATGTTACCTTTGTTCTTCTTGATCAGTCTGACAAGATTCTCTCTGAATTCCGGTGTAAGCATAGGTGTTGATATGCTGATTGAGAAACCTTTAAGAAATGTGTCCGTCACATTGCCCAGAAGCATTATCTTCTTGACTTTGAATGCATATGGTGAAGTCTTGCCCTGTGCTCTTTCTTCCGGTTTCAGATAGAACTTCTCATCAATCTCTCCTTCTATGAAGATAGCTTTGTGAAGTTGTGTATGACTCATGAATGCTTCATGATCCTTGCCGAAGAGGGAAAGTTCGTAGCTTCCTCCATAGTCTTCAATGACAGTCTTCGACCAAGGACGTCCGGTCTTGGTCTGCATCTGCTGATTCGAGGTTACGAATCCTGCTATACAGGCTTTCTGTTTGACTTTTTTTGCTTCGGCTTCCGCTACAAGCGTGTCTATTTCACTGACCTGACAGGTTGTGAAATTCTCCATCTCGAACTGATATTGGTCCAGAGGATGTGCAGAAAGGTACATTCCCACCAATTCCTTTTCAAACTTCAGTTTTTCAAGGACATCGTCTTCACCGGTCATTGCAGGAATTTCAGGCCTCTCTGGTTTGAGTTCTTCTGCATCACCGAAGAGCGAAACTGAATTTTCTTCATTGTCTCTTTTATACAGTTCACCGTATTTCAGGAGGGTGTCGATGAAGAAATCTCCATTTTTGCATGGAAGCATGAATTGCTTTCGGTTGAGGCCGAAGCTGTCGAATGCTCCGGAATGCAGAAGTGATTCAAAGGCCTTGCGGTTGACTATACCGGACATACGTTCCACAAAATCATATATGTCGGTGAAGTTTCCGTTTTCCTCCCGTTCAGAAAGGATGGCCTTTACAATATTGTCTCCGAATCCTTTGATTCCTCCAAGTCCGAAACGTATTTCTCCGTTATGGTTGACTGTGAAGCGGGCATCTGATTCGTTTATGTCCGGATTAAGGACTTTTATGCCGTTCTTCTTGCAGTCATCCATGATCTTCTTGATCTCATCCATGTTGGATAGATTCTTTGTGAGGTTGGCTGCCTGGAATTCAGCAGGATAATGTGCTTTCAGCCACCCTGTCTGGTAGCTCACCCATGCATAGCATGTTGCGTGTGATTTATTGAATGCATATGATGCGAACTTTACCCAGTCTTTCCAGATCTTTTCAAGCACATCCTGTGGATGACCGTTTTTGATTCCGCCATTGATAAACTTGTCTTTCAATGAGTTAAGAAGGTCTATTATCTTCTTTCCCATTGCTTTTCTCAATGTGTCCGCTTCTCCGCGTGTGAAATCCGCCAGCTTGCGTGAAAGAAGCATTACCTGCTCCTGGTAGACAGTGATGCCATATGTGTCCTGCAGTATGTCTTCCATCTGAGGAAGGTCATATACTATTGGCTGGCGTCCTTGCTTTCTTTCTACGAAATCCGGTATATAATCCATCGGCCCCGGACGGTAGAGTGCATTCATGGCTATCAGGTCTTCAAAGCGGGTAGGCTGTAGCTTGATGAGCCATTCCTTCATACCTGGGGATTCAAACTGGAACACACTGGTAGTATCTCCACGGCTGTATAGAGCATATGTCTGAGGATCATCGATAGGAATCTTCTCTATGTCGAACTCCACGCCAAAACGTTTCTTGATATTGGCCTGACATTCCTTTATTATGGATAAAGTCCTCAGTCCTAGGAAGTCCATCTTCAGCATGCCGACTTCTTCTATGTAATGGCCGTCATACTGAGATACCCAGACTTCTTCTCCGGTAAGTTTGTCATTGGCAATGCAGATAGGAATATACTCAGTAAGATTTCCGCGTCCTATTATCATTGCGCAAGCATGTACGCCTGTCTGCCTTATGCAGCCTTCCAGTTTTCCTGCATAGTTCAGAACGTCCTTTACTTCATCCGTACCGTTGGCCAGTTCTTCCTTCAGCTCAGGAATAAGCTTATAGCAGTTCTTTAGTTTCGGTTTGTATGAAACCTCTTTCTTGTATTTCCTGAACTTCTTTTTGACTTTTATCTTTTTCCCTTCATTTTCAGGATCATCAACCTCCACTTCCTTTTCTATAACTTTCTGACCATCTTCCAATGTATCTCCCTCATTGAAAGGTTCTTCCGTATCCTCCATCTGGACAATAGGCTTGTCAGGAATCATCTTGGTGAGCCTGTTGGATTCAGGAATAGGCATATTGCTGACCCTTGCAACGTCTTTGATGGCACTTTTCGCTGCCATAGTTCCGTAGGTGATCACATGGGAGATATGGTCTTTTCCGTATTTTTCCTCTATGTACTGAAATACCCTATATCTTCCATCATCATCAAAGTCTATGTCGACATCCGGCATGTTTATTCGGTCAGGGTTGAGGAAACGCTCGAACAGGAGGTCATATTTTATGGGATCTATGTTTGTTATCTTAAGACAATATGCTACAGCAGAACCGGCTGCCGATCCACGTCCAGGACCCACAGAAATCCCTTCCGAGCGTGCTGCAGCTATGAAATCCTGGACAATCAGGAAGTAGTCAGGAAAACCCATCTTGCAGATTGTCTTAAGCTCGAATTCAATGCGTTCCGCCTGTTCCTCATTCAGAGTATCACCATACCTTTCCTGTGCTCCTTTATAGGTCAGATGGCAAAGGAATGCTACAGAATTGCAAAATTCCGTTCCGCGTTCATTTCCGTTCTTGTCGCACCTTCCCTCGTCTATGATATGTCTGTATTTCTCAAGGTAGGTCTCTATGTCTTTCATGAATTCTACCGGAAGATCAAACTTAGGAAGGATGGGATCCTTGTCTATCTTGTAGGAAGTGATCTTTTCGGCGACTTCCAGAGTGTTTGATATTGTTTCAGGATGCTTGTAGAAAAGGTCTAGCATCTCTTCTTCACTTTTGAGGTATTCCTGCTGGGTGTATCTCATCCGGTCAGGATCGGTCAGATATGCGTTTGTTGTAAGGCATATGAGCCTGTCATGTGCAGGACCGTCTTCCTTGCGTGTGAAGTGCACGTCATTTGTGGCGACGACCTTTGTTCCTGTCTTTTCTGCAAGAGTAAATATTCCTTCATTGGCAATGAGCTGGTGTTCATATACTTCTTGTGACAATCCTGGAATCTGGGTCTTATGCTGCTGTACTTCCAGATAGAAGTCATCTCCGAATACCTTTTTATGCCACATTACCGCATCTTCAGCCTTCTTCATGTCTCCGGCGATGATCGCTCTAGGAATTTCTCCGGCAATACATGCGGAACAGCATACCAGGTCCTGCGAATATTTCTCTATGATTTCATGACTTACTCTGGGTTTGTCATAATATTTTCCTTCTATGTGTCCTGTCGATACGATTTTCATCAGATTCTTGTAGCCGTTGTAGTTCTTGGCAAGAAGAATGAGGTGAAAATATGCCCTGTGGTCCTTGTCCTTTAGCTTGTGGTCATAATGTCTGGTCACATATACTTCACATCCGATGATAGGCTTTATCAAAGGGTATTTCTTTGCCACTTTAAGAAACTCCTTTACTCCATACATGTTTCCATGGTCTGTTATTGCAAGAGCTGGCATTTCAAGTTCCTGTGCTCTTTCAAAAAGACTGCTTATTGACGCCTGACCGTCAAGGATGGAATATTGGGTGTGGACGTGAAGGTGTACGAAAGCCATTTTAAAGTTTTTTATCGGTTATTTCATGAAGAATGACAAAGGTAGATAAAATGTTATCAGCAATCAAAAAAAAGAATCCCTCTGAAATCAAAGTGTTGATTGTCAGAGGGAAAAGTTATCAACAATGCAGTTGCTGCTACATTTTTACCAGATGCAGTGTCACAGGGCCACCTTCTTCGTCAAACATGTCGCCTGATGCCAGTGAAAGTGTCATGTTCTTGCCTGAAATCGTCAATCCCGCAGACAGAACCTCCCCATACTGGTCTGTCATCATAAGGGTGGTTTCTGTAGCGATATAGGTGATCGGCTCGCTCGTTGTACTTCCGTCTGCAGTGGTGGAAATGGTTCCGGTTCCGTTCTTGTCGAATGAGAATATCATTGAAAGACCTATTTCCGCGAGGTTTACACTTACGTTTACTCCTTGATATGAAGACGTCATGGAAACGGTGTTCCAGGCACCTACGATGCTCTTGGATGTTTCTTTCTCACATGAAGTGAATGTAAATGCAGCAAGAATAGCTGTGATAAAGAAAAATTTTTTCATAATGCGTTTTTTTAGATATATTCTGCCATAATAGATGCATTAATTCTTCAAATGTTGCAGAAGTCATACGAAAAAATGGGACTGGCATTTCACAGCCAGTCCCATTTTTACAATATGAGATAATTTGGAATTTATTTTCTTGACTTCTTCGCTTCAGCCTTTCTTGTAACATCGTACATGATAGGAGTTGCGATGAAGATAGAAGCGTAAGTACCGATTACGATACCGAGAATCAATGCAACTGCAAGTCCTCTGATCACCTCACCTCCGAAGATTGCTATGGCAACCATTGTTATGAGAGTTGTGAGTGATGTGTTCATTGTACGTGAAAGCGTACTGTTGAGGGCCTCGTTCACGTTGGTATTGAATTCTGCCTTAGGATGAAGTTCCTTGTATTCACGGATACGGTCAAAGATCACCACTGTATCGTTGATTGCGTAACCGATGATAGTAAGGATGGCAGCGATGAACGTCTGGTCGATATCAAGGCTGAATGGAAGGATTCCTGAGAAGATGGAGAAGAATCCGATCACGATGAGGGCTGTGTGTGCAAGACCTGCCACACCTCCGAGTCCCCATGTCCATCCGCGGAAACGTACTGCAATGTAGGCGAAGATTACGAAGAGGGCAATGATCACAGCGATGATTGCGTTTCTTGTTATATCATTCGCGATTGTCGGACCTACTTTGTCGGAACTTATGATACCGTTAGGGTTATCAAGGGTTGAAGTGAATTCAGCAAAAGTAAGTTCTGTCGTGAAGAAGCCCTTCAATGCGTTGTAGAGCTTGCTTTCAACTTCTGCATCTGCTTCTGAAGATTCGTTCTCAACAAGATACTGTGTAGTTATCTTCATCTGGCTCTCTCCACCGAACTGCTTTACTTCTACAGCTCCGTCGAACTCTTCGATAGCGGCTGCACGGACATCTTCAGCTGTTACAGGCTGGTCGAACCTTACTACATAAGTACGTCCTCCTGTGAAGTCAACACCATATGTAAAGCCTTTTGTGAATATGGAAACAAGACTGATCACGATGATTACGCTTGAAACGATATATGCAATCTTTCTCTTTCCAAGGAAGTCTACATGAGTGTTCTGAAGGAAGTTTCGTGTAAGTTTGTTGTCGAATGTAATGTTCTTTCCCTTTGTTACCCTGTCGTCAAACATGATTCTGGTTATGAATACTGATGTGAGGACAGATGTGAGGATACCGATGATGAGCGTAGTTGCGAATCCCTGTACCGGACCTGATCCGAAAACAAAGAGTACAAGACCTGTAAGGAATGTAGTGAACTGACCGTCGATAATTGCAGAGTATGCATTTCTGTAACCGTCAGCGATTGCCTTGCTCAGACCCTTGCCTGCGCGAAGTTCTTCCTTCACACGCTCATAGATGATCACATTCGCATCCACAGCCATACCCAGGGTCAGTACGAGACCGGCGATACCAGGAAGGGTGAGGACTGCACCGAATGAAACGAGAGTTCCGAAAAGGAGGACCACATTGCAAATAAGTGCGATGTCAGCCACGAGACCGGCACCCTGATAGAAGAGTACCATGTAGATGAGCACGAGCACGAACGCGATCACGAATGAGATGAGACCGGCATTGATTGACTCTGCTCCCAGTGAAGGTCCTACAACCTGTTCCTGAATGATTGTTGCAGGTGCAGGGAGTTTACCTGACTTGAGAACGTTTGCAAGGTCCTCTGCCTCTTCAAGTGTGAAGTTTCCTGTGATCTGTGAACTTCCTCCTGAAATCTCACTCTGAACAGTAGGGTAAGAATATACCATACCGTCGAGTACGATTGCTATCTGCTTGCCGATGTTGTCCTTGGTCATTCTTGCCCAGGTATTTGCGCCTTCTGCGTTCATTGACATCGACACCTCAGGGTTACCGCCTGTGTTGCCATACTGTACACGTGCGTCGGTTACTGCACCACCATCGAGAGGAGCCTTTCCGTCGCGTGAAGTAGCCTTGATTGCCACGAGCTCAAAAGTGTTGTCTCCAGGGATCCACTGTGAAGCCTTTACAGTCCACATAGGCTTGAATTCCGGTGGGAACAGACCTTTGATCTGAGGCATGTTCAGATACTTGTTTACAAGTGCTGTATCAGCATAGTTTGCGTAACCGATGCATGCATTTCCTCTTGCACCAGAAGGCTGGAGGATTGAGAAGAGAGGATTCTGCTTTCTGAATGCAGCCTCGGCAGCAGCTTCGTTCTGATTCTGCTGAAGCTCTTCAGCAAGGAGCTCGTCAGTTTCTTCTGCTGTCTCGACAGTCTCTACTGTTTCTGCAACTGCAGTATTGTCAAGAAGCTGCGCAAGAGTTGTATTAGCTTCAGCAAGATAACTTTCAACTTCTGCATTGTCATAAGTTGCCCAGAATTCGAGGGATGCAGTTCCCTGAAGCAGTTTTCTTACACGCTCAGGTTCCTTAACTCCTGGGAGCTCTACAAGGATACGTCCGCTGTTTCCGAGTTTCTGGATATTAGGCTGGGTTACACCAAAGCGGTCTATACGGTTTCTGAGGACATTGAAAGAGTTTGATATAGCACTTTCCGCCTCTGCTCTGATTACCTCGATAACCTGCTCGTCAGTTGATTCAGGGTTGATCTTATCTCTCATTTCATATGTACCGAAGACCTGTGCAAGAGGCATTCCGTTTGATGTCTCTGTCCATGCTTCAGCAAAAAGAGTAATGAAATCCTGTCTTGAATCTACGCTTCTTTCCTGAGCAAGAGCAAGGGCCTGAGTCAGTTCAGGAGCATTATTGCCACCTGCAAGAGCTTTTACAAGGTCCTTGAGCTGCACCTGAAGCATGACGTTCATACCTCCCTTGAGGTCGAGACCGAGATTGATAGCCTTTGCTTTTACATCTTTGTAGGTATATCCGAAATAGATCTTTTCGGATGAAATGGAATCGATGTACCTTCTGCTTTCATCCTTTCTGATGGAGTCAAGATAGAAGGCTTTGTCCGCTTCTGCAACTTTTTGAAAAGCGGATGACTGCATTGCAGCAACAGCCTTTGCTTCAGCATAATTTTCAGCTTTCTTCTCCTGACGGTTGGTCACGAGGGTAAATGAAAGCTGCCAGAGTGATGCCAGCAAAAGCAGGATTGCCACAAATCTGATTGCACCTTTACTTTGCATAATAATTTATAGTTTAATGATATAATTTCCGCAACAAACGCAAAATAGGGCACAAATTTACGATTTTTTTCTTATAAATGAAGATTCTGTAAATATTTCTTAATTTTGTGGACTGAAAAGAAGTGAGAAGATAAATGAAATCAATAAGGAAAGTCATATATATCATATCGTCAGTGTTTTTATGCTATGGAGTCTCAGCTGCTCAAGGATTACAATTTGAAAGAAATCTTGGAGAAGGGGATTCGCTTCGTATGAAATACTGTTTTGAAGCATCTGTGGAGACTTATCTGCGTGCATTGGAATATGCTCAGGATTCGCTTTCAAGGCTATTGGTTGAGGACCGTATACTGCTTTCTGAAAACGGAAAGACAATGTCGGAGTTCGTGTATGAACCTCAGGTTGTGGCAAGGCATAAGTTTTCGATACAGGATTTTTATCTTTATTATCCCTTGAAAGACAAGGCATGGCATAAGGTTCCGAATGTATTGGATTCTCTGTCCGGAGGAATAGTGAATGCCTTGTATGCCCCTGAGGGAGATGAGGTGATATACTATTCTGCAGCTGATAAGGATGGAATCAGGAATATTTATATGACAAGT
This sequence comes from Bacteroidales bacterium, assembly GCA_017442315.1. GTDB lineage: Bacteria > Bacteroidota > Bacteroidia > Bacteroidales > UBA932 > Cryptobacteroides. The sequence goes on from JAFRZX010000042.1 coordinate 61,874, forward strand.
CGTATTGACAGTCTTTGGACAGTCCCTGCTCTGTTGAACGAACATATGACCTCTGCATCGGATGAAGTTTATCCTCTGCTCTCGGCGGACGGAAAGTCATTGTATTTTTCTTCTTCAGGATTATATGGTGTGGGAGGATACGATTTATATGTATCCCATTGGGATGATGACGTAAGGGAATGGTCTGTGCCTGTTAATTTGGGGTTTCCTTATTCGTCTCCTGCGGATGACTTTCTTTTCATGGATGATGAGAATAGCGGACATACTCTGTTTGCTTCAAACAGAAATTGTTCTCCGGACAGCATATGGGTGTATGTTCTGAAATTTGACAATATGCCGGTCAGACGTGAACTTAAAGATCCTGAAAAGCTCAGAAGCCTTGCTGAACTTTCTCCAGACCGTAATGAAAAGTTTGAAGGTAATGAAGAAATAATGACGGATATTCCTATGAACAGGGATATAGAACGTTACATGGAGCATATGGAAAAGGTCAGGGAGTTGAGGGATTCCATGACATATTATATGGAAGTGGCTGACGAAAAAGGGCTTTCCGACCTGCAGTCAAGATTTGATGAGTCAATGAAGGTTCTGCAGAAGATAGAGATGGATCTTCTTTTCAAGGGAGTTGTAATTGACCCTGACCAGCTTCAGTCCAGAGCCGACAGCGAAATCGTAGCTGAAAGGAATGGATTTGCGTTTACGAAGAAAAGCATGGGAAAAGGTCTTGAAGTTGAGCTTGTCCAGCCGGAGCCCTCATTTGACTATTCCTTCAAGATTCTGCCTCAAGGACAGTTTGCTGAGGATAATGCTCTCCCAGGAGGCATTGTCTATCAGATACAGATATTCAGTACTGTCACTAAGGCTGGAATCAAGAATCTGAAGGGACTTAGTCCGGTGTTTGAACATCGTACTTCAAGCGGAAGGTATACATATAGGGTTGGATTGTTCCGTACTTATAATGATGTGCTGTCCAATCTGAATGCTGTAAAGAAGGTAGGATTCCGAAGTGCTTTTATAGTTGCGTTTATCGATGGCAAGGAGGTTTCTGTTGCGAACGCCCGTACAAAAGAAAAAGATGTGTCTGAAAAAAGGTTTTATGAAGTACATGTCAGACCTTTGGGCGGAGATATAGACAGAGTGTTGATGGAGGCTATTTCTCAGCAGGCGGATGGTAAGGATGTTGCAAAGGTAGTTGATGATGATGGGGTGTTTTATGTCATAGGGCCATTTGCCGATAAGGATAAAGCCGGGACTCTTGCTACATTCGTCAAGGCTATGGGAATCGGGGATGTTTCCGTAGTGCAGATGATTAAGAAATGAAATATGTGAGATTATGGGATTGACGGTTACTTTGATTCTTTTAGGGCTTATACTGATTTTTGCCGAGATTCTGTTGATACCGGGGGTAGGAATAGCAGGTGTTTTGGGATTGATATCAATCGGCGGATCATGTTTTTATGCTTTTAATGAATTCGGGACAATGATAGGGTGGATAGTTACCGGTATCAACGTCCTGTTGATTGTGTTGCTGGCTGCATATACGCTTAGAGCTAAGACCTGGAAAAGGCTTTCTCTCGAAACGAACATAGATTCCAAAGCTGTTAGTTCTGATTATAAGGTTTCGTTAGGAGATAAAGGAATTACAATGACTCGTTTAGCCCCTATGGGAATGGTTCGTTTTGGAGATGAATCTGTTGAGGTCAAGGCTCTGGAAGGTATGCTTGATTCAGGGCTTGAGGTTGAAGTTGTGATGATTGAAAATGGACGCATTTATGTGAAACCTTTGACAGACGATTATTAAGAATCTGTTTGAAAATTTAAACAATCAAAAATAAAAAAGTTTTCTTATGAATGTTATGATGTTTGTATGGGCTGCGGTAATTGTCGTAGGTCTTGTGGTATTTCTCTGGTTTTTTCCGGTGACATTATGGTTTCAGGCATTAATATCAGGTGTGCGTATTTCTTTGATTCAGCTGGTGCTTATGCGATGGAGGGGAGTGTCTCCCAACACGATAGTAATGGCTATGGTCACTGGTACAAAAGCCGGACTTAAGTTGTATGCAAATGAACTTGAGGCCCATTATCTGGCGAAAGGAAATGTCCCAAAAGTTGTGAATGCTTTGATTTCTGCAGATAAGGCGAATATTTCTCTTGATTTCAAGATGGCTGCGGCTATTGATCTTGCTGGTCGTGATGTTTTTGAGGCGGTACAGATGTCGGTCAATCCAAAGGTTATCAACACACCACCTGTAACGGCTGTTGCAAAGGATGGAATTCAGCTTATAGCAAAGGCCCGTGTTACAGTGCGTGCTAACATCAAGCAGCTTGTGGGTGGTGCTGGTGAAGAGACGGTTCTTGCTCGTGTGGGTGAGGGTATTGTTTCGTCTATCGGTTCGGCAGAAAGCCATAAACTTGTATTGGAAAATCCTGATTCCATTTCAAAGGTCGTTCTCAATAAAGGACTTGATGCAGGAACAGCTTTTGAAATCCTGTCAATCGATATCGCTGACATTGATATTGGAAAGAATATTGGTGCAGTTCTTCAGATGGACCAGGCTGAGGCAGATAAGAATATTGCACAAGCTCGTGCTGAAGAGCGTCGCGCAATGGCGGTTGCTCTTGAGCAGGAAATGAAAGCAAAGGCTCAGGAAGCTCGCGCAAGGGTGATTGAAGCAGAAGCAGAGGTTCCTCTCGCAATGGCAGAAGCCTTCCGTTCAGGTAATCTGGGTATCATGGACTATTATAGGATGAAGAACATGCAGGCAGATACTGAAATGCGTGAAAATATTGCAAAACAATAGTTTTCCTGATTATCTATATACTTGAAATTCATAAATTCTTCTTTTTGCTGTTTCCGGGAATCCCCAAGGGTAGTTATCTTAAAAGAAGATGAATTTAAAGTTTTATTTGGTTAATCATTAAAATTATTTATATCTTTGCACTCTCGTTTAATGACGGGAGTTTCAGCTGACTGGTGAGATGGGTGAGTGGCTGAAACCAGCAGTTTGCTAAACTGCCGTACGGGTAACCGTACCGGGGGTTCGAATCCCCCTCTCACCGCAGAAAGCATTAAAAACCTCAATAGAAGCACTTCTATCGAGGTTTTTTCTTTTTTTAATCGCCCAATTTTTGGATTAACGGAAAATTTGGGGATCACCTGCAAAAGCATGTTTCTGAGCATAGATAAGTATCGCTTCCATACTCACCCTCGCCGTAAACAAACCGCGAGGGGATTTTATGATTTATCAGAGATACCTCCGGATTATTCAATCACTAGCACAGGGTTTTGCAGGTGATCCGTAAAGTCCCGGTTGTTTTTTAATTGCTGTCCATCAACAGCCGGGTTTTCATGGATAGAACTATTAAATGGAGACTTCTATCCACAAAAAGGCCTGTTTCTGTGGACAGGATGGCACAAGGCAGGCGTAGCGAGTCCCTTTGGCGTAACTCTCGCTGCATGCTTTGAAGTGCATGAAACTGGATTTTGACCTGAAAAGTGTATGACAGCTGACGTATGAGATGTATCACTCAGGAAGTCATATAATATGTCTTTTGTCACTTATTTCGGGTTGACTATTAGTGACATTCTTTTCATTTTTGTAGTATGATTGCAAAAGTGAACACTATTATGAGAGAGGAGTTTCTTCAATCCTTCGGCAATAACGTCAGGAAGATAAGAGAATCTAAAGGTTTAACACAGGAGGCTCTTGCATTTATGGCTGGACTCAGTCGCTCTTACTATACAGAACTTGAATTAGGAAAACGAAACCCTTCTTTATTGAACATCAAGAAGTTGGCAGATGCACTCTGTGTCTCGTTGCCGTCATTACTAACTTTTTAATTATGGCAAGGTTTTTTTATAATGGTATGGAGTATGCCAGTTTTAAACATCCTATGCTGGAATGGATTTTTAATAAGTACAATCCTGCTCACGACACTAGCAAAACAATTATTCAGTTCACTCTCCAAGATATTTCAGATGGATATAGAGCTCTTAATATACGAGAGCCAGCATCTATCTCGAACACAATCCTTGACTTGACACGCCAAAAGAGGCCAATATCGTCACGATTACCGAAATCTATATATTCATTAGGTTATGACCTAAGAAAGAAGACAGGCAAGACAGGTATTTTTCTGCCTGATGGCAAAGAAGTAAACTTTGCTGGTGAGTTTGTTTATGTGGGAGTTGGAAATGAGTTGTCTGAGTGGCTTGATTGGGATAAAGACTTCGATGAGGTATATCATCTAAATCCTAGTGGTGTACCGCCTCAAATCTTACCCTTCTTAAGGCAAGATGAAGGTGCATTATTCTCTGTAATAGATTATTGCGATATATTTTCCAAAATCCTTCGTAATTCTCCAAATAGTGTATTAAGAGTTCAGAATCCGTTGAAATGGCAACCGAACGAGATAGATGGTTTCTATCACGGAAGATGGAATAGCGGTGATGTGTTGTATCCTGTAGAGGCAAAAGCATTGACAACTGGTGATGATATAAACCTGGTTCAAATGCTAGGAGGTATAAGAACTTTGAGTGATAACCTTGCTCATTTTGATATATATGTTCAGCCTGTAGCAGCAAGAATGGTACAAAATGGAATACACTTCGCTTTCTTTCAGAAAATCAAGGCTGGTGACTATGTAACAGAAATGAAGGTTGACAAGAGGATTTGCGTTATATTTAATCCCGTGTTTGAATGTTGGCTATAAATATGCAACTTTGTCCCCTAAATGAGACATTATGGCTTTCAAATATCATAAACCTACAAGAGATAAATGTGAGGTATGCGAGGAATTAGACCGCACAATAACTGAAAAACCAATAATAAGCACTTATGTTGGTAAGGCTTCGTCAGCAAATAATTATCCATTTCATAATTGGTATAACTTTGTATTAGGATATGTTCCGGACTTTCCATTGTATATTATCAATAAATACAAGATTACCCCGGAACATACTGTTTTGGACCCTTTTATGGGTACTGCGACCACAAATGTAGTTGCAAAGGGACTAGGTATTCCTTCATACGGAGTGGAGGCTAATGACTACTTTATAGGAGTTGGCAAGACAAAACTAACGTGGAATATTGATATTGAGAAGTTAAACAGATATTACAAGAAAATCCAAAAAAGGATATATGAAATAGCGGATGAGTATAAGTTCGACGATGCTGAAGATAACCTGTTCTCTAAAAGCGGTACTCTAAAGCCTTATACTGAGTATAATACTTATAGACCTGAAGGGTTAGAGGCGAGATATATATCAGATAAGCCATTTGCAAAGTTGATGATAATCCGGCAGGCTATGAGTGAGGTTATTAAGAAAAGCACTCCGATTGAGATTTATAACTTTTTTCACACAGCCTTTACAGCCATTATAGTTCCTAGTTCAAATGTATCATATGGCCCTGGATTTGGAATCAAAAGAGCCAGAAATGACTATGATGTTTTTGGACTCTTCGAACAAAAGGTTACAAGGATGCTAGGTGACCTTGACAATGTAAAGAAAAGCGAGAACAGGAAAACACCGTTCAAGATCGTTCATGGCGATTCCAGGCATCTATCTGAATATATAGATGAATCATCGATTGATTGTATAATTACATCACCTCCGTATCCTGGAGATCATGAATATACTAAATACACCAAATTGGAGTTGATGATTGAACATGATGTAGTGAGCAAGGCAGACTTTAGGGTTATTAAGAAAAGGATGTTGGTTGGTTCAACTACGAATATCTATAAGGAGTGCAATGATAGGGTTTACGTGGAAGGTAATCCGCTTATAGCTGAGGTTACTGATGAAATCCAAAAGCGTTTAGAACACGACGGTGCAACAAGCGGTTATGAGAAACTCTATACAAAATTAGTCTGGGAGTATTTTGGTGGTATGGCAATCGTATTATCTGAGGCTCTAAAGGTGTTGAAGAAGGGTGGCACATTCTCTTTGTTGGTTAGCGATTCTCATGCTTTCAAAATGGTACATATCCGCACGGCTGTCATTTTGAAAGACATCGCATTAAGATTAGGGTATTCAGATGGCTTAATTGAATTGTGGCAGCATAAACGAAGTACTTCTCATGGATACAATCTTAGAGAAGAAATACTGACACTTATCAAATAGATTCTGTCCTCTTTAATATAACAGCTTCTAAGTGAAAGCTGTCAGATGTTATGAGCAACGGGTCATGTCGGGTTTTGCTGATGCTTTCCAGATCCGGATGTTCTCCGCAATCTGATCTACAAGCCTGGCACGAGCTTCTGTACTGGCCCATGCGGTATGTGGAGAAAAGCGGAATCTCTCAGGATGTTTCACTTTCATAAGAGGACTTTCTGAAGATAAAGGTTCTGATTCAAACACGTCAAGGGCTGCACCTGAAATCATACCTTTATCCACAGCTTCAGCAAGCGCTTTTTCATCAATGATTCCCCCGCGCCCCATGTTTATGATAAATGCGTTTTTTTTCATTCGAGACAGCTCATGCATTCCGATCAGTCCGTAGGTCTTCTCGTTAAGTGGGGCATGTACTGAGATAACGTCCGATCCGGCAATCAGTTCATCCAAGGTCAGGCAAGGATAATCCTTGCAATGTGCCGTTCCTGAAGTGGAAAAATAACAGACATTCATTCCAAAAGCTTCTGCTATCCTGGCAACCTTGCTTCCAATATTGCCCATACCGATTATTCCCATCGTTTTTCCAGCCAGTTCCATCCAGCATCTGGAAGGATCCGTAAACATTGCCGATCCGGAATACCTCCCCGATTTCACGCACTCATCATAATAATGTCCTTCACCAGCCAATGACAACAAATGCATGAAAGTGGCTTGAACTACTGAATCCGTGGAATATCCTATCGCATTGCGTACAGGTATTCCCTTTGCCGTCGCATATTCCAAATCTATGTTGTTTATTCCAGTAGCAGCCACACAAATCAATTTCAAAGATGGAGCTGCATCAATCAGATCAGACGTAACACGTACTTTGTTTACGATAAGTACATCGCAATCATGCACCCTCTCAACGGCCTCTTCCGGACTTGAATCGTGATAACATGTCAGTGTACCTGATTGTTCGATGGGAGCGAATGAAATATCCCCCATAGTCGCAGCATCTAAAAAAACTATATTCATGACTGTGGTTTAAATTTAAACAGCTTCTTATGTTTGAGAATGGATTTCTCAATTTTCCGAAAGATAGTTTAAAAGCCTTTATAATCAAAATTTACCATTTCGCATATCCGATTTTTGCAACATAACCTTTTTATTTATATTTGTAAGCACATGACAACTTTTGAAAGACATATCCGTTTGATTGACAAATCAAGGATTCAGGAGATACTGCTATATTTGGTAATGTGGCTGCTGATCATTCTGTTTCCTATAATGAATGAGTCTATTGAATATTCCCGTGGACATGATTTCGATTGGAAACATATCTTCCATTGGTGGATTGCTTCCATTCCCTATCTGATAATATTTTTCATTCACGACATAGTGCTGGTTCCTCAATTTCTTTTGAAAGGGCGGTTCAAGCGCTATGCTTTCCTTACCCTGTGCATTCTCGCGGCATTCTACTTTTCCCAACGGCTTACAATGGATAGAGACGTGTTCCCGGCAGAGCAAGAGGAGTGCTTCCACAAACCCCTTCCTCCTGCTCCCGGCATGCATCATCAACATGCGTACGGTTTTCCTCCGCCTAATGATATGCCTGGCAACCATCCCCCACGTCCTCACTTACCTTTTCCTCATCTGATAAATCTGTTCATAGCATTCCTGATGCTTGGGTTTAATGTGGCTGTTTCGCTCCTGTTCAAATACTATCGTGAAATGGATACATTGGAAGCCACAGAAAACATACGTATCAAAAATGAGCTGAAATATCTGAAGACCCAGATAAGTCCGCATTTTTTCATGAACATGCTGAATAACATTCATGCTATGATTGAAAAAGATCCGGTAAAAGCTCAGGACCTTATTATAGAACTTTCCAAAATAATGAGATACGTGCTCTATGAAGGAAATCATAATAAGACTACATTTGCCGATGAAGTGAAGTTCATATCATCTTATATTGAGCTAATGCGTCAGCGCTACTCTGCTGAAAAAGTCAGCATCGAACTCTCTGTGCCTGAGAGTCCATCCTCATTGATACAGCTTCCGCCACTCCTTTTCATAACTTTTGTTGAAAATGCTTTCAAGCACGGTATCAGCTACTACAATAATTCGGTTATTAAGGTCTCACTCGAAGAAAACAATGGAAACATCCACTTCTGGTGCTTTAACACCAAACCAAAGGCCAATTCTGAATCAATATTAGAAGGAGGAGTCGGACTGAAAAACGTACAGCGGCGACTTGATCTCATATATGGAAATTCTTATACACTTGAATTGAAAGAGGACAAAGACAATTACACTGTAAATTTAACTATACCATGCCTATGATGATAAGATGTCTGGCCATAGATGATGAGCCGATTGCTTTGGAAAAGCTTAACACTTATATAAAGAAGATACCATATCTGACACTTGTTGCATCGTGCGAGAGTACATTTGATGCAATGAAGGTTATGTCGGAAGAAAAGATTGATGCGATATTCGTTGATATCAATATTCCGGATGTGAACGGTATCGAATTTATCAGATCCTTGAATGATCCTCCTTTGGTAATATTCATCACCGCATACTCGGAATACGCTGTAGACAGCTATGGTGTCAATGCTATTGATTATATATTGAAGCCTTATAGCTTCACTGAGTTTCAACGTGCAGCCAATAAACTGCAGAAGCAATGGACACTCATGCACCAGAGACAAAACACCTCACATACGGATTCCGGAATACTTTATCTGAAAATAGATTACCGTTACGTAAAGGTTAATATTGACGACATCATTTATATAGAAGGTATGAATGAGTACCTGAAGATATGGACGGTTTCAGAGGATCCATTCCTTACGCACACAACATTCAAGCATTTGCTCTGCCATCTGCCGGATAACTTCCTGCAGATTCACCGGTCATATATCATAAACATGAAACATATCAAGGAAATAGACCGTTCTATAGTACTGATGAGTAATGGCGCGAGGATATCCATCAGTGACAGCAACAAAGATGTATTCAATCAATATCTGCAGATGCACAGCATAAAGAAATAGAAAAAGAAGCTGTATTCTTTGAAAAGTCTCAGAATGCAGCTTCTTTTTTACTTTAATCTATCTCTTATCTGTACTGCGAGAACTCAACATCCTTTGCAGCTCTTGCTGCAAGTTTGTCACACTTGGATGCAATCTCCAGATTAGACTTCACTGTAGCACCAAGTCCCATTCTGGCAGCAGCTACAGCGCGAAGATATGCTGCATTAGGGCAGTCGCACTTGAGATCGGCTGCAGGAGCATTGTTTCCTACAAGAAGTTGGGCGAGTGCAGCATTGTAGCTTTCCAGACCGGCAAGTTTCTCTGCAGCTGCCTTGTAATCTCCGTCGAGAATATCAATGACAGCAGAATTTTCTTTTGCTGACTGATTGCTTGATGTTGCAAAATATTCAGCTGCTGCATCAAGATTGTTTTCACGCAGAGCAATAACTCCCATCGCATTGTACCAATCGGCATCCTTTTCAACATTCTCAAGGGCAGCCTTTGCCTCGGCAAGCTTATTCATAAGAATGTATGTTACACCAAGATTATACTGAGCACGTGCGCTTGAATATTTTTCAACAGCCTTCTTGTAGATGGCAAGCTTGTCTTCGTTCTCTTTTACAAGAGTAGCAGCACGAAGAAGAGCTTCTTCGTCAAGAACATCTATGTTGCTTTCTATAAGAGCAAGAAGTTCTTCGCTTGTGTAGTTTTTAAACTCTACATTTGCTATGAATCTTGCACGGCGAAGTTCAGGAAGGACATTCTTGGCCAAAGCAGTATAAACAGCTGACATGTTCTTGATTTCCTGCTCACGTACAGCCGGGTCACTATACATGGAAAGAACACGTATAATGAGATTCTTATCTTCTATATCAGACTCTGCAACGAGTTCCTGGAATCCTTCCCAGTCCTCGCCGACGCTCTTTACATTAACAGGTGCATCTACCGGATTCTTCCTGGTGACTTTGCCGAAAGCCTTTTCTGCTGACTTTGAACGGTTGTCTGAAAGCTTTTCATTCTGATCTTCCTTTCCGTCAGGAGATGCATAAGCAATAACATCTGTGCTGATAAGGCTCTTGCGTTCATTTGACTTGATTTCCTCAAGAGCAGTCTGGAAATCTTTGATTGATTGTGACTTAAGTTCGCTGTTTCTGACATTTGAACTATTGATCTGATAAAGAATCTGACCTTCTGCAGTCTGATTGATGACATCCTGATAGTTGTCTGACTTGTAGTCAACCTTGCCGTTCTTGCATACAAGCATGTATGTAGTATTGGCTCCATCAGCAACTTTCTGTGTAGGAAGATCAGTTGTCTTAGACTTGTATCTTACAGTTCCACGAAGTTCAAGATAGCACCTTTCCATACCAGGCAGATACCTGAAGTTTACGTTCTTGCTTACGGTAGCACCTTCTGACGGAACAACCTGATAATTATCCTGAACCTTTTCGCCCTGGAATACGAAAGGCTCCATTTTGACCTCTCCTCCTTCATATACAATGACAGGAGTGACTTCAAGGATAGCCTTTGGATGGAAATAATCTTCCGGATAGGTAACTGATACATTGGCGTTTATTTCCCCAGCTACCACTTCAAGTACAGCTGGTTTGCATTTTACGGTTACATTTTCTGCCATCTCAGCCATCTTTTCCGGCGAGCTACATGCAACAGCGGCAATCGAAAGGATTGCAGCAGACAACAGTTTGATTTGTTTCTTCATTTTAATGTACTGTTTTATAAATCAATCTTCTTTATGGACTGCACGAGATCAGTCTCGTAATTAATGCAAATATAATCATATTTTTATTTTCTCGAATATATGAACTATTATTCTTAACTTTGCGTCATTATGACAAATCAGGAATTACAGACCTTAAAGAACAAATATGACATCATCGGCAATGATCCTGCGCTGAACAGGGCTCTGGAGATTGCTGTTGCTGTCGCACCTACTGACATAACCGTACTCGTCTCCGGCGAGAGTGGTGTCGGAAAAGAAAACATACCGAAGATAATACATCAGAACAGTCCAAGAAGAAGGGGAAAATATTTTGCAATCAACTGCGGAGCAATCCCGGAAGGTACCATTGATTCTGAACTCTTCGGACATGAAAAAGGATCTTTTACCGGGGCGAACGAAATGAGGAGAGGCTATTTTGAAGAGGCAGACGGAGGTACGCTGTTCCTTGATGAGATAGGGGAGCTTCCTCTTGCATCCCAGGCTAAGCTTTTAAGGGTGCTGCAATCTGGCGAGTTTATCAGAGTCGGTTCCTCCAAAGTGCTGAAGACAGATGTCAGGGTCATTGCTGCAACAAATGTTAATCTTCTGCATGCGGTATCGAAAGGTAAATTCCGTGAGGACCTGTATTACAGGCTTAATGCCATATCCATAAAAATGCCGGCTTTACGTGAACGTCCGACAGACATCAATCTGCTTTTCCGCAAATTCGCATCTGACTTTTCTGCAAAATACGGAGTCTGCAAGATTACACTTACCGAAGAGGCTTCCATAATGCTTCGCAAATACAGATGGCCTGGAAACATCAGGCAACTCAAGAATGTGGCGGAAAGCATTTCTGCACTGGAATCCGTCAGGCTGTCCGGCTTTACAGACAAATGTGTAATAGATGCTGCGACTTTATCCGGATATATTCCAAGGGAGGAACCCAATCTTCTTCCGGCAAAGGCATCAAGTCCTGAATTTTCGGAAAATCCCGGAGAGCGTGAGGCAATAATCAGAACGATTCTCCAGCTGAAACAGGACGTCGAGCATCTTAAAGAGATTGTTGCATCGGGAGGCTATTCTGCCGTACATGCCAAGCAGGTTTCCGCCGCAATTGCGGCCCCTGAATCGGAATACATGTCGCACGATGAGGATCCTGAGGAGCAGGAACTGGAGGAAAGTCTGCCTTCCGATATGTCAATAAAGGCTGCCAATATGGAGCTTATCGAAAAAGTGCTTAAAAGACATGGAGGCAACCGTAAGGCGGCAGCCGCAGAATTAGGGATTTCCGAAAGGACCCTTTACAGAAAATTGAAACAATTATAGAATGAAAGGGAAACGAACCATACTGGCGACCATATGTGTCGTGTCGGCATTGGCATTGACTGCTTTTATTGTACAGTCATGCGGCATATATTCATTTACAGGGACATCAATACAACCTGATGTCAAGACTGTCACCATTAATTATTTTGAATATAAAGCCCTGAAAGTCAATCCTTCTCTGAGCAACCAGATGACGGAAGCTCTTCAGGACAAGTTCATAAAACTTACAAGGCTTGAGCTTGTGGATATGGACGGAGATCTGGAGATCATAGGACAGATTACAGGCTATGATGTAAAGGCGACGGCCATTACAGCTAACGAACAGGCGGCGCAGAACAGACTTACGGTAAATGTCAAGATAAGTTTTATAAACAGAAAATATCCTGAGGATAACTTTGACGACAAATCATTCTCCGCTTATGCTGATTTTGACGCAATGCAATCTTTGGATGCAGTAGAAAGTACTCTCTGTGATGAGATTGTAGAGCAGCTGTGCGAAGATATTTTCAATGCCACTGTAGCAAATTGGTAAAATGAGCGATTTTATAGATATCAACAGACTTGATCTTAGCGAGCTGCTGGGCGTTGTCAATCTGTATCCATGGTTCGGCTACGCAAGAATGGAATTATGCAGAAGAATGGGAAAGGCTGGAGGACTGGAAAAAAGACAGGTCTCCGATGCTGCCATATATGTTGCAGACAAGAGAAAGCTTGCCGGTATATTGCGTTCGTCGGATTCAATGAACTGGGAAGATGCTGAATTGGAGAAACTGCTCAGATCATACATTGCAGAAGATAGTACGGAATCTGCAGAAATGCGTGGAAAAAGGAAGGTTTATGCGGGAGTGGGGGATTATTTTACGCAGGACGATTATGATCAGGTCAGACAATCCGATGATAATGTCTTCTCTCGCTATGCGGCAAAAGCCAGACAAGACAGGTCAGACTCTGATAAGATTGATGTGGAATTCGATCTCTACACAGAGACCTTGGCTCAAATATATGCAGAGCAGGGTTATTACGAACAGGCAAAGCGCATTTATTCAAAACTTATTTTGGCATATCCGGAAAAAAGTGCTTACTTTGCATCCCTTATTCAAAAAATGAACGAATTTATTTAGTATTTATATGAATGCTTTATTTACAATTTTAACCGTGCTCGTGTTGCTTGCAAGTGTATTCATCACTCTTATCGTACTCCTTCAGAATGGAAAGGGAGGCGGACTGGCAAGTAATTTCGTAGCGGGAAACCAGACTTTCGGTGTACGTCAGACCACAGATATCCTTGAGAAAATTACATGGGGTCTTGTCGCTTTCATTTTTGTGGTATCAATCGTGACTACATTCACGCTTCGTGGAGGTTCTAAGGATGTGGATATCACTGAGAAGATAGAGATTGAAGCTCCGGCACCAGAGTTCCCTGCGGCAATTCCTTCTGCAGAAGAGCCATCAACACAAGAATAAACCCTGCCCGTTCTGACAAAATGTCAGATTAGCGGCTTTGGAATATATTTTGACTTATAGCCGTCTGATTCACGGATCAGACGGCTAATTGTGCGTTTGGTCCATAGTAATAAAGATAACATATGGCAGAAAACAAGTTTGAGAACCTCAACAGGTTCGCTGTCAATCTGAATGAAAAGGCAGCACAAGGAAAATTGGACCCTGTCATCGGCAGGGACGAAGAGATAAGGAGAGTATTGCAGATACTCAGCAGGAGAACAAAGAACAATCCTATTCTGGTAGGAGAACCTGGAGTAGGAAAAACCGCCATCTCGGAAGGTATTGCACAAAAGATTACAGATGGCGATGTACCGGAAAACCTGAAGACCAGAAAGATATATTCGCTTGATCTTGGTGCACTTATAGCTGGAGCCAAGTATCAGGGTGAATTTGAAGAGCGTCTTAAAGGTGTTGTAAAAGAAGTAGTGGAAAGTGATGGAGAAATAATATTGTTCATTGACGAAATTCATACTCTTGTTGGTGCAGGAAGAACATCCGGCGCAATGGATGCATCAAATATCCTGAAACCGGCTTTGGCACGTGGAGAGCTCCGGACAATAGGCTCCACCACCCTGGATGAATACCAGAAGTATTTCGAGGAGGATAAGGCGTTGGAGAGAAGGTTTCAGATGGTGATGGTGGATGAACCGTCTCCGGCGGCATCGATTTCCATAATGCGCGGATTAAAGGAGCGCTATGAGAATCATCACAAGGTAAGGATTGAAGATGATGCTTTGATTGCAGCTGTAGAGCTTTCCCACAGATATATCACCAACCGTTTCCTTCCGGACAAAGCCATCGATCTCGTGGATGAAGCGGCATCAAAGCTCCGTCTGGAAATGAATTCCGTACCTGAACCTATTGCGGAACTCGATAGCAGGATAAGACAACTTGAAATAGAGAAAGAAGCTGTAAGAAGGGAAGGCGTATCCTTGAAGACTGACAAGATAAAGAGTGAACTGAAAGAGCTTTCGGAACAAAGAGACGGGCTTCGCAGACGCTGGGATGAAGAAAAAGGAATATTGTCGGAACTGCAGGCTGCAAGACAGAAGATGGAAGATTATAAGATTGAAGCGCATAATGCCGAAAGAGCAGGAGATTATGGCAAAGTGGCAGAAATAAGATACGGCAAGATGGCAGAAATCCAGAAGAAGATCAACGATCTGACGACACGGCAGGCCGAGATTCAGGATCCTATAATTACAGAAGCTGTGACTCCTGAGGATATCGCTGAGGTTGTTGCAAAGTGGACGGGAATCCCAGTAAGAAGAATGCTGGAGAGTGAAAAGGAAAAACTTCTGAGAATGGAAACCGAACTCCATAAAAGAGTGGTAGGACAGGATGTGGCCATCGAAGCCGTTGCAGATGCTGTCCGACGTTCAAGAGCCGGACTTCAGAATGAAAAGAGGCCAATCGGATCCTTCCTTTTCATGGGTACAACAGGTGTAGGCAAGACAGAACTTGCAAAAGCTCTTGCAGAATTCCTGTTCAATGATGAAAATATGATGACACGAATAGATATGAGTGAGTATCAGGAACGTCACTCGGTAAGCCGCCTTGTCGGTGCTCCTCCGGGATACGTTGGCTACGATGAAGGCGGACAGCTTACAGAAGCGGTACGGCGCAAGCCATATTCGGTAGTCCTTCTTGACGAAATAGAAAAAGCTCACCCGGATGTTTTCAACACATTGCTGCAGGTCTTGGATGACGGACGGCTCACCGACAACAAGGGAAGGACCGTTGATTTCAAGAACACGATCCTTATAATGACCTCAAACGTAGGAGCAGATATAATTCAGGGATTTATGGAAAAACTCCCTGTTGAAGGTGAAGATCGGAGAAAAATGCTGTCTGAATGTCGCAGTGAAGTTCTGGAAGTCCTCAAGCGGACCGTACGTCCTGAATTCCTGAACAGAATAGATGAAATCATAATGTTTGAGCCTTTGTCGCAGACTGATATAAAGGAAATACTCCGAATGCAGATAAGCGATCTGCAGGAAAAACTGAGAGAAAATGGAGTGTCAGTGGAATTTTCACAGGAGTTTGAAGACTACATGAGCACAAAAGGCTATGAGCCTGCCTATGGAGCACGTCCTATCAAGCGTCTGATGCAGAAGGAACTTATAAATCTTCTGGCAAAAAGCATACTTGAAGGACAAGTGCACCGGGATTCGGCAATCCTTATATCAGTGAACAATGGTCAGATCACGATCAAAGACAAGCGAGTGTAGGCCTACCTTTCTTCTATGATGTGCCCGTGTTCTCTTGCCACGGTTTCTTTCCACTTTTCGGTATAGCCAGGTTGCGTTATACCATCTGGTATGCAATCGGTGTAATCATTGGTGACGAATGATCCGTCTTCATTCTGGGCCTTTACATTGCCATCAATGAACTTGACAAGAAGAAGTTCCTCAAGAGACACCCACCTGTCAAAGATTTCCTGCGCCCTGGCTACGGAGAATCCGGTGAGAAAGTCCCGGACAGAGGTATATGGCTCCACAATTTTTGCCACATTGCCTCTACGTAGTTTTGGGCGCGGAGTCTTTTCTGCTGCTTCATAAAGAGCCAATGCTTCCTTATCAGCTTTCTGTACTGCCTCAATCATAGCATTCTCCCATGCATCAATTTCCGCACGTACGGTTGGAGCCATTATGTCATATGCCTTATAGCAAGCATTTGCAACCCTGTTGGTCATCCAGAAAGCCGATGTCGGAGAATAGGTTATCATGTTGCCGTTACCTTCGCGGAAACATTCCGGAATCTCAACTGTAGAAGTATATATCGGAGTAAGATACGACGTAGCCGCATCATCGCATCCGAACCAGTTCACACCTCCAATAACATCAGGGAGCCATCCTCGTGATTGTCCTACAAACCAGAATCCGGTCTGTTGTGTGGCAATGGCCCGTTCATTTACATATCGTTTGCCATCATGCTCGAATCCCATTGGTCTCCAACGATAAGGAAGAGCATTTCCTCCCGCACCTATATCTGCAGTCATATCCATCGGGGTTCCTTCATAGTGGTCACGCATCACATCCGCAACATCCTTCAGACTGATCTTGCGTGAAGGCTTTACGAACAAAGGGAATCTCTTGCTCTTGTCATATCCCATAGCATAATCGATATATTCATATGCATCTGTCGTGACCAGTTCGCCCTTTTCATTCTCAAATGTGAATTTTCCGTCACATAAAATATTGAAAGCAGACCATGCACGAGCTTCACATCCGCGCATCCCTCCAAAATCCAGTGGTGCATAAGCATCGCAAAAGCTGAATTCTTCATCTTTTCCATCAAAATACCCCATTTCACGAGCAAATGATATCACATCCGGAGCATAAATGCAGTTCTCAGGATCATCAAGAGGGAATGTACTGATCCGGGCCTGATTTGCATGAGCGCATATATACCCGTCCGGAACACGTCTGGCAACCCATACAATACCTTTACGCACATTCTCTCCATTCACAAGTTTGTGGCCTTTACCTATAAGGTCCATCACCCATACTTCGTCCTTGTCGGCAATAGAAAAGGACTCTCCGCTTGAATAATAACCATATGTGTTGGCCAGATCCACTATCAACTTTATAGCTTCACGAGCCGT
Source organism: Bacteroidales bacterium (assembly GCA_017442315.1). Lineage (GTDB taxonomy): Bacteria > Bacteroidota > Bacteroidia > Bacteroidales > UBA932 > Cryptobacteroides. Next base: position 79,174 of record JAFRZX010000042.1, read on the forward strand.
TTTTGTCCTCTCCAGAGCGATATATATAAGTGATCCATAGTCCATGATACCTGTGGAATCATACAATTCGCTGCGCCCTCCATATGTAGTTTCAGCAATTATAAGCTGATGCTCATTCATGTTTCCTACCCTCTGGTATGTGTAGCTGGATTGAGGTATTTCTCCAAGATATCTGCCGGTATCCCATTCGTAGATCTTCAGCATTTCTCCCAGTTTCCATCCGCTTGCCGGTTTATAATACAGCTCTCCATAAAGCTGATGGGAGTCTGCTGCATATGATATCAAGTTGGAACCATCAGTACTCGCACCCTTTGTCACAAGAACATTGGTACATGCATGGCTGTCGTCTGTCATAAATATTGCTGACAGCGCGAAGAACATAATAGTTGCTGAAAACCTTCTCATTTTGTACTTTTATTATTATTCGCTATTTTTGTGTCGCTCATTCACAATCTTGCAAAACTATAAATTTTTTTGATAGCAATGAAATTGTTTAAAGGTGTCAAGATAGCATTTCCTTTGATTTGTTTATTATTCATAAGTTTCTGCAATGCTTTTGCTCAGACACAGGATCAGGAAGCACCAGATGTCTATGAACAGGCGGAACAGGAAGCAGACAGGCTGCAAAGAATTCTTGACCTTGAAGACTGGCAGGTTTTTTATGTCGACTCCACATTGAAGCATGATCTTCCGGCCATGATGGGTGAGTATGACAGACTTCGGGAAAACAAGGTATCCAACACGTCACTCTACCAGATCATACAAGATAAATGGATGGAAAGGATTGATTTATCCTACAGAAAGATATTCAATGATGAGCAGTGGCAAACATATCTTAAAAGCGGAGCATTAAGACAACAGAAAGCACGCGAAAAAAGAAAAGCCAAAGCAGAAGGGAAATAAATGAAATATTATGGATTTTTTAGAAGTCATAGAAAAAAGGCATAGTGTACGGAAATATTCCGACAAGCCGGTAGATAAGCAGTTGCTGGATGCCATCGTAGGCGTGGCACAGACAGCTCCCTCTTCAAGAAACAGCAAGAGCACTGCATTTATGATCATTGAAGACAGAGATACGATAGATGCTCTTTCCCAGATGAGAGACTACGGTTCTGCACTTCTTAAGGATGCACCGGCTGCCATAGTGGTTCTTGGTGATGAAAACAAGACAGACCTTTGGGTGGACAACTGCGCTATTTCTGCAACTTTTGTACAGCTTGCGGTCACTGCCATGGAACTGGTCAGCTGCTGGGTTCACTGCAACGGACGTCCGCGATTGAAAGCCGAGCCTGACGGGGCCAGAGCCGATGATTATGTCAGAGATCTGCTGGGGATCAAGGAAGGATTAAATCCTTATTGTGTCATAGCCATCGGCTATCCTGAAGAAAATTAGACAAATTTCCTTACCTTTGCATTCTTGTTGATAAAACTTCGTTTTCACGGACTGGAAGCAAATAAATCAGAAAGTATGAAACAACGTATAGAAGCCCTGATGGGTGAAATTGCTGCTTTGACATGCAAAAGCGAGCAGGAAGTTGAAGAAGTGCGTGTACGCCTTCTGGGAAAGAAAGGTTCTGTTACAGCTCTGTTTGAGGAATTCAGAACAGTGGCCCCAGAGTTAAAGAGGGAGTTCGGACAGAAGCTCAATATTCTCAAAAACACTGCTGCAGCAAAAATAGAGGAACTTAAGGAAGCTGTCGCTGAATCACATACAGGTAGTGCTCCATCCTTTGACTATACAATGCCTGGTGATCCTGTTGCACTTGGATCACGTCATCCGGTATCCATCGCACGTGAAGAGATTGTGAACATTTTCAGAAAATTCGGTTATGATGTAGCAGAAGGTCCTGAGATTGAAGATGACTGGCATGTATTTGAGGCTTTGAATTTTCCTCCGGAACATCCGGCGCGTGAGATGCAGGACACTTTCTTCATAAGCAATAGCGATAACCCTGTGCTTCTGCGCACTCATACTTCAAGCGTACAGGTGCGAGCAATGGAGAAGATGCCTCTTCCAATCCGTATAGTATGTCCTGGAAGGGTATTCCGCAACGAGGCTATTTCAGCTCGTGCACATTGTATCTTTCATCAGGTTGAAGGCCTTTATATAGATGAAGGAGTGACATTCGCAGACATGAAGCAGGCAATCCTGCTTTTTGCCAGAGAGATGTTCGGTGCTCAGACGCAGATCCGCATGCGTCCTTCATATTTTCCGTTTACAGAACCTTCTGCCGAAATTGACGTAAGCTGCAATATCTGTGGCGGCAAAGGCTGCAACATATGCAAGGGTACAGGTTGGCTGGAAATAATGGGCTGCGGAATGGTGGATCCTAATGTGCTTGAGGCTTCTGGAATTGACAGTAAAAAATACAGTGGCTTTGCCTTCGGAATGGGAGTGGAACGCATTGCAATGCTCAAATGGCAGGTTCGCGACTTAAGAAACTATTTTGAAAACGACTTGAGATTTCTGAAAGAATTCGAGACATCATTATAGATCTAATTGCGAAGCCGTCCAGCAAAAAAGGGCGCACTCCATTTCATAGTTCTGTCCATGAAAACCCGGCTTTTGATGGATAGAACTTGAAAAACAATACTCAACACCACACTCTTACTGCAAAAACACGCAACAGAGCACGTGGAGAGGCATATTCAAACTCAATCATATATGCAGGTCGGTCACTACTGTGGTCGGCTTTTTTGTTATGTTGTGGGAGATTTTTGCGTTTGGCGTATATAGTTCTGGAAATGAAACAGAGACAACACCGTCAGGCACTGTCTCTGTTATAAACACCGAGGGGAGTAGAGCCGCTTAGTTGCGGCAAGGGTCATTATCCATTAGTCAGCGTCCCCCAACGCGTCTATAATGAGAACGAACCTTCACAATTATGCCATTTACGCGACGCTTGTACGCCCTTACTCTGACAAACCTAATGGCCTCTACACTGATTGTCAGTTTAAGCAAATGCTTTGGTTTCATATATGATTATTTTAGGCAACATTGCCTATATTGAGAAGATTGTAAATCAAGGCTTGGCTTAACTATACATCCCTCGGCTTTAGTGTCTTAGAATAAGAAAAGGTATTCAGAATTGGGGGCTGAATACCTTTGTCTATGTTTCTCAATCAGGCCGTAAGACCATAATCATATATGTTGCCACAAAGATAGGGATTTTTTCTTACCCTCCAAACAAAAAGATTGAAAGGGAGTCAAACATTGTTCATAATCTTATCAACAGCGTCAAATACTGATGTGTCTAACAACTTGGCGTAGTGACGTGTTATCTTTGTTGTAGAGTGCCCCATAATTCTAGCCACCACCTCCATAGAAATTCCCTTATTCAATAGGTAGCACGCTGCGGTGTGTCTTCCAATATGGGTGTGGAGAGGCTTAGTAATCAGGCATATATTGGCAATTATCTTAAGGTTGGTGTTGTAGCGTTGATTATTTATCGTCGGCAGGCAGAAGTCATATTTCTTTGCTATACTGATGGCATCCTCGAATAGTATCGTGACGAACTTGACCTTTGTTTTAAGCCTTTCGCCTGTGACGTAGATGTGCCCATACTCATTGGTCTTGTAGTCCGAGGGCTTGAGTGCCATCATGTCACAGTATGACAGGGAGGTATAACATTGAAATAGGAACAGGTCGCGTATTTTTTCCAATCCTTCAGTTGGCATCTTAGCTTTTCTGATTCTATCCACTTCCTCCTGAGTGAGGAACTCTACCTCCTTTTCCTTCCTGCAAATCTTGAATCCCATAAACGGATTCTCCTGTATCATTTTGTTCGGCTCAGGTGCAAAAGTATGTGTTTCGATAAATAAGTGATACCTTTGTATGGATATATAAATACAAAGGTTATGACAGACGAACAGAAAATACTTTTAGCATTAGTCAAGTTGATGTTTCCACGTGAGATGTTGGATTAT
>JAFRZX010000043.1 GCA_017442315.1 Bacteroidales bacterium
CTCATCATTTCTGTATGTTCTGACGCTGTAATCCGTCACTTCCTTGGTTCCCATCAGTTCTCTGGTGGACTCCATGTTCTTCTTACTCATCCGGTGTATACCTCCATTCAAAATGCTGCTGGTCCATTAAAAAGTACGCACAGGCATAGCGGATAAAATCCATAATGCTGGTATCCTCCACCTGTATGGTTAAAAACGCATAGGCTCCGGCAATGACCAGCGGAAACCACAGCCCTGCATATGCAAACGCAAACACAGAGAACAGAACAATAATGCCTATAATGGCAAGGTCTTTTAGTTTCCACAGCCACATGGTTGCCTTTGCTTTCAAGTTATCGGGATAGATATACATCCTCTTCCTCCTCTCCCATTTTTAATAAAAAATAAGCAATGCCGCATAGAATATAATCCACACATGGCACCGCCACACTGTTTCCCAACGCTCTGTATCTTGCACTGTCACTTGCTCCCGGTATGTCCGTCCAGTAATCGGGAAATCCCATCAGCCTTTCACACTCTAATGGTATTAGTCTGCGTACCAAACTGCTGGTATCCACAATGCACTTGCCCTGGTCCACATATTGGTTGCTGACCATCTTCTCATCCCCGGCACACAGACTTCCGATAACCTCTTGATAAGGTTTTGGCATATTATCCGGATTGTACACACAATGCCTGTCTTCTGTGGTCAGGGTATAACTGATGCCCTGCTGGTATCCACATCCGTTTCCGCCATTCTTTTCCTTCCGGTTTACGATGTTTCCGGCAATGCAGAATGGCTCTTTGTTTACGGCAAGGGGTGTATTGTTTCCTCCTGTACCTAGTGCTGATGTAATGGTCTGGGCAACCTCCACAGGACCGGTATACCGGGTGTCCGGTCCGTGATTGTCAAACAGTATCGGCTGGTTATTTCCAGCCATCCCTGCCGCTGCTGTAATGGTCGGGCAGTACCCAATTCCGATTTCTGCATTCCCCTGACTGGTTGCCATGATAATGGGTGGATTGGAACGTCCATGTGCAAGCAGGGTTCCGCTTTTGTTTTCATGCACATCCATCCGCTCTCCGCCCTGATCTAACAGGCAGATTACATAGTCTTTTCTGGGACTTGCCCTGCCTGCATCAGTAGTGCCTGTTTTAAAATAGCAGGCAACACCTTTCCTCTCTTCTCGCTTCTTCTGATAATTCCTCCACACGCTGTCGGACTCAAATAGTATCTCGCCGGCACTGTGTCCTCCAAAATCTGCGACAAGGAAGATGCGATTTCTTCTTTGGGGGACACCCCAAAATTGAGCATCCAATACTCTCCAAGCAACAGAGAATCCTTCTCCCATAATAAGCCCGGCAGGAGTCCATGCCCCTCCCGGCGGTCCAGGTATAGATACGTCTGCCTCTTTGATGCGGCAGACCTCTTCGAGGACTGTGTGGAAGTCGGCTCCGTGTGTTTCTCCACTGGAGAAGGCTCCCGGCACGTTTTCCCAGAGCATATACCGAGGTCGAATAAACTCATCTGTCCGTCTTCTATGGTTTCTCATCCTCCTTCCGTCCTGTTTTCTCATTTCTTTTACGATCCGCACCTGTTCCATGAATAAGCCGGACCTCTCCCCTGCAAGCCCCTCTCTCTTGCCCGCCACGGATAAATCCTGACAGGGGGAGCCTCCTGCTATCACATCTACCACCGGCAGATTTGCCCCATGCAGTTTTGTAATATCCCCCATATGCTTCATCTGCGGAAAGCGGTATGCTGTCACCGCCATCGGAAAGGGTTCTATCTCACTTGCCCACACGGGACGGATATCGTTCATGGTAGCTGCCAGCGGAAATCCGCCTATCCCATCAAACAGACTTCCTAATTTCAACTCTGCCATAGCACCACCTTATGCTGCCACTGCCTTCACAACCGTTCTGGTCATATTGATGGCGGTCTGGGCTGCATACACACTGCTCATGATGTTGGTCTTGGTGCTGGTATCCAATCCGAACTGTCCTGCAATACGAGGCACTTCTGTGCTGGATAACATGAGTCCTAATCCTAACAATGGATGGTCTTTAAACACCATAAGTCCTGCGGTTAAGATGGTGGACTGCAAAAACGCAGTGATACAGATACCAATGACCTGCTTGCACCACTGGATAAATCCATCTATGTATCCTCTGGGAACAGAGAACATATAAAGACTTCCAACCGCTATCTGGATCAAGAGGATTCCGCCTCTTTTTAAGTTGGCAAAGAACACTTTAATGACTGCATACCCCATCATGACTGCACAAAAAATCATCAATATAGGATTTCCGATTCCCGGAAAAGATGCAGACATTAGCACCTGCTGTGCTGTCAGTCCAATGCTTTCTGCATTGGTAATGCCCGTAATCGCCGAACCGAACGTTCCTTGCAGGGACACACACAGCGAGTACAGGTTGACCGGCACAACCGTGAACAGACTTACCGCCATAAAACCTTTGATATAATTCATGGCAGTGTCTTTTATACTTCCCCTGCCTCCCTGATACTCAATGGCACACTCAAAGGCTCCTACCACAAGTCCGACACCAAACAATGCCCATCCGAAGTAACTAAAAAAAGTGGTAACTGCTTCTACCCAAGGTAATGCAAACAGTTCCACTCCCATGTTGTTCATCATCACAAAGAAATCATTTAAAAAACCTATGATTTTCCCATATATCCAGTCAAGTATCTGGTCCAGGATAGTCTCGGCCACAAAATCAAATATAAACATAGCTTGCCTCCTTCCTGTTTACTGCTCCCTATGTACCCATCTGCATGGTGCAATTCTGACTCTCCTGTGTCATTGACATATCCTGAAATATGGACAGATAGTTTTCCATGCTTTCTGTAACCTTCTGATAATCTGCTGTTCCCGGATGAAATCCATACCATTCATATTTTCCGTCACAAGACCATATATGCGGCGCAATTCCTTCTCTGAAAGTTGGTGTTTTCGGTTTTCCCCAAATATCTGTAAAACGAAGGAGCATACTGTCTACCACCCCTTCTTTTCTGTTGATAACGGATGCCTTTATGCCTGCATAATGGTCACTGACTCCAAGGGTTACAAACTCCACTCTGGCTCTTAAATCCTCACTGATGGTTCCATAGCACATACGTCCAACATACTTCTGGTTTTTCAATATGCTGCTGTTTCCCATGATTTTCTTAAGTTCCGATTCAAAAAAATTCATTCCCGGCTACCTCCTACATTCCAAGAATCTTCCAGATATAGGCAGGTGCAGTCAAGGTAAAGACCAGACAGGCAAACAGAATTGCCGGAGCTGCCCATTCAAACTGTCCGTGCTTTCGGTAATCAAAATATGCGGTTCCCAGCTTTGCAAAAAAGAATACTGCAAGGATCAAATCAATTGCAGGGAATACAACCTTATTTACCACCGTCTTAATCTGTCCGGACGCATCTTTCCATGTTCCCTCAATGGCTCCGGCCACATCCCCGGTACCGGCTGCACATACAGTGGTTCCAAACATGCAGGAAAGCACAAGAACCAGCATTACCATCACTAACCATTTCTTTTTCTTCATTCTTCTTCCTTTCTCCTTTCGGTACAGAAAAAGACTGCCAGAAAGCAGTCCTTTTCCACTTGTTATTTTGTTACATTGTTATCTGAGGTGCCTGTGTCTGCTCCTGTAGCAGTTGTGCCACCTCATATATATTGGGGTTCTCATAGAACCTTAAATCTCCCCTGAAGCCTATTTTCAAATGGCTGAATTCCTCGCCAAGTTTCTGTAGTTCTTCTGACGCTCCATCGGGGAATTCCTGATTCCATATTACCCAATCCCCATTCTGATATCTTGGGGACAGCTCCAGCACCACATATTCCTCCGGTATAAACTTAGGATATCTTCTTGGCAATCCGTTTGTATCATAGTACAGTTTTCCTTCTTCCATGACCGTTAACTCCATCAGCCTTAAGGTATCCTCCAAGGAAGTGCAGAACCAGCACTCTCTATCCTTAAACTTTCTTATCCTCCCATCCTGTAAAATTGGCTCTATGTTCTCCCTTTTTGTATAGTGATAGAGTAGGCCTTTTGGTCTGTCAATTCTTTCATATGCCATAGGATTACCTTGCCCTTTGTGGTGCTATGTGCCAGTCATCCCATAAATCGCCCGATATCTGCACGGAGTCTGTCAGATTCACACTGAGCATTCCATCTGGTGTCCAGCAGTCCAATAAATAGGTGTAGACCGTATAGGTACCATCCGGCATCCAAATGGGTGTAAAATGTGTCCTACGGTTATAGGTGGAATAATGGTTATTCCGAAATTCAAACCCGGCATGGTATCCGCCACTTGTCTTCTCCAATAATCTCCAATAGGTCTTATAATAAAACTCCGGGAAATAACTGACTGCTGTCTGCGGCGGTGTGGTTGCCGAAGACTGACTTGTGGATGCACTGGCACTTACACTGATATTTACACCGTATCCACTCTTGATTGTAGTGCTTGTAGCTGTAGGGGATTTTTCATCCGTACTAAGTTCCATCGTTGCTGATAGGGATGCCGAATATCTGTCTAAGCTAAACTCCCACCAGCCTTCGTCCACATACTCTCCTTCATCTTCCCAATATCCATGACTGCTTTCACAGTCTTCCGGGCAATCTTCAGAATGAGAGCCCGTCTTCCACTCCCAATCACTATGCCATACCCATTTTTCTTTCCACCAAGGCCTCCATACACTCCATGATGCGCTTGTCTTTTGTGGATTTGCAGGAATAATGGCATTGCCTGCATTGTAGGAATCATTTCTGTCATC
>JAFRZX010000044.1 GCA_017442315.1 Bacteroidales bacterium
CCACACCCTGCATCCTGTTACCTATGGCTTCGCAGCACTCGTTGTTCAAACGGTTGTAGTGTTCCATGAAATGACCGTGCATGAGCGGCGGAATACCGATTTCGTATGCTGAAGCCTCGCGTTGGATTTTGCCGGACAACTCCTTGTATTGTTCGCCCAACTGCCGGAACACTTCTGTCTTGGATTTCTGGATGTCTGTCACGGCAAATACGTTACGGATGTTCTTCTCGAACTTCACATTAAAGAACATGAAACGGCTGAGCAGTCCGTTCTCGGAATCCTGTATAAGACTACGCACCTGCCCAGGTGTTCCTGCCAGCACTACACTCAGCTTGGGGCAGTCCAGTTCGATGAACTCCCTGTCCTTGCGACGGCATAGTGATACCGGTTCATGGTGGAAAGCCTTGCGCAAGGTGTCGGAGTAGTTCCCGTAATCGGACTTCAAGGTCTGGGTAAGTGTGTCACCTTCTGTCTCAAACATCAGCCCCACGCCATCGTTATCGGACAAGGTGTTGATGAATGCGCTGGCACTGCTGTTGGCTGGAATGATAAGGGTGCGCATGGGAACCTTCCTTTCCTTGCTGTTCTCGCACTCCGCCATTAGCTGCTTGGAAATGGCATGCAGTTCCGCATTGATGGGAGACACCAGTTCACGGCACAGGGTCAACGCTCCCTTGCCCATGCCTGCATCGGCAGACACAAAGAGATACAGGTTCGGATAGACGATGCGTTCATCATAGACTCCACAGACCTTGCTGAGGGTGGCAGACAATACTGAAAGGGAACCCGTCAGCAGAATATCCCTGTCTGATGGGGATATGGCACTCTTCACCACACGGTCAAGAAATGGCGGCAGATGCTCATACACCTCTTTAGGAAAAAGAGGAAGGTCGTTTTCATCCTGTGTCCACTTGTCACAAATATCCGTTTTACCATTTTGGCAATATGGATATTTGGCATTTTGAATATTTGATACCGCTTTTCCCTCCGATATTCCCATATTGCCATAGTGGTAATTTGGACTTTTGGATATTTCAGCACCTTTTTTACCCTCCATATTGCATTTCAAATTACCATTTTGCCAAATTGCCATTTTACCATTTGGGTTGGAAATGGATATTCCTGCCTGTTTGGCCATATGAAAGAAGGTTGAGATGGTAATGCCCGAATTCTTTGAATGCAGGCATTTCGAATATTGCTCATCAGCAGCTTCTCTCGTACAGCCTGCATGGATGGCACTCAGGCGCAGGAATTGTTCGCGACCGTTTTCACCTAAGCCATCAGCTAAGGCAAATCCGAGTTTCACCCATTCTTCATAAGAGGGGGCAATGTCTATGCCTTGTCGTTCAATCTGGGATACGATGCGTTCGACATCTTCAGTACAATCTGTCTGAGCGTTTCTGTTTTCTGGAGTTGCAGTCTGATTGCATTCAAGCAGTACAGGCAATACGGATTGGCAATTCTCATTTGAGCATTCTTCCCACTGCTGGGGTATAAAAGGTTTCTTTGGCATAATCTCTGAATTTGGGATGAATATAGGCATCGGGATCGTACGGCAGGAAGCAGGCTCTTGCCACATCGCTTCCCGAAGCGTCAACTGGCGGAAGCCCGCTTTTCTTGAAGCAGCTGTTCATGGACTTGAAGAAACGGGAATGTTCCCATCCCTGAAGATTCACTTCCACAATCCACTTCACTCCGTCGCCAGAGGGAGAGGTGAACATCAGGATTGTGTCGAAATATTCGTGGTCAAGCAACTGTTGTTTCAGCGCAGGAACATTTTCCACATGGTCAAAGTCCACACAGACAAGTCCTGAGTGCCGTATAAGCTGCGAAGCGGAACGGGAACGGAAAACTCCCGAGAACGTACAATAGTCAAAATGGTCAGCCTTGTAGCGCTTGGCATCATCGGATAAGGTTATCGCACGCAAGTGTTCCGTCTGTTCCTTGGCAATAGGCTCCGTGATGTAGCGGTAGGCATCAAGGATGCTGAACGCCACATCTGGAACGGTGTTGCATATGGGAGCGCGGAAAAATGAAAATGTATAGAAATCTTCCATGGTCACCAGTCGATTTTGTTAGGCTTGCGGCGGTGGCTTCCAAGAATGGCGGCATTCTGTTCCTCGTCGGTAAGCGGTACGGGATTCTTGCGGTTTGACTCCAGCCATTTGTCCAGTTCGTCACGATAGAGCACGTATCTCTTGCCTGGTTTGGTGGCAGGGATAACACCGTTTGCCAATTTCATGTAGAGAGTGTTGATAGGTATCCTCAGATATTCGGATGCTTCCTCCACACTCATGGGCCTGTGGGTGTTCTGCTTTCTGGGTTCGTTCACTCGCTGCAGTGCGCCAAGCATCTGCTTCATGCCCATCACTTCATCCCGAAGCTGGGCGACAACCTGCGGAAGGTCGTTGAAAGTCAAATTTTCCTTTATCATAATTCAACACGGATCTTTTGTAATCCGTGCTGCAAAGGAACCGAATGGTCCTGCACTGACACCCGCCATTTGCATCATTCGAAAATCATTTCATTATCTGTCGGGATTGGTGGGATTAGGAAGAGAAAATGAATGGAAGTATTGGTGATTGGCCGTAGTTGTTGGATAAAAAAAGAATTTGGTTGGTGGCAGCGCGCAACAAAATATTGTTTGGGGTTCATGTCAAAAGAAGCCTATCATGTTATAATATGGCTATAAAAGTGTTATAATCAGAAGAAAATAAATATAAAAACAAAAAAACTTCTGATAAATTACCAGATATGGGAATTTTTATATAATTTTGCAGCAGAAAACAAAAGCTATTGACGCTTATGAAAATTATTTTCAAAGATGAAGCGTTATCCGAATTGTATTCAAACGGTAAAACCGAAGACCGAAAGTATAAGAAACTTTGCAAGAACAAAAAGTTAGTTGAAGGTTACCAGAGAGCTGTCTCCATCATGTACGATGTAGATTCAACTGACGAACTCAGGCCTTTCAGTTTTCTTCACTACGAAAAACTGAAGTACATGAAAGAACCTTTAAGCTCTGTGAGACTGGTGAACGGAATGGTTGAACGTTTGTTATTTACAGAAACGGAGGACGGCATCGAAGTTGAACTTTTAGAAATAGATAGCACTCATTATGGCAACAAGAAGTAACCGAATAGTTCCTGCCAGGGCAATCCACCCGGGAGAAATCTTGCGTGAAGAGTTGCAGGAACGTGGTATCAAACAAAAAGATTTTGCCCAAGCAATTGGCGTACAAGCGACCCACCTGAATGAATTCATCAAAGGGAAACGGAACCTGAATGAAGATTTGGCCATGAAACTGGAATCTCAGTTAGGTATTCCATACAAGACTTGGATGAATCTGCACAACGGCTACATTTATGAATGCAAGGCTTTGGATGAAAAGAGAACAGAAGAACAGTATGCTCTTCAATTTGAAGATGCGTGTGCGAACATCTTCAATATTCAAGCCTTGTATAAACGTTTGGGGCTTATGATGTTGTCTTGTTCGGAAAGGGTGAAGAGACTAAAAGAGTTGTTTTCATTTGACTTGCTCTCATCCAATGAACTCCGATTGCAGGTCGCAGGCATGTACAAGCACAGCGAAAAGGTGCAGATGGATGAAAAGAACATGCTGACTTGGCTCATCCTCAACAAACTTGAAATCTCCCGTATCCAGCCATTGGACAATTACCAGAAGGGAAATGCCATACAAGCGGCTGAGGTCATCGCACGCATGGCCAACGAAAGAGCGCTTACGACTGAATCCATCAAAGAATGCCTGAATGGCTATGGCATATCTTACATTAAGGTGGAGAAACTGGACAAGACTCCGATTGATGCTTATTCAACTTTCACTGGGGACATGCCGGTCATCACCGTAACTTACCGCTACAATGACATGGACAAGCTGGCATTTGATATTCTCCATGAGCTATGTCATATAGACCGTCACTTCTCTGAAGGGAACAAGGCATTCATTTCCATTGAAGGAGTTGAATACTCCAATAATCCGAGAGAGAAAGAGGCTAACGAGTTTGCAAGACAGATGCTCATACCGGATGAAACATGGGAAACCATTCTTAAAGTGGGAAGTACAGACCTTTCCCCATATAAAATTGTGAAGACTATCGCCACAGAAGCCGTACGATGTGGTATAAGTCCATCTATTGCTATTTCAAGATATAAGCATGACACCAATTGGTATCGCACATCCGCTTATAAATCTCCAAAGATATTCTGACAGGAGAATCTCATCTGCAGAGATCACCGCTTAAGTTATAAATCCGGCAAAAGGTATGGACGGCAGTTCGTACCTTTTGTCGTCTATTCTACAGATCCATGAAACAAGAATTCTCCTTTATCAGGCTTGTCCAGCTTGATGAATCCTTCCTTTGCCTTGTGGGTCAGGTTCTTTGCCAAGTAATCCGCTTCTGCATTGCGGCAGATGTCTGGGAACAAACGCTTGACGAACATTCCCCTCTGCATACAGGAATAGTCCATGCCGAAGAATTGGAGACGTTCGGCTATATTCCATACAAAATGCCTCAGGTCAAGAGTTGTCAATTCGGAACTAACGGATACTGCTCTCGGCTCATGGTTCTTGTCATTGGCCCATTCCATGACATCTTCCTGAATAAAGGAGATTGTTTCCATATCACAGAACGGGGACATAGTTTCAAGAATATAGGTGTTGACACATAGGAGCATCTCCTTTCTTTGCCGTTCCTGCTGTTCGCGATGGGCTGACCTGCATCTGTCATAGATTGACAGGGGGCTTTCTGATAGGGGTGTCGCATCTTGAATGACTGAAATCGAATCCTCAATCGGCTTTTCAACCGTTTGTCCGCAATCTTCCTGGACCGGACAAGAATGAATATTAGCCACGGCAGGCAAGAGCAATTTCTCTTGCTTTCTTGACTCTTCTGCAATATCGCTAATGCCGTTGGTCTGTTCTGTCTGCTTTTGCCAACAGCTGACTATTATATTGCAGAGGTCTTGCGGCAGTGTTTGGAATATAAGCCAATATAAGAGGAACAGCAATGCGGTGCATACCGCAAAGGTTATGCATTCAACAAAACTGCTTTGTCCAAAGCTGTATCCTACCTTCAATGACACGAGCAATGAAATGGTGCAGATGACTATTCCCGGCAAGCCCCAAAGAAGGCATTTCTCTCTCATGTCCGTTCTTGCTGACAATACTTTTTCCATATTTCTCATTCTTGTTTATTGTACGTGGTTTCTGATTTTTCTGGGACAAAGTTAAGCTGCGCATTTGTGATTATCAGTATTTGGTTCTCGTTATTATGCCTTTTTTAAGATTGATTATGAAACAAGTATGATTCATACTCTTAAATCATACTATAACTTGACTTTAAAGGGGTAAAACGAAAAGGGACTGCCTCATTGGGCAATCCCTCGTTGACAATGTTTGCAATGTGATAATGGGCTATTTCAACTTGACGCAATTGACTGTTGCCCGTATCTGTTCATCCGACATCTTTGCGTATATTTCTGTCGTGGAAAAGTTTTTATGCCCCATCAGGCGCTGGATGACCATAAGGTTTGTTCCTGCTTCCACCTGAAGGCATCCGAAGGTATGCCTTGCACAATGGAAATTAAGTAGCTCAGCAAGCGATTTCAGAATTGAATAAAGTAAACGTAAATGGTTGAGAAACAGCGAAAAGTGATTCTATTGCGTAGTAGATACAAAGCAAGAATTCACGGATTCCGGCAGATGTTCAGTTACCAAATCGTTAGCAAGTCAGTTACCTAATGGTGACGAGATAACGAAATAATTTGAAACGACATCACATTGCACTGATTGTCATTATTTTGCATAGTTAAGAACGCTTATATACAGGCTAACTTTGCCACTAAAAATATAAGCGTATGAAAGTAGAAAAATTCAAGGTGTTGCTCTACCTCAAAAAGAGTGGATTGGACAAGTCGGGTAAAGCACCCATCATGGGAAGAATTACCGTAAACCGAACGATGGCACAGTTCAGTAGCAAGCTGTCGTGTACTCCCGAATTATGGAATCCTCGTGAAAGCCGACTAAACGGCAAGAGTAAGGAGGCAGTAGAAACCAATGCCAAGATTGAAAAGTTATTGCTTGACATCAATACCGCATTCGATTCCCTCATGGAACGAAAAGTTGATTTCGATGCAACCTCTGTCAAGGACGCTTTTCAAGGAAGTATGAATACCCAAATGACCTTCCTGAAAATGGCCGATGCCGTTCGTGATGAAGTCAAGAGCCGTATAGGAATTGACCGTGCCAAAGGTACATACCCCGCTTATGACTATACTTGCCGTACCTTACGGGAGTTCATCGAAACCAAGTTCAAGACAAAGGACTTGGCATTCGGACAGCTTACCGAACAATTCATCCATGATTATGAGAACTTCATACTCGATGAAAAAGGACATGCCGTAGATACCGCACGCCACTATCTTGCCATCATCAAGAAAGTATGCAGAAAAGCCTACAATGAGGGACATTCCGAAAGATTCTTCTTCCAGCATTATGTACTTCCGAAACAGACACTCAAGACACCGAGGGCATTGAGCCGTGAGAGTTTTGAGAAAATCCGTGATGTGGAGATAGCACCACACCGTACTTCCCACCGGCTTGCAAGGGATCTGTTTCTTTTCGCCTGTTATACGGGTGTTGCATACATAGATGCCGTAACCGTTACCAAAGAAAACCTCTATACCGATGAAGACGGAAAGTTGTGGCTGAAATACCGCAGAAAGAAGAACGAACTGAGGGCAATCGTAAAACTGCTGCCCGAAGCCATAACCTTGATAGAGAAATATCACGATGATAAGAGAGACACACTGTTTCCCATGATTCATTATCCGAGCCTTAGAAACCATATGAAGGCATTGGCTGTATTGGCAGATGTGAAGGAGGATGTCAGCTACCATGTCGGGCGTCACTCATTTGCTTCGCTTATTACTCTCGAAGCGGGAGTTCCGATTGAAACCATTTCCAAAATGTTGGGACATAGCAATATACAGACCACACAAGTATATGCCCGTGTAACTCCGAAGAAATTGTTTGAGGACATGGACAGGCTCATCAAAGCGACCGGAGATTTCAAACTTGTATTATAACCTTAAAAAACATACATTATGAGAAGTACATTTTCAATATTGTTCTATATCAACCGAAATAGAATCAAGGCAGACGGTACGACCGCTGTCATGTGTCGTATCACCATTGACGGAAAGAATACCGTCATGACCACAGGCATTTGTTGCAAGCCGGAGGATTGGAATGCCAAAAGCGGAACAGTACGTAGCGTAAGGGAAAACCACAGATTACAGGAATACCGCAAGTACATCGAGCAGTGTTATGAGGACATTCTCAAGACGCAGGGTGTTGTCAGTGCAGAAATCATCAAGAACCGTATTACCAGACAGTTCATCGTTCCCACACATCTGCTACAGATGGGAGAAATTGAACGTGAACGTTTGAGGATACGCAGTAAGGAAATCAATTCAATATCCACATACAGACATTCCCAATATTTTCAGAAATATTTGGCAGACTACCTTACATCTATGGGTAAGGGGGATATTTCCTTTGAGGACATATCGGAAGATTTCGGCAAGGGTTATAAGGCATTCCTTATGAAAAACAAGAATTTCAGTTCCACGCAGACCAACCGCTGTCTCTGTTGGCTGAACAGGCTTCTCTATCTTGCCGTAGATAATGAAATTCTCCGTTGTAATCCTTGCGAGGAAGTGGAATATGAAAAGAAGCCGGCCCCCAAGCACAAGTATGTAACCCGTGAGGAGATGAAAAGGATAATGGCAATGCCTTTGAATGACGGACGGGCGGAATTGGGAAGACGCTCATTCATCTTCTCATGCCTGACCGGGCTTGCATATGCAGACATCAGGCAACTGAATCCCCGTCATATTGAAACGACAGCCGAAGGCAGACGCTTCATCCGTATCAACCGCAAGAAAACGGGAGTGGAAGCTGTTATCCCCTTGCATCCGATAGCCGAGCAGATTTTGGATTTATACAATACCACCGATATACATAACCCTGTATTCCCGTTGCCGAGCAGGGATTCCATTTGGCATGAAATACGGGAAATCGGTGTAATATTGGGCAGGACTGATGATTTGTCCTACCACCAATCCCGTCATGGTTTTGGTGTCCTCCTTATTTCAGAGAGCATTTCAATAGAGAGCATAGCCAAGATGATGGGACATTCCAATATTCGCACGACACAAGGATATGCGAAAATAACGGAGGAAAAGATTTCAAAGGAAATGGATAAGTTGATAGAGAAAAGAAGTAAGACCAATAATAATGCAGCCGTATGAAACGAGGAATCATAACAATCAACAACGGTGTGGTGGGTATTCCCACTGCACCTGTTTGGATGATGCAGGAAGAAATTGCCGATTTGTTCAATGTCTATGGTCGTGATGTCCGCAAAGCCATCAATGCTATCTATAAGGAAGGTGTATTGTCAGAGGCTGAAACAATGCGATATATCAGACATGCTGAGCAGCGAAGTATAGACACTTATTCCATTGAAATGATTATAGCCGTTGCATACAGGATCAACAGCAGGGAGAGTGAGATTTTCAGACGGTATATCATGAATCGGCTCTATGCGAAGAATGACTGCCGAATTGTTCTGTTCGCAAACGAATTTAGAAGAAATGGCTCAATTTTCAATTAGTATTCCGATTCCGTAAGTTGCCCGTTTCCTAAGCTCGTCTGCAAAGGTAGTACAGACCGTTTTTGAAAGTCGAAAGGTCAAGCGGCAAGCCGTTTCGGGCAGAATCTGCCTCCTGCGGAGAGTATTCAGCCCGAAAACCTTTCACCTTTCAAGCCCTGTACTCAACAATGCAGACGGCAACGGAAACAA
>JAFRZX010000045.1 GCA_017442315.1 Bacteroidales bacterium
CCTCTCCTTCCACGAGCAAGATCTATTGACTCTATCTCAACATTTGATCCATGGTATAGTTTCATTGCAACTCTCCTCCATGTCGTCTACATATCTGAAACATATCCTCTACAGCATCATCAATCGAGAGAGTGTGCTCGGATTCATAGCAATCATATATAAAGTCTAATCCACAGTATTTTAAGAGATAATTGTATGCAAAAGCATTGCTGATCGAAAATCTCTCAGCAAACGCACCTATACACGCAATATAATAAGCAATCCTATTTTTCTCTTCTCTACTCATATCAATCGACTTTCCGCAAAGATAACTAATTCATTATGATTTCAAAAGTTGTGCAGAAAAAATCTAATATGACTGCGGTTCCTTCTTCATATGGTATGACCGACACCATGGGCCGTATGCACTCTGACGCACAGTTCGCAGGAATGATCCTCCCCGATCAACGCCAGACACAGAGACATCCTTTCGAGGGTGTCTCTTTTTTGTGTCGTAAAAGAAAGTGCCGCTCTGTCATTCTGAGCGAAGCTAAAAATCTTTTATGAGCACTGTGTCACATTTTGCCCGATTCGTGACACAGTCTACCGATTTTCGCATGGATTCAATATTAAAGATTGATTATCTGCCGGAGTGCTGAATATCGTCTCTCTGTTACTCCATAATAGCTCTCATTGTTTGCAAGTATTTGTCCAATAACGGCAGTAGATGGATGTCCATAATTGTTGATTTCGCCATGCGATGCAAAGTACACCTTAGGTTGTTGCCCAAAAGTCAGCAATGCCACATTAAAATTGCCATTTGCTCCATGATGAGGCAATTGAATCGTACCTATGTGACAATTCAAATTATAGTTAAGTAGACGTGATGCAATGTTATATACCATGGGAATATTCATCTTTGATGCTCTATTGAGATTTGCATCTCCATAGTAAAGGCAACCTTCTCCAGATGAACTTGAACGACATTCAGACATATAAATATGTTTTGAAGAATAATCGGAGTTCAGTCCTCCAGAATATACTACCAACGAAGAATCATTCACATGCTTAGCACAAACCTTAGAATAAATATCTCTGAACTCTGTACGTCGATCAGGATATGAATTCAAATCAATCATGTCAGAAATCTGCACTCCCCTTGCCACAAGTTCTTCCCGAAACGCCTTTATCAGTGTGTCTGCATCATAGTTGTATGGAACGTAACACCAGTCCTTAAACTTAGCAACATACATTCTCGTACCACTCCCCACTATAATATCATCATCATTATCATAAGGAAGGGCTAAAGACTCAGTATTGTCTACATCTTCATCCACTGAGTTAACATACACAATCTTACTCCCACGGAAAAAGTCTTGTGGCTTGGTGAGAATCTGAGTCAAAGTACTGTCTGCCATTAAAAGATATATTGGTTTCGTACTGGCAGGAATCAGAGGAAGTACAACAGTCTTTATCGTCTTTACAGATTTTTTCAACGTCGGAATTCCACAAACATGATCATTGTCAAGATGAGAGATAAACAACACGTCAATTTCATCATCCATTGAAAAAGATGATGCGATTTCCCTTTTCAACACAACAGATGTCTTCTGCGCTCCACAATCATATACTGCAAGGAAGGCAGTATTGCCATCACCCCTCAGAAAACGCTCGCTATAAAACGCACCCTGTCCTACGGGATGAATTGTCCTCACAACCTTTGTGACAGATGCGGAATTTATATGAGCTATAAGACTGTCAGCAGCGTCTTTGATTGAAAATCCGGAGTCATATTCCAACCCAACTGCTTGAAACAACTCCTTCAGGAGTTCGGGAGTAACATCAAGTTCCCGAACTCCCGAAGGAGATTCATTCATAAATATTTTCACATGACTATTTGGAAGAACATAGATTGAATAATCTTTCCAGACAGCTCGCGACCTTGCACTATGTTTCACAACACTTATATCAATGTCGTTCATTTGTTTATCGTCATCAAATATGCTCATGTGATTATTTCATCAAACGATTAAACTATATTATTCTTGGAGACAACGAACAGATTGACCTTTCGCGCGCTGGCTGACCTTGTACCACGTATTGACGCTGCCACTGCGGCTGAAGTCCAGCATGCACGCGTAGTTATCCTTAGGAGAAGCAGACCAATAGTGGCCGACGCGCCCGACATCGTACAGACTGCCGGCGTAGTCGTAGCGATACCCCGAAGCAGGATACCAAGTTTTTGAAGGAGATGAGATGCTGAAAGATATTCCTTCATTTGTACTGTCGTATGTAGTATCATCAAATCCTGCCTTTAACCATATACCATCGACATCGCCATCGGGAACACGCCAACCTGATGGACATGGGTCGTAAATTGATTTCACAGTTTCTGAAGTTGTCCAACGGGTATTGTCGGTTGAAGAATCTCCGGTGTAATACCAATCGTCATTATCACTATCAGACTCTATAAAAGTAGTTGGATTGGCGGTAGCATAGGCTATTGTACCATTCGATGAATTTGATTCTACTGCAGATGGCCAAGTGATGGTTGACTTGGCTTCTATGTCGCTGCTGATACTTGATGAACCAAGGAACGGGTCCTTTCTACCCCACTGATAAAGCAATCCCAATGCTCCGACATCGCCTGGAGTCGCAGAGGTTGCCCCGAGGTTGCGGTCCATCATAGTTCCTGCATCGTTATTATAAACCTGTGCCTGTGGCTGGTCGGTAAACCAGATATGCCATGACCAAAGGATGGTGCCGGAAGCGTCCTTGGCGGCGATGACAGCGTTACCCTCCTTGAAAGTATCGGCGGTCTGGAAAGCGATGTAACCATCCTTGTAGCAGAATCCGCTTATAAGGTCACAAAATTCAGGAGAGGTAGATGTACCGAAAGTCTCCCAAAGAATAGAGGCAGAAGCGACACTGCCGACTGATGTAGTGCTATTACCCTTAACGGTCTTGAATTTGTAAAGTCCTGGCTCAGACACAATGTAACAGTTGGCTGATGTGGAAGAAGACAAGTTGGTTGCTGATGCCACATCCAAGTCGTAAGAAAGTTCGTATGGGTGTTTCAATGTCGTGAATGATTTGATGTCACCATAATCATAATTACTTCCTTGTTTCACATATGCACAATAGTAATACGTTGTTTCTGGGACCAATCCCGATAACTCAAACGACACTGCATTGTCCAACGAGATTTCAGATGCTGTCAACTTTGTTCCCTTACCTTTCTCTAACTTACCCTCTTCTGACGAGTAAAACATTCCAACTTCAATCTGCGACTTGTCGGCATCTGAAAGACCGGTTACTATACCTGTTATTAGGGCAGTAGTTGCTGTTATTGATGGCCCATCAACGGAAGCTTCAACCACCACATTCTCAGTCGTAAAGTTCTTAACCTCGCCAAATGTCTCCTCCGACTTAACCTCTGCAACCATACAATAGTTGTACTTGGTGCCATATTTCAGATCTGTCAGGGTGATGGTAAAGTTCTGATCTTTATCGAATGAGGTAGCAGAAACGCTTTCAGCTGCATTCATATTGAAGGTCTCTGCATCTGAATAGTAAACAGTCACCTGTGAGAAAGACAGGTCAGAAGCAGGAACATCAAAATGACCTGTGAATGTTGCCGTTGTGGCTGTTACGTTACCGAGAGTCAAGGTAGCAGGACCTTTGTCTTCGTTTTCCTCGCCTCCGGTATTCTCCCCACCCTCATTTCCGTTGCCACTATTCTCATCGCCTCCTTCATTACCATTATTTTCATTACCACCCTGCTCGGTTTTGTTGTCATCGATAGGGTCGGTTTCTTCGCAGGAAGTCATTACCATTCCTGCTGACAGCAGAAAAACGCAAAGCATTCTGCTGAAATAGTTGATTGTTGTCTTCATACTTATAGAATTTATTGGTATTCAACAAGTATCTGCAACTCCAACAGACTGTTTAAGGGTCATATAAAAAGAAAGTGTGGAGCTGACTTCCGTTTATCTTAATGAAGGTTGTGGAAAGACCCTATAGGAGATAGACGACACAATACCCCACACTCGGATAGATATGGGATATCGGGATGCAGAATGCACCCAACCACATGTATCTATACGAAAGTGAGTGTTGTTCCGACCCGTCTTTCCTATAAAGAAAACTTCCACATTTTCATTAAAAGACTGCGAAAAACACTTTCACAATATGTAATGCCAACGGCTTACGACGAATGACACTCCAAATGTCGGAAGAATTTTTCGGATAAACAACACTCACCAGGGTATCGTGCCTGAGTTAGATGATCATTATTGTTGATATATCGGATGTCAAGAAGAAATTAGTTATCTTTGCTTTGAGCCTGAGTAATCAGAATCAGGTGAATGAATTATGGAAGAAAGAGGTAATATTCTGATGTATCAGACTGTTGATGGGTAGACTGTGATTGAGGCTGTGCTGTCGAAAGACCATTCTTGAATGTGGGGAGTTGAGTGCGGATTCAACTGTTGCATTTTTTGCAACAGTTCAGAAAGAAGGTACTCGTAATGTCGAAAGAGAGATCGTTTACTATAATCTCGATATGATTATAAGCGTCGGATATCGTGTGAACTCACTTCGAGGTGTCCAGTTCAGGATGTGGGTTACATCTGTTCTCAGAGAGTATCTGATCAAGGGGTTTGCGATGAATGACAGCCTTCTGAAGAATGCTGGTGGAGGGAACTATTTTGACGAACTGTTATCCCGAATTCGTGACATCCGTTCTGGCGCCACCTTTCACAAGTCAGGCCGTATGGTGCCAGATCCCTTCGCTCAGGATTGAATACTTCGGTTTTTGATAGTTAATTATGGCATTTCGAATGTCATATATTGAAATTTCCAAATAAATTTGCGTTCAACGACATTTTGATATTGTTTTATGAAAAAGATTTTCACCATTCTGATACTCTTGACAGTCGTCACATCAGGTTTTGCTCAGACCAGAGTCATAGTCATGTCAGATATAGGAGGCTCAGATCCGGATGACACCCAATCGCTGGTGCATCTGTTGGTAACTCTTGACCAGATAGAACTGGAAGGATTCATCTCACAGCACGCTTGGGTGCCATATGGCCAAGGAGCGATCGAACTTATCAATGGAATTATTGACAGATATGAGTCGGTTTTGCCAAATCTCAAGGTCCACAACAAGGACTTTCCTACAGCCGATTATCTGAGGTCTATAGTAAAGGAAGGACAGAAGGAAGCAGCAATGAAAGGTACAGGAAAAGGCAAGGACAGTGATGGATCGGAATGGATAATCAAGGTCGTAGATGAAGATGATCCTCGTCCGGTGTGGATATCTGCCTGGTCTGGTATGAATACCTTGGCTCAAGCGTTGATAAAGGTAAGAGATACCAGGACTCCTGAAGAACTTGAGCAGTTTGTCAACAAGATACGAGTCTATGATGTGTTGGGACAGGACGATGCTGGAGCCTGGATAGTCAGGAATTTCCCGGATTTGATTTATAT
This sequence comes from Bacteroidales bacterium, assembly GCA_017442315.1. Taxonomy (GTDB): domain Bacteria; phylum Bacteroidota; class Bacteroidia; order Bacteroidales; family UBA932; genus Cryptobacteroides. The sequence goes on from JAFRZX010000045.1 coordinate 5,473, forward strand.
CCGCAACAAGGAGATATACGGATGGGCACCTGCTGATGAATGGACGAGGGAGAATGTGCAGAATGTTGGTCCTTTAGGTCAGGTATATCCAGACAGAATTTGGGCTACTGAAGGAGATAGTCCGTCGTTCTTCTACTGCTTTGACAATGGCTTGAATGTTCCCGAACGCCCTGATTACGGAGGATGGGGAGGCAGATTCGACCTTACAAGAAGGGAAGGAATCCGCTCAATGGACTGGGTTGTCAGGAACAATCTGGATGAGACTCAGTATGATCCATATTTTATGTTGCCATCGTCATCAGAAGGAGGGAATGCGATAAATATCTGGAAACAGG
>JAFRZX010000046.1 GCA_017442315.1 Bacteroidales bacterium
CGAAGGCTTAGGGCAATAGGAATAGACGACCCGAAGATAACAGCACACTCACTCCGCCACACCTGTGGGTCTCTGATGATTGAGCAGGGATATGACCCACAACTCATACAAGATATGCTGGGACATACCGACCCAGCGACCACGAGAATCTATACCAATATGGCTCGGCAAAAGAGGCTTTTTGAGTCAGCACCAAGCAAGAGATTATCCAGCATTCTGACTAAAAAGTCGAAAAAGAAGAAGTGACCTACAAATGGTCGTATGAACATAAGATTAATTGATTATCAAGGTTTTGAGAAAGCCTTTGAAACAGGCTCAGTTACAGACCAAGCAAAATTCGGGTGAAATCAGCCGAAAAACGCTGTAACTCTTTGATAAAATTCAGGCTGACGGATGCATTAAGTCCGATGGGGAGGGGTCAGATTTCCTTCGTGGGTTTGCAAACCCAATCGCCCCCTTGGTCTTTTGCACACGCGTGCAGAAATGAGAAAAACGGAAACTTAGTGATATGGCAAAAGGACGAAAAGCAATATCAGACAATGACAAAAGACTCAGAGGAACAGACCAGCCTTGCAGGATGACGGAATCCAATCTTCCGGCTACGATATCCGGCAGTTCATCACTTCAGACACTTCCTCGAAGCGGATTGAAAGGGACTGCCAAGAAGGTCTATATGATTGTAGGGACAGAACTGTTCAACAGAGGAATCTTGGATACACTCGGACTGGACTTGGTCATCGCCTATTGCCGAGAGATGGGGCTGTATCATGACATGATGCGAGAACTTGAAAAAGAAGGCATGACCATAAAAGTCGAGAGCAAACATGGCTATATAACACAAGTCAACCCCAAAAGGAAGATTGCGGAGAGTGCCTTGGCAGCAGCCAAAGGGCTGGCTTCAGACTTCGGTCTTACCCCTACCAGCAGAGCAAGAGTATTGTCTCTTGTAGCAAATGCTGTCAAGAAAGACGACTTTGCAGATTTTGAAACAATAGATGAACAATAACATGGCAGTAACGAAACAACATCCGGCAGAGACATACGCTCAGCAGGTACGCACTGGTAATATCTTGACCTGCGAATTTGTGCAGCTTGCCGTTGACAGGTATTACCGCGACATGGACAATGCCCTAGACAAAGGCTGGTACTTTGACCGCAAGGCTGCTCAAAGAGCAATCAGTTTCATTGAAAGGCTCAAGCATACCAAAGGGCAATGGGCTGGATTAAGATTCAAGTTGGAGCCTTGGCAGCAGTTCATCATCTGGAACATCTTTGGCTGGAAGATGGCAGACGGTACTCGCAGATTCCGCTATGCCTATGTAGAGATTGCCCGTAAGAATGGAAAGACTGCCCTCTCTGCTGGAATCGGGTTGTACATGCTGTTTGCTGACGGAGAATCCCGTCCGGAGGTATATTCTGCTGCCACTGTCAAAGACCAAGCGAGGATATGCTTTTCAGATGCTGTGGAGATAGTCAAGGCGACAGACCTCAAGAACTATCTGACTCCATACCGCAATTCCATCGTCTATGAACTTAAAGGAGGTATGATGAAGCCTCTGTCGTCAGACTATGGAACACATGACGGTCTGAACCCTTCCTGTGGAATCATCGATGAGTTCCACGCACACAAAGATTCCGGAATGTTCGATGTGATAAAGTCTGCTTTCGGAGCAAGAAAACAGCCTCTCATGTTCATAATAACCACTGCCGGATTCAACAAAGCCGGAGCCTGCTATGCATATAGGGACAATGTAATCAAGATTCTGCGTGGCATCAACGAGGACGACACCTTGTTCGGAATCATATACACGATGGACGCAAACGAGGAATGGGACAATCCTCAAATGTGGATTAAGTCCAACCCGAATCTCGGTGTCTCGCTATTTCCGAACTACCTAGAAGACCAAGTGAACGATGCCAAGAATCGTCCGGAGGCTGTGCGTAATGTAATGACCAAGAATGTAAACCTATGGGTGGATGCTGAAAAGACATGGATACTTGATGACGCGTGGATGAAGTGTGTCGGCACAACAGAGATTGAAGACCTGCGAGGATGCGAATGCTGGGGTGGTCTCGACCTTTCCAATGTATCGGACATCACTGCATTTGTCTTGATATTCCATGAGAATGACAAGTTCCAACTGCTGCCCTTCTTTTGGATTCCGGAGGATAAAATGCTGGAAAAGATTAGAAAAGAGAACATCAACTACGACCTGTGGGTCAAGGCTGGCTTCGTAAAAGTCACATCCGGCAATGTGCTTGACTATGAATTTGTCAAAGCAGACATCCTGCAGATTGTTGAAATTTATGACCTGCAATCCTCAGCCTACGACAGGTGGAACTCCAGCCAGACCATCATAGACCTTCAGAATGAAGGGATGGAATGCAACCCATTCGGGCAGGGCTATGGGTCTATGTCTGCCCCAAGCAAGGAGTTTGAGAAATTAGTTCTCAGCGAAAAGATTGAACACTTCGGTAATCCGGTACTGCGCTGGATGCTCTCTTCTACACTCATCAAGACCGACCCAGCCGGAAACATAAAGCCGGACAAAGAGAAATCAGTGCAAAAGATTGACGGAATCGTTGCATCCATAATGGCTCTCGGAGAATGGATGACCGCACAGGCAGAAGATGACAACGACCCATACAGCAAGCGAGGGATGCTGAGTTTTAATGATTAAGTCATGAGACGGAGAAAGAATACACCGGAGCAAGTGCAGTTCCGACAGGAAATACTACAGAAGATTGCAATCCAGCCACCTCTGTCCGAGGAACTGCGAGACCTTCAGACTACAGAGGGATTCTATCGTCTGTACACACAGATTCGTTTATACTATCCGAACAACATAGAGGCATACGAAGCCATCGAAGAAGAGTATATCCGCATATTCGGTCACCGGAAATACTCGGAATATGACTCGTTCCGGTCTTCCATGACGCAGAAAATGTCAAGAAAGTAACTTTAACCGTAAGAATGTTTCCGTTAAAACCTTTAGCCTACCCTTATGTTTGCACCGGTTATTAAACAGAAACTACGGTGTCAAACTTTCTTTCAAAAATTCTTGCTTTCAATCGTGGGGAGAAGCGGACTTCATCTGCAGAGTTCGAAGCTGCCGTCAACGCAGCACTTCTCTCCGACACCGTTTCCGGAATTACAAAGAAACCATATATCAGCGAAGAAGGGTCATTAAATCTGTCGGCAGTATGGGCTTGCGTCCGAATACTGTCAGAGACAGTCGGCACTCTTCCCATACACCTTTACCGCAAGACCGACAAAGGACGAGAACAGGTAAGGCAGCACCCATGCAGCCTAATTCTCTCTTTGCCAAATTCATACACTTCCCGATTCGCTCTACTCCATCACCTAATGGTCTCATGTACCCTTTGGGGCAATGGATATGCAAGAATCTATCGCGACCCGATGTTCCGTCCTGTAAGGCTCCAGCTTATGCATCCAACACAAGTAGAGCCGATTCTGACGGATGATGACATACTCTTCTATCGCACTGACAAAGGCGAGCTGCTTCCAAGTCATGAGATGCTGCATCTGAGAGGGTTATCCACGAATGGCTACAAAGGGAAAAGTCCTATTGCTGTCCATCGTGATAACCTCTCTCTTACAGCATCAGCCCAGCAGTATGGAGAAAAATTCTTCAATCAAGGCGGTAATATGTCCGGTGTATTCAAGTACCCTTCCACCCTCAAGCCGGAAGCATATAAACGCCTTAAACACGACCTGATTCAGCAGTCTGTGGGACTGCATAATGCACATACGCCACTGCTGCTTGAGGGAGGCATGACATACGAGCGCATCAGCATTCCTCCGGAAGATGCACAGTTCATCGCCACAAGGAAATTCCAAAAGACAGAGATTGCGACTATCTATGGAGTGCCACCCCACATGATTGCCGACCTAGAAAGGGCGACTAACAACAACATCGAACATCAAGGAATGGAGTTCGTCCAATACTGCCTCATGCCATATCTGGTGCGTCTTGAAGAAGAGTTCAACCGCAAACTCCTGCGCCATGATGAATTCGGAGAATATTACTTCCTCTTCGGTCTCAATGGTCTTCTGCGAGGAGATGCCAAGACCCGAAGCGAATACTACAAGAACATGAATCTCATTGGGGCATTGAGTGCCAACGAAATCCGCTCTCTCGAAGATATGAACGCATATGAAGGCGGTGATGAGTACTTCGTACAGGCAAATATGCAGACCATTGAGAACGCCAAATCCATAAAGACCGGGAATAATGAGCATCAAAAAACAAAATAACAGTGAGCCTATAGAAGTTAGGAGTGATATATCCGACCTGCATATTGAAACACGCAATCAATCCGGCACCGCCAGTCGCACCATTGTAGGCTATGCTGCCAAGTTCGAGAAATGGTCAGACCCCATAATGGGATGGTTTAAGGAGAAGATTGCCCGTGATGCATTTTCCGGAACAGACATGGATGATGTCATCATGTGTTTCAACCATGATATAAATGCGATTCTAGCGAGGACGACCTCGGATACCCTCAAGCTGTCGACAGACGAAACAGGACTTCGTTTTGAGTTTGATGCTCCGGACACGACTCTTGGAAACGATATCCTTGAACTCGTCCGAAGAGGAGACATCAGCAAATGCTCATTCAAATTCAAAGTTGACAACGACCAATGGAGATATGCCGACAAAGATAACGGGCTGGAATTCGATGAACGCACAATCGAGCATATCTCAAAAGTAATCGATGTCTCCCTCGTTGTCTTTCCAGCCTATAAGGATACCGAAGCATCAGTCCGCGAGTTAGAAGAGCGCAAGGCAGAGTGGCTGAAATCCAAGGAGCCACACTCGGTTACACTGGACACATCGTCAAGAGACAGACTCTTGCAATTTCTTAATCTTAAAAATCAATAAGTCATGCCAAAACTAAAACAACTGAAAGAGAAAAGGGCATCGGTCTATTCTCAGATTGATGAACTACGCAAGGCAGCCGATGGTCGGGAAATGACCTCGGAAGAACAGGCAAGATGGGACACTCTCCTTGCCGAATACACCAAAGCAGACAAGGCTGTTGAAGCAGAGGAACGCTTCGTTGAAATCCACCGCAGACAGGCTGAGACTGTTGCTGAACAACGCGCAGAAGGCACGGATGCTGAAGAAGAATACAGAAGTGCATTCCGCGACTATCTGCTTCATGGCGCACAAGGCATCTCGGCAGAACAGAGAGCAGCCTTTGAAAGCAGAGACACCCTGCAGGGACTTTCTGCCGGAGTCCTCATCCCTGCCACACTTGCTTCAAGCATTGAGAAGGCTCTGAAAAGTTATGGAGGTATGTTCGAAGCCGGAAGCATCATCACCACAAGCAACGGTGGTGACCTCATCATGCCTACCATCAATGACACATCCGCCAAGGCTACTATTGTAACAGAATATGCTCAGTCAAGTAAGCGCACACCATCATTCGGCTCTGTCACTCTCAAGGCTTTCACCTATCGTACTCCTATCATTCCGGTTTCGCAGGAACTCCTGCAAGACTCCGCTTTCAATCTCGATTCATTACTCAGTGACCTGCTGGTAGAGAGTTTCGGAAGGGGCATCAATGAGCATCTCACAACCGGCAGCGGAAGCGGTCAGCCTAAAGGAATTGTTACAGCAGCCTCTGCATCAGCTGCCACTGCTGCTGCGACTGCAATTTCACTTGACAACATCCTTGACCTCATCAAGGGAGTGGACAGTGCCTACGCCAAGAACGGCAAGTTCATGTTTAACAGGAACACTCTTTTTGCCCTCGCAAAAATCAAGGACAATGACGGACGCTACATTTGGCAGGACGGCACACGCACTGGCGCACCATCCACCCTCTTCGGAAAGAACTATGTCATAAATGATGACATGGCGGACATCGGAGCAGGAAATGCATCCGTACTATTCGGAGACCTCAGCAAATACAAGATTCGCATGGTCAAGAACTTCCGCGTGATTAGGCTCAACGAACTCCTTGCAGAATACCTGTCTGTCGGACTCTTCGGATTTGCTCGCGTGGACGGTACTCTGCTGGATGCCGGAACACACCCTGTACAGAAACTTGTACACGCAAAATCATAAAGAACCACCTGTGTATTCATAGTCTTTCATTTTGTTATGTCAGAGTTACCTGTATCAGTAGAATTGGCAAAGCAGCATCTGCGCCTCGGAGATGACATTTCATTCGACTCTCTTGTGGCGGAGTATCTGCAGATGGCGTTTGGTATTGCTTCGGACTTTACCAATCGGGATTTGGTGGTTGATTTCGATGCCCAGAGCCTGCCACCAGCCATCAAAAGTGCCATTCTGCTGATACTAGGGACTCTATTTGATAACGAAAGTGATACTCTCATAGGACGCTCTGCCACTCAAATCCCATTGACAGCCGAGAAACTGCTACAACCTTGGAGAATCCACCCTTATAGTTCATCTGACGACAATGTTTGACCATAGGATAGAAATCCTTGCATACAAAGAAATGCGAGATGAGTACAACGACAGGACTGACGAGTTGGTGCATATTGCCACATGCTGTGCCTGTCGGACAGAAGCAGGAGGACGCGAAAACCTGTATGCCGGACGAATTGTTCATGAGAATGAAATTGTCTATACCGTCCGCTGGAGAGCAGGAATAGAGGCTGGGATGGTGATAAAGGAATATGACAGGATACACCGGATTATATCTGTTCATGAAGAAGGACGCAGATGGAGACTGCACATAAAGGTCACGAAAAGCGATGCTGACAATCAAGGTTAACGGTTATAAAGAAGCCAAGGCAATTCTTGATGAGTTGCCAAACAACATGCAGAAGAAGATGCTGCTAGCAGCCCTCCGCCTCAGTGCCAAGCCTGCACTTGATGCAGCCAAGCAGAATGTTCCCGTCAGAAGTGGAGCCTTGAAGAAGCAGCTGAAGATTGTCAGATTCCGAGACAGAACTGCTCCGAAAAGCGAAGTGGATGTTGCTGTGAAATCTGTGTTCTCGCGTTCCAAAAAGAAGAAGGCAATAAACGAATACTATGGGAAATTCATCCACGAAGGTACGAAAGCCCCTCGCACCCCTCGTAAAAAAGGACGCATCATGGTATTCATCGGCAAAGATGGAGAAAAGGTCTATGCCAGCAGTGTAAAAGGCATCAAGCCTACCCCATATCTTGAAAAAGCCTACGCTCAGACATCTGAACGCATAGTTGCAGAGTTCGGAGACAACCTCGGAAATGCAGTCGAAAAATTCGTGAACAAG
>JAFRZX010000047.1 GCA_017442315.1 Bacteroidales bacterium
AGGAGGCAGACGGAATAATTTTGTCTGTTTCATGATTCTTGCTATATTTGCGATATGTGCTGGAAGTGCCACGATTCCTACCATCAGGTGGAATGTTATTTGTACGGATATGACTAATTTTGAACGATTGAATGACATTAACCAAAGGATTTGGGAGCAGGGATTCACTTCCGGCAATTTGAAGGATTTAGAAACATTATCAGAGGATATTAAAAATGGAGCAGCAGTATTTGAACGAATTCCATATGCGCAACAGTCAGGCCTGTCTAAGGGATCAGAGGTCTTGTGCGCAGCGTCCATTGTCTGTAGAGGATGTCCTCGCACAGAGTCGGAGACTAGGCAGATCTATGATACGGATGACCTCTTCGGCGAAGGTCGCATACAAGAATATCTAGTTGAACAATGGGCTCGTCTATCCGGTAAGTGGATAGATGAACCTGAGTCTTTTTTAGAAGAGCTTTGCCAGCTTCAGGATAGAGGAACGGAAAGCGAAGTCTTCTTTGATGTTCATCATCATCTCGTATATAAACTGATTTCTCTAAAGCATTACAACGTTCTAAGGTTGGCTTTAGACAGGATCATTATTCATAATGCCTTGTTCCCTGAAACTGCGCTGACTGTAATCGGTTTTGCCCGTGACAGGAATAATGCTTTTGTTGTGGTTGTGAAGCAGCCTTATGTTTCCGGAGATTCTATTGAGCCTGACGAGAGAATGTCGTTCATGTATGATATGGGGTTCCAAGATGCCGGAATGGACTATGGAATGCATTTGAACTACAAGACCGACAATCTCTATGTCGGAGATCTCAACGAATTCAATGTACTCAAAGGAGAATCCGGATACCATGTCATTGATGCGGACTGCCGATTGAATGTCCCTGAACTGGAATGTGGAGGCACATACGTCGTGCCATCTACTGAACTGGATTTCTCAAGACCATTTGAGGACTGGAAGTCTTACTTGTAGTTGCGGGGCGAGGATGAGATGGCCGATCGGGGCGTGTTTGATATGCAGGAATGATGCTGGTAGTGGCGTGTTTGATATGCAGGAATGATGCTGATGATGGCGTTGTTCCTGCTTTTTGTTGTATATTTGTCTGACTAACGGAGAGACTTCTATGAGAATCAAGAATGTACTGCTGATCATCACGGCAATTACGATAGTTTCCTGCAATGATGCGAGGAAGAGCGAGACCTTCAGGCTGCTGGAGAATGTTGGAGAACTTTGCTATTAGTTGTTTATTAATCACACTAAAGTTGAATAAAGCTGATGAAATTGTCGCAATATATATATTCGTTCTTGCTATCTATGATGTTATCAATAGCGTCATATGCCCAATCTTCAACAGATTATAAACTAGTGTTTGATAAAACAGATGTTGGAAGTGGGGCTATAAAAGTAAGGTGCGATTTTACGATAGACTTTAACGGAAGGGATTCACTCATTCTGGATTTTGGAGGAAATCTGGAAGAAGAATCCGTAGCAGAGCTAAGCATCAAATCGAACAAAGTCAGATATGACTTTTGTCCAGACAAGAAGACAATATGCTTTCATAAAAACAAGAAGGGCAGGATGAAGGTCAGGATGGAATATGTCTTTATGAACTTGACATCAGTCCTTATGTATGGCAATTCAGGAGCTGAAATCTGGGAATCTTTCTATACTTCCAGCGGAGAATTCTACTATCCTATGGACAGAGGCAACATATATTCTGGCAGGGTTAGATTTATCGTTCCAGATTCTCTGGAAGTAGTTTCATCTGCGAGTAAAAATCCTGAAAGATGGCACAAAATCAAGCAGATGGTTCCCCTTAACTTTGCATTTCTCGACAAAACTCTTTATGAAAAGGTAAGTA
>JAFRZX010000048.1 GCA_017442315.1 Bacteroidales bacterium
CTATCTCATATAATGGGAAAAGAGAAAGTCTGTCATATTGTAGCATACATGGAGGTAGATCTGGATATGTTTCAAGTGTCACACGTTTGACCTTATAGCCCATCCAAGGATGCTCATAGTCGTTTGCATCATCACCAGCGGAAGTGTTCTTCTTTATTCCCCAATAATATAATGACTCTTTGTTGGCATGAACTATCAGGCGAGGTGCCATGGCTTCAATGGCATCTTGGGTAATGCTAAGTATATCGGCTCGCAATTTAGTTAATTTAGGGTTTTTAAACACTTGTTCAAACAATCTTTGATCACGTTCTCTTATAGGGAATAGATCCAAATATGCCATAGTCTTACAGAGATCATCGCCAAATTGTACCCTCTTTTTGCCCCAATAGTCTTGACGTTTAGAATTGGATATAGCTTTGCGGAAGGTGAATGGTTCGTCGTATCCTCCTGGAAAAAACTTCCATTTTCCATTGTGAGGTCCAAATGATGGATTAATTCCTGTTAGTAAAAAGGGACGTTTTTCAATACTATCATTATCGCAAGTCACAAATCCTCTTAGAAGAAGGGATAAAGCAGCGAGTTCCTCCTTGCTATTTTCATGCTTTTTTAGTGGGAAAAGAAAATCAGTTATTATTTGATTTATCTTCTCATTCATTTCTTGATTAGTCATATTTCTTTATCATTTGTTTGATTTCACTTATCACCTCCTCCCGGAACCACTCGGGTGAAAGGACTTCCAGGGTGGCGCCTCTGCTCAGGATTTCCTGTTTGAGGTCGAATGTGGGAACGATCTTGTATCTGAAAATCGTGTATTCCGGTGTGGTTTCAACCGCTTTCTGGCTGGAGTGCAGCGGCAGTGATTCAAGGTACCTTGCCTGCTCGGCAGAAGCTTTGAGTTCGAGAATGCTTGGTTTGATATTGTGCCCTATGATGATACCGAAATAGTCTGAGAAGAAGTCAGCCGCATCGAAGTTCTCCGGTAATAGAAGGGGAGTGTCAAGCACCTCTATGTCAGCTATTCTGTCCAGTGAGTAGATGCGAAGTTCTTCTTTCCCGGGTGTACGGGCAAGCATATACCAGCGCTGACGGAATACCTTCAGGCAATATGGATGCGTCTCGAAAGTGTAAGGCTCAGTGTTTCTGAAACTCTTATATGTCAGCGTGACAGCCTTTCCTTCGCGCATGGCATTGACAATGAAAGTCAGCCATTTTGATGATGAAGGAACCTTCTCAAAGAGTATTCTTGAACGCATGTCAGCGCTCTCATTGAGGAGGTTGCTAAGAGACATGGACTCCAGAAGCCAGCTGCGGATGCCTTCCCCGTCAAGGTCGTCCGGATTTTCAATATAATATCCCAAGCCTCTTTTGAAGTCTATCCTTATGCCGAAAATGGACTCAATGGCCTCTCGATGGTTATGGAAGGTCCGTTCTGGAATATTTCTCTCCCTTAACTCGTTCAGAGAAGATCTGCACCATGCAGAATCTATGTCCCGCTTGGATATGTATCCGTGTCTGCTGATCAGCTCAATCAGCCAGACATATCGTTTGAAGTAGTTCAGTGCCATATAGCGTTCATGATTCCTCACAAATATATACAAAACTTGAAAGATTATTCGCAATTCATGCTCTTTGTGCAGAGCGTAGGTTATAGCAAATATAGTGAGATGAGATGCCAAAATATGGCATAATGCCGTCACGCAGCATGCGTGAGGATAAAATTGTTCGTATAATACATCATGGACGACTGGCACAATTTTAGAGATGCGCCGTTTCATCAAATTCTTTCACATTATGAAAACGAACGACGAGAAACGGCTTACATCGGAGAATGGTCGTCCGATAGCTGACAATCAGAACACACAGACAGCAGGGCATAGAGGCCCGGTAACATTGCAGGATCCATGGCTTCTTGAGAAGCTTGCACACTTTGACCGTGAGGTCATTCCTGAAAGACGAATGCATGCCAAAGGCGCAGGTGCATTCGGAACGTTCACCGTCACCAATGACATCACGAAGTATACAAGAGCATCCATCTTTTCTGAAGTCGGCAAGCAGACCCCATGCTTTGTCCGTTTCTCGACTGTGGCAGGTGAGCGCGGCGCTGCCGATGCAGAACGTGACATCAGAGGGTTCGCGATGAAGTTCTATACAGAAACAGGCAACTGGGACCTTGTAGGCAACAATACACCTGTGTTTTTCTTGAGAGATCCTCTCAAATTCCCCGACCTTAATCATGCGATCAAGCGTGATCCTCGCACCGGAATGCGTTCCGCCAACTCTAATTGGGACTTCTGGACACTCCTTCCTGAAGCTCTCCACCAGGTGACCATCACAATGTCACCGAGAGGTATTCCGGCCTCATACCGCCATATGCATGGTTTCGGAAGCCATACCTTCAGTCTCTATGACAAAGACAATCGCCGCACATGGGTGAAGTTCCATTTGAAGTGCCTGCAGGGCATAAAGAACCTCACCGATGCAGAGGCTGAAGCCATCATAGCCAAAGACCGTGAGTCACATCAGAGAGATCTTTTCGACGCGATTGAAAGAGGGGATTATCCTCGCTGGCTGATGCAGGTGCAGCTTATGACAGAAGAAGAAGCCCGTACCTATAAGGTAAATCCATTCGACCTTACCAAAGTATGGTATCATGGAGATTTCCCGTTGCACGATGTCGGCATACTTGAGCTCAACCGCAATCCGGAGAACTATTTCGCCGAAGTGGAACAGGCCGCCTTCAATCCCGCAAACGTCATAGAGGGCATAGGATTTTCTCCTGACAAGATGCTTCAAGGCCGTCTGTTCTCATATGGTGATGCGCAGCGCTACCGTCTTGGAGTGAATTACAATGAAATACCTGTCAACCGTCCTCGCTGCCCGTTCCACTCTTATCATCGCGACGGACAGATGCGCACTGACGGCAACCAAGGCAGGACCTTGTCATATGAGCCTAACAGTTATGGTGAATGGAAAGATAAGCCTTCAGCAAAGGAACCGCCTCTTGCATCAATGGGCGATGTGTATAACTACGACGAACGCGAATATGACAGCGATTATTATACCCAGCCCGGCAAACTCTGGAGGCTCATGAGCAAGGAAGATCAGCAGGCAACATGCGAAAACACAGCAAGAGCAATGGGCGATGCGGAAATCTTCATAAAGCAGCGCCATATCCGAAATTGTTACTATGCAGACCCCAAATACGGCGAAGGAGTCGCACTCGCATTAGGGCTGTCCCTCAAGGAAGCTCTTGAGGCAGAAGATCCTGCACATCCGGACTGGGATGGAAGGTAATCCTTAAACGGTTGATAGCAAGGGTGTTAAGCATTTAAGGGTAGGTATTTTTGCCTACCCTTAAATGCTTAACTTATTAATTTGCAATTATTTAGTTGCTCCTATCGATGGGGTCTACTCCGCCTGACCCAACCGGACTCTCCATCGATCATCCTCCATGACGGCAACATATCCGTCAGCAACATAGTCTGCAGGGTCTTCCAGGAATGTTCCGCCGGTGACCGTAATTGTCTCCAGTGACTTCGCATAATCGCCGTAGCTATAGAAGCCCCAAGCCCCGTTGAATGTGCCTCCACTGATGTTCAAGGTCTCAATGTTGGTCTTGTTGGCACCTCCTGTCAGGGCTATGTCTCCGTTGAATGTGCCTCCGCTGACATTGACGAGTACATTCTTCATATCGTTGCCATAGCTATATGAGTATACAGCCTGATTGTATGTCTGGTCTATACTTGTCAATGTGCCGCCGGTGACAGTAAGTCTCATTACTGGAGCTACTGCAGTATTGCTGGATGCGAGCTGGATCCATACTGCACGGTAGCCGATCACGGTACCTCCATTAATCGTTACATCTATTGCCCCAGCGCTGCCGTTGAACATACGTACCGCTATGTCTCCACCTGACTGGTTCAATACACTTCCTTCGTTGACCGTAAGCTTTGCACCTGCATAATTATCTATGACATATGATGCTCCACCTTTTCTTGTCTTGTTTTCAAGTACTGCATTCTCAATTGTCAGCGTTCCATCATTCCTGATGGTATTGTTTGCATATCCGGGATAGTCGGGGAGTCCGTCTTCACCCCACTCAGTGTCAGGAGTAGTCGCTGCGAAGGTCAGCGTGCCATTTTTAACAGTAACGTCAGCTCCGCTTTTCACATTCATCAGATATGAAGTCGCTGCAGATGTTGAGATGTCTGAAACTGTTTTGCCGTTCAGATCCAGTACGAAGGTCTTGCCGGACGCAACCACCAGAGGTGCATCAAGGTCAATATCTTTTACTACTGTTACGGTCTGGTTATCTGCTGCATCAAGTGCATCTTGAAGAGTCCCGAATATTGTGCCGTCAATTTCTGCAGCGTATTCCACTCCGACTGTTCCTCTTTTCGGTGTCATGCGGCTGACCGTCTGGTCATTCCATGTCTTGCTGACCAGAGTTTCTTCTCCATCCAACACCTCAGCTGTAATTGACGCGTAAGTTCCCAATGGAGCAGGAATATAGAATGTTCCTGTAGTCCCTGAAAGCATATTGCTGAAATTGATGGTAACTGTGTTTCCGTCTGCATCATCTGTTGTAATGACAGGAGTCTCTGAATACATGTCTGCGATAAATTCTCCTGTAATTCTCTTGTCTGCAGTCAAGATGAACTTCATATCATCACCTCCAGCCGGAATATTTGTTACACTTATCTTGAAGAAACTTCCAAGATGCCTCAGCTGGGCAGTGCTACCGTTGATCAGGCCGGCCATCGGTGGATTAAAGCTGTTCTGTCCATCTTCTATAGTAGCATATGTATATGAGGCAGGTAGAATATATTTGAGCTGTCCGTTTTCCAATACATGACTTCCGTAAGGATATACAACATAATCACCCATATCTTCCTCGAATACACCAGTGAATACACCTGATGACTGCCTGTGGTACTGATCGTTGAGAACCATTTCCTTGAATCCTGAAGATGTGATCACTCCAATCTTGTCACCCTTATGCCAATAGAATGAGTTGTCTGTATCAAATCCAACGCGGGATTCCGATTCTTCGGCTACGCCCACTGTCAGTGATTTTCTTTGCATTGTGTCTTCATGCGCAGAATAATCCTTGAATTCTGCTTTCTGACATGAAAACGCCAGAAACATGGACCCTGCCATGATAATATATAGTGTTCTTTTCATACTATCCAAAATATTTTCATTTATAAAATTGTGCGAGAGTCTGACAGTCGTCCGCTATCGCATGCTCTCACGATGTAAATCATCGGATACCACCACTGCATCCATGATCTTCATGTCCTGTCTGATCTTACTTCAAATTAATCCTACATATCTTCCCACTCATTGATTCCTTCGCCTGTGAAACTGCTGATCAGTACAGCCTGCTCCAGTTCAATTTCCAGAATATCCATCGCAGGAGATTCATATCTGTATGCTTCCATATTGTCTATTCTTTGTTGTCATTATTTTAACCTTGTGTCCACATTTAATGTAAACCATTGGACAATATTCAAACAAGATACCAGATTTGTCAAAAAATTATCCTCATTCCATATTTATTCATTAAGTTTGCACAAAGTGTGCTTATGAAGATATACGACTGCGTGGAACTTGTTGAGACGATACATCGTCTGGGATTTCTGCCACTTCTCAAAAGCGGCATTGCAGGCTTTTCGGCAAATGAAATGGTAGATGAGCAGTGTCGATATGTGCGGTTTCCTGACGGCGGATGGGACTGGCCAATGTGGAAATGGAAAGGTGAAATCGTCACAGAAGGGGAGTGCGTGTATGGAAAGTTCTTTGCCTCAAATGCTGGTTTTATCAGCATGAAATGGTGGCCTGACTTCTGCAACTATCGAAGAAACATGTATCCTGAGCCCGAAGAGGGCTCTATAGAAGAGGGAATTGTTATGATCCTTCAGGAACAAGGAAGCATGATTACGCGCGATCTTCGCGATGCCTGCGGTTTTACTGGTCCTAAGATGCGAGGCAGATTTGAAACATATCTGACACGTCTTGAAATGGCCTGTCGTATCGTTACCCAGGATTTCGTATATCCGACAGACCGGCATGGAACACCCTACGGCTGGGGACGATCCCTTCTTACCACACCGGAACAGCTCTACGGAAAATCAGCCTGTGCCTGCGACTGTGCTCCGGAAGAATCCTTCTACCGGATAATGGCTCACCTTCGCACCATCCTTCCTGATGCCAGCGAACGGCAGATTGAAAGGCTCATAAGGTGATCGGATACATATGTAATGATCTTGTTATGACTAGGAAACCCGAAAAGACCAATGCAGCCCGCCTGCTGGACAAGGCAAAGATAAACTACAGCCTAATCCCTTACGAGTTCGATGAAAACGATCTTGCAGTACAGCATGTAGCAGACAGTCTTGGACAGAATATAGAGCGTGTATTCAAGACTCTCGTCCTGCAGGGTGACAGGACAGGATATATTGTAGCAGTCGTACCTGGCAATATGGAAGTCGATCTGAAAGCCTTGGCAAAGGTGTCAGGCAACAAAAAGGTGGAGATGATAGCCATGAAGGACCTGCTGGCTGTAACTGGCTATATCAGAGGAGGATGTTCTCCCATTGGCATGAAGAAACGCTTCCCGACATACGTCCACAGCACTGCGGCAGATTTTGAAACCATATACATAAGCGCCGGCGTCCGTGGCCTTCAGTTTGAAATATCTCCCTTTGATCTGATATCATTCGTAGATGCTGCTGTAGTCTCTTGTGCAATATGCCCGAATAAGTGATTTTGGTTATTGCACGCTTGGAAAATCATTGATAAGCTTACTCAGGCACAGAAATTGACATTTCCGCTGCAGTGTTTAATTAATTGTTAGCGGTATGAAAAAGTTAATGTTATTGATGTCATGTGTAGCTGTTATGGTTGCTATGACCGGATGCAAGAATGATGTAGCTAGAGAAGCGAGGCAAATAATGGATGAGCCTTTCAAGCAGGAGAGGGAATTCATGAAAGATGCCATCAAGCATCGCAGCCCTGATGTTCAGAAGGTTGATATCATCGGCAATACAGTAGTATACACACATATATTCGATGGAATTATCGATGTGAAGACTTATACCTATGACGGAGATGTATGTGTGGAAGCTGAAAGAGTATATACTTTCCCTAGCCAGATGAGTGCACTTCGTCACTACAGAAGAGCTGTCGAGCAGGCTGAACTCTACGACAATATCCAGTTGTTCAACAATGAAGTCAGATATGACCTCAAGGATGATCAGCATAAGCTGGAGACCAAAGGATTGAATAAAGAGCAGCTGAAGGCAAAATTCGATAAGCAGATCGAAAATGCAAAGGCAGATATGAAATGCTGTGAGGACAAGATGAAAGATCATCATAAGAATTGCAGATAACCGCCCTCATTAAGAAAAGCGCCCCCGGAAACTTTCAGATTTCCGGGGGCGCGAATATTTTGGGGACGTCTTACATATCATCCTTATCCATATTCTGCAGAAGTGCTTCATTGGTTCCCCACCTGTTCATGCGGTTCTGCAGGAGTTCCATAGCTTCAATGCAGTTCATGTCAGCAAGGAACTTGCGCATGATCCAGATCCTGTTTGCAAGTGCAGGGGAGTACAGCAGGTCATCGCGGCGCGTACTTGAAAGAGTGACGTCGACAGCAGGGAAAATCCTCTTGTTTGACAGCCTTCTGTCGAGCTGCAATTCCATGTTGCCGGTTCCTTTGAATTCCTCGAATATCACTTCATCCATTTTTGAACCAGTCTCCGTAAGAGCAGTAGCCAGGATTGTCAGTGATCCGCCATTCTCTATATTACGTGCAGCTCCGAAGAATCTCTTAGGCTTATGGAGTGCATTAGCATCAACACCACCTGAAAGAACCTTTCCTGATGCCGGTTGCACTGTATTATATGCACGTGCAAGGCGCGTGATGGAATCCAGAAGTATGACTACATCATGTCCGCACTCTACCATTCTCTTGGCTTTTTCAAGAACCATATTGGCAACCTTGACATGACGTTCAGCCGGTTCATCAAATGTAGAAGCAACAACTTCAGCCTTTACACTGCGGGCCATGTCTGTCACTTCTTCTGGACGCTCGTCTATCAGAAGGACAATCATGTATACTTCAGGGTGATTGTCTGCTATGGCATTGGCGATTGATTTAAGAAGCATTGTCTTACCAGTCTTTGGCTGAGCAACGATAAGACCTCGCTGTCCTTTGCCGATAGGGGTGAACATGTCGACTATTCTGCATGACATGTCATTATGGCCGTTGCCAAGAAGATTGAACTTTTCTTCAGGGAAAAGCGGAGTCAGAAAATCAAAAGGAATCCTGTCGCGTATGAACTCCGGAGTTCTGCCGTTTATATATTTGATTCTGACCAACGGGAAATACTTGTCTCCAGCCTTTGGAGGACGTATTTCACCTGTTACGGTATCACCAGTCTTTAAAGCATGGTGTTTGATCTGATATTGGGACACATAGATGTCGTCTGGTGAATTGAGATAGTTGTAGTCCGAAGAACGGAGAAAACCATATCCGTCAGGCATGATTTCGAGAACTCCGGTAGCTTCAACCACACCTTCAAACTCAATTACAGGCTGATCCGGCTGTTTGCGCTCAGACTGCTGTTCCTGAGTATTGCGTTCATTGCGGTTATCCTTGTTTTTCCTGTTCTGGTTGTCTTTCTTAGGATTTACTTCAGGTGTATCTGATTTCTGATGGATTTCCTGCGTGTTTTGAGGTTTATCCTTGTCTGCATCTGCACTGGATTCTGTCTTTTCCGGAGTATCAGCGTCAACAGGAGCAGGCTTTCTGATTCTCTCTCTCTTCTGCTTTTTCTGTTTATTTGCCGGATTCTGTTCTGGTTCGGATGTCTCTGTGACTTCCTTCTCCTGACGTACTGTCTCAGGGACTTCTGCTGGAGCATTCTTTGGCTTGCGTCCACGTTTTTTAGTCTCCGCCTTTTCTTCCGGATTTTCTGCTACCTTGTTTTCTTCTTGAGTGGTTATCTTTATTTCAGCCGGCAAGTCAGTCAAAGATTCTTCCTGTTGCTGTTTTTCCACCTTCTTAGGACGGCCTCTTTTCTTTACTGGTTTATCGGGTGCATTCAATGCATTCTTCCTGGCTTCTTCGTCAAGAATAGCGTATACAAGATCGTCTTTTTCCATACGCTTGAAGCCTTTTACGTCAAGTTCTGAAGCTAATGACCGGAGTTGATCCATATCCATTTCCTTCAGGTCAAAAATCTTGTGCATAAAGAATATTTAAATGATTAAGTACAAATGGAACCTATCCCATAGGGAGAGTCATTTCATTGAAGAATATGCAATCCCTCAGAATTACTGAGGTTTTACAAAGATACTAAAAATAAAGATAGAGGCAATACTCTAAGCATTTTTTTTAGAAATTATTATCCCAGTAACTACTGCTCTTCTTGAATCGCAAAAGGTCTGCCAAAGCAGCAGCATTTGCCTGAATTCTGAAACTCCAAGACTCCCATTTACCGTTAGGAATCCATGATACGTTAATGTTGAAACAATGCAGGTCGTATGTGGCACTAAGCTGTGTCGCGCTCATTTTCAATGCCATAAGGTCAAAATTGGTATTAAGCTGCAGTGCAAGACGAGGAGTAAGCTTCACAGTACCGCTTAAGCCCAGAGTCTGGGTATAATTGTGTTTTTTAATAACCTGACCGTTGGAAAACTGATATGCCTTCCTGTAACTGAAGCTATAGTTGAAATTGAACGACCATGGAACGTTCGGATTCATATAAT
Organism: Bacteroidales bacterium; assembly: GCA_017442315.1. GTDB lineage: Bacteria > Bacteroidota > Bacteroidia > Bacteroidales > UBA932 > Cryptobacteroides. The sequence continues at coordinate 9,781 of JAFRZX010000048.1, forward strand.
ACAACCAGCCGCCAGGTATATACTCTCCTGTTACCGGATGGTAATATATTCTTGTATAGTGGTCTGCAGGATTTCCGCCTGCCTGCTGAGTACCGTCATTACCGTTTATCTTTCCCTCTCCGGACAAGGAGTAGGAAAGCGACACACTTGCATTGGTCAGTCGTGCTAGTCCCTGACCTTCCTGAATGGCAAATCTGTTGATCTTTCTGCCATTGGTGTTATTCTTGTCAACAAGAATTGCATATGGATCAAGGTTGGCATTGGCACTGATTCCAAGTTTACCGAATACTGAAGTAGAAAGGGTTACCCCAATATTGTTCAGTTTTAGAGAATCAGCCAGGAAATTATATCCAGTAGAGAAATTCAGCTGATCGATAAGCTTGATTTTCTTAGATCCGGTACCTGTAGTATCCTTCAAGTCTCTGACTTTTGCTTCAAAGTTGTTTCCAAGAGAGAAGTTGAGACTGGCGGTCTTGCCTTTTCCCGGAACAGAATTCAGCTGACCGGCATATATATTATAGTCCTGCGTCTGTACCTTTCCATTCTTATCAACATATGTCAAGGTCCTGTATCCGTTGAAGTATTTTGCCTTGTCAGGACTGAATGATGCAGATATTGAAGGGGATACGACGTGTCTTATAGCCTGAAGTCTTCTATGCTTTCCAAAATTGAAGAGTCCATATATTCGCGTGCTCATGGAAATGCTTCCAGAGTAGTTATGTGTAGCTCCGAAATTCTTGAATGCTTTTCCTTTGATGTCTTCAACACGTCCGGTATCAGGATTGTATTCCTTTTCGGTCTTCCTGAAGAACCAGTTCATTCCATAAGTAATGCTAGGAGTGATGTTGAAATATTTCAATAAGGTGAAGTTCGGCAGACCTATCTGGAAATTATGTGACATTCCGTTCTGGAATTTATCGAAAAAACCAGGTTTGTTGAACTCTGAAGCCTTGAAATTGATCTTGTTCTGCAATGTTGTATTATATCCCAATGAGAACTTTTCATAGAATTTTTCTTTACCTACTCTGTTCTTCTGCTTGAACGGATAGAACCTGCTCACAGACAATGTTATGTTTGGTAATGTGAAAGCGTATGAACTGTCTCGTGAGTTCTGATTATGCAGGGCGTTGACTGAAAGGTTTACCTTTCCGTTCCAGTTCTTCGAGTATGAGATTGATGAAGAAAACTGGTTCTGGAGAGCCTCTGTCACCGAAGTGGAATTATATCGGCTGTTAGATGGACTGGAGAAGTTTACCGATGCTGTGAAACTTGTTCCGGGACGTGCTTTGGCATCCTGGGAATGGTTCCATCTGACGGCAAAGTTTCTGGTCTGGAAGAAGTCTGAGCTACCTTTTTCTCCTGCCTGGTCATTTGAATATGTCAAGGAGAAACTTCCGTTGCATTTATAATTGACCTTGTATCGTGAATTCACATCCAAAGCCCAGGATCCGAGGGTGTAGATGTCACCAGTTACTGCTATGTCGAAATAGTCGCCGATTACGAAATACAGTCCTGCATCTCTGACATAAAATCCTCTGGACTGTTCCTCTCCGAAGGTAGGAAAGAGGATACCGGTTGCTCTGTCAGGGCGTTTAGGAATGAAACCGAAAGGTAGTCCTATAGGAAGCGGCACATCCGCAATAACCGGATATGCTGGTCCGAACACTGTCTTCTGAGATGGTTTGGTCATTACTTTTGCCGCTGTCAGATGCAGATAATAGTGCGGATGTTCGCAGTCACATACAGTGTATTTACCTTTGGTTATGTTGATGGAACGGTCCGGCATCATCTTGATGTTCTTGCCATGAAGGATACCGTCCTGCTCCTGCGTCACCATGTTGGTGATCTTGGCCTTCATTGTCTCGAAATTGTACCTGACCTCTTCCATCGAATATGATTTGCCACCTTGTTCCATTACCGGCTGGCCCGTTACCACTCCGGTAGAGTCCTTTGTTCCTCTTGCATACAAGGTCTTTGTCTTCAGGTCATATTCCATATAATCTGCGGAAAGCTTCATGTTTCCGTAGGTTACGCTTACATCACCATAATAGTATATAAGCTGCTTGCCATCACTGAAATCCTCTATGATAGAATCTCTTGCCGTAGTGAAAGCAGGAGCTTCAAGCGAACTTTTGCTGAGCATCTGCATGGAATCAGCAGCTGCAACTGAGTCAGCATATGCTATGGAGTCATTTACGGCACGCAGTGAATCGGAAATCACTGGAAGTGCAGAAGTATCTGATGCAGCTTCCAGTCTGGCGGCAACACGTCTTTCACGCCTTGACTTTCTTTCATCCTGTGAAGAAACGGTGAAAGAGCCGAGCAAGAGCAACATCAAAATTGCCAATCCCCATTTTTCAAGCCATCTCTTCATTGTACCTTTTATTATATATAGACATCAAATCGAATGTATCTTACTTATATTCGCAACTTTTTGTTATTTTTGCAAACTGCAAAATTAAAACTTATTTCAAATATTACCAATATTGTATTGAATATATGGCCCATAAAGTGTGTTTTTTTTGTATTCTATGCATGATATCCTTCTATGTAGCATCAACTCCGGCATATGCTCAGGATGATGCATCTGCATTGGGACTCAAGACAGTAGTGATTGACCCCGGACATGGAGGTAAGGATCCTGGAGCTCCTGGAAAATCCAGGTCAGCCAGTGAAAAGCAGATTGTGCTGGCAGTGTCGAAGCTTTTGGGAGAAAAGATAAAGCAGGAGTATCCGGATGTCAAGGTATTGTATACAAGAACTACTGACGTATTCGTTGAATTGCGTGAAAGGGCAGCCATTGCTACAAAAAACAATGCTGACCTGTTCATATCCATACATTGCAATGCCAATGATTCATCCAGACCGTTTGGCGCTTCAGCTCATATTCTTGGGCCCAAATCCAAAAACAAGAAGAACACCAACGATTATTTCGAGAAAAGCATCTCGGTGGCTCGCAGGGAGAACTCAGTAATGCTTCTTGAAGACGATTACAAAACTGCTTATCAGGGTTTTGATCCTGATTCACCGGAGTCTGTAATCAGTCATAGCCTCATGTGGAATGCCAATTACCAGAACAGTCTTCTGTTTGCTGCAGAACTGGATGCTGTATTCAAGAAGAAACCCTTCAGAGAAAGCGACTATACAGGAATACATCAGGATGTATTTTATCTCTTGTGGGCCACCAACATGCCTGCGGCCCTGCTTGAGATAGGATTCCTTTCAAATCCATCTGATTATGCCCTGCTCAGTTCTGCCTCTGGACAGGAACAGGTTGCACAGAGTCTTTTTACGGCATTCAGTTCATATAAGAAGAAGTTTGATGCAAGTCTGCAGATAGAGCCGGGAGACAGGTCGTCAGTGCAGGAAAACTCATCAGATGAAATCGTGAAGACTCCAGAAAAGATATCATATGGAGTACAGATAATGGCACTAAAGAGTCTTCTTCAATCAGATGATCCACACTTCAAAGGATTGAAAGTGACAGTTGTCGGCCCTTCTGCAAAAGGTTATTACAGGTATGTGACAGCATATGGTGACATGAGCACAGCAGAAAATGCCTTGAAAACCGTAAGAAAGAAATTTCCTGAAGCGTATGTGGTTAAGATTTCAGGAAATGAAGTGGAAAGAGTTAAATAGTTTTAATCATGCATACAAAGGAATTCAAGATCGGACTTTTTGTCGTTGTCGTATTGACAGCTTCTTTTTTCATAATCAATTATCTTCGTGGCGAGGATATATTCAATCGTGAAATCGAAATTTATTCAACATATGATGATGTAGAAGGCTTGGTAGCATCAGCACCCGTATATATTAAAGGATATAAAGCAGGCAAGGTCACTGAGGTTGAATACATGCCAGATATGGATGTTTTCAAGGTTATATGCTCGGTTGGAAAGCAGTTTCATATTCCTGATGATTCGAGAATGACCATATATAGTGTTGATATAATGGGTGGTAAAGGAGTCAGGATAGATCTGGGAAAATCGGATTCCTCAGTAACGGACGGTGCATGTCTTCACTCATCTTTTGAAGCCGGATTGATGGACGGACTTTCTGCCGGAATCGGACCTTTGCTGGAAAAGGTAAGCGCGACTATTGATAGTCTGAATGTTACCGTGACCGGTATCAACCGCATTCTGTCAAAGGAAAATTCTTCATCCATCGAACGGACTCTGGCTCATCTTGAGTCAACCATGGCTGATATAAATAATATAATTGATGTCATAGGTAACCGTTCGGAAGAGCTGGACACATTTGTCGTAAATCTTGCATCCCTTTCCGATAAGCTCAATGGCATTGCATCATCTGCCGACACCACACTTGCAGGAGTGAATGATTTCGTTTCTGTGCTGAATACTTCTGATATTGCCGGTGTAATTACTTCGTTCAAGTCTCTTCTTGAAAATATCAACGATCCTGATGGCAGTATTGGAAAACTTATGAATGACGATTCTGTATATGATTCAATCGATGCACTTTTAAATGATGTTGATTCACTAGTGCGCCAGATTGAAGAAAATCCGAAAAAATATATTAAAATTTCAATATTCTAGGTAGCTGTATATAGGAAAAATCGCTGTTTTGGTTATTTAAAATTATTCTAAATTGTAACTTGCGTATTTTAGTGGAGTTTAAGCATCGATGGTCTGCCTAAATGATTGTTATTCAATAGATTCGATGATTAAAAGTTTTCTAAAAAATAAAACGGCAGATGTAAAATAAAATTAATTTGCAATAGCAATTTGCATTTTTTATTACTTTTTTTTCCTCATCTTTGTACTCCCGTTTCAAAAGCGGGCCTGAAACTTGACACGAATCCACCTAAATGATACTTGACAAGCACATATCCGTTTGGAATAATTGTCTGAACTTCATTCAGCAGAATATCGAACCTAAGCAGTTCAAGCTTTGGTTCGGTCCGATCAAACCTGTATCATTGGTTGATTCTACCCTTACTGTCGAAGTTCCGTCTGAATTCTTCAGGGAATATCTGGAGGGCGCATATCTTGATATCCTTAAAGCGGCTTTAAAGAAAGAACTCGGAACTGCAGCCAAGTTGGTATATGTCGTGACGCCTGTTCAAAGACAGCAGTCACTTGTGTACCCTGCTGCGCATGGTTCGGCACCTGTCAATAAGACAATTTCCGTAGAGACTTTTGCCAAAGGCGGCAATCCTGGTCCTTTCGTTTTTCCCGGCATCCAGAGGATTCAGGTGAATCCACAGTTGAATCCCGTGTACTGCTTTGAAAACCTGGTAATAGGTGAATGCAACAAGATGGGATTTACTGCAGGGGAGAGCATTTCCATGTCACCTGGCAAGACAGCATTCAATCCTCTATTCCTTTTCGGAGGTCCCGGTCTTGGAAAAACCCATTTGGCGCAGGCTATCGGTATTGCCATCAAGAAGAAGTATCCTGAACTGGTTGTACTCTATGTGCCGGCAAACCGTTTCAAGATCCAGTATATGGATGCGACAAACGGACGTAACAAACTGACGGATTTTCTGGCATTCTATATGAAGATGGATGTTCTGATTGTTGATGATATACAGGATCTTCAGAGTCCTGGTTCTCAGAATGCTTTCTTCAATATATTCAATCACCTGCATCAATCAGGAAAACAGCTCATATTTACATCTGACAGACCGTCTGTCGAACTGGAAAATTTTGAGGAAAGACTTCTTTCAAGGCTGAAATGGGGTCTGTCTGTCGAACTTCAGAAACCGGATTATCAGACCAGACTCAACATGCTCAAGGCCAGAGCTTTCAGGGAAGGAGTGCATTTAAACGATGATGTTCTCGAATTTTTGGCCTCACGTATCAAGTCCAACTTCCGTGAACTCGAAGGTGCTTTGATTTCATTGATTGCCAATGCAACATTGGCACATAAGGAAATTACCGTAGACCTGGCAGAGAAGATTACTGAGAAGATAGTAGGAGAGCAGCATAATGATGTTACTATCGATAAGGTGCAGAAAGTCGTATGCGACTACTTCAACATATCGCGTGATGAGCTTCTCTCCAAGACACGCAAACGTCAGATAGTTCAGGCCAGGCAGATAGCCATGTATATGTCACGTAGCCTCATAAATTGTTCACTGTCTACAATCGGCTCTGAAACCGGAGGCAAAGATCATGCAACGGTACTGCATGCATGTACAACAGTCAATGATCTGATGTCCACAGACAAGACGTTCAGACAATATGTTGCGGATATCGAGAAACTGCTTGTTCCTGTAAGAAGATAGTACGATCCATTCCCATGAAATGCGGAATGGATTTTTCTTTTAAGTGATATATCTTTATCACTATAGTTGAAATGATTCAGATTATTTTTTAAACAGTTTCTCACTAAATTACTATTTTTGCAGAAATAACATGCAGAACCGATGAATTCAGAAAAAGTACTTTCTTATTTTAAAGAGATAACCAGGATTCCAAGGGAATCCGGTCATGAAGAGCAGATCATAGCATATCTGCAGAATTTCGCAAACGAGAATGGGCTTGAGTGCAAGACTGACGAAGCAGGTAATGTACTGATAGTGAAAGAGGCAGCACCTGGCTTTGAAAATGTACCTGCAATCGTTCTCCAGAGCCACTCAGATATGGTATGCGAAAAGAACGAAGGTGTAGAACATGATTTTGCCAGAGATCCAATCCGATACGTCATTGAGGATGGATGGATGATTGCCCCGGATACTACTTTAGGCGCAGATTGCGGTATCGGTATGGCAGCACAAATGGCTATGCTTACCAGTGAGCTTCCATCAGGAAAAATAGAATGTCTGTTTACTGTTTCAGAAGAGACTGGTCTGGATGGAGCCATGGCGCTTCAACCTGGATTCTTCACTGGGAAGGTGCTGTTGAATCTGGATTCTGAAGATGAAGGTGAAATTTTCGTTGGATGTGCCGGAGGTATAGATACAACAGCTGAATTCCATTATAAGCAGGAATCGGTTCAGGAAGGATTTGTCTGCGAAGAAATCTATGTGAAGGATGCCATTGGGGGACACAGCGGTGATGATATAAATAAGGGACGCGCAAACGCTGTGCAGCTGATCGGACGTTTCCTTTATAGTATTCTTGATCTTGACTGGCAGCTGGTATCTATCAACGGAGGCAACAAACGTAATGCCATAGCCAGAGAAGCAAAAGCAGTCATTGCTGCAGAAGAGGATACGTTGGAAATCATAAATGAAAGACTTGCTGATTTTGCCGAAAGCGTAATAGAAGAATACGGCAGAATCGAAAAAGAAATCAAGGTAGGCTTTACACAGGCTCAGTCTTCTGATGTAGCCGTAGATGAAATGACAGCATGGAATCTTGTTGCAGCATTATGTGCATCACCTCATGGAGTACTTGCAATGAGCCAGGAAATAGATAATTTTGTGGAGACATCAACCAATCTGGCATCTGTACGGATGACCGGACCAGGTGTGATCCGGATAGGATCCAGTCAGAGAAGTTGCCTGACTGCAGCACGACATGCAGCTGCGGCCAGGATGGAAGCTTGTTTTGTTCTTGCCGGAGCAATTGTTTCACATGAAGGTGAATATCCTGGATGGGCCCCTGCAGCTATCTCTCCGATAAGGGATGCGTGCGTCGCATCATATAAAAAACTGTTCGGTGTTGAGCCAGCTGTAAAAGCTATTCATGCCGGTCTGGAATGCGGATTGTTTACTGAAAAATTCCCTGGTCTGGATATGGTGTCTTTCGGACCGACTCTCCGGGGGGTGCATGCTCCGGGAGAACGTCTGGATCTTGCTTCACTCGATAAGTTTGTCGCTCTCCTTACAGATGTAGTAACAAATTACAGATAAAATGCTTCTGTTTTTCAAAAGGTCATATACCGTATCCTATGAGATGCCGGAGCAAATAGATATTATAACTGATACTAAGATAAATGAATTATGGTACAGATTGCACCGTCAATGCTAGCTGCAGATTTCCTACATCTGGAAAACGATGTGGATATTGTAAACAAATATGCCGACCTGTTTCATCTGGATATCATGGATGGGTCATTTGTCCCTAATATCTCTTACGGATTTCCCGTTGTAGAAGCAATTGCAAAGAAAGCTGCCAAACCAATGGATGCGCACCTTATGATAGTGCATCCTGAAAATTATATTGAAAAATTCGCTGATACAGGTGTGGATATGCTGAGTTTTCATCTTAATGCAGTGGACAATGCTGACCAGATTCTGGACCGTATCCGTGCACTTGGTATGCATCCGGGATTAGCGATCAATCCGGATATTCCGGTAGAAAATCTGTTTCCATACCTTGAAAAGTGCGATTATGTCCTGCTTATGTCTGTGTTTGCTGGGTTCGGCGGACAGAAGTTCATTGAAGATACTTATGACAGGCTGGCTGCTCTGAAAAAGGAAATCCGACGTCAGGGGACAGACTGTCTTGTGCAGATAGACGGTGGTGTATCGACTTCCAATGCATCGAAACTTATTTCATACGGAGCGGATATATTAGTTGCAGGTAGCGCGGTCTTCCAGTCCGACGACCCTGCTGGCGTAATAACTGCTATGCGAGGCTAAGAAACTGAATAAATCCATTTGGCATCATGATGGATTTTAAACAGTTTCTAAATCTTATATCCTATTTCTTTGAAGGCGAATTCTCGTAATTCGCCTTCAACATTTTCAACAATCAGTCGGCCCTCATCGGATACACCACGGATGATGCCTGTAAATTGCTCTGCCTCACTGCGTGACAACGTGTCTTGGGCATTCAGATGACCACATGGAAGTGATGTGTAATCATAGAATTCATGTGGTTCATCCAGTCTCCACAGATGTTCATTATAATTATATTTCAGGCTCGTAAGCTTCTCCTGTTCAGTCAGATACGTCCTGCAATACTCCAAGAATATCTCCATATACTTTTCCAGAAGCAGGTGTGTGTCTGTATGTATCCCGGTCTCTCTCTGCATGGATGTCGGGTTTGGCAGATAAGGTGGAAAGTTAGTTTGATTGACATTAAGTCCGATCCCTATTATACTTGATGAAACATGCATGCCCATTATAGCATTTTCAATCAGTATTCCGCATATCTTGCGGTCAGAAACGTATATGTCATTAGGCCACTTTATCTTTGCCGGGATTCCGTATAGATTCATCAGGTCTATGACAGATAAAGCAGCCATATGAGAAATTGCGGCCTGCTCAGATGCTTTGACCGTTATCCAGGGGTTGGTTTCGGCTGGTCTTACTATTATGCTGAAGGTCAGATTCTTTCCCGGTTCGCTATGCCATGAATTGCCTCGCTGACCTTTACCTGATGTCTGATTTTCGGCAGCTATTACAGTCAGAAAGTCTGTGCTTTTAAGTTGAGAACGGGCCTGGTCATTTGTTGAGTCGGTGCTTTCCAGCCATATGATTTCATAACCGCGATGCATATGATTATTTTAATTATCTTTGTATCTGCAAATTTATCAATTTAATCAGACAAAGAGAAATGCAGGAGCGACACATCAACCGTGAAAGATATTTCAATGAACAGGCGCAGACCTGCAGTAATCATTATATCCCCTATATAAGCCGGTTCATAGGGAAAATTCCTGAAAACGTTCTCGAAATCGGTTGTGGAGAAGGGGGGAATCTGCTACCATTTGCGCTGGCAGGTGCAGAAGTTACGGGAGTGGATCTGGCAGCAGGCAAGATTGAAAATGCCAGAAAATTTTTTGAAAACAGAGGAGTAAATGCGAGATTCATAGCCAAAGATATCTTTCAGCTGACAGAACTCAAGAACACCTTTTCACTGATAATCATACATGATGTGATTGAGCATATCTATGAAAAGGAACAGTTCCTTAACGGAATCAGGGAATACCTTTCACCTGAGGGAATCGTGTTTATTGCATTCCCGCCATGGCAGATGCCTTTTGGAGGTCATCAGCAGATTGCTTCGAGCAGAATCATATCCCATATGCCATTCATTCACCTGCTTCCTCTACCATTGTACCGGTTTGCATTAAACCTTTTCAAGGAGCCGGAATCAGTTGTTGAAGAGCTTCTATGCATCAGGCATACAAAATGTCCAGTCGAAAGTTTTCTTTCAGCTGCAACAGCATCCGGATATGAAATCGTTGACTGTCGTATGTATTTCATCAATCCTAACTATGAGGCAAAATTCGGTCTGAAGCCTCGGTTACTTTGGAAATTCATAGCCTCAATTCCATATTTGAGAAATTTCTTCTGTACAAGCGCATTCTTTATTATTAAGTAAACTGGACAGGAGCACTGACATTTTGTCAATTATTCCTTCCATTTGTCATGCATTTTTGCCATGGTGTAGAATTTGATTATCTTTGCCAGGATTATTAAAACTATATTCTATTCATGACAGAAAATGAAATTAAGGTCATTGCAGATGCAATGCTCGAAAAGAAGGGACAAGATGTTGTCTCATTGGACCTCCGCAAAATTGGTACGGCTGTTTCTGACCACTTTATAGTATGTAATGCCGATTCAACTCCTAATGTTATAGCAATAGCCGACAATGTAGAAGATAGGATGATACAGAAATGCAGAAGAAAAGTTGTACGTTCACAAGGCAAGGAAAATGCTTTCTGGGTTATTCTTGATTACGGTGACATAGTAGTGCATGTTTTCCAGACTCCTTACAGAGCATTCTATAGGTTAGAAGACCTCTGGGCTGATGCAGACAGGACTGTATACGAAGATTAAATTAATTTGACTGACGAAATGGCAGAAAACAAAGGAAAGGATCCAGGCAGGAAACGTTCATTCAGATTCAGTTTCAACGTTTCATGGATCTATATACTTCTATTTATAGGAATCGGATGGGCACTCTTCAATCAGGATGGTGCTAATCCTCAAAAGGAGGAATGGGCTGATGTCAGGAAGCAATGGCTTGCCGGCGACATCAAGGAAGTTACCTTCATTCGAAACGAATATGAAGGAATGGTGACCATCAAACCGGATTGTCTTGCAAAATATGAAGATAAGTTCGGTGGCAGGATACCAAAGAAATCACCTCATTTTGTATTTCTTGTTTCGGGAAGCTTCAATGCTGAGGAAATGTTTGGTGAATTGAATGCCCAGCTTCCTGAAGATGATAAGGTAAAGGTTATCATTGAGAATCGCGAAAGTTTCTGGGGCATGATTGAATGGCTTATTTTCCCGATTCTTATGATTCTGATGTGGGTTTTCATGTTCCGGGGCATGAACCGCAATATGGGAGGCGGCCCTGGTGGTCCAGGAGGTATTTTCAATGTAGGGAAGTCCACTGGAAAACTTGCTGAGAAGGACAGTATTAAAGTTACTTTCAATGATGTAGCCGGACTATATGGCGCAAAGGATGAAGTAATGGAAATAGTTGATTTCCTCAAAAATCCAAAGAAATATACTGCACTCGGCGGTAAGATACCAAAGGGCGCCCTTCTGGTAGGGCCTCCAGGTACTGGAAAGACCCTGCTGGCTAAGGCTGTTGCAGGTGAGGCCAATGTTCCGTTCTTTTCCATTTCCGGATCCGATTTCGTAGAGATGTTCGTAGGCGTGGGAGCTTCACGTGTAAGGGATCTGTTCAGACAGGCAAAGGAAAAGGCTCCATGCATAGTCTTCATCGATGAGATTGACGCTGTAGGACGTGCCCGCAGCAAGAACGGAGGCTTTTCATCCAACGATGAGCGTGAAAACACACTCAATCAGCTACTTACTGAAATGGATGGTTTCGGTACAAATTCAGGAGTCATAATCCTTGCTGCTACCAACAGAGCCGACATCCTTGATAAAGCCCTCATGCGTGCCGGACGTTTTGACCGCCAGATTCATGTAGACCTACCGGATCTTAAGGAAAGAATGGAAATATTCCAAGTACATCTGAGAGGACTCAAGCTTCAGCAGAATTTCGATCTGGATTTTCTTGCCAAGCATACTCCCGGATTCTCCGGTGCTGATATCGCTAATGTCTGCAACGAAGCGGCACTCACCGCTGCCAGACATGATAAGAAGGAAATCGACAAGCAGGATTTCCTTGATGCTGTGGACAGGATAATCGGAGGACTTGAGAGAAAATCGAAGATAATTACTCCTGAAGAGAAAAAGTCGATAGCACATCACGAGGCAGGACACGCAACCGTAAGCTGGGTGCTTCCGCATGCTAATCCGCTTTTTAAAGTGACAATTGTACCTAGGGGACAGGCATTGGGAGCCGCATGGTATCTTCCTGAGGAACGACAGCTTGTCACGAAGGAACAGATGATAGATGAAATGTGCTCGCTGATTGCTGGCCGCGTTGCCGAGGAGATTGTGAGCGGACAGGTATCAACAGGTGCTTTGAATGATCTTGAGCGTCTGACAAAGATGGCATATGGAATGGTTACATACTATGGTATGAGCAGCGAGATAGGCAACATATCCTTCTATGATTCGACTGGAGCAAGAGGATATGAACTTACCAGACCATATAGTGAAAAGACAGCAGAACTCATTGATAAGGAAGTAAAAGAGCTTGTGGGAATGATTCATCAGAGGACTTTGGGTATTCTTCAGGAGAATCATGACGGATTTATGCAGTTGGCTGCACTTTTATTGGAGAAAGAAGTTATCTTTGCAGATGATCTCGAAAGGATATTCGGTCCTAGGGCTGGAGCTGCCCGTTCTGAGGAAATCAAGAAAGATCCTGAAGAGGTTGCAGAAGATACCGTTCATCATGAATAATTTTGTTAAGAGATCTATATCAGGTATTGGTTTCGCGGTGATAATGCTCGCCGCGTTTCTTACTGGCAAATATGTATTCGGAGCTGTCATGCTGTTCTGTCTTGTCGTCATGATGAGAGAATTCCTTCAGATGACGTGTGGCAAGGATTATAAGTATTCGCAGATACTGTCGATTCTGGCCGGGGCTACATTGTTTACATTGACATACCTTTATAAGGGCTTCAATTTCCCAGGACGACTTGTGATCCTTGCATTTGTGCCGGTCTTCATACTCATGATCAACTCTTTGTATGTCAAGGATAAATCAAAATTCGACAAATTTGCCAATCTGTATACTGCGCTGATATATATAGCCGTACCTTGGTCTGTCCTGAATTTCGCAGTATTCAATTCCGCAGGAGAGTTCAACGGAATGCTTCTTCTTAGTTTCTTCTGCATCATTTGGGGATCCGATGTAGGTGCATATATGTTCGGAATGGCACTTGGACAGAAATATGGAAAGAAACTCTTTCCGTCAATTTCACCAAAGAAGTCATGGATAGGGTTCTGGGGAGGCATGTTGACCGCCGTATCAGTCTCCATCGTCCTGTATTACATAGGATTCTTCCCGATAGAGAAAGGCATTCAGAGATTTGATCTGGCCCATTGTGTGGCGATTGCTGTCCTTTTGGATGTTGCAGGTGTCTATGGAGATCTGATAGAATCACAATGGAAGCGCCATTACAATGTAAAGGACTCTGGTACCATCATTCCTGGGCATGGCGGACTTCTTGACAGATTTGACAGTGCATTGATTGCAATTCCTATAGGTATCATATATCTTGTTGCACTGGATTCAATGTGCCTGTAGCAATTTGGCTGATAACTTATTATTTAGTATCTTTGCAGTCGCATTATGTATTGATAACATGATGCGATTGTTTTTTATCCGATATGTTATGATTATACATAAAGACTGCTACGGTACAATTCTTCTGGTATGGCTGATATGCGCTCCAATTGCGTATCTCTGTCTTCGTTTCATACCATGGCCGTTCTTGTCCTATATATTATGTACAATCCCTATATTTATCATGGGATTTGTGACATTCTTCTTCAGGGTTCCGAACAGGAAGCGTACAGGTGATGACAATGCTGTTACATCTGTTGCTGACGGAAGAGTTGTCGTGATAGACAGGATCTATGAGCCGGAGTACCTTAAGCGAGAGTGCATTCAGGTGTCGGTCTATATGGACTTTTTCAATGTCCATGTGAACTTCTGGCCTGTTGACGGAGAAATCAGCTATTATAAATATCACCCCGGCAAATATATGCTTGCATACCTTCCTAAGGCTTCTGAACTGAATGAGCATACTTCTGTCGGAATGGTTACAGAATATGGTGAGATCCTTTTCAAGCAGCTTGCCGGTACTTTTGCACGCCGGATAGTCTGCTATGCTGACAGACAGAAGACTGCTGTCAAGTCTGAAGAATGTGGAATCATCAAGTTCGGGTCAAGAATAGACATGTATCTGCCTCTTGATGCAGAAATCAAGGTTCAGCTGGGAGATTATGTCAAGGCCTGCGAAACAGTTATAGCCGAACTCAGCAAATGATCATGGAAGAGCAGCTTATATATATAATAATGTTTGTAGCCATCGTCTTGTCCGCATTGTGCTCGACTCTAGAGGCGACATTGATGTCTACACCACTTTCCTATATAACAGGATTAGAGGAGCAGGGAGTCAGAGGAGCAAAGCGTCTTAAGGCACTCAAGCAGAGCCCGGACAGAGCGATATCGGCAATTCTTTGTATAAATACGATTGCCAATACTGTCGGAGCCTCAATAGTTGGTTCGCTCGTTTTTGAGGTCTATGGTGATGCCGTTGTCGGTATTTTTTCCACTGTCTTTACCTTAGCCATCCTCATTTTTTCTGAGATTATTCCTAAAACCATTGGTACAAGCTACTGGAGAAGCCTGGCATTGCCTTCATCAGTGATTATCAATGCCATGATCTTTGTGTCATTCCCATTGGTATGGATTCTGGAGCATCTTACAAGACTGATATCATCCAGATCGACACAGGTAAGTGTCAGCCGTGAAGATATTTCAGCTATGGTAAGCGTTGCAACAGAGGAGGAAGTCATTGAAAAGGAAGAGAAGAAAATGATTCAGAATCTGTTGAAGCTCGATGAAATCACAGCACATGAAATCATGACTCCGAGCACTGTGGTCGAGATGGCAGAGGGTGGAATGACCATAAAGGAGTTCTATGATTCCGATCTTACCCATTCCAGGATACTTGTGTGTGACGAAGATAACAGCGATTATGTAATCGGTTATGTATTACGCCAGACAGTGCTTGAAAAGATGGCTGAAGACCGTTTCAGCACCACAGTACGTGAAATCAGCAGACCGATACTTTCTTTCCCTGAAGATGAACCCGTTGGAAATATCTGGGAACGTCTTCTTGAAAAGAAGGAGCATATATCAGCAGTTATCGACGAGTATGGAACCTTCCGCGGTATTGTCACCATGGAAGACGTCATAGAGACTATGCTAGGCCAGGAAATCGTCGATGAAAAGGACGAAGTAGTCGATATGCAGGAATATGCAAAGGAACAGTGGGAAAAGGCACAGAAGGATATAATGATTACCGAGTAGCAGACTCCTCGATCAGTTCCAGCAACCTGTCTATCGCTTCGGATTCCGGAACGTGCCTTAAAAGAGGCTCCTTGCCTTTGTAAATAGATACCTTTCCATTACCTTCACCGACGTAACCCCAATCAGCATCAGCCATTTCACCGGGACCGTTCACTATGCAACCCATTACGGCTATAACCATTCCCTTCAGATGGGATGTCCTTCGCTTGACTTCTTCAAATGTAGCTTCAAGATTGTACATTGTTCTTCCGCAACCAGGGCATGCTATATATTCCGGACGGTAGAATCTTCTTCTTGCAGCCTGCATAAGTTCATCTATGAGATATTCAGCAAATTCCGAAGCTGCCAGATTCCGTTCTACACCATTGTCATCAATATAGTATCCGTCAAGAACAACTTCGTCCAGTTCCTTGTCAAGAAGTCTCTTTCCGAAGTCACATGCAAAATCCAGTATGAGCCTTTCCCTTGACGGTGCTGCATATGTCGCAAGAGCACTCTTACCTTTTATGGTGACTGCACTGAGACTGGAGTGCAGTTTATGGTCATATCTGTCTGCAAGATATTGTGCAACAGGTATTTCATTGGCAGGATCCTCTGTGAGGGAGACTCTTATAGTATCTCCTATGCCTTCTGACAGTAATGCAGATATGCCGACTGCTGACTTTATGCGTCCGGCATCTCCGTTTCCGGCTTCTGTCACTCCAAGATGCATAGGGAAGGACATACCGGACTTTTTCATTTCCTCTGCAAGGAGTCTGTATGCTTCTACCATAACGTATGTATTGCTTGCTTTAAGCGATACTACGACATTCTTGAAATCATTTTCAGTACACATTCTCAACCACTCCATTACCGCTTCCTTCATTGCCAATGGAGTATTGCCATAGAGATTGGTTATCCTTTCTCCAAGAGATCCATGATTCAGTCCTATTCTTATTGCTGTCCCATGATCCTTGCAGACCTTGACGAGCTTTGCAAACTGTTCTTTTGCCTTTTCATGATCTTTATGGAAATTACCTGGATTGATACGTACCTTTTCGACAAATTCC
This sequence comes from Bacteroidales bacterium, assembly GCA_017442315.1. GTDB lineage: Bacteria > Bacteroidota > Bacteroidia > Bacteroidales > UBA932 > Cryptobacteroides. The sequence continues at coordinate 26,174 of JAFRZX010000048.1, forward strand.
GCAACTGCAATTGCTATCTCCGAAGAGAAATGTACATCTGCGACAAGAGGAACCGATATGCCAGCTTCCCTCAGCATGTTCCGGATTACCCTCAAAGATTCAACCTGAGCCATGCTTGGTACGGTAAGCCTGATCATCTGAGCACCGGCTTCAACCAAACGGACGCATTGATTTACAGATGCCTCAATATCTGACGTGTGCGTATTGCACATAGTCTGAACAACAATAGGGGAGTCTCCACCAATCCTGACGTTACCTGCCTGTATTTGTATTGTTTCCATAGACCATCTCTTTAGCAAGTTTTTTTAATTCGTTTTTCGTCATACCGGTACGTCTGCTCAGCTGAAAATGAACACCGGCAGAAATTATAATATTCGACGGATATGCAAATCTGTAATAATACTGACTATAGTGGTCAGGCTGATATATAGACGACCATGAGTGCTTGTACATGGCCTGAATGTGTATTTCTATTGGGTCGAAGACCAATCCGAATCCAAGTCCGGCCTTAATTCCATAATCCCATCTGCGGTCCGTATCAAGAAAAGTATGCTCAACTTCAGGCTTCACTTTGCCGGTAATTCCGGGAAGTCTGTGAATGCTGAGTCTGTAGCCACCGAAAAACCCGATCTGAGCTATGATTTTTGCTTTCCAGAAATCTATATGAAGATGAGAAAGCACCGGAAGTTCCACGACTTCCATTATTGCACTTTCTGCACCTTGTATCTTATATGTATACTCAGTTTCTTCATTATATTTGAACCGGTAGCCCTCTTTTGCATAGAAGAGACCGACTTGGATTCCAAAATACGGCATGTAGCCGAACATCTTGCCATATTTTGTGTATGTCACGCCAAAGTTGACCGGCATGAATACCATTTCCTGTTTCTGTCTTGGGTTCCATGCCATCTGACTGAGACTCACTCCATATTGCACCCCTATCATGGAGTAGTCGTTGAGATTGAGTTTCTTCTTTATGTTCAATGTATCCAGAAACTCATTCGTCAATGTGTCCTTCCGATTGATGAGTTCCAATCTTGGTACAGCCAGATTCTGCGCGTATGTGCATACGGCAATGACTGAAAGCAATATTGTTGTTATGGTTCTTTTCATATTCGCTATTTGAACATCTCTCCTATATCTATACTTTGCTCAAGTTCCGTCATTTCCGGTATATCAATGAGCATTGTCCCATCCTCAAGTTTATAGAAACGCACTTTTTCCGGTTGTTTGTGTTCAAGGAGGATACCTGTATCAACCAATCCGTTGCGGTTCAGGTCTTCGGTAATACGGATTGAATATTTTCCAGCCTTTATGTATGGGAAAAGTAGCGTGGTGTCCTTGTCAATGACGAATGTTCTCAGAACCTTGTCGCGCTTTTCATTGAGAAGGTCTACAATGTATTTGTTAGCGACATTACTCAGTATGAGAGATATGCTACTGAGCTTATCATCATTCGGAAGACTGACCTTCACTTCACTACTGTCATTGTAGAATCCGTTGATATCCTTGAATTTGCGATGTGGAAACTTCAGGAAATATTCATATCCAGGAAGCATTTCGACCATAGGACGGATGACGTATTTTCTCAGATTCAGCGAATCCTGCGTGACTGTGTATTTTTCTTTGAATTCCTGCTGCTTAGGATTGAGGTATCTGAATGTCAGCGAATCAAATCCATCCTCTACAAGAGGGTATGTAAACTCAACTATAAAACCATCCTGTTCTATAGTTTCAGGAGCAGCTTCCACCTTGAACACCGCTGTAGTGTCTTCCTTCTTGATATTCTTCATTGAACTCTTTCCGGCAGAGGCCTTCTTCGGCTTGCTGAGTCTGATTTCTTCTGTGAAGCTGTTGAGCAGGCCTAGCGTATCAGTCTTCATATAATTTACATAAAGATAGAAGGTGTCAGGCTGAGGCTTCGGATCGTTCACCCATATCTCAAGACTGTCCTTTACAAGATTGAACTGGGTTATGATCTTGTCTGATGGTACACCGCGTATCCAGAGCGAATCTATCTGGGCATAAGGAGCCATGAATGTTATATATGCAGTCCTTTCTCCTATACGTTCCTTATTGACAATGAGTTGCTTGCTTGGCTTCTCCCGGAACATGTTCATTTCCACATTGGTCTTCCTCGCAAGGCAGTTCAAAGTGTCCTTCATATCAAACTTATGCAGTTCAGGTAGAGAGTCTGCAACAACTGTCATCGGACGTATAAGAGTATCTAGAAAAGCAATCTTTTCAGTTTCCGGATCATATTTGTTGTTGTTGTTTTCATCAAAAACTGCATACATCCTGTATATTGTATCCTGTATGTTACGCAGGCAGAAGAATCCCCAGTCATCTGTCTTTATTGCAGCATCAGGCCTTCTGAGAAAAACCGCTGAATCTGCTTGGTCCTTGTAGAGCATGACGGTTGCTCCTTTAATCGGCTGTAATGTATTGCAGTCCTGCACAACACCTGTAAGCATCATGGAATCAATCTTCTCTCCAGTAGAGAAGACCAGTGTGTATCCGGGGAACATGTTGCCTTCATTATTGTCTGCAATGGCATTGGTCACATCGAGGGTATAGGTCTTGTTGGAATCAAGGTCCTCCTCAAAATACACTATGACGCTTTTCCCTTTGATCTTGTGCAGAGGTGTCTTCTCCTGAGGAGGGGAGAGATACAGACTCTTCGGGTCCTTTACAACTACATATTCATTGAACTCCAATTCCAGTCTGGTCTTATGGCGCGGAACCATTGTCATGCCTTGAACAGGATTAAGTTCAGTGATAAGAGGTGGAATGGTATCTTTCGGACCTCCGCTTGGTGGGGTTGTCGTATTGGCACAAGAATGTGAGAACATGATTGTTCCCAATATTAAGCCGACAGGTATCGCCGGCAGTAGCTTATGTAGTTTGCTTTTCATTACAAGTAATTTACAGTTCTGTTCTTATTACACTCTGTATTCCTTCTATCTTCTGAAGCTTTTTCGTCAGTTTTTCAAGATCTCCCATATCGTGTACATAAAGGTCGATATGGCCGTCAAATACGCCGTTTTCTGTGCTGAGGCTGAACTTTCTTATGTTTACGCTCATCACAAATGAAATATATCTGGTTATGTCATTTATTATACCGATTCTGTCGAATCCCTTAAGTGAAAGACGCACCAGATATGACAGGTTCTGACTTTTCGCATGCTCCCATTCAGGTATGACGATCTTGTCACCGAATTTGGACGCGAGATTGTTGGCTATGTCACAAGTCCTTTTATGTACGGTCACAGTGTTGTCGGAGCCCAGAAAACCAACGACACTGTCGCCTGGAATAGGATTACAGCAGGAAGCAATGACATATCTGTGATCTGAAGCACCATCTTCCTTTATGACGAACTTGTCTTTTCTGGCTTTTGGCCTGAGCCATGGAAATATCCATGAACTTTCTCTTTTCTTCTGTTCGCGGACTTTGCTCAGAACATCTTTCAAGGTATTGAGCTTGATTATACCGGCACCTATTCTGAAGTAAAGTTCATCCGGTTTTGAATCAAAAACTTCATATCCTTCCATCAACATATTGATGGTCTTGTCACCTGTGTTGTATCCGATTGCCTCCAGTTGCTCAAATAGCATCTTCTTACCTATTCTTATGCTTTCATGTCGTTCACTCCGGAGATAGTCCATAACGATGCCTCTTGCCTTGCGAGTCTTGAGGAATTGAAGCCATTCACGCTTAGGTGACTCATTTTCTGCCGTAATTATTTCGACCTGATCACCGGTCTTGAGCACATATGACAAGGAAACAAGTCTGAGATTGACTTTTGCTGCGATGGCCTTATTACCGATATGAGTATGTATTGAATATGCGAAATCAAGTGCTGTCGCCCCCTTTTCAATGCTTCTCTGTTCTCCTTTTGGCGTAAAGACCATTATATCTGTCTTAATAAGGTCGTTGTGGATCATATCAAGAAGGTCAAGTGCATTCACATCCGGGTTCACAAGAATGTCCTTCACTTTACTGATCCACTTGTCCATCTCGCTCTCATTCTCATCTGCAAACCCGTCTTTCTTGTATGCCCAGTGTGCAGCAATTCCTTTTTCGGCGATTTCATTCATCCTGCGTGACCGTATCTGCACCTCCACCCATATGCCGGTGTGACTCATAAGCGTGCAATGAAGTGCTTCGTATCCGTTATTCTTCGGATAATTCACCCAATCCCGCACTCGGTCTGATTTATACCTGTATATTCCGGTAATAATAGAGAAAATATGATAGCACTGCTCCCTTTCCTTTTCTTTGGTTTCCTGTGCAAGATCGAAGATTATCCTTACTGCATACAGGTCGTATATCTGGTCAAAGGCAATATTCTTCGTATTCATCTTATTCCATATGGAATACGGAGTCTTTACCCTTTTCTTTATTTCAAAATCGAATCCGGCAGCTTTGAGCGCTTCGTCAATCGGTGCAATAAAATCATTGATTTCCTGATCCTTGTTGTGTATGTTGCGATTGATGTTGGCCGTGATCTCATTAAAGGCTTTAGGCTCCTTGAAACGCAGCCAGATGTCCTCCATCTCGGATTTTACGCTGTACAAGCCGAGCCTATGGGCAAGCGGTATGAATATGAACATGGTCTCGCTGAGAATCTTGTCGCGCTTGTGCTCCGGCATGAATTCAATTGTACGACAGTTATGAAGACGGTCAGCAAGCTTTATCAGCACTACGCGCACGTCATCATTAAGCGTAAGAAGAATGCGCTTGAAATTCTCGGCCTGCATGCTTTTCTGCTGAGCCTTGTCTTCATTATCAAGAACAGTCTTGATTTTGGTCAGGCCTTCTACCAGAGTCGCCACCTTGTCTCCGAAGAGGTTTCGCAGATCATCCACGGTATAGTCAGTATCTTCAACGACGTCATGAAGCAACGCAGCCACAATGGATTTGTATCCAAGTCCGATATTGCTTACCACAATTTTCGCGACAGCAATAGGATGGAGTATATATGGCTCACCTGATCGTCTCCTTATTCCTTTATGAGCTTCATTCGCGAAATCAAAAGCTTTCTGGATGATGTCAAGCTCTGATTCATCATTGCATCTTTTCCTTGCCGCCTCTTTCAGATCGGCATAATCTCTTGCGATGACTTCATAGTCCTGCTGGTTGAATTCAGATACCTTACCCATATATAAGAAATTTCTTAAATCATTCTAATCTACATTATAACTGTCAACATGCTGGAATGCATAGGAGAGTTCAGCACCTATCAGGATTATGAACCACCCCACGTTCAGCCAGATCATGAACAATGGAACTGCTGCAAATGCACCATATATGGCATTCAATCTGGTTACAAGTACCTGCGTTTCGAGATAAAGATATTGCATCAATGTAAATGCAATTCCCGATACGGCAGCAGCCCTTAATGCATTTGAGTAATCGACTTTTGCATTAGGGATGAACTTGTACATGGCAGAAAACGTAAAACACGCTATTGTTGCAAAGATCACCCAAGTGAAGATTGTCTTGAATGTTGTCATCGAATCCATGTCCAGTCCAAGATATTCCAGTGAGTGGGAATATACGAATGTTCCTGCAAAAAAGACAAGGACTATGAAAGGTGCAATCAAAAGCATCGCAATCACATATGACATACGTTTGAATATATTTCTTGACTTATGCACCCGCCATACGTTATTGAACACGCGTTCGACTGACAGCATCATCCATATGACGATCCAGACAAAAAGCAAAGCACTGAGCATACCCATCAGGCCACTTTGTGCAGTATCTATTATGTTCTGCGAGAATGCAAGAAGCATGTCTATGAGTTCCTGTGAATTTGTAAAGTAACCATAGAGAAATTCCTTCAGTTTTTCTGCCAGCCCCAGGCCACCGGTCACGGCAAATACTATTGCTATGAAAGGAACTACAGACATTGTACTGAAAAAACTGAGGGCAACTGCCTGGAAACCGATCTTTTCACTGGAGAATGTGCGTATTGTTATCATGAGCACCTTCATGTACTTTACAAAACGCGCCTTTGCCCTTGAAAGCTCTTCCAGTTCCAAGGTCCAGATGTCTTCTCTGAAGAAACGTTTCAGACGATATGTCCTATGCCTGATATTGCGCATGCTCCATTACTTAATTTTTGACAGAAATCTATCCGGATCTATGATGAATCTTTCATGAGTTCCCTCACCAAGAAGTCCCTGGGCGTCAGATACACTTACCCTGAATGTAAGTCTTCGACCATCAATTTCAATGATCTCTGCAGTCGAAGTAACCTCAGTACCGACCTTGCATGCGCGAAGATGCGAAATATTCACCTTTGTGCCGACTGTCTTGTCTCCGTTCATGGCAGCCAGTTCGTATGATGTCTTTTCCATAAGACATATCATCGATGGGGTAGAGTATACCGGGAGTCCTCCTGATCCAAGAACCTCTGCAGTATCTTCATGTGTGACAACGTGTCTGAGTATATGCTTTTCTCCTGTTTTCATCGTTCTGATTAAAATAAGGTCAATTGTTCGTTAAGAAGATAATCATTTGTTTCATCCGATTTATCCGGAATCTGTCCGATGATGTGCATGAATCTGACTTCATCAATAACCTGTACACCAAGTGATTCAGCTTTCCTGAGTTTCTCCGGACCGGCCTTTTCTCCTGCCAGAAGATATGAGGTCTTTCCGCTGATGCTGCTACTGTTCTTTCCTCCGTGCGTTTCAATGAGCTTCTTCATATGGTCTCTTGGTATGCTGAAATTGCCGGAGATCACAATAGTCTTACCTTCAAGGGAATCTGACAGCTTCTCCTTGACTGCATCCGTTGCAAATCTCAATCCTGATGATTTGAGCCTGGTGATGATTTCAATGTTGACTTCATCTGAAAACCATTCCTTTATACTGTCTGCAATGACCTCTCCGATATCGTCTGTCGCAAGAAGCTCCTCACGACTTGCTGACGCCAGTGAATCTATATTTCCGAAATGTCTTGCAAGGGATTTTGCTGTTGTCTCTCCGATATGCCTGATACCTAAGGCATACAGAACTTTTTCAAAAGGTGTTTCAAGCGAATCTTGCAGGCTGTTCAGGAACCTTTCCGCAGACCGTTCTTTCCATCCGTCCAACATAAGAAGATGCTCTTTCTTCAACTCATAGAAGTCAGCGACATTCCATACAAGTCCCTTGTTGAAGAGTTGCTCAACTGTTGAGTCACCTGCTATCACATTCATGGCCTTCCTGCTGAGAAAATGAACCAGTTTGCCCTTGATCTGGGTCGGACATCCGCTTTGATTAGGGCAGAAGGATCGTGCCTCTTCTTCATCCTTTACCAGAGGAGTACCGCAGTCCGGACAGAATTCAGGGAAATGAGGCTGGGCTGCATCTGGACATCTTCTCCCAGGGTCCACTCCGGTTATCTTCGGGATTATCTCTCCTCCTTTCTCAACATAGACATAATCACCGATATGAATGTCAAGCAAATGCATCTGATCGGAATTATGCAGTGAAGCTCTCTTGACAACAGTACCGCTGAGCTGCACAGGTTCGAGGTTCGCAACAGGCGTTACCGCACCTGTCCTGCCGACCTGATAATCTATCGAAACAAGTCTCGTAAGAGCCTGCTCCGCCTTGAACTTATATGCTACAGCCCATCTTGGAACCTTGGATGTATAGCCCAATTCCGTATGATATGGTATCTCGTTTACCTTGATTACAATTCCATCTGTGGCGAACGGAAGGTTTTTTCGCTCAGTATCCCAATATGTTATGAAGTCCCTGATATCTTCAATGGAAGTGCAGATGTTTCGTTTGTCTGAGACTGGAAGTCCCCAAGATGCCACTGTATCAAGCGCTTGCGCATGTGTCTGAAAATTCAGGTCTTCACCTAGCACATGATAAAGCGTACATTCAAGTCCTCTTTCAGCAACCGCATTGCTGTCAATCAGCTTCAATGACCCGGATGCAGCATTGCGTGGATTTGCAAATGGTGTTTCCTCTTCTTTGATACGGACTTCATTGAGTCTGTCGAATGCCTCCCATGGCATATAAATCTCACCTCTGATCTCAAATTCCTTCGGCCATGGATATGGATTGCTTCTGGTAGGCGTGAAATCTGCCGGCATCTTCAATACTTGAGGTATATTGGAGATCCTCTTGACATTTTCGGTGACATCATCTCCCACAGTACCGTCTCCTCTAGTCAATGCTCTGTACAATCTGCCATTGCGATAGGTCAGACATATGGCTGTCCCGTCAAACTTAAGCTCACAACTGAAAGTACATACATTACCGATTCCTTTTGCGACTCTGTCGGCAAATGCCTGGATTTCCGAAATGTCATATGTATTAGCCAGAGAAAGCATAGGATATCGGTGAGGATATTGCTCGAATTCCCTTTTAGCTCCATTCACACCGATTGATCCGGATGCTGGAACAGGATTAAAGAGATCGCTGCCGACTTTTCCGGTAGGGGAGTCAGCTGACTTGAGGTCAGGATAGTCCTTTTCAAGACTTTCCAGTTCCTTCATGAGCATGTCAAACTCATAATCGGAAATCGTCGGAGCATTGTCTACATAATACCTCTTGTTGGCATCGTTGATCAACTCCGTCAGCTCTTGTATTCTTTTATATGCCTGTGTTTTTTCCATTGCAAAAATAACTTACAAATTTACTATATTCTTTCGATTTCTGCAATATGAAAACCACTCCTGTATGCGTTGTAAGGATTTTTTGTATTTTAAAGTGAAATATAATAAATTTGCGCCGCATTATGCCATGTAGAGGCACATGCCTGAAAGAACATTAGAATACAAGTATAAATTTAATTTGCAGAAAAAATGAAAGATGCAGTTATCATTCTATGCGGTGGCGGTCCGGCACCGGGAATGAATTCAGTTTCAATGAGTGTTGCAAAGACATTCCTTACAAAAGGTTTCAGAGTAATCGGTCTTCACGGCGGTTATTCAGGACTTTTCAGCAAGAATGCACGCACTGAAGACCTCACTTTCTTCATTGCTGACCGTTACTTCAACAGAGGTGGTTCATACCTTGAAATGAGCCGTTTCAAACCAACTGACAAGGACTTCGAGGAGAACTTCAACCTTGACCTTTTCAAGGACAACAACATCAAGCTTCTCGTAACCATAGGAGGTGATGATACAGCTTCAACAGCAAACCGTATCTCAAAATTCCTCGCAGCAAAGGGGTATCCTATCGCAAATATCCACTGTCCTAAGACAATCGATAACGACCTTCCACTTCCTGCCAACGCACCTACATTCGGCTACAATTCTGCAAAGAACGAAGGAGCTCACCTTGCACGCACTGTATACGAAGATGCACGCACATCAGGTAACTGGCTGGTAATCTCAGCAATGGGTCGTACATGCGGAAGTCTTGCTTTAGGTATCGGTGAGGCTACTCACTGCCCTATGACAATCATCCCGGAGATGTTCAACAAGACTGAGATCTGCCTTGACAAGGTTGTGAAGCTTTCTATCTCTGCAATCCTCAAGAGAAAGGTTATGGGCATCAACTACGGTACTATCGTAGCTGCCGAGGGCCTCTTCCACGAGTTCAAGGCTGAGGAGATGGAAGCTGCAGGCGTACACTTCTCATATGACGACCACGGACATCCGGAACTCGGTAAGGTTTCCAAGGCAGTCCTCTTCAATGACCTTCTCGAAGCAGAATTCAAGAAGATCGGTCTTAAGGTTAAGAGCCGTCCTGTAGAAATCGGTTATGACGTTCGTTGCCAGGATCCTGTTGCTTACGATGTAACTTATTGTACAGAGCTTGCAATGGGTGTCTATCAGCTTTACAGCGAAGGTAAGACAGGCTGCATGGTATACGTAGATTCATATGGCAACGTATCTCCACTCTACCTTGCTGACCTTCAGGATCCTACAACAGGTAAGATTCCTCCACGCGTAGTTGACATCAACTCTGGTACAGCTCAGAACTACTACAACTACATCGCTCACTACGTAACCCCAGAGGATTACGAAGCTGTCAAGGCTCTCGGCATCGAGAACCCAGAGGCATACGACTTCAGGAAGATTCTGGAGTGGTAATATGACGTCTTCCCTGATCAGAGCAGGGAATCGACGGTCTCCTTTCTGGCACTTATATCAGATTTTATGCAGCGTGGGTACACGGATTGGCTGTTCCGTGTACCCACGCTGCATTTGTAAATAATCATATCCTCTAAAGGATTCTGACCATATGTTTCATAGTGTGTCCGAAAAAGTCCTTGTCATCGATATACCTGAAGCCAAGCCTAGCATATAGTGCTTCTGCTTTCGGTTTATCCACATCCACTATCAGTCCAGCCACTTTGTGCCCTGACGATGCTGCTCGTTCACACTGCGCTTCAAAGAGTAGAGTTGCTATACCCTGACCCCTATAATCAGGAAGTACTCCTACAGAGTCCAGATAAAACTCTCCGGCCTCGGTCTCCTTCAGGTTGGCAAAGCCGGAATTTTCTCCAAGGGTATCCACTATCGGCTGTTTAAGCCTCGTATAATCTGCACCGTCGTATGCACACATAGCTCCTACGACCTGGCCGTCGATCTCTGCCACAAGCGTGTTTTCATAACTGTAGACAGTATCCTCTCTTGCCGCTATACATGTTATGGACGCGTGAAGCTGATTGAATGATACACCGTTGGATTCCAGTATTTCTTCAACCGGCCATGCCATCATAAATAGTTCGGCAATCTGTGATGCATCTTCCTTTCGTGCCTTTCTGATTATTTTTCTCATATATTCATGAAAATCATAAGAACAGATAATTTATCTTCCATTCTTTATGCAAAGGGATAATCTCTTTTATATCGCTGCTGCGAGTATTGGGACTGCTCGGCCCACATGTCTGGAGGAATCAGGAGTCATAAGCCTTACCGTATGATTTCACCTTCCCATGAAATGATTCCACCGTCCATCTCTATCACATCAAACCCTTTGGAACTCAATTTCTCTGCAGCGACCTTGCTTCTGCGTCCGCTTCTGCAATACACTGCGACAGGTCTTGTCTTATCAAGGGATTCGCTCTGCCTCATGAAATCCTTGCTGTTAATGTCCATATTGACAGCTCCAGGAATATGCCCATCCTTGAATTCATTCGGGGTCCTTGCATCAATTATCTGCATCCTTGGATCCTTGATTGTCTCAGCAAACTGTTTTGCATCAACTGATATATATCTGCTTCCGCATCCTGTATAGAGAAATGCAGCAATCATGGCATATAATATAGTCTTCATAATTCATTTATTTTGAATTCTTCAAAATTAGAAATAAGTTTCTGCATTTGCAAATAAAAATGATTATATTTACCCCATGGAATATTTGTCAAAACATAGATACGAAGAAATTGCAGCCGAGTTGAAGTACCTTATCGATGTTGTCTACCCGGAAGTGAAAGACAACCTCGCAGAAACCAGCGCACAGGGGGATCGGAGTGAAAATGCCGGATACCGTGAAGCAAGGCGGAGGCAGGCGAAGACCATCAGCCGAATCCGTTTCCTGCAGAAGGTCATGGAGCATTCACGCGTAATTGACCCGAATGCCCTGCCTAAAGACAGGGTTTGCCTTCTGAGCAAGGTTGAATTCACGAACCTATCGACAAATACCCGAATGAAATTCGAGATTGTCAGTCCTCACGAGATGAACCTGGAGGCCGGGAAGATTTCTCTGAAATCCCCGATAGGTGCCGCTTTGATGGGCAGAAAGGTCGGTGAAACAGTAGAGGCAAAAGTCCCTTCCGGAACATTGCGTCTGAAAATCGAAAACATCACGTTTGATTTTATATAAAGTATTATATTTATGAAACAATATTTCAATATTATCAGGATCGAGACCTCAATGGATATGGGGATCGGCAACAGGATCAAGTCCTGGGAGTGCATCAAGGGTGATGAGCTGATTATAGGAAAGGATTTTGAATTTCATGGAATAAAACTGAACGTGACTTATGCAGATGAGAATGAGCTGGTGTTTGAGTACACAGGCCAGACATTCAGAATCAATAAATACTGGCAGGTGCTGGGAACCCCGGAATTCAATATCCCTAATGAACGTATTTCAAAGCAATGCAGGTATGTATTCTTTTTCAGCAGAGACAAGGATTCTACATGCGACTGGTCTGATGGATATGCAGGGGAGTTGATAGATAAGATGAACAAGAACAATGAAGAAGGCAATATCTGGAAGAATATTCCTCTCATGCGCGAACTTATCCATGAGTTCAAGGATGTAGCTCCGTTCAGATCAGAGAACATCAATCCTGCTTACAAGGCCCACTACATTGCATGCATGCTGGAAAACGACTATATTGACAAGCGGGAGACTCCGCGTCTTTTTCACTCCTTATGTGAATTGTACAGATTATATCGCGACTTTGAATCCGCATCAGACTATGATGACTACCTCAAGGAAAATCTCGACAGGTACTATTTCCGGAAGGTCGACAGCTGGATTTACAAATTCGCATGGATAACTGATGATCCGAAAAGGAAGATAGCTCTTGATTGCTGGGACAGTTTGGGAGGAATGCTCAAGGTTGACCCGGTCCAGGCTACTCCAGAATGGGAAGATATCATTTACGAGGTGGAAAAGGAAGTAGACGATCAGCTGAAGGATGAGCCTCGCGGCATGGGGTTCTGCTTTGGCTACTGGAGCGCGAAAAGAGCTGCACTTGCCCGTCGAGGCATCGAGTGGAGAAGTCCTTCAGTGATGAACCCCAGAGTAATGTTTGACTAAGATATATTGACCCTTAAAATTCAGACATCATGAGTTTTGATAATTACAAGCTTGTCCTCAAGACATGCGCTTCATCAGAGAATGAGGTTACTGGTGAAGATATCGATCTGGAAGACCGCTTCGAGTGTGACCTTAAAGACGCTAATCTCAAGGTAGGTGAGAGACTGATCCCGCCAAGGAAAAAAGTGTGGAAAGAGTATGGAATTGAAGAATACATCTACCCTGACTTCAATTTCACGATAATTGAAGTCAGCAAGAGTGCAATCCTTCTTAAAACTTCATTTAAATATTCTTCTTATAGCTCAAGATTCGAGATTTCATTTGCCCAGCCTGAACGAAGTGAAAATTTCTGTTTTGGCAGATACTCATATTCCTTTACACTGAGTCTGGAAAAAAGGTGAGACTATGTCAGAAGATAACGAAATACAGCCGACTATACTTGTTATCCATCCTTCCGGCTATACCGAATTCCTCGATGCAGACATGACTGCCATGTCATACAGTGAAATAGCATCCGTCATAGATGCTGAGGATATTGAGATTATGCATTTCTCCGGACCTCTGTCCAATATTACAAAGGAATGTGGCCTCGAAAAGAATATTGTCATGTGTTTCGACAGGAAGGCTGTAGCGAAAGGTCTGGAAAGCAATTCCATAGGAGATGTTCTCTCTGATGAGGCACATGAAGTTAAAGGTGCAATAATCATTGCTTTGGAGGACAACGAATACAATTCCTCCTCATTTGAAAATGAGGAGGATATCGAGAATGTATTTGAAGCTATTGACGACCTGACAGGTGTCTTGAGACGTGAGACAGATGATAATGGCCAATACGATGCCTGGGCATAAATTATAGTCAACGTAGTCCTGCCTGACCGATGGTCATCTTTGATATATCATTAATAAGTTGTCAGACAAATTTTAATGTATCCGTTCCTAATCATACTCACATTCATTCTCATAAAACAAACCAAGCTTTTCTGTCCAGAAAATGGATGCATCGAAATGTGAGGCTTCCCGTTCAGCTTCAGCTATTGCTGCATTCTTGTCCATTTCAAAACCAGTGGCACCGTAGAACATGTTTCTGTTGCGTATTAGTCTGGCAAGAAGGCTTCCTTTCTCGATTGCCTGATCGTTCAGTTCCTTAGATAACGTGCGGTCCATTACAGATTTTCTCTATACGCTCGTTTGAATAAGAAGACGTTTAAACAGCATCTGTCCTTACAGTTCTTCATCAGGTTGCTGACCATCGTGTGCCTTCCACATGCATTCAGTGACTTTCATGTCTGTGAAGACTGCTGTAAATGAAGACTCTTCCGGAGAACAGGCATAAATTCCGAAGCTGATTTCTTCTGCTCCCTTGTACATATGGCAGATACGCATCTGACTGAATTCTACTCCATCAGTCGAGCATTCAATGCAATAGTCGTCGCAACGGCGCGAAAAACGATACCACATTGTCTTTACATCCGCAGGAATTGCAGTTGTTGCCCAATCCGAGTATCCGTTATTGGTGGCAACACTGCCAAGATGCTGGTACTTTTCGTTTTCATACTCCACAGACCCTTTCAGCCAATTGTCGCTGTCAAGGTACATCACTATGCCGCACTGGTCGAACCGATGATGACTTTGGGTAAAATCTGTCTTGACGACAAAACTGAAATATTTCTCTCTAGTCTTCATCTGCAATACAGGAGCATTGTCATTGCGGAAGTGGTAATATGTCCTCTGCCAAAGATCCGTTCCAGGAGCCGTAGTAACAGTTAAAGTATCCCCGCTGCAATTGAAACTCAGTGGATTTCGCGTCCATTCCAAAAGACTGACATTTACCTTTCCTCCATCATTCAGTGCTTCGGTTACCCCGTCGACAAACGGCACATCCTTGTAGTCTGAACATGATGAGATGATATAGCTTAGAATTATTAATACAGATGCTGTCAAAGATTTCATTGTTTGTACTGTTTTGTATATATATGATTAACTTTATTCTCGTACAAGCTCCTGTCTCCAGGAAATATATTCCGACTCCATAGCTGTGCAGATTCTTGATACAGATTGAGAAAACATTAGATATCCTGGAGTTGATTCTATCGGGAGAATAGCCCGGATATCCATGACGCTATATACTCCAGTACCTCCGGAGCAATAGTGTTTTCGATGGTCCTGTATTCAGTAACAGCACCGGTTGTGCAATGCTGGAAAAGGTGATTGACTCCCTCTACAGGCTCAATCCTGTTATATGGATTATCCGGCAAACCGATAAGCAAGGCATTCAGGTTGCTTCTATGGTCAACCTGAATGTCTTTTGTACCATTGAGGGCAAGGAGAGGACAAGTGATTTTCCCAAGCAGAGGACGCATGTCAAGGGACAGAAAATACTTCATATAAGGTATCTGTATCTGTGTCAAAACCGCCCGATAATTCTGTATTAATGAATTTGGGAGATCGTAATCTTCAGGGGCCGGCATTACACCACCATTTACACTCACATTGAATGCTTTATCAATGAGATTGCAGTACGATTCTATGGCTGCATCGGAAAAACCGAGTCCTCTGAGTGCAATCCGGTTCTGCCACACTAGTGTTTCTGCACCGGAAACAGTCATGCCGGCAAGACTGACAATGAAGTCTGCCTTATTCTCTGATGCAATCATCATGGCAATCGTTCCCCCCTCACTATGTCCTATGACACCTACCTTATCAAAACGCTCCCTGAGAAGTTCCACTGCTGCCAAAGCATCGCTCTTGAAATCTTCAGTCGTGCAATTGTTGATATCACCTGAATATCCGTTGAATCCTCTGTCATCATAGCGCAGAGTTGCGATTCCTGCCCTGGCAAGAGCATCTGCAATTACAGCAAAAGGCTTATGGTCAAAGATTTCAGAGTCACGGTTCTGGATCCCGCTTCCTGTCACCATAATCATAGCAGGCGTCTGTCGGGAACATCCGTCCGGCAGTGTAAGGGTTCCATTCAGAACAACTTCATCATTTCTGAATGAAACCTCTTCTGCCGAATATGGAAACGGACCTGCCGGAGTCTGCGGACGTTTTGGTTTTACTTCTCCGGGAAAAAGTGTCAACGGCATCGTTACATTCATCTGAGTAAAGGTTCCGACAATTTTATTTATCAGCCATTGACCTTCATAAACGGCTGCCAATGAAGGTATGCTGACTGCTAGTTTTCCAGCTGCAGCCCTTTCTATCTGTATCGGCAGGCCTTTTACTCCCTGATCTGGTGAATCCATTGAAGGTTTTTCTGTATCCAAATGAAAAACTATTGAAAGCTTTGTTCCCTGGACATCAAGCACACCGGACCAGGTGCCGGTCTGCGCCATCACATTGTTACATGCGCAACAGATCAGAACAAGTGATATTAAAAGCTTCCACTTCATAATGTCAAAAATTTTATGTCTGATTTCAGATCAGAGGATCAGGAGAGATCAGGTTAATGTCCTTCCTGCTATTTCTTTACGATAATATATGATGTTTCTGGTTGCATGATGCCTTTAAGGACACCATTTTCCACTGAAAATGTCTGTTTATATACAATGTCAGCATATTCTCCATCAGGAAGTCCTGTAGGTAATTCTGCAGTTTTCACTTCAAGAGCAAGATTCACCGCAGCCAGTCCCTTATCACCGCGATTGACCACCAGGACTTCACCATCCGCAGACATTACTATATCTTCGGCCTGACCATCCATCTGCTTACGGAAATTATTGACAGCGACTACCTCCGGATGGAAGAATTCATCGTTTCCACGAGCTCCAAGCAGATTATCTCCCCAATAATTATCACGTGTAGAATTCATAGGGCGGCTATAGAAAAGCGGTGTACCGTTCTGACGCGCTGCCAGAAATACCCATCCCATACGTATCTGCCCATCGGTCAAGCCTGCACTTTCATTTGCATTGCAATATGTATCATGGCTTTCAACCCATGTTGTCAGATATTCGGGAGCAGCTCTGTGATACCATGAGACCAGATCCATATTCTTCGCGCTACGTTTTGTCAGCGCTTCGCGGAGGACATGTCCATAGCTGGATGCAGTCTGACCGAAATAACCTGCATATTCTTCTTCCGGCACATTCCTGTCCTGAAGAACTTCACCATACACGAACAGACTGTCATAAGGTATAGCCAAAGAAACGCCGAGGACTTTCTTGCGTCCCGTAGCCACGTCCCAGAAATCATTTTCCTTGACACCGGCTTCCTCATCCAGAGGATCGGAATGAACTCCTATATGCTTTGCAGTATCATAACGGAACCCACGTACACCCATACGGATCAACTTGTTCACGAATTCCATATAATACTTCTGAAAAAGGG
Organism: Bacteroidales bacterium; assembly: GCA_017442315.1. GTDB lineage: Bacteria > Bacteroidota > Bacteroidia > Bacteroidales > UBA932 > Cryptobacteroides. The sequence goes on from JAFRZX010000048.1 coordinate 43,241, forward strand.
GATTCTCGGTATTGACATCCGGAAGACCACCGACTCCCTGGAGAGTACACTGCCTACGGTCATTATAGTCCTGAATACCTTCCAGGCCATTGGTGTGAAACATCTTATCCCTTCCTCCGACAGCCTCGTAGAAACTGTCTGTCACAAGGTCAATATCAAATGCGGTATGATTTGGAAGCACATCAACCAGCACACGTATATCATATTTTCTGGCAGAATCAAGCATTACTGCCATTTCATCTTCAGTTCCAAGTATATTGTTCCCTATGGTCCAGTCCACTGGCTGATAATAGTGATACCAATTGCCTTCCTTCTCATCATAAATCCTTATGTTTCCGCCCTCAGGACTGAAACATGCATTTACCGGAGAAGTCTGCAGCATAGTGAAACCAGCATCAGCAATCTGCTTCATGTTTTCTGCAATAGTGTTGAAATTCCAGCTCCACACATGAAGTATGGTTTCGGTGTTTGTGGAATTAGGGTCATGTGTCATCCTGTCAACGACACCCGCTGTCTGCGACGCACAAGCCGTAAGGCTCAAGCATGCAATAAGAGAAAATATCCTGTTCATCGCTATAAATAATTTTTCTGTAAAGATATGGAAACTGTTTGAATAGCCAAAGTTTAATTAACTTTGCAGCATAGGGATTCAAATAATTCATTACGCAAATGAAAGTACTTGTTACAGGCTCAACGCAAGGCATCGGCAAAGCCATAGCGACCTATTTTCTCAATGAAGGCCATTACGTCACAGGCATTGACCGGCAGCCTGCCGGCATTTCACATCCACATTATACACACTACACATGTGATGTCCGCGACATTGATTCTCTTCCGGAAATTCCTGGAATAGAGATACTTATCAATAATGCTGGAACACAGAATGAAGATGACATCGAGATAAATCTGAAATCTCTCATTAGAATTACAGAAAAATATGGAATCCAGAGCAGCATAAGGTCCATTCTGAACATCGGTTCAGCCAGCGGTCATACAGGATCGGAATTTCCGGAATACTGTGCGAGCAAAGGAGGAGTCATTTCATACACAAAGAACACAGCACTGCGGGTTGCAGAATATGGTGCCACATGCAACAGTCTTGATCCGGGAGGTGTCCTGACACCATTGAATGATTGCGTAGTCTCACGATCAGATCTTTGGGAAGAGATCATGAAACAGACACCTCTGAAGAGATGGGCCAGTACGGAAGAAATAGCGCAATGGGCATATTTCCTAACCGTGACGAACAGATTCTGTACGGGACAGAGCATAATAGTAGACGGAGGCGAATCGGTCAACTCCCGTTTTGTCTGGATATAGGATGCATCCATATTCCCCAAAAAAAGTCATTGGGGATAGCGCATCACTATCGTTTCATTTGACTTGTCACCAAGGCTGGTAGAAGATAATGCGATGACGGATTGTCTGAGGCACGAACTTTCCATTTTTTACAGCAGGTTCCCACTTAGGTGCCTTTGACAGCACCTCCTTTACTTTTTCTCCGAATATCGGTTCCTGGCAGCTTAAAATTTCAACATCAGTAACTTCTCCGTCCGGACTGACAGTAAACTGAAATTCTACAAGTGATTCCTTTCCATGCATATCTTTTGTCCATGACAGTCTTGAATACATGTATTCGGTATAAAACTTATTTACGTCTCCACCTTTGTATTTTGCAGTCCTGTCGCTCCATATAGAATCCGCCCAATTTTTTCTGAGTTTCTTCAGATACTTTTTCTGCGTGCCGGTAAGACTTACTTCATTAAAGTCAGGGATTGTCACACCGGCAGATGAGGCAGACTGATACATTGATCCAGACCTTGTCCTGCGTCCCTGACGGACCTGACCGATAAATACAGTTCCATTCTCAAGTATCAGAGTATCAAGCCCATCAGCATAATCATCCTTGAATTCACCAAGAAATATCTTGCCTGAATCAGAAAAGAAGTGACCATGACCGGAACGCCGGCCTTCTACAAAATTACCTTGATATCTGCTTCCGTCAGGAAGATACTGGACCCCATAACCATGAGGAATTCCTTTATTGAATTGCCCGAAGATCAAACCATATCTTTCTGATTGCAGGACTCCTTTTCCCACAGGATACTCGCCTTCATATCTAAAGGATTCATTCAATATAAGTGTATCCTTTTGCGCTGATGCATTTATAAATGCCGGATAAACGGCAATTATAAGAGTGACAATCCATTTCATTTTCATAAGATCACTGAATATATATGAATGGTTGCAAAGATAATCATGGGGGGGGAAATGCAAGGATTTTATTAGAAAAATGAGAATCCGATTGTTACTTCGTACATGACAACGTCATCAGGCATGCCGGAGTACGGTTTGAAATATGTGCAGCCGATACTTACATATGGAGAAAATTCCAAGTGATGGTATCCCAATGACACAGCGGCCTTGATCTTAAGGTAATCAACCTCATAATTTAAATAAGTAGAACCAGCACTCAGATTGAAACCTATCGCCTTATGATCTTTCATATTAATACTGTATCCGGCTCCCAGACCTATTGTTCCTTGATCCAGATAATTTCTTGTACTCTGTTTATTCATTAGAAGAAGGTCAGTTGAAACAGGTATCCATATTGACCAATTGTCATCGATCCTGTATCCGAGACCGAGAGTAAAGGAGTCTATGCCGAAATCCGGTTTACCCCAGCCTCTGAAGTTTCCACCAGACAAATTCAGCTCTGTCGTAAAGTACAGATTAGATTCTTCTTTGTTGTCATGTTCGTTTTTTTCCTTGGCAAGAAGGGGAGTGATGACAAACAGCAATGAGTAAATTAAGATTGTCCTTTTCATAATATAATACTGTATTAGTTTATTAGCACACTACAAAGTTAGACATAAATTCATAATAAGCAAAAGAAAGTTATAAAAAGTGAATTGGAAATTGACTTGAATGAATTTTGCTTATTAAAAATAAAACGTGTAATTTTACATGAATTTTGTAATAGCTGACATGAATTTTAACGGACTTTTAACAGGATTGGCTACATTCATAGTAATTGGTATATTTCACCCGATAGTCATCAAGGCAGAATATTATTTCGGTGTCAAATGCTGGTGGATATTCGCTACGACAGGAATAATCTTCGCACTTCTATCAATTATGATAACTAGCATCATATGGTCCACAATACTTGGAGTAATAGCATTTTCATCATTCTGGAGCATACTTGAACTCATTCATCAGAGGGAACGAGTAAGGAAAGGATGGTTTCCTGAAGGACCTGGACATAAGAAAGAAAACAATCAAAAGCATTTATAATATGACACTTATTGAAAGAATCATTGCTCGCGCAAAATCAAACAAGCAGCGCATAGTGCTCCCGGAGTCACTGGAAGAGCGCACTCTTACAGCTGCCGACAAAGCTCTGGCCGACGAAATCGCAGAAATAATCCTTATTGGCAACCATGATGCTATCTTTGCCCTTGCTGACAAACTGGGCCTTAAGAACATACACAAGGCAACAATCATAGACCCTGTAACCAGCGAAAAGACGGCTGAATATGCAGAGCTCCTCTACGAACTCAGGAAGAATAAAGGCATGACTCCAGAAAAGGCTGCACAGCTTGTATTGGATCCGCTTTATTTCGGATGTCTCATCATCAAAAACGGAGATGCTGACGGTCAAATCAGCGGAGCGCTTTCAACTACAGGAGAGACTCTAAGGCCTGCTCTACAGATCATAAAGTGTGCTCCTGGCATCACATGCGTAAGCGGAGCCATGCTTATGATTACACAAACCCCAGAATATGGTGAGGATGGTGTGCTCGTTGTAGGAGATGTTGCCGTCACACCTATGCCGGACGCATCTCAGCTTGCACAGATTGCAGTCTGCACCGCACAGACAGCCAGAAGCGTAGCCGGTTTTGCAGATCCTAAGGTTGCGATGCTTTCATTCTCTACCAAGGGCTCGGCTAAGCATGAGGTGGTGGACAAGGTAATAGAAGCAACCAGACTGGCGAAAGAACTTGATCCATCTCTCAAGGTAGAGGGTGAACTTCAGGCAGATGCAGCTCTTGTACCGTCAGTGGGACAGAAGAAAGCTCCTGGCTCTGAGATAGCCGGTCATGCCAATGTTCTGGTCTTTCCATGTCTTGAAGTTGGAAACATCGCCTACAAACTTGTACAGAGACTTGGAAATGCTGACGCAATCGGCCCTATCCTTCAAGGTATCGCACGTCCTGTCAACGACCTGAGCCGCGGCTGCTCAGTTGATGACATCTACAAGATGGTAGCCATCACAGCATGCCAGGCCATGGATGCAGAATGATACAAATAGAAAAGCAAAACATCTTTTACATGTAGCCAGGGCGCATTGTTAAAAAGTATGTTGATAAACATCTGAAGGCGGACGTCTTTGATATTCAAATTATGAATAACTTAGACGTCCGCTTTATTAGAAGCTGTATAGAAATCAAGACAGCTCCTCAAATAACTTTTAAGGATTCATAACAAATGAGCAGCCAGGAAATAACAATCATCAAGAGAGACGGAAAACGTAAGGCTTTTTCCGTGGAAAAGATCAGAAATGCAATTCGTAAGGCTTTTCTTTCAGTCGGTGCGTTTGCTACCGAAGATGACATAGTCAGCATTCTTTCACATGTCCGGATCACAGATGGCATGCATGTGGAAGATATCCAGAATCAGGTTGAGATAGCACTGATGACTGAGCAATACTTTTCCGTAGCTAAAGCATACATGCTCTATCGTCAACGCCATTCGGAAGACCGTGAGGTAAGGGATCACCTTGACTTCCTGATACAATATTGCCAGGCAGAAAATGCTGCTACAGGAAGCAAGTACGACGCCAATGCCAACATAGAGAAAAAGAACCTGGCGACTCTGATAGGCGAACTGCCTAAAAAGAACTTCATCAGACTTAACCGCAGGATCCTAACGGACAGGATCAAGAAGATGTATGGAAAGGAATTGTCCGACAAATACATACGACTGCTTAAGAATCATCATATATATAAGAATGACGAAACTTCACTTGCAAACTATTGCGCAAGCATAACCATGTATCCATGGCTGCTGGAAGGTACCAAGCCAATTGGCGGTAACTCCATTGGCCCAACCAACCTGAAATCTTTCTGCGGAGGATTCATAAATCTTGTATTCATGGTATCCAGCATGTTGAGTGGTGCTTGTGCTACTCCTGAATTCCTTATGTACATGAACTACTTCATAGGTAAGGAATATGGTCTTGATTACTATACCAACCCTGACAGACAGGTCGACCTGTCTGTAAAGAAACGTTCGATAGACAAGATAATAACAGACTGCTTCGAGCAGATCGTATACTCAATAAACCAGCCTACGGGTGCACGTAATTTCCAGGCCGTATTCTGGAATATTTCATACTACGACAAAAATTATTTTGAAAGCATCTTCGGTGAATTCCGTTTCCCTGATGGATCAAAGCCTGATTGGAACGGTCTGTCCTGGCTTCAGAAGAGGTTCATGAAATGGTTCAATGCGGAAAGGCTCAAGACTCCACTCACATTTCCAGTTGAAACCATGGCACTTCTGACGGAAAACAATGAAGTAAAGGATAAGGAATGGGGAGATTTTACCGCAGAAATGTATTCAGAAGGACACTCTTTCTTCACCTACATGAGCGACAATGCAGACTCCCTGGCCTCATGCTGCCGTCTGCGTAATGAAATTCAGGACAATGGCTTCAGCTATACCCTTGGTGCCGGCGGAGTTTCAACCGGATCAAAAAGTGTATTGACCATCAACCTTAACCGATGCATTCAATATGCTGTGAAGAACGGACAGGACTACATGACATATCTGGCTGAGGTTGTGGACCTTGTCCATAAGGTGCAGCTGGCATATGATGAAAATCTCAAGGCTTTGAAAGAACAGGGCATGCTACCTCTCTTCGATGCCGGATTCATCAACATAGGACGTCAGTATCTTACTGTCGGCATAAATGGACTTGTTGAAGCTGCAGAATTCCTCGGCATCAAGATAGATGATAATCCGCAATACGTTGATTTCGTGCAAAATACATTAGGTCTTATAGAGCAGTACAACAAGAGATACCGTTCAAAGACAACATTATTCAACTGCGAAATGATTCCAGCGGAAAACGTTGGTGTAAAGCATGCAAAATGGGATAGGGAAGACGGATATGCTGTGCCGCGCGACTGTTACAACAGTTATTTCTATATAGTCGAGGACAAGTCTCTTAATATCGTTGACAAGATGCGCCTTCACGGACGCAAATACATAGAGCATCTTACAGGCGGTTCGGCTCTTCATCTCAATCTTGAAGAACATCTTTCCAAGGCACAGTACAGCCAGCTGCTCCGCATAGCTGCACAGGAAGGGTGCAATTATTTCACATTCAACATTCCAAACACCATATGCAATAGCTGTGGACACATAAGCAAGCACTACCTTCATGAATGTCCTGAATGCCATAGCCATGATGTTGATTACCTGACACGTATAATAGGTTATATGAAGCGCGTCAGCAATTTCTCCATGGCCCGTCAGGAAGAGGCGGCAAGACGCTATTACCATAGAAACGAGGAAAGACCGAAATGCTGAAATGCTGCAGTTACGATATAGTCTGCCAGGAAATCCCAGATGAAATAACCCTTGCGGTCAATATTTCCTGCTGTCCCAACAGGTGTCCGGGCTGTCATAGTCCTTGGCTGTGGGATGATCAAGGTGAACCTATGACCGAGGAAATGCTTGCCCTCCTGATAGGGAAGTATTCCTCGGCCATTACGTGTTTTTGCTTTATGGGAGGTGATGCCGATCCATACGAAATATCCCGGCTGTGCAGCTGGATAAAGTCCAGGTATCCTCATCTCAAGACAGCATGGTATTCAGGAAGAACTGATATCCCTGAGGGATTTGCCATCAGCCAGGTCGACTACATCAAATTGGGGCCCTTCATTGAAAGTCTCGGAGGTCTCAGGTCACCGACAACCAACCAAGTTCTTTACCGTGTACATAAGGGTGGGCATCTTGAAAAATTGAACATGCAGAAAGAATACAAAAAATTTTAATCAATTTTAAAAGCACAAACGCACGTCATACTTATATATTTCATATATTTGCATGATTTTAAATAGTTTGACTGCGTACGAAAGATTGCATCATGTACAGCTATAAATTATCAATACCACAATAATATATGAAGAAATTTTCCTTGCCTAAAGATGGGGGACTCATAGAAGCGGGCCTTCCAAACGGAGTAAAGCACACGTATGAAAGAATACCTGCTCATATTTATGCTGATGAAGAAGATGCAAGCGAACGTCTTGCTGAAAAAATAGTTTCTGCCATAAACTGCAGCAATGGTACATATAAGCTCGGACTGACTACCGGATCCTCTCCGGTAGCCCTGTACAAAAGCCTCGTTCGCCGCTACAATGCAGGTGAGGTATCATTCAGAAACGTTGAAATATTCAGCATTGATGAATATTATCCAGCACCAGCTGACCATAACAGCCGTAACAGGAGACTCTATGAAGAACTTGTTGCAAAAATAGACATCAAGCCCGAAAACGTCCATGTTCCAAAGCTCACCGAACTTCATGACAGTTCATATGTCACAGAGTTCTGCGCAAGATATGATGCCATGGCAAGCGGACTGGACCTGCTGATAATGGGTATGGGCGAGAAAGGGCAGATAGGGTTCAACGAATCAGGAGCACCGGAGCAGGGAAGGACAAGGACAGTACTTCTGCCATATGGTTCCCGTAAAAGACAGGCAAGGAATTTTGCCGGTAACGTGAATGCTACACCTCACACAGCGATAGCAATGGGTATCTCTACCATGATGACAGCAAAGAAGATACACCTGATAGCATGGGGAGAGGATAAGGCCGATGTGGTCAGGAAAGTATCAGAAGGAAAAATCGACCCATTATGTCCGGCATCCGTCCTTCAGAAACACGATAATATATCGCTGTACGTTGACGAAAATTCTGCAAGCCTGCTCACAAGGAATGTAGCTCCTTGGCTTGTAGGTCCATGCGAATGGACACCGAAATTCATCAGAAAAGCCGTAGTATGGCTTTGCGAACAGGTGGAAAAGCCTATACTCAAACTCACACAGGCAGATTACCTTGCCAATGGTCTCGGAGAGTTGCTGGAGCAGTTCGGTACATTCAGCCAGATCAACATAAAGGTATTCAATGACCTTCAGCATACCATTTCCGGATGGCCGGGAGGAAAACCAGATGCAGACGATAGCACAAGGCCTGTTCCTTCTTCTCCATTTCCAAAAAGGGTAGTTATTTTCTCTCCACATCCAGACGATGATGTAATTTCCATGGGAGGAACATTCATCCGCCTTGTAGAACAAGGTCATGATGTACATGTTGCATATGAGACTTCCGGTAATGTCGCTGTTCATGACGACGTAGTACTTCAGCATATGGATGCTGCCAGGGAACTTGGTTTCGGAGACAGGTTCGAAGAAGTCAGGAATATCATTGCATCAAAGAAGCCCGGCCAGCCTGAGCCACGGGCCCTTCTCAATCTAAAGGGAGCCATACGTCGCGCTGAAGCCAAGAGTGCTGTCAGGTCATTCGGCCTTAATGATGAGACCAATACGCACTTCCTGAATCTTCCTTTCTATGAGACAGGAGGAATCAAGAAAGGAGAGCGTACCCAGGCTGATATCGACATCATAATATCTCTTCTGAACAAAGTTCAGCCTCATCAGATATACCTTGCCGGCGATCTTGCCGACCCTCATGGCACACATCGTGTATGTACTGAAGCCGTACTGGAAGCACTGAATCAGATGAAGGGTGAAGCATGGATCAACGATTGCCATGTATGGCTCTACCGCGGAGCATGGATGGAATGGGAACTTGGAAAAGTTGATATGGCTGTTCCGCTTAGTCCGGATGAGGTTATCAAGAAACGTCATGCCATTTACCGCCACCTGTCACAGAAGGACATTGTTCCTTTCCCTGGCGAAGATCCACGTGAATTCTGGCAAAGGGCAGAGGAGCGTACATCAAACACAGCCTATCTATACGATAAGTTAGGAATGGCTGAATACCAGGCAATAGAAGTATTTGTAAAATTATTTTAATATTATATAAAATGAGACTTATCATCAATCAGGACAGCGCAAAAGGATCCGTATGGGCTGCGCGCTACATCGTTTCAAGAATCAAGGCTAAAGCAGAAGTCACGGATAAGCCATTTGTACTTGGTCTTCCTACCGGAGGAACACCTGTCGGAACATATAATGAACTTATCCGCATGTATAAGGCTGGTGAGATTTCCTTCAAGAATGTAATAACATTCAACATGGACGAATATGTAGGTCTGCCAGAAGAACATCCTGAAAGTTACCATTCATTCATGGCAAGGACATTCTTCGACCACGTGGATGTACCAAAGGAAAACATCAACATACTGAATGGAAATGCTGAAGATCTGACTGCCGAGTGTGCTGCATATGAGGCAAAAATTGCAGCTGCCGGAGGAATCGACCTCTTTATGGGAGGAGTAGGAGAGGACGGACACCTCGCATTCAATGAACCGTTCTCGTCGCTGTCATCACGTACAAGGGTCAAGAGCCTTACCTATGATACCATCCTTGTGAACTCACGTTTCTTTGATGGCGATATCAGCAAAGTTCCTACTACAGCTCTCACAGTAGGTGTCGGTACTGTAATGGATGCAAAGGAAGTTCTTGTCCTCGCATTCGGTCATAAGAAGGCCAATGCTTTGAGGGAAGCAATAGAAGGTGCATATTCACATAAGTGCACTTTATCAGCTATTCAGGCACATCCACACGGAATCATCGTTGCAGATGAACTGGCTGTAGGAGAACTGAAGGTCAACACATACAGATATTTCAAAGATATTGAAAAAGATAACCTCTAAAAACCACTAATAACACTTAAACAACCGTTTTATGGAAAAAGGATATATGGATGTAGTTCAAAGCTGGCTGTCTGGCAACTTTGACGAAGAGACAAAGTCTCAGATCCGAGAGCTTCAGGCAAATGATCCTGTTGGTCTGGAAGATGCCTTCTACCGCAATCTCGAATTCGGTACAGGAGGACTTCGCGGAATCATGGGGGTCGGCACCAATAGAATGAACCGATACACAGTCGGTATGGCGACACAAGGACTTGCAAACTACATGAAGAGCAATTGCGAAGGACCACTCAGTGTATGCATTTCCTTCGACAGCCGCAACAATAGTCCGGAATTCGCTCAGATTGCCGCAAACGTACTTGCAGCCAATGGTATACACGTATATATATTCAATAAACTGCATCCTATTGCTCTGATGAGCTATTCGGTAAGACTCAAGAAGGCTACAGCCGGCATCATGATCACCGCTTCCCACAATCCAAAGGATTACAACGGATACAAGGTGTTCTGGAGCGACGGAGCACAGGTCACTTCACCTGTAGACAAGGACATAGTTGCTGAGGTTGCAAAGATCACAGATCCTTCAATGGTCAAGTTCGAGCCAGGCGAAGGCGCTGCACCGATTGAGGTTATGGGACATGAGATGGATGAAGCATACCTCAATTCCGTATCAACACTCATGCTATCTCCTGAGGCTGTTGCTGCTCACAAGGACATCAAGATAGTTTACACACCTATCCACGGTTCAGGTGTTGAGATCGTTCCTGAATTCCTTAACAAATTAGGATTCGAGAACATTTATCATGTACCAGAGCAGGACGTAGTCGACGGTAACTTCCCTACAGTAATGTCACCTAATCCAGAAGAGCCGTCTGCACTCGCAATGGCTGTTGCAGTAGCTGATAAAGAAGGTGCAGATCTTGTCATGGCAACCGATCCTGATGCAGACCGCATCGGTATCGCTGTACGCGACAACGAAGGCAAGATGGTGCTTCTTAACGGAAACCAGACAGGTTCGATCCTTACATATTACATTCTCCGCCGCTGGTCTGAGCTCGGAAAGCTTGACGGTAATCAGTACATAGTGAAGACTATCGTTACAACCGAGCTAATGCGTGCCATTGCTGAAAAATACGGTGTGAAGGTCTACAACGTTCTCACTGGCTTCAAGTGGATAGCAGACATAATAAAGAAGAACGAAGGCAAGACCACATTCGTATGCGGAGGTGAGGAGAGCTACGGTTTCAATGTGGGTGAATTCGTCCGCGACAAGGATGCTCCGATCTCATGTGCATTCGTAGCAGAATGCGCAGCATGGGCAGCATCTCAGGGAAAGACCCTTTATCAGCTCCTTCAGGACATCTATGCTGAGTTCGGCTACTATAAGGAGTCTCTCATCTCAGTGACAAAGAAGGGCAAGGCAGGTCTTGAGGAGATCGCTCAGATGATGGTAGACTATCGTCAGAATCCTCCTGCTGAGCTTGCAGGTTCACCTGTAATCAAGGTCATCGACTACAGCAAGCCTGAAGAGACAGGTCTTCCTGCATCTAACGTTCTCCAGTTCTACAACGAGGCTGGCGACGTGGTGACAATCCGTCCTTCAGGTACCGAACCTAAGATCAAGTTCTACTTCGGCATCAAGGGTGCTGACGCAGATGCAAAGAACGAAATTCTCAGAGCGCAGTTCAGCTGATAACATTTCGGTAAACTGACATCTATAAAAAAGCAGGCTGGACAATAAATTGTTCAGCCTGCTTTTTTAGATTCCCGACAGCCCACATAAATCTTCGCTGCAGCAAGTCGTCTGATTATCTAGGCATCACCTTCTCCTTTATGTATTCGTGGATTGCTGCTGCTGCCTTTCGGCCAGCACCCATTGCAAGGATCACAGTTGCAGCACCTGTAACTGCATCACCTCCTGCGAATACGCCCTCTCTGGTAGTTGCTCCGTTTTCATCTGCCACGAGACATCCGCGACGAGTTGTCTCAAGTCCTGATGTCGTCTTTGCGATCAGCGGATTAGGAGAAGTTCCCAACGACATTATCACAGTATCAGTCTCGATTTCAAATTCAGAGCCAGATATCTCCACAGGACTACGCCTTCCGCTTTCATCCGGTTCTCCCAATTCCATTCTGATGCAACGGACGGCCTTTACCCAACCTTTATCATCACCTATCACTTCTACAGGATTGGTCAGCATTTCAAACCGGATATCTTCCTCCATGGCATGATGAACCTCTTCGCGACGGGCTGGCAGTTCCTTCTCTGTTCGGCGATACACTATAGTTGTTTCTGCGCCGAGCCTGAGAGCAGTTCTTGCAGCATCCATAGCTACATTTCCACCACCAACCACAACAACTTTCCTTCCTGCATGGATCGGAGTATCATAATCGTCACGGTATGCCTTCATGAGATTGTTACGGGTCAGGAACTCATTGGCAGAGAATACTCCATTGTAATGTTCGCCAGGAATATTCATGAAACGAGGAAGTCCTGCTCCTGAGCCGATGAATACTGCAGTAAAACCTTCGTCTTGCATAAGGCTGTCTACAGTTACAGTTCTTCCTGCGATGACATTGGTTTCAATCTTGACACCCAATGCTTTGACAGATGCTATTTCTGCTGATACAACCTTATCTTTAGGAAGCCTGAATTCTGGTATTCCATATTCCAGGACACCTCCGGGACGATGAAGTGCTTCAAAGACAGTCACTTCATATCCTAGTTTTGCCAGGTCGGAGGCACAGGCCAGTCCTGCTGGTCCACTACCTATAACGGCAATCCTGTATCCGTTAGACGGAGCCACAAGAGGTTTGACACCGCCATTTTCCCGACTCCAGTCAGCAACAAATCTCTCAAGTTTTCCGATGGCAACCGGTTCACTTCTGACACCTAAGATACAACTGCCTTCACATTGAGTCTCCTGAGGACATACACGTCCGCATATCGCAGGAAGTGATGAATCTTCTGCAATTATTTCCGCTGCATGGGAGAAATTACCAGCAGCTACTTCAGAAATAAAGGAAGGTATCTTTACACATACGGGACATGCAGCTACGCAACGAGGATTCTTACAGTTAAGACATCTTGTTGCCTCAAGCTGCGCTTCAGCTTCATCATATCCATAGCATACTTCTTCAAAGTTCGTCGCACGAACTTTGGGATCCTGTTCCCTCACAGGGACTCTTGGAATTCTATTTGCCATTATCTTCCCCTCCCGATTCTGCAGACATGATGTTCATTGGCATCATGTTCTTCTTCATTATACATTCTCTGACGACGCATGGCTTCGTCAAAATCAACAAGATACCCGTCGAATTCAGGGCCTTCCACACAAGCGAAGCGAACTTTTCCACCCACTGTCACACGACACGCTCCACACATTCCCGTTCCGTCTACCATGAGTGTGTTCAGACTGACTATGACTGGTATATCCAGCTTCTTGCAAGTCAAAGTTGCAAACTTCATCATAATCATAGGTCCGATGGCGACAGCCTGATCATAAGATCGGCCATCTTCCGTCACCAGCTTTTCAAGCATTGCAGTGACAAGGCCCTTGAAACCCTTGGAACCATCGTCAGTACAGATGTAGAGATTATCACAGACTGCCCTGATCTCATCCTCATAAATGATAAGGTCATGGCTCTTGGCTCCGATTATGACATCTACGGCAACACCTCTTTCATGCAACCATTTCACCTGCGGATATACAGGAGCAGTACCGACTCCGCCTGCAATGAATATATACCTACGCCCCGTAAGTTCTTCTACAGGAACTTCTGTAAAATCAGATGGAATACCTAAAGGGCCGACTACATCAGCAAAAGAATCACCTTCTTCATAACTGCATATTTCAGATGTAGAAGCACCTATCTTCTGCGTTACGATTGTAACAGTACCTGCCTGACGGTCATAATCGCTTATAGTCAACGGTATACGTTCTCCCCGTTCATCTGCTCTCACAATAAGAAACTGCCCCGGCTGCGCAGATGCGGCCAGACGGGGCACTTCCACTTTCATCCGACAGATTGTCGGCGTCAGCATATCTTTCGATACGATTCTATACATCATCAAATGATTTAAAACATTTTCAGAAGAAAAATCAAACTGTCAGCTAGAATGCTGCTATCAATTCTTCATTAGTATAAGCATCAGCACCATAACATGTCTTAAGGTATGCAAGACCGTTGAGGTAATCCTCTTCAGTAAACGAGTCCGTAGCTTCTTTTGCAACCACAACGTCATATCCAAGGCAGAATGCATCTGCAGAAGTATGACGCACACACATATGGGCATGCAGTCCTGTCATGATGACTGTCCTGACACCTAGTTCCTTGAGAAGAATATCAAGATCAGTCTGGAAGAATCCGCTGTAACGACGTTTAGGGACTACGTAATCCTTGTCGCTAAGCTTAAGTTCCGGTATTACTTCAGCTCCTTCTGTACCTATGATGGCATGATCTCCCCAGATCGTCAGTTCCCTGTCGATACCAGGACGATGAGCATCATTACAGAAAACTACCGGTACACCAGCGGCGCGTGCAGCGTCAAGAAGTCTGGCTGTTGCCGGAACGATAGCTTTTGCTCGGTCACATGTAAGTGAACCTGTCACGAAGTCATTGAGCATATCAACGACCAAAATAGCTGGTTTGTTTAATTTGTTCATTTTGTTCATTTTTGAAATGAGGAATGCAAAATTAATAAATTCTTAGAATATGTTTAAGAAATTTAAACATTATATTCCTATTTCCACAATCTCTTTATGAACATACAGAAATAGTCCCTCCAATTATTCCAATCATGTCCGCCTGAGGATATGAATTTTTCATGCGCATACCCTTTCTTCTTCATTCTCTCACCAAAACCAATAATCTGTCCATAAAATATATCACGTCTTCCAACCATCATCCAGTATAGTTCCGGAGGGGAAGTGAATTGATTTGCGAATTTTATGTCGAGATCATCATATATACCGGAAGCATGGCTTTTCTTCACAACTTTATGTATCATAGGAGAGAACAATCCTACATATCCGAATACATCAGGGTTTGATGCAGTTATATATATCGTCTGCATGCCACCTATGGATAAACTAGCTATTGCACGATGTTCCTTATCAGCCACGGTTCTGTACAAGCTGTCCACAGTTTCCACAACATCAGTCACAAACGCAGTCTCTACCGTGCCGTCAAGATCAAAAAAAGTCTCCGTTACACCTTTTAAACGCGAATGGGCATAATCCAGATCATCGTCGTACTGATTTACATTGGGAACTACTATAATGCATTCATCAATCACACCACGTCTGGTCAGGCTGTCTACAATATGAAGGATATCACCTTTTGCAATCCATGTGTTTTCATTTCCGCCTGCACCATGAAGGAGGTAGACAACCGGATAAGATCTCGTGGTCTGATAATAATTCCGGGGAAGATAAACATACATCCTCTTGCTGCTGGGACCGTCAGAGGAACATTTATGAAACCTTTCCTCCAGAATACCTGTCGACTGGTAATCAGACTCCAGCTGAGGATATACTGCAATTGAATTCTGCCTGTGTACAGCACAGGAACTCACAGAACATACTATGATGAATGTAATGTTGATAATAAAGATTTTCATGATGAAGTCCGTTTTACAAACTAACGGACATAAATCATTCCATCATCCCGATTTTTGCTGTTAGCATGATAAATGTTATGGAGGTTATGAATCCGTATTAATTAAAATAACGGTTCAAAAGTAGTGTAAT
The DNA here is from genome assembly GCA_017442315.1 of Bacteroidales bacterium. GTDB lineage: Bacteria > Bacteroidota > Bacteroidia > Bacteroidales > UBA932 > Cryptobacteroides. The sequence goes on from JAFRZX010000048.1 coordinate 58,906, forward strand.
TAAAATCATTTATCATGAAACGTCTATATATCCTGGCCATTGCAATGGCAATATGTGCAGCATCAGACATGAGTGCACAATCACAGGGTTATCCTGTGAAAGGCAGAGTCATTGACAGACTTACACGAGAAGGAATACCTTATGCAGCCGTAATCATTGTAGGAGTTGATGGCTCAGGTGTGGCAGCCGATTCGACTGGCTTGTTCACCATACCAACAGTCAAGCCTGGCATAAACCAATTTTCAGCTATCCAGTTAGGATACAGAACTGTTGTCACTCCTGAATATAAGATTACACCATATACCCCATTCATCGAAATAGAAATGGATCAGGACCCGACAGAACTGGCTGCTTCAAGTGTAAGACCATCTCCTTTTCTCAGAAGTGTGGAAAGCCCTGTCAGCGTAAGGGTGATCAGTCTTGGAGATATTGACAAGATACCCGGAGCCAACAAGGACATAGCAAGGATCGTCAGGTCATATCCGGGAGTCTCATATTCGCCGATAGGATATAGAAACGATCTTATAGTACGCGGTGGAGGCCCGTCAGAAAACACATTCTTTATAGATGGAATCGAAATTCCAAACATAAACCATTTCGCGACCCAGGGTGCGACAGGAGGTCCTGTAAGCCTCCTGAACTCCGACCTTATACGTGAAATCAGTTTCTACACCGGTTCCTTTCCATCCAACAGGGGCGGAGCTCTAAGTTCCGTAATGGATATAAGCCTCAAGGACGGAAACCTGGAAAAACAGGCATTCAAAGTAAGCATAGGTGCTTCTGAAGCAGGTATCAGCGCATCCGGTCATATGGGTCCAAAAACTACATATATAGCATCTGTAAGACAATCATATCTTCAGCTTCTGTTCAAACTGCTCGGTCTTCCGATGCTTCCAAATTACATTGACGGACAGTTCAAGATTAAGACAAAGATAAACGAAAGGAATGAAATAATGTTTCTTGGTATCGGTGGTATAGACAATCTCAGGCTGAACATGGATCCGGATGACAAAGGGGACGAATATCTTCTCAGCTATCTTCCAAAGCTCAAACAGGAAACTTTCACGGCAGGCATCTCGTACAAGCATTTTTCAGAAATGCATATCCAGACTATGAGCCTCAGCTACAACTATCTGAATAACCGAAGCGTAAAATACAGGAATAACGATGAAAGCATTCCCGATAATCTGACACAGAAGAGCTGGGGACTGGACGGAAAGGCTCAGGTAAGGTTTGAAAACAGATCATATTATGGAGCCTGGACACTACGCGAGGGAGCAGAATTAAGCTGGAGGCACTATTCCAGTCAGGTATTCCGGAAGCTGGCTGACGGATATACTGCAGACTACGGCAGCAAGATCAATTATCTGGGATGGGGAATATTCACTTCAGCTGACTACAAGTCACCAAATGGAAAATTGAGAACCTCATTCGGAATCAGGGCAGACGGAAGTTCATACTCAAAGAACACTGCCAAAATATGGAAACAGCTTTCGCCTCGTGCATCAATATCATATAGTCCATGGGAAAACTGGTCTTTCAATGCAAGTGCAGGAATGTATCACCAGCTTCCTCCCGTTACAGCTTTAAGTTTCAGAAATGCCAACAATGAACTGGTCAACAGCGGACTGGACTATATGAGAGTGATATCGGCAGCCATCGGAACTGACTGGAAGTTCAGAGAGCGACTGTTCATTGGAATAGAAGGATTCTATAAGCAGTTTCTGGATATCCCTCTGTCAGTTGAAACAAACATACCTCTTACATGTCTGGGAGCTGATTACGGCAGCATTGGAGAAGAGGCCCTGATATCATCTGCTCAAGGACGTTCGTATGGTGTGGAACTATTGGCCAAATGGCTGATTCCTGACAAGATAAGTCTTGTCGGTTCTGCTACATTATATAAAAGTGAATTCCGTTCTGACAGGAAAGAGCCGTACATTCCTTCTGCATGGGATAACAGATTTATAATAAATCTGAGTGCAATATATCAGTTTCCGCGGTATTGGAGCATAGGAGCCAAGATAAGCAGTATCGGTGGAGCTCCATATACTCCATATGATAAAGAAACGTCATCGCTCAAAAGAGTATGGGATGCAGCCGGAAGACCAGTTTATGACTATCTTCGATATAATCAGGAAAGACTGGCACCATATTATCAGATTGACCTGAGAGTAGATAAGGATTTCTACTTCAACAAATGGACATTAAGTCTGTATGTGGACCTGCAGAACGTCACATTCAGCAAGATACGTCAGCCGGACGCTTATCTGAGTACTGGCAATACGGTCAATCCGGAAGATATTCCGCAATTGCAGAAATATGAACTGGAAGTTCTAGAGCTGTACAGCGGAACAATCGTGCCTTCTATAGGAATTACGGTAGAATTCTGATTCTTTGATTTGTAGAGGCCCATATTTTGTAGTAAATTTGCGCCCGTTTACGCAACTCATTCATGAGCAAAGAAAATGAAGAAACCGATAATATATCAGATTCTGCCTCGTCTGTGGGGCAATGACAAGACAAGACCCAAAAGAAATGGAACCCTTGCTGACAATGGTACCGGAAAGATGTCCGACATCAATAACAGGACATTGGAATACCTCAAATGGCTCGGATGCAGCCATGTATGGTATACCGGAATCATCAGGCATTCCACACAGGAAGAAACAGAAGGATGCATTCCGTCACATCCGCAGTTTGTTAAAGGAAAGGCTGGCTCTCCATATGCTATCTGCGACTATTATGATGTCAATCCATATCTTGCAGATAAACCTGAAGAGAGGATGACAGAGTTTGAAGAACTTATAGCAAGAACCCATGCATCCGGCTTGAAAGTCATTCTGGACTTCGTTCCGAACCATGTGGCAAGAGATTACGGAAAGAATGGCTTCACGCCAGGACACCCGATTCTGGGCGAATCCGATGACAGATCCGTCCATTATCACAAGGAAAATGATTTCTTCTATTATCCTGACCAGCCGCTGAGACTTCCTGTGCCGTCACCACAAGGAATGGAACCATATCAGGAGACTCCAGCCATGGCCACAGGCAACAACTGCTACACTCCATCTCCAGGCATCAATGACTGGTACGAAACCATCAAGATAAACTATGGAGACACATACACCGATACATGGGAAAAGATGTATGACATCGTTGATTTCTGGATATCGAAAGGCGTGGACGGATTCAGATGCGACATGGTTGAGCTTGTACCTCCAGCATTCTTCAAATGGCTGATTTCAAAAGCAAAGTCCTGCAACCCTGATGTGATATTCATTGCCGAGGTCTATAAGAAAGAACTATACGGGTTATATATCAGAGAGGTTGGATTTGATTACCTGTATGACAAGTCCGGCCTCTATGATACAATACGTGCGGTTGTTGAGAAGAACGTCGAAGATGACGGACTTCCTGTAGAACTATGGCAATCGGCATCCGGAATCACCAGAAACTGGCAGTTTTTGGGTGATCTCCAGCCTGCCATGCTAAATTTCCTTGAAAATCATGATGAACAAAGAAGCGCATCTGACTTTTTTGGCAAAAGCGCATCCAATATGTATGCAGCTCTCTATGCTTCGCTTTATCTGAACACAGCACCATTCATGATATATTTTGGCGAAGAAGTGGGGGAGAGAGGAATGGACGAAGAGGGCTTCAGCGGAAAAGACGGACGCACAACTATATTTGATTGGTGGAGCATATCATCGATAAGAAGACTACGGAAGGTCATTGACAGTGGTGAATACAAGACTCTTCAGGCAAGCAGACTTGTAAAGGCCGGAATGAAGGCAGAGGAAGCCAGAACATTCTGCAGATTTGCAGAAGTCGTGAGATTTGCTTCGTCAGATCCTGCCATATGCGAAGGGACAACATATGACCTATGCTATTGTAATTATGCTTCAGAAGGATTTGACAGAAACAGGCATTTCGTTTTCCTCAGGGACAAGGATGAACACACACTGCTGGTTGCTGCTAATTTTTCAGACAGAGAGGCCAGAATGAAGATCAGCATACCAAATCATGCATTTGAATGGATGGGGATTCCTATGCAGGACGGACTCAATCCTGACAAAAGCATAGATGTGAAAATTCCGCCGATGGACGGAACCATTATCCAGCTTATATAGACGGCAGGTTATAGCCTGCGCCTGAATTCTGCAATAGTGACAGCAGCTGCAACAGCTGCATTAAGGGATTCAGAACCCGGATTTTCAAGCGGATATGGAGGAATGTAAAGACGATCTGATACCATTGCCTCCATTTCTTTTGAAATCCCTTCGGATTCATTACCTATGACAATCATCACTGGAGATTCCGCACCAGTGTCAAGATGTCTTTGATACATGTTTTCGCCATCCAGGAATGTACCGTAGACCTTTCCCCCTGCCTGATGAAAAACATCTGCGAGAGAGACAAGATCCACATAGTGCATCCTTACGCGGAACACAGCACCCATTGTAGCCTGGACTGTCTTGGGATTGAACACATCAACGGTATCCGGGGCAGCAAATACTGCATTTACACCAAACCAGTCTGCAATCCTCAGGATAGTACCCAGATTACCCGGATCACGAATTGCGTCAAGAGCCAGATAAAGTCCGCCTCCGGCTATAAGCTGACGCAAGGATGACGCATCGGAAGTATAGATATCTTCCGGCTTATGTACTACAGCAAGCGCCGGAGATGGAGATGCCAATGCAGAAATACGTTTCATGACATCATCACCGATATCAGCAGTACGATAAACTGCTTCTACTGCAAAAGGAGAAGACAAAGCCTCCTGGACCATCTTTTCACCCTCGACTATGAACATCCCGTTCTCGTCGCGGAACTTCTTTTGCTGCAGCGACTTCACTCGCTTGATTTCATTTGCTGATATAGATGCCATGACCGTGTTAGTTAGTAACCTAGAATCTTCAGCATCGACTTGTATGTCTGCTCTTTGCTGAAAAGCTTGGTAGTATAATCCCCGTTCTCGTCCTTATCTATTATGATATGCTTTGGAGCTGGCTGAAGACAATGTTGTATACCACCGTATCCTGAAATAGATTCCTGATACGCACCGGTGTGGAAAAATCCTATATACAGAGGCTCATCCTTGTCAAGAACAGGAAGGTAAATTGCATTCGCATGGGCATCGGCATTGTAATAATCTTCACTGTCGCATGTCAGACCACCAAGGAAAACCCTCTGATATCTCTCATTCCATTTGTTAATAGGAAGAAGGATGAATTTCTGTTTGATTCCCCATGTATCAGGCAATGTGACCATGAAGGAACTGTCTATCATATACCAACGTTCACGGTCATTCTGTTGCTTCATGTCCAGAATCTGAAATATGGTAGCACCTGATTCGCCAACAGTAAAGCTTCCGAATTCCGTAAATATATCAGGTTCCGCAACTCCACGTGCATTGCACATTATCTTGATCTGAGAGATTATCTCTTCTGCCATATATTCATACTCGAAATCTGAAGCAAGCGAATTCTTTATCGGAAATCCTCCACCTATATTAAGCGAATCAAGTTCAGGACAGATCGCCTTCAAATCACAATATACGCCAACACATTTAGCAAGCTCGTTCCAATAATAAGCCGTGTCACGCATTCCTGTATTGATGAAGAAGTGAAGCATTTTAAGCTTGAATTTGCTGTTTCGGCTTATCTTATTCTCATAGAAAGGAACAATGTCGCTGTAGCGGATTCCAAGTCTGGATGTATAGAAATCGAACTTCGGATCCTCTTCCGATGCAATGCGGATACCTAGATGAACCTGATTATTGACAAGACGGTCAAGAGATTCCAGTTCATTCATATTATCCAGGACCGGTATGACATTATTCCATCCGCCATTTACAAAATTTGCTATGTTTTCAATATATGCCGGCTTCTTGAAACCGTTACATACTATGTACTGGCATTTAGAGACAAGTCCCTCAGCTTCAAGTGCTTCTATAAGATTTAAATCAAAGGCTGAAGATGTTTCAAGGTGAATTTCATTTTTAAGGGCCTCCTTAAGGACAAATTCAAAATGAGAACTCTTGGTACAATAGCAATAATTGTATGAACCTTTGTAATCAGCTTTGGCCATTGCAACATTGAACATCCTTTTGGCTCTCTGGATTTGAGAAGATATCTTAGGAAGATAGGTAATCTTCAAAGGCGTTCCATACTGATTGATTATATCCATCATATTGATGTCATGAAAATGGAGTTCTCCATCATCAACCATAAATTCATCCTGCGGAAACTCGAATGTCTGATTAATCAGATCAATGTACTTATCCTTCATTGTTGCACATGTAATTAAGCTGATTCAACAAAAAACATTTAATCCAACTCACTTGGATTTTCATTTCAAAGCGCAAATATATCATATAAATTTACAATCACATCAAATAGATGCAATTATTTTGGCCAAAATTTTGAGAAAAGCAGTCTTTAGGATAAATTTGCGTGATATTTAGTCCATGAAAGGCTTATACCGTGTCATAACAGCAATGCTTGTTGCATTGTCTTTTCTTTCCTGCAGCACAACACGTGTACTGCAGGAAGGAGAATTCCGTCTTGCTAAAAACAAGATCATAATAACTAATGACAAAGATTTCAATCCCAACAATCTGAACGATTACCTCCAGCAAAAACCAAATTCCTACTTTATCTTCGGATGGAATCCCTTTCTGAACATATATAACTGGTCGAACGGAAAGGGGAGGGGATGGGATAAATTCGTTCAGAAAATCGGAGTTGCCCCTGTTGTATACGACTCGGAACTGGTCGGAATGTCGGTATCCAATCTGAAAGATCACCTTAAATATATAGGATATTATGGTTCCCAGGTGGAAAGCAGGATTGAAGTCAGGAACAAGAAAGTCGAGGTGACATATCTTGTTACGATAGGGAAGCGGTATCCGATAAAGGATATCGTAACCATATTGCCAGAAAAAGGTGATTTTCCGGAAATTTTTATGGCTGACTCATCTCAAGTCACCATAAAGAAGGGTGACTATCTTTCAGAAGAGCTTTTGGAAGCGGAAACGGTACGTGCAGCCACAGCAATGAGGAACCAGGGTTTCTATAAATTCAACAAGAACTATTTCTTCTTTGAAGCCGATACACTTAGCGTTCCGGATTCCGCAATCCTTCAGATGACCGTCAATGAATACACCAGGAACGAGTCACCAGAAGACTCTGAACCAATCAGGAAGTTCCGTTTCAACGATGTGACAATATCATATCCGTCCTCTCTCAAGATACGCGAAAAGATATTGAACGACCTGAACATGATAATTCCTGGAGAGGAATACAGCGAACGTCTGGTAAACAACACATATTCCCGACTTTCTTCATTAAGCATATTCAGCAGTATCAACATTGGCATGACCCAGAAGGACACGTCACTCGTAGATTGCTCCATTTCACTCAGCCAGTCAAAGATGCAGGGATTCAAAGTGAACCTTGAGGGATCCACCAATTCATCCGGACTGCTGGGAATATCACCTCAGCTTTCATACTACCACAAGAACATATTCAGGGGAGGTGAATGGCTTAATCTGAGTTTCATGGGCAACTTTCAGTTCAAGCCAAAAGAAGATATACACTCCAATGAATTCGGAGTATCCGCCAGCCTTAGTTTTCCTAGATTATTTCCTTTGCCCTACAGGTATTTCAAAGGCAATATACCGAGAACGGATATAAATCTGTCATACAACTATCAGAACCGTCCGGAATACACCCGTAACATCATCTCCACCTCATATGGCTACAATGGAAACGTCAGGAACAGGTTCTTCTATCAGGCCTACCCTCTGCAGCTGAACATAGTCAAGCTCTACAATCTGGACGATAACTTCTATAGTTCGCTGGCCAATGACCCGTTCCTTCGCAATGCATATCAGAACCACTTCGACCTTGGCTCCGGATGTACACTGTATTATACGACCAACCCTGAAAGCGTACCAAAGGAGAGTTTCTTTTACACAAGACTGCAATTTGACATTGCGGGCAACATGCTGAGAGCATTCAATCCTCTGATGAAGAAGGACTCAAATGGATCAGGAATGATATGGAACACACCTTTCTCACAATTTGTCAGAGGCGAACTGACAATCGGAAGGACATGGATATTCGGTAAGAGAGGTGGTCAGGCCATAGCGACACGTATCCTTGCCGGAGCAGGATACGCCTATGGCAACTCCCAGATCCTTCCTTTCGAGAAACACTTTTATGGAGGCGGGTCCAACAGTCTCAGAGGATGGCAGGTAAGGACTGTCGGTCCTGGTCTTTCACCAATGGACAATTCATTCGTGATTCCGAATCAGACCGGTGACATGAAACTGGAAGCCAACATAGAATATCGGTTCAAGATGTTCTGGAAGATTGCTGGAGCATTGTTTGTCGATGCAGGTAACGTGTGGACACTGAAAGATGATGGAGGAGAATATGGTAAGAGTTCCATGTTCCGCATTGAATCATTCGGAGAAAGCATTGCAGCCAACTGGGGAGCAGGACTCAGGCTTGACTTCAACTTCCTCATACTCCGTATTGACATGGGTATTAAGGTACACGACCCAGCACGTGAGAAAAAATGGGTAAGGCCTGACCAATGGTTCAAACATGACGGATATGCAATACACTTCGGAGTCGGATATCCTTTCTGATCAGTCTTTTTTATTATAGTATTTAGGCCACAGGGTCTCAAGACGGGTTCTGAGCGCATCTTCCTGCCGGTTGTCTCCCGGCTCATAGAATTTATGACCGGAAAGTTCCTCCGGCATGAATTCCAGATCGACGAAATGCCCTGGATAATCATGAGCATATCTATATCCGTCGGCATACCCCAATTCCGCCATCAGCTTTGTGGGAGCATTCCGGAGATATAGCGGTACAGCAGCCATCTGAGTATCCTTGGCAGCGACCATAGCCTCATTTATGGCCATATATGCGGAATTGCTCTTGGCTGACGATGCAAGATATATCGTACATTCAGCCAAAGGAATCCGAGCCTCAGGCATACCGATGGAATGAACTATCTGGAAAGTAGAATTTGCCAACAACAGAGCGTTAGGATTGGCAAGTCCTACGTCTTCAGCTGCAAGTATACACAGACGTCTGGCTATAAAAAGAGGGTCTTCACCTCCTTCAAGCATCCTCGCAAGATAATAGACTGCCGCATTGGGGTCAGAACCACGTACACTCTTTATGAAGGCGGAAATCACATCATAATGCATCTCACCACCTTTGTCATATATTGCTGTATTTGCCTGAAGACATGAAGTCACCTTGCGGTTATCTATCACGACAGGTGATTCTCCTGTAGAAGAGTTCACTACAATCTCCAGGATATTAAGCAGTTTTCGCGCATCACCTGCACTATATCTGAAAAGTGCATCAGTCTCTTTTGCCTCTATGTCCATGCCTGACAGCAGTTCGTCGTCCTTCAGAGCCCTGTCGAGAAGTTCCTGGAGATCATTCTTTCCCAGAGGCTTGAGAACGAAGACCTGACAACGCGAGAGCAGAGGAGTGATGACTTCAAATGAAGGATTTTCGGTTGTAGCTCCAATCAAAATAATGGTACCTTCTTCTACTGCACCAAGCAATGCATCCTGCTGTGCCAAGTTGAAACGATGAATCTCATCAATGAAGAGAATTGGGGAGGCACCAGCTGAAAAAAGGCGGTTTGAACGCGCTCTGTCTATGACATCGCGAACATCCTTTACTCCGGCACTTACAGCTGAAAGGGTATAGAATTCCCTTTTCAAGGAATTGGCTACAATACGGGACAGAGTAGTCTTTCCCACACCTGGAGGGCCCCAAAGTATGAATGAGGATAGATTCCCGCTTTCAATCATGTTTCTGAGAATGCATCCTTTACCTACCAGATGCTTTTGTCCCACATAACCATCAAGGTCGTGCGGCCTCATTCTCTCCGGAAGGGGAGGAAGCATTCTGCTCCTGGCCATATGTTCCTTTTCACCTATCATAATGCCTTTCCGAACACCCAGCGCTTCTTATGCTGTTCCTTTTCAAACGGATCCCACATTGCCTGAACCTTATGGTTAGTCTCAAGGTTAGCATTGGTCTCGGCATATTTGAATCCCATTGACCTGTAAGTATGGAACAGATCCATTATTATGAGTGCATTGACTCCTTTGTTCTGATATTCCGGTTTCACTCCTATCAGGAGAAGATCCAGAGTATCCGGTTTTTTCCAGAATATGCTTTTGAGAAGATGATACCATCCGAATGGGAAAATCTCGCCATTGCACTTCTGAAGAGCATCAGCCAGTGATGGCATGGAAACTCCAGCAGCAATGAGTTCTCCTTCGGCATTTTCGATAAAGCTGAGCATCTTAAGGTCTATAAGTCCGAGATAGACATCCACATACATATCTATCTGCCTCTCAGTAAGAAGTGAATACCCATATAGAGAAGAATACGTCTCATTTATTAGTCTGAAAAGCTTCTGTCCGTAATTTTCCTTCCTTATCTGACGTCTGGTGAGCTTACGGATCTTGAAACCATTCCTTTCCTTGAGTATTTCAGCAAGCTTTATGTGACGCTCCGGAAGCTTGTCCGGAATGTTGATCCTATATTCAAGCCATCCTGTCTCCTTTACGTAACCATGATGCTTCATGTGCTCCGGATAGTAAGGATGATTGTATATCAATGCCATTGTACCGACACGGTCAAACCCCTCCACAAGCATTCCTTCCGGATCGAAATCAGTAAACCCAAGAGGTCCGACAATCTGGTCCATTCCATGCTTACGGCCAAATTCTTCCACAGCATGCAGAAGTGCCTCGGATACTTCCATATCATCAATGAAGTCAATCCAACCGAAGCGTACCTGCTTGACATGCCATGCTTCATTTGCTTTATGATTGACTATTGCAGCTACTCTGCCGACGACTTTTCCTTCTTTCAGAGCCAGGTACAATTCTGCATCACTGAATTCAAAAGCACCGTTCTTTTTCGGATTGAAGGTATTCAGGTCATCCCAAGGCATACTGGGCACATAATATCTGTTGCCTTTGTAAAGTCTGTTGCCGAATCTCACAAAAGTCTTAAGTTCACTTGTCGATGAGACAGTCTTGATATGAATGCTCATTATTTCAGATAGGTTTGGTAGTACATCGTACAAAGTTAGGAAATTTTCTCTCATTTATTGTATTTTTTGCTATTTTCGCGCTGACATAAACTCGTGCCTCGTGATTTCCAGCTCAACCTGCATATCAAAAATACTTTTGGCTGCTGCATCTGCAGTCCTTATCTGCCATACTGTTGCAGGGCAGGGGAAAGCGGTTGGAAGCATCTGGTCATACAAAGGCATTTCCATGACATATTCACAGACAGCGCATGAAGACAGTTTCTACGAACTGGCTCTCAGTGCAGATATGATGGATTTGCTCAATGGTAATTCGCGCTATCCCGGAGTTGCTGCCCGCTTTGCATGGAACATCATACTGAAAGACTCCGGGTCTGCCGGTGGCGGATGCTTCAAGGCATATGTCGGACCTGGGGCCATCATGGGATGGACTACAGACAAAGACTGCAGTTATGGCATACTGACAGGCATAAGCACTGTTGCTGGACTAGAATACATCAGTTCCCGTAAAATAGCCATTTCCGTATCAGTATCCCCAATACTTGGATGTCATACCGTAATCAGGAAAGACATGATACAGATGAAGCTATATAGAAACGGACTGATCGGCTCACTGATACCGGAAGCTTGCATAAAATACTATTTCTGAACCTGATGAAACAGTTATCAGCCATAATCATTCTTCTAACTGTCATCTCTGCCGCATCCTATGGAAAGGACAGAGCGCATATTACATATGGCGTAGAATGGGGATACATTGCATTCATCCAGCATGGTACTCACTATAACTTCTATTCTCCGGAAGGATATAGGGTAGACATAAACAACAACAGAATTAAATACAGAAGCAATGCAGAAATCAGTTTTCATACTGGATACAACTTCAACACCAGATGGAATCTGTCGATATATATCGGTTACATGGGAATATCAGATCTGCATCATGCCATTCCTATATCGATTAGAGCTACACGTTCATTCTGTGAAAACAGATATGGAGACAAGTGGTTTGCATTCGCAGACCTTGGAAGCGGTTTCAGCATCACATCCCGGCCTCAGGAAATTCTATGCTGTAAACTAGGTGCCGGGTACAGAATATCATTGAGTACTAAACTGAAGCTCGATCTGAAAGCAGATGCCAGGATCTTATATACACATCCTGAGCTCTCGTATTATAATGAACCGATTCCATGGGACAACGTAAACAGGAATAACGCATACCTAAGTGCATTATCCATCGGGATTGGAATAACTTTCTGACATATGGCAATAAGACTTACACTCAAAAAGACCGACAGAATACTTTTCTGTGGCAGCAAATGGTGGGGAGACCCAGACATGCCCGAAGACATGCAGTATCCGACTGTAAAGGTAACTGATGAAGACGGAACCTATGACTATCCTCTGACATTTATATGCCAGATCAATTGCGAAGATATCGCAAGATATGATCCAGAAGGCCTCCTGCCACGCGAAGGCATGCTTTATTTTTTTGCGGCACTTGATGAATGGCTTGGCTATGAATCTGCGACTCACAACGGAATAGGGGAATGGCCCAAAGGTGAATTTGTTGTCAAATATGCAAAATCAATCAACTTCGAGACATTCCAAAGCCGCATTCTGGTTGACGATGAAGACCAGCCGCTGACAGAACCTGAACTTGAAATAGATTTTTCATCATGCAACGATGATGCTGATGGGATAAAGCTTCTGGGAATTCCTTACTATGAAGAAACCAGAAACCACAATCCCGACATGAAGAATCTCCTCCAGCTGGATGAAGATGACACTTTGGGATTGCGGTTCTATGACTGCGGAATGCTGAATCTCCTGATCAAGGATTCTGATCTTAAATTCGGCAATTGGAAAAAGACAAAAGCTTATCTGCACTCTCTTTAGAGTGCAGACCGCTACTTCTTATCTTCAACCTTGTCTTTGACAAATCTACCCTTGTATTTTCCAAAAGAGATGTTTAGTCCGAAAGCAAGATTGGTATTCAGTCTTTCTACAGGTATGAAATACTTAGGAGTCACACTGCACAATGGCAGGAAAGAATCTGTTCCAATAAACATTGTAAATCCTTTCGCATGGATGTTCAAGGCAGCACCAACAGAATGTCCGAAATCGGAAATGGCATAATCAGCGGCAAGCGAAAGCCAGTTCAATGGAGCTACATTAGCAGACAATCTTCCTTCGGTCCATGAATAGGCACCATTGAAACGCCTTGTACCGAGAAGTCCGAAAGACAGTCTCTCATAAAACGGCATTTTCGCCTCTAATCCCACATGTAGTGTTGCAGCAAGCATTATCGATTTCCGAGCATCCGGTTCGCCGACAAAATCAAAAGCATTAAGTAATTCATTTCCAATACCTTCAAGCTGTTTGTCCAAAGCATTGTCCTCACTTGTTATATCACCGAATCCATTAAATCTCCATGAATAATCCGGAGTAGTTCCGACAACATTGTTATTCCATGAAATAAAGCCAAGGTCGAGAACAGAGGCTGATGCAGTAAAATATTCAAGGAAATCGAATGCTACACCGAGATCCACAGCACCGCCGAAATTCCTGGGAACCAGATTGGCCGAATCAAATTCAAAAGAATCCCAGTCAAGCATACCTTCCTTTGTCCCAAGATGAACCGGTCCGGCTATATTCATATGACCTTGTGAACGGATAGACCATTCTTCACCCGAAAGATTCAGCTGCATATCATCCATGGACATATCAGCTCTGACCAGACCAACCAGAAACTTCAGTCTGGCTCCGACATGTATCCAATCGGCAATCGTACGGGAATATCCGTATGCAAGTTCAAGACGGGATTCAACTCTTGCTCCGATATTGCTTATATCATATGATGTATTTCCATCCGCAGCTCCTACCTTCATGAATCTGAACAAGTCCTTAGGAAGATTTAGATTCATATCCGACTTCAATGAAATGTCAATGGTATGCCAGCTCTTTTTTGTATGGAATCCAAATGAAATAAGGCTTGTATTCAAATTGACATTCAGGTGATTCCTCTTGTTGAGAGCATTAAGAAAAGTGTCGTCAGATATGGATGAATTCAAGGCGGTTGTAAGATTTCCGTTTCCGGTAGGGTAGAGGAAGGTAGAAAGCGCCAGATTACTCTCTAGGCCAAGGGAGGTGTATCCCAGTACAGGTATGGCAAAATAGCCACGTTCTCCCTGAAACGCTGGATTCAACTGATATCTGTATGTATATCCGTCAAGAAAGTATCCGGTTCTGAGATTCTGACCTGCAAAAGCTGCTGTCGCACTTATCAGAAGCGACGCGCTTAAAACAATGATTCTATATAATTTTTTCATCACGTTAATTCTTAGAATAATTCATCTGCTTCAGCTGTGATTCCTTCAGGAAGATTAAGAATGATGTCCTGGAATTCAAGACCCTGATTTACATTGAGTGGAATTCCGACATATGCAGCATCAGAGCAAGATGCAACAACATTGAGTCTAAGTCCGTCAAATGCAATCGGTTCAACTGATGAAATTGCAAGTACAATAGGAGAGTGTGATGGAGCATCAACCGAACCAGCTTTGATTTTACCAGTTCCTTGCACTGCTACATTTATATCTGTCAGCTTATTTCCTTCTGCATCAATTGCTTCTACTGTCAGAATTATATCCAAAGGCATGGAGCTTACTGCGTTTATGCTCATCGTTGCACTCTTTACGTTCAGGTCTGTAAGATCAAGATCCATGTCTGTCCAATCTGTCGAATATTCAAACCGGAATGCGCTTCCAAAGGCAAGAGGTGCAAGGAGTTCATACTCATAGACAAATTCAAATGCCTCACCAGGAGTCAATGTGACAAACTCTTCCTCAAACTGCATATCAATATCCTTGAATGATATTGTTTCAGGAACCGATTCAAGAAGCATTCCCAGATTATCTACCTTTACATCTGTATAACCATCCGCAGCTCCCTCACCTTTCTCTGAGAAAGCATAGCCTACTTCACTTGCAGCCGGAATCACAACGGGACCGAAAGGTATTTCCGCGATATCGGCTCCGTCTTTCTGAGTAACAATGACAGCATTGAAATGACCGTTCAAAGGAGAGGTATTCCTTATGTTCATGTTAAGCCAGAAATCAGCAAGATCCAGACAAACGTTTTCACCGCGCAGAAAGTCCGGAACATCATCTATTTCTACGGAAGAAGATTCAATATCCAGTTCAGGAAGAACCATTACTTCCACATGGTTTATATGAAGTTCTGACAGTTCCATGGTTGCAGTAAATACTGGAGCGAAATAACCTCCCTCCACTATTTGGTCTCTGTCGAGATGAACTTTTCCCATAAATTCCACATGGGCTTCAACATGAAGTTTTCCAGGTTCCACAACGCCCTGTCCTTCAGGTAATTTTGTAAAATCTATGCCAACGATTGGTATATGGATAGGGTGTTCCTCCGTATCTATCATAAGGCTATGTGATGTATAGACATGGTCTCCATCATATTGCAGACCATCAGGCATCTGGCCAAGTACCAGCCAATCAGGAAAACTAAATGAGGCACCTTCATCAAGCCATATCATCTTCACCTTATTCTGAGAAGACCTGTACCTTACGGTAGCCACCAGTTCTCCGTTGACGGATGCATACCTGATGTCATGTACTTCTGCAGGTATGTCTTCCTGATCAAGAATTATATCAAACTTGATCACTGGAATATCTACAGGAGTCTCGGCAAGAATCCATGCATTTTCAGACTCAGGTGTATTATCATATGGAATATAGAATTCAGGGACCTGTGATTCAACAGTATTGGATTTTTCATCAGCATGAAAAGTCCAGGAAGGAACACTCACAGAATGGAATTCCGGGTCCTCCTGAGCAAAACGGAAGTAAAGATTACCATTCTGATCCTTTGATATAAGGGATTCATTCTCGTCCAAAGCAAGAAATTCATCGACAGAAATCCGTCCTGCGCTTCCAACAGGTACAGATGTGTTACGAAGAACCGTCATTTCCATGTCGATATCCTTGGACAGGTCATATTCTTCATTGACACATGATACTGATACAAGCGACAAAATACCTGAAGACACCGCCATCAGGTATCGCAAAGCATTTTTGTACATAGTGATAGTTTTGATTAAAATTGATGCAAAGATAGGATAAATAAATGATATTGAATTAAAAACAATGAAAAATATCATCGGCAGTCATACGTCATGCCCGGCCTGACCGGGCATCTATTATATCTTTAACTTTGCATTAGATCCCCGATCAGGTCGGGGATGACGTTAAAATCACTTTAGATGACGATAAATCCCGCGCATTAGATTCCCAATCAGGTCGGGGATGACGTTAAAATCACTTTAGATGACGATAAATCCCGCGCATTAGATCCCCGATCAGGTCGGGGATGACGATAATTGTTTAAATAGCACATTATCAGCAGCTTAAATTCGTATATATTTATAGAGTAGCCCGGTAAGTTAACATAATGTAAATAGGAACCTTCTTGTTATGATTATTATGGGAACTTGACTTAAATAGGAACTATTCAATAGCATGTAACGTAATAAACTGAAGGTTAGACAAATACTGCAATCACACATCCATTAATAGTTCCTATTTCTTTTGTATTCTGAAGCAAAATCCATTTATACTGGCTCTAAATCTATATAGTCTTCAGCCACAAAATAGTTACAGATAAAATAGCATGAAAAATGCC
>JAFRZX010000049.1 GCA_017442315.1 Bacteroidales bacterium
CATTCAACCAAGATGACGAAGTACAATGGATGGCTGTGCTTATTAGAGACTGATGGTATCAAGAAGCTTTCTAAACTCGGAAACGGCTCAGCTGTACAAGTTGTCGGTGCCGATGATCGGTTTCTCTATTATTGGGGTAAGGGCAACTCAGTAGATAAACTGTATTGTTACAATATAGCTTCCAAAACGGAGGCATTGCTTTACTCAGGCGAGGCTTACTGGCATGAAACCACCGTTGCCGTTGAGAATGGATCCTTCTATATTCCCGTGGTTTCGCATGACGATAAGGAAGAATCACATTTCATTCATGTTCTCAAAGGGGCGGTTGTTTCAGCTACCTCTGAACAGATGGCATACAGTAACGGTGATCTTCGATATTACCTGGCTGTGAAAGGTCCAAAGGCCGTAGAGCAGGTTTTTGTTTCAGATGCCCGCAACGCAGATCGAGAGATCAGCTTTGAGGCTGCAAAAACAAGGGTGGCTTTACCATGTAAGCAAGGCTTTCTTATCCATAACGAAGGAAATTCGCATCTGCTTTATCATGTGCGTTCGTACGAAGAAGTCGCCTGTCTGTTTGAGATTCCTTGCATGTCTTCAGTCAGCGCCGTCACTGTCGTAGATGACTATGCCTACTTGTCTGTCAAAAGGTATCAGGGCTATAATGGCATCCTGCTGGAGCGATATGAAAATGATGATAAAGAAGGAACATATCGTATCAGCCTGACGGATTATACGATAGAAAAAGTTCATGATGGAATATACAACGGCTTCTTTTACTTTGGCGGCGATCACCTTTTTGCGACTGATGAGTATTGTAATGTCACGATTCTTGATTTACAAGGGCATGTAGTAGATACTTTGTTTTTTGTGGAAGGTACGCGCGCGGCAACCATCGTGTCAGGAGAGCAATGAAACCATGCGAACTACGATTAAGGACCTTCGTCTATATAGGGGCGATCAGCTCAGTGAGTCCGAAGCCTATTCACTGTGTTTGTTCGCTGACAAAAAGCTGACTGCTACGGTGTTCCGCATTGCTATGAAACTACGAGAGCAAGGATTCTCCATGGGAGATTACGACCATCTGTATATTGTCTTCATACCATGTGACACGGTAGAGGGCTTTACCCTTTCGCAAGAGGTGGATCGCTATCATCCTTGGTACAGGAAATGCTTTGTTCGGGTAAAGCAAGATGTATACGATCACCTTGATAACGCCAATCAGTACGCATATCTGCTTGACACGATTAGCAATGTGCTTGTTTCATGCTATGCAAACGACTGTTTCGGTGCTGATCGCATCCTTGAATGTATTCATCATGCCGTCGAGCTTGGAGAAGATATGCTGATGGAATTCAAGGAGAAACGAAGCACCAATCGACACGCTATCATTTATCTGCGTTACCGTGACACCTGCTGTTATTCTCCATTGCTCAGAGTATGGGATCTGAATGGGACGCTGTTACTTGAAGCTGATTTACCGGAAGCAATCACGTTGGACTATCTTGGAGAAATTCAGTTAAGTGCCAACAGAGTGAAGATCAAGCCACGGAAAAACGCTTTTTCAGCAGATATGATACCTCTGATGTTTGAGTATTGACAATAAGGAGATGTTCATATGACCAAATCAAGCCTTCCGTATTTCATTTTTCTGTTCTTTGCTATTCCGACCGCCGCACTCATTGCATTTGTGGTCAGTCTCTGCCGATATTTTTCTGCGAAGAAGAAAAACAAACTTTCCCCCGGCACATACGCTGCAGATGAGCTGAAGAAAAGGAAAACCGCTTTGATTGTCTGGGGTATCATCGCCGGAATACTCGTAGCGATGGTCATTGGCATTATCGTCCTTCTGTATACAGCAATAGCATTCATGTGAGGTGGCCCATGAAGGAACGAACCTTTTCCATCGTTCTCTTATCGGTGATTGGCATATGCCTTGTTGTCACCATCGCCCATTTTGCTTATGCCATCTATGCCTATCAGCATTGCTCCATCATCTATTTCATAGGGAAGGAGCTGTGGCCGTAAATGAAGCTGAAAAGGCAAATGGCTGCGCTGGCAGCTATAGTGGTGCTGTTTGCATTGTTCAATATCAGTATGTATCAACTGCTGACCCGTAGGCTGTCAAACAATTTCAGTGGGGCCACACAGGCACAAATGATCGATGTTGGAAGCTACCTTCCGCATGAGGATAGTTCAAAACTTCCGAAGATGGAAGCCTCATTGAAACTTACAGATCATCTTCCTGTGCTTGATGGCGCAGCTGCTCTGGTTCCGGTCTACGCTGCGGTGATTGAGAATGTATATCCCATAGGCTGTGTCACATATGAAGGTGGCAGATTTTCTGCTGACAATTACTACGGTGAAAATTTCGCTGCAGATAGCGCCATGCAGTATAAGAATACCGTCAGGGGCTATCAGGCAATCGTGGATGGAACGACG
>JAFRZX010000050.1 GCA_017442315.1 Bacteroidales bacterium
ACAACGACAAACTTTAAACTATTGGCCATATAGAAGTGGAGCGAAGCGATAGAAAGTCCTCATCCTGAGGAGGAGGATTTAGGAGGTGGGTAACGTGGAGTTTCATATGCCTGCACGACACTCACACAAAGAGACAGACGAACACAACGACAAACTTTAAACTATATTAGAAATATGAAACAGGACATGATTGTAATTCTGGACCTTGGAAGTCACGAAAACACAGTGGTAGCCAGGGCAATCCGCGCACTTGGAGTATACAGCGAAATCTATCCTCACGACATCACCGCAGCGGAACTCAAGGCACTGCCGAATGTAAAAGGCATCATCATCAACGGTGGCCCGAACAATGTAATCGACGGAGTTGCAATCGATATTCTTCCTGAAATCTATGAAGCTGGCTTCCCTATCATGGCAGCCGGACATGAAAAGGCTCTTTGCGAAACCAGACTCGCTCAGTTCAGCAATGATGAAGACTCTATAAAAGAAGCTGTCAGAGGATTCGTATTCGACACTTGCAAAGCCGAAGCAAACTGGAACATGAAGAACTTCGTTGCAGACCAGATAGAGCTTGTACGCAAGCAGGTTGGAGACAAGAAAGTTCTTCTAGCCCTTTCAGGAGGCGTCGACAGTTCTGTAGTAGCAGCACTTCTCCTGAAAGCTATCGGGGACAGACTCGTATGCGTACATGTGAATCACGGCCTGATGCGCAAGGGTGAATCTGAAAACGTCATAGAAGTTTTCAGAAATCAATTGTCCGCAAACTTAATATATGTAGATGCAACAGACCGTTTCCTCGGCAAGCTTGCAGGAGTAGCTGATCCGGAGCAAAAAAGAAAGATAATCGGAAGCGAATTCATCCGCGTATTTGAAGAAGAGGCACGCAAACTTGACGGTATCGATTTCCTGGGACAAGGCACAATATATCCAGATATAGTGGAAAGTGGCACCAAGACCGCAAAGATGGTAAAATCACACCATAATGTCGGAGGTCTTCCTGAAGACCTGCAGTTTGAACTGGTAGAACCTCTGAAGCAGCTATTCAAGGATGAGGTACGTGCATGCGGAATAGAGCTCGGCCTCCCATACGAAATGGTTTACCGCCAGCCGTTCCCAGGACCAGGTCTCGGTGTACGTTGCCTCGGAGCGATCACAAGAGACCGTCTTGAAGCTCTCCGTGAGTCAGACGCCATTCTCCGTGAGGAGTTCGCAAAGGCTGGACTGGACAAGAAGGTATGGCAGTACTTCACAGTTGTTCCTGATTTCAAATCAGTGGGAGTACGAAACAATGCACGATCATATGACTGGCCGGTAATCATAAGGGCTGTCAATACAATTGATGCAATGACAGCAAGCATAGAGCAGATCGAATGGCCGGTTCTCATGAGGATTACAGACAGAATCCTCACAGAAGTCCCTATGATCAACAGAGTATGTTACGATCTCTCTCCAAAACCATCTGCAACAATCGAGTGGGAGTAAGAAACCGCCTGAAGAAATGACATGAACCCTGAAAGTCTCCGTTAACTTTCAGGGTTCATGTCATTTATCTATTACCTCCTTGAGATTATCTGACCCTTATCTTACGGCCTATCTTGAGAGTTGTATTCTGATTTATGCCGTTGAGCTTGCAGATTGCAGATACAGACGTACCATACATTCGTGACAACCGATAAAGAGTATCGCCTGACTTGATGGTATGCCATTTCATTGCAGCCTTTTCTGCATCCTCCGCCTTGTCTTCCTCCTCATTCTTCAATTCATCCTCAAAGTCCTGCTCATAGTTACTGTATATGTTGAAATATTTCTTCTTCAACACAAAAAGCCTGTGACGGAGCTCACCGGTCTCAAAATCTATAAGCCACTGAGGATCAAAAGCGAATCCCTTGTACCTGGTCTCAAAATGAAGATGAGGTCCGGTAGAACGCCCGGTAGAACCTCCGGTACCTACCACGTCACCGGCATTGACCCAATCCCCTGCCTCAACCAACCGCTTCGACAGATGGGCATAAAAGGTCTCTATTCCGTTCTCATGCCTTATGACAACAAGGTTGCCGAATGCTCCCCAATATTTTGAAATCCTGACTTTTCCGCTAAACGCAGCATACACAGGAGTTCCCGCATTCAAAGGAAGGTCAACCCCCTGATGACGTCTTCCTCTGCGCATTCCGAACTTACCTCTGTAATGAACCTTGCCCTGATATGGACAACGGTACTGGTCCAGACTATCCACACACCATATGGACCACTTGTCCGGCAGATCCTTCAGTTCCACCCCATATGGATTTGTACCGCTGTTTTCCCAGCATTCTTCAAAGATCTGGGGCGAACGCATGAATCCCGGTGTCTTATAATACTGCCAGGTGTTGTCACCATAGAGGATAACTTTTATGTGTTCATTTACAGTATCCAAAGTATCCACCGGATCAGATGGAGAAATCTGCAAAGACTTCACCGGCTGAAGAGCCGGCCTTGGAACAAGCAGATGAGTACCGGATGTATCAATCCTATATGGTACGGATGCGACTGCCACAGATGTGACGGAAAACATGAGCACACAAAAGAGCACACGCAAGGAACCTTCAGATAAAGACATATGCCCCATTATTCAGCTCCGAATTCTTTTGTAAGGATTTCTTTCACCTTAGCCACCTTCTCATCAAGAAGTTCCTTAGAAGTAGCTTCGCACAAAAATCTAAGATAAGGTTCTGTATTTGAAGGCCTTATATTAAACCACCACTGAGGAAACTCCACACGGTATCCATCAAAATCCATATAAGCAGAAGGTTTTTCCACGGACATGAAGAAATCACGGACTGCATCCATCGCCCCTTTCTTGTCTTCCACACGGAAGTTTATTTCGCCAGAATTCTGATACTTTTCGATACGCGCAATCAGCTGGCTGAGAGAAATGCCCTTGGCTTTCATTTCAGCCACTACATTTATAATGAGTATGGCAGCCAGAAGGCCGCTGTCAGAATAGAAGAAATCGCGGAAATAATAATGTCCTGCCAGTTCTCCACCAAACACGCCGTCAAGTTCCCTTAACTTGAGAGCAGCATAAGCCCTGCCGACCCTCCATGTATTCATGACACCTCCCATAGGCGCCAGATACTCTCCAACAGCTTTGGAACTTCTGATATCCTGATGCACATATCCTTTTTCTCCTCTTTTTTCAAGGAAATAATGACCAAGTACAGCTATCATGAGGTCAGGAGAGATAAAACGGCTGTTTTCATCCACAAACATCACACGGTCTGCATCTCCATCAAATATAACACCTATGTCAGCACCAGTTTCCCTCACCAGCTTCTTCAGATCCTCAACATTTTCCTGAACAAGAGGATTAGGCTCATGGTTAGGGAACCTTCCGTCAAGTTCTTCATATATATAAGAAGGTGTATCACCGAATATATCCCTGACAAAAAGCGATGCCATGCCGTTTGAAACATCCATTGCAATCTTCAATCCTGACCAATCGTCCTTATATTTCAGCAGGAAATCAAGATAATCCTTTCTTATGTCTTTATGGTGCACCTGCCCCTTCACTTCTGCCGGCACGCACTCCCTTCCGTCCTCTATCCAATCACGGATCTGTCCCAATCCGGTATCCAGACCTACAGGAAGAGCATTTTCACGCGAAACCTTCATGCCGTTATATTCGGCAGGATTATGCGATGCCGTTATCTGCACCGAAGCCTTGAAGCCATATCTGGCAGTGGCAAAATATACCATAGGTGTTGTGCTGAGTCCTATATCAAACACATCTGCACCTGCATCTGTTATTCCCTTGACAAGATATTCGTGTATCTCATCAGACGAGACTCTGGCATCTCTTCCGACCAGAACCTTATCAGCTGAAAGAAGTTCCGGGATAAAGAATCCCACCTTATAAGCTATATCCTTATTGAAATCCACATTGTAGATTCCTCTTATATCATATGCATGAAATGCTCCCATAACATGAAATTGTTTTTAGACTCCCATTCAAGACAGGAATGAGAGGGTTACTATCTTTTCGACTTGTATCTTGTCTGCACTGCACCTTTTGAGATTGCAAGCAGCTTGCGGGCAATCATCTTGCGGCGTATAGGGGAAACGTTGTCGACAAACAGGTTGCCTTCAAGATGGGAAAGTTCATGCTGAACCATCCTGCATGCAAAACGGTCAAATTCCTCAACAACCTTCTCCAGATTTTCATTATAGTATTCCACTTTGATTCTTGAAGGACGCGTAACCTCTGCATATATGCCAGGTACACTGAGGCAGCCTTCAGAGAACTCACATTTTTCTTCACTCTCTTCCAGAACTACAGGATTTATCATAACACGGAAAAAATCCTTAAGATAATCGTAGGTTTCAGTAAGTTCGCGTCCGTCAACTATGACCACGCGCAGATTCACGCCAACCTGAGGAGCAGCAAGTCCGCACCCGTCAGCGACCTTCAGGGTCTCTTTCATATCCTCAATAAGCTTGAGAAGAGTCTCTCTATCATTGAGGTCAGCTTCAGCATTCTCTTTTCTGAGAACATCAGAGCCATATAAATAAATAGGCAATATCATAATCTTATCGTTTTTCTCAAAATCATTATCACCGGTTCCTGTCAAGATAACTTTGCAGAATGATGGCCGCACTTATCTTGTCTACGGACTCCTTCTTCATCCTGTCCTGCTTCTTCATCCCCCCGTCGATCATCGCCCTATGCGCAAGCACGGACGTAAAACGTTCATCCTCCAACGTGACAGGAATATCCGGAAAGACCTTTGCAAGTCTGTTCAGAAATGCCTTGACATCACTTGCAGCCTCCGACATTTCCCCGTTCATGTTTGTAGGCCATCCGACCACAAAGCGAACGACATGCTCTTTTTCAGCATAGTTTTCAAGATATTCTATTATCTTTGCAGAATGTACTGTATCCAAGGCAGATGCAAAGATACCGAGAGGATCGCTTACTGCGACTCCGACCCGTTTCCTGCCATAATCTATGCCGATGATTCTGTCCATACGGGTGCAAAGTTAACCAAAAAAAGCAAATATGAGCAAAAGCAGCAATAAAGAGCAGAAGACGACATTTTTCCGCCTTGCAATAATAGACGACAAGACACACAAGCAGCTGTTCACGGTTCACTTCACACGCATATCGGCATTCATTGCCATTTTCAGCACACTGTTCGTAATCTGCACTTGTGTATTCCTCATAATAGCATACACGCCAGCCAAGACATTCATACCAGGATATCCTGATGCGCGGTCACAGAGAGCAGCCATACAGAATGCACTGAAAGCTGATTCCCTGGCCAGCGTGATTTACAGATGGGAATTATACTCAGAGAACCTGAAACGAGTAATCGACGGACAGGAACCTATAAAAATAGACAGTCTGATAAACTCAATCAGAAACACCTCCCGCACCAAAGGAGAGGCAGCCAACCTGCTCAAGCAGGATTCCCTCCTGAGGGATCAGGTCAAAGAGGAAGAACAGTTCGACATTTCAGCCAGGGAAAGGAGAAACCTTCCGATTGAAGGGATGTTGTTCTTCACCCCTGTCAAAGGCGTAATATCACAGAAATACGATCCGGTAATACATCCATACATAGACATAACGGCTCCGGCTGGATCTGTAGTCAAGGCTGTACTGGACGGAACCGTAATATATTCAGGCTGGAGTGAAGATGCAGGTCACACCATACAGATACAGCATGACGGAGACATAATCTCCATATACAAGCACAATCAGAAACTGCTCAAACAGACAGGAGACAAGGTTACAGCAGGCTCCCCTATTGCAATTGTCGGGAACACCGGCGGACTATCTACCGGAGAGCACCTCCACTTCGAGCTCTGGCATAAAGGTGAAAGCCTAGATCCAGCAAAATACATAAACTTCTAGGAATTCATGGAAAAAAGAAGAATAGCCATATTGGGATCTACCGGATCCATCGGAAGACAAGCGCTGGACGTAATAAGGCAGCACAGAGATCTGTTTGAGGTTGAACTGCTGACAGCGAACAACAGCAGCGGACTGCTGATCAGCCAGGCTCTGGAATTCAACGCCAACGCAGTAGTGATCTGCAACGAAGACAAATATAATGAAGTGGCAGAGGCTCTTCAGCCACAATACATAAAGGTCTTTTCTGGCATGCAGTCCGTATGTGACCTTGTCACCGGTGACAACATTGATATTGTCCTGACATCAATGGTCGGCTTCAGCGGGCTGGAATCCACCATAGCCGCTGTCAAGGCAGGAAAGACCATAGCTCTGGCCAACAAAGAGACCCTTGTTGCTGCCGGACACATCGTCATGGCTCTTGCAAAGGAGTTCAACGCACACATACTCCCTGTCGATTCGGAACATTCCGCTATTTTCCAATGTCTGATGGGATCTGCCGGAGCCCCGATAGAAAAGATCCACCTGACAGCATCCGGAGGTCCGTTCAGGACATGGACAAAAGAGGAAATATCCAAGGCGACAAAAGCTCAGGCGCTCAATCATCCGAACTGGAGCATGGGAAGCAAGATTACCATTGATTCAGCAACAATGATGAACAAAGGCCTGGAAATAATTGAGGCACGATGGCTTTTCGACACAGAAGGCGACAGAATAAATGTTGTAGTTCATCCGGAATCGATCATACACTCGATGATAGAATATGCTGACGGGTCAGTCATAGCACAAATGGGGCATCCTGACATGAGGGAGGCAATACAGTTCGCTTTCAGTTTTCCGTTCAGGCTGCCTCTTGACAACAGGAAGCTCAACTTCTCCGAATTGGGGAATCTATCCTTCCACGCACCGGACCCGGAAAAGTTTCCAGCACTCGTACTTGCATATGATGCTTTGAGAAAAGGAGGAAACATGCCATGCGTAATGAATGCGGCAAATGAAGCTGCAGTTGCTGCCTTTCTGCAGGAAAAAATAGGATTTTATGACATCACCGGCATAGTAGAGGAATGTCTGAACGGTGCGGATTTTGTAGCAGATCCCGACCTTGACACGATATTCGGGACAAATACCCGTACATTGGCCATGGCAGCCGATATCATACGAAACAGATCAATTTAGAAACAGGAAATGACTGTACTTATAAGAATAATCCAACTTATAATAGCTCTGGCAGTGCTCATTCTCGTCCACGAATTGGGTCACTTCACTTTTGCAAAGATATTCAAAATCAGGGTAGACAAGTTCTATCTTTTTTTCGATGCAGGCGGTTTCAGTCTGTTCAAGTTCAAGCCGAAGGGCTCCGAAACTGAATATGGCATCGGATGGCTTCCTTTGGGAGGATATTGCAAAATAGCAGGAATGATAGATGAGTCAATGGACACCGAACACTTGAAAAGCGAGGCTCAACCATGGGAATTCCGATCAAAACCTGCATGGCAGAGACTTCTGGTCATGGCCGGTGGAGTAATTTTCAACTTCATTCTTGCAATAATAACATACAGTTTCATCCTGTCGCACTGGGGAGAGACATATGTAAGCAATGAAGACAGCCAGATATATGTGAACGGACTGGCATACGAAATGGGATTCAGAAACGGAGACCGCATCATAAGATTTGATGATTATCAACCTACTGATTTCTACATGCTTCAGGCGGACATGGCCAGACAGAAAGCAGGAAAGGCAACTGTTGTCAGAGGGAAAGACACATTAGACATATATATAGACCAGAGAATGATAGGAAAGGTTCTGAACTCCCCTGGAATGTTTTCTCTGGCCGTACCGTTTGTAGTGAAAAGCATCGGTGAAGATTCCCCGAACTTCGGTAAAGGACTGGCAGACGGAGACAGGATCTTAACCGTAGGCGGAACCGCCATCGAATATGTCCAGGATGCATGGCCTGTTCTGGAAAGTCATGCAGGCGAACTTATGGAATGTTCCATCAAAAGAGGGGCCGATACCCTGTCGATACCTCTACAGGTAGATAGCACCGGCAGGCTGGGAGTTTATATTTCCGTCAAAGAACCTGTGAAGAAAGAATACTCATTTCTATCTGCCATACCGGCAGGATGCAGGAAGACATTTTCATCTATAGGAGACTATCTGATGGACCTGAGATTAGTTGCAACTCCAAGCACAGAAGCATATAAGTCCGTAGGCAGCTTCATTGCCATAGGCAAGATATTCCCTACCAGATGGAACTGGCAGATGTTTCTGAACATAATCGCCATGCTGTCTGTAATGCTGGGTGTCATGAACCTGCTTCCTGTCCCTGCTTTAGACGGAGGACATATAATATTCACCCTATACGAAATGGTGACAGGCCGAAAACCTAGTGACAATTTTCTGTATGCAGCCCAGATTGTCGGCATGCTGCTTATCTTCGGGCTCATGTTCCTTGCATTCGGCAACGATATAGCCGGACTTTTCAGATAAACCCATATAACCAATAATGCCATGAAACGATTCATGAAGTATCTATCCGCTGCACTCGCAATCATACTGCTCATATCCTGCAGCGAAGAAAAAAGAAAAAAAGCGCTCTTGCCGAATATAAGCGGGAAGGCCGGTGAAGTTGTTGTCGTAATAGACAAGAACTATTGGGAAGGCGCAGTAGGCAATACCCTCCGCGACACATTAGCATGCGACTGCCCGTTTCTTCCGCAAAGAGAACCCCTTTATACCCTTGTGAATGTGATTCCTAGCGGATTCACCAACATTTTCCAACTTCACAGAAACATTATCGTCATCAACATAAGCAACACTGTAAAAGAACCTGGAGTTGTCTTCCGTAACGATGTATGGGCCGCCCCTCAATGTGTAATCTACGTAAATGCAATAGACAGCGACTCTGCAGTCATGCTGATCCAGGAGAACGGTTCAAAGATAGCTGCTATGCTGGAACAGGCCGAAAGAGACCGTGTAATAAGAAATGCAAAGAAATATGAAGAGCTGAAACTCGCACCTGTCGTAACTGAAATGGTTGGCGGTTCCCCTCACTTTCCTTCCGGATACCAGCTCAAGAAAAAGACTGACGATTTCATCTGGATAACATATGACACCCAGTTCACTCAGCAAAGCATACTCATATATAAGTATCCTACTGAAGAAGGGGTAGAAATGATGGACCCGGAAAATCTTCTGAGAGCGAACGAGGAGATCCTGAAGCAGAATGTTCCCGGCATGTTTGAAAACACCTACATGACAATAAGTCCGATAATCAAGCCATCTGTGAAATACATGCGCTACAAAGGTCATGAATTCGCTGAAATCAGAGGACTATGGGAGGTTCACAATGATTTCATGGGAGGGCCGTTCGTTGCACATGCTTTCTACAGTCCTGACGGAAAAGAGATCATAGTGATGGAAGCTTTCGTATATGCACCGAAGTATGACAAGAGACATTACCTGAGGCAGGTTGAGTCTGTGTTATACTCATTTGAATGGGCAAAGACAGAAGAATAAATCATGAGATGGTAAGAATTTTACAAAAATATTTTGTCAGTTGAAAAACATTTCTTACCTTTGCACTCCCATTTGATAAAAGTGGACGGCATGGTCGGTTCGTCTATCGGTTAGGACTCAAGATTTTCATTCTTGCAAGAGGGGTTCGATTCCCCTACCGACTACGAAAAAATATAAAAAATAAAAACAATGGCAAACCACGCTTCAGCAGACAAGCGCTATCGCCAGAGCGAGAGGCGCAGATTGCATAATAAATATTATGCAAAGACTACAAGGAACGCAATCCGTGCGATCCGCAATACAAACGACAAGGCAGCAGCAGAGACAAATGCACCAAAGGTATATGCAATGATTGACAAGCTTGCCAAAATCGGTGTAATTCACAAGAACAAGGCTGCAAACCTGAAAAGCGGTATAGCAGTTTACATAAACAAGCTTTCATAATTCCCTTTTAGGGTTTTCTTATAGCTGGAAAGTGGTGATCCAACTGAGGGTTACCACTTTTTCATTAAAATCGAGATGTAGCGCAGTTGGTAGCGCACTACGTTCGGGACGTAGGGGTCGCGTGTTCGAGTCACGTCATCTCGACATCAGGGGGCGGCAGATCATTATGGTCTGCCGCCCCTGACTTTGGCACAATAAGTGTTTTATCCAGCTGCGACTATCATGTTTATTAACATACTGAACCACCGGAAATATCGCCAGATACAGTTCTGACGGATTATGGTTTAATATGCAAATAAACATTTTAAAATGCTGTCAATTCATCAAAACATCTGCACTATGGCTGCAGTAATGATGTCTTCTGTCGCATTTGCACAGAACATCTCCATTTCCGGAAATGTGACAGATGCTTCCACCGGAGAACCGGTACCATTCGTCTCAATCCATATTGAAGGCACAATGACAGGAGTCAGTTCGGACCAGGAAGGATACTACACCATATCTGCACCGGCTGATGCCACTCTGGTCTTTTCATCCATAGGCTACAGGACCAGGGAAGTTCCTGTATCTTCACGCTCATATATTGATGTGTCCATGGAAGCGGATACAGAATTCATTGATGAGACCATCGTGGTAGCATATGGTACTGCGACCAGAAGTTCATTCACTGGCTCTGCATCAATGATAAATGCCGAAACCATCGAATCCAGAGTAATGACAGACGTCACGTCTGCCTTGGCTGGAACAGCACCCGGAGTGCAGGTCATATCATCTTCCGGAGATCCGGCTTCAGATGAGGCTACCATCCGTATTCGCGGAATCGGGTCCATGAGTGCCAGCAACTCGCCATTATATATCGTTGACGGCATGCCATACGACGGTTCGATTTCAGACATCAACCCAAACGATGTCGAATCGATGTCTGTGCTCAAGGATGCCGCAGCCAGTGCCATCTATGGAGCCAGAGGTGCGAATGGAGTGGTACTCATAACCACAAAACGCTCGAAAGGCCAGAATGCAATGGTCAGATTCGATGCAAAACTTGGCTCCAACTCCAGGTTGATACCTCAGTATGATGTCATTACCGATCCTGCGTTATACTATGAAACACACTACAGAATGATGTATAACTCCCAGATATATGCTGGAAAGTCACAGGAGGAAGCATATGAATATGCAGATGCCTATCTTTTCGATCAGAACAATGGAGGATTAGGATATCAGGTCTTTACCATCCCAGAAGGAGAGAAGTTCATAGGACGGGATTTCAAGCTGAACCCATCTGCCGTATTGGGTTACTCGGACGGTGAATATTACTACATACCGGACAACTGGTACAAGGAAGCATTCCACAACTCATTCAGGCAGGAATACAACCTGTCTGCAAGCGGGGCGACGGAAAGGCTTTCATATTATGGGAGTGCGGGATATCTGGATGACGGAGGAATAGTAAACAACTCCGGGTTCAAAAGATACACGGCACGCATCAATGCCGACTATCAGGCTAAGGACTGGCTGAAACTGTACACCAATATGAGCTATACACATACCGACTCGCAAACGGCATCATATTCATCTGTCTTCGGATCTTCAAGCAACATATTCTATATTACAAACAGCATAGGTCCGATATATCCGCTATATGTACGCGACGCACAAGGGAACATTATGTATGAAAACGGCATGAAGGTATACGATTCCAACCAGACCAACTTCATACGTCCGAACATAATGGGAAACGCCGTACGTGACAACGAAGTCAACAAGAAGCAGAATTATACCGATGCGGTGATGGGTAAGATAGGGATGACAATATCACCCGTAAAAGGGCTGTCAGTCTCTGCCAACATTGGTCTTAACAATGAAAACAGCAGATACAATGCATTATACAGTCAATTCGGAAGCGAGAGTGCCAAAGAAGGAGTAGCGCATGTATCACACGACAGACTATTCGGAGTCAATTCTCAGATACTCGCCGAATACAGGACTGATTTCAATAATACTCTCCACCACCTTGAAATCATGGCCGGATACGAAGCCTATCGTCTACAGATACAGCATCAGGAAGGGCAGAACGATCACCTGTACAGCCCTTTCATAGGAGAAACCGGCAATGCAGACGGAACAAGTGCAAAAGTAACAACCTCGTACACAGCAGAATATATGACGCAAGGATTTCTTGCCAGGGCACAGTATAACTTTTCAGAGAAATACTTCATCAGTGCATCATACCGACGGGATGCCTCATCAAGATTCGCTAAAGGGCACAGATGGGGGGACTTCGGAAGCATCGGAGCAGCATGGCTGATGAGCCAGGAAGATTTCATGAACGGAATAAACTGGATAAACATGCTGAAGCTGAAAGCCAGCTACGGAGTACAAGGCAATGATAACCTCTATCCCAACGCAGGATATGCACAGAAATACTTTCCATATGCAGACAACTACACCCATTCCTACAAAGAAGCTAATGGAGAGTACGCACTGGTACTGGCATATAAAGGAAATGAAGATCTCACATGGGAGACGTCACACTCATTCAATGCAGGCTTTGACTTTGAAATATTGGGAGGCCGGCTCAATGGAAGTGTAGAATATTTCGCAAGAAAGACTGAAGACCTTCTATACAGCAAAGACGTTCCTTTATCCTCAGGTAATCCTACCGGCCAGTATCCTGTCAACGTAGGATCCATCCTGAACAGCGGATTCGAGGCTGCATTTGACGGCATGATATACAACAGCAGAAACATACAATGGAACTGGAATCTGAACCTGAGCCACTACCGCAACCGCATACTTTCGCTGGATGAAAGCGTAGGACCGGAAGGAATAACCGGAAGCAACTATATATATAAAGTGGGTGGTTCATTATATGAGGCATACATGTACCG
Organism: Bacteroidales bacterium; assembly: GCA_017442315.1. GTDB lineage: Bacteria > Bacteroidota > Bacteroidia > Bacteroidales > UBA932 > Cryptobacteroides. Next base: position 12,745 of record JAFRZX010000050.1, read on the forward strand.
CTATGCAGGAGTTGATCCGGAAAGCGGAAAAGCCTTGTTCTATTATAATGGAAAAGACGACAACGGAAACACTGTGTTGAAGACTACCGACGTATTTGCCGATGCCGACCAATTCGAATGCGGATCTGTGCTTCCAAAGGTTTACGGAGGATTCGGCACTGCACTCAGGTTATACGGATTCGACCTGTCGGCACAGTTCTCATTCCAACTTGGAGGACGATATTATGACGGCACATATCAGGCACTAATGCATACTGATCCGTCGGTAGGATATGCATGGCATAAAGATGTCCTCAAATCATGGACACCAGACAACAGAGACACCAGGATTCCACGTCTTGATGGAGACACAAGCATAGGTCAAAGCGCCGTTGACTGCTTCATGATCAGTTCTGACTATCTCAGCATCAACAACATTACCATAGGCTACACTCTTCCTTCCAGCTGGACATCAAAGATAAGGGTAGAACAGCTGCGTGTATACTTCAGCGGAGATAATCTGGCTGTAGCATCAGCAAGAAAGGGTTTGGATCCGCGCTATTCCATGGGACTGGGTTCATACACATCAGGAGCCGGCCTGAACAGCGGAGCATATTCGGCAATGCGCACTCTGACTGCAGGAGTAACCATCACATTCTAAAAACAGTTTCTAAAGATTCAGGAGGCGATAAGATGAATAACATCAGATTACTTTCACTCATTGCAATCGCGGGGGCAGTCGCAGCATGCGACCTTGACAATCTTGCTCCCGAAGGCAGCAACCTGCTCTCAGACCAGGTACAGACTGCCAACAGATATATCCAATCAAGGGGAGAGGCCAGATTCAACGGCATGTATACCATGTTAGGAGCACCAGGAAGTGTAGACGGCGGAGGAAGTAATGGAAGGCCGGATGACTTCGGCTTCATCATGGCAGCCTTTTCAGGCGACATTGAAGCAGCAGACCTTGTCATGCCTAACAGCGGATATAACTGGTTCTCTGCATGCGGATACCTTACATCCCGCAATGCAAACTATGCCAATCCTTATATACGTTATGCCGCCCCATACAATACCATTGCTGCAGCTAATGAAGTCATCAGGACATATTCAGAATCTGTACAAACCCCGGAGTCCAGACACAAAACAGCCCAGGCACATGCAATAAGGGCGTTTTCATATCTGACTCTTGCTCCATATTTTCAGTTCAGATATGAAGATGCAGCAGACCTGCCATGTGTTCCAATAGTCACAGAAGCTACCGAAGACTTCACCAACAACCCCAGAGCAAGCTTAGCCCAGGTATATCAGCTCATACTTTCAGACCTGGACACAGCTATTGAAGGTCTGAAGGATTACACAAGACCGGACAAAAGCAGGATTGACAGTCAGGTTGCACATGGTCTCAGAGCTCGTGCCTACCTGTATATGGGGAAATGGGAAGAGGCAGCAGCAGATGCTGCCATAGCTGCCGGAGGCTATCTTCCGGCATCAATGCAGGAGGTTTCCGTACCATCATTCTACGACATAAACGAACATAACTGGATATGGGGATATGATATGACCACAGATCTTGCTCTCACAAACATTTATGCAACTTCAAGTGCATGGATACGTTCTTTCTCTGGCGACGGATACTCTGCCGGAACACAAGTATACTCATGCATAAACAATCTTCTCTTCAACAAGATACCGGACAGCGACGTGCGTAAGGGATGGTGGGTAGATGAAGACCTCGAATCTCCGCTTCTGGAAACCATCAGCTGGAACGGAGCAAGCGGAAGAGATATATCACTGTTGGAAATAGATAATGTAAAACTGCCGTTCCTGCCTTATACAAACGTCAAGTTCGGAATGAAGACAATAGGCGGAACCAACAATGATGATGACTGGCCATTCATGAGAGTCGAGGAAATGATTCTCATACAGGCAGAAGGATATGCCAGATCAGGCAATCCTGACAGGGGACGTCAGATTCTGGAAGACTTCGTAAGATCCTACCGCGATCCGGAATATTCTGCGGATGCAGGAGGGAGGACACTTGAAGATGAGATCTGGTATCAGCGACGTGTGGAACTCTGGGGAGAAGGATTCGCAAACCCGGACACCAGGCGTCTGGCAAAACCTCTGGTACGTTTCCACGACTCCGGCAGCAACTTTCCGGAAGCCTTCAGGTTCAACATGGCGGCAGATGACGGATGGTGGCTGCTCAGGTTCCCTACAGCCGAAACAAACACAAATCCCGCAGTAGTAGATAATACCGGAGGCATGCTACCAATACAAGGACAGCATCCCCAGCTGCGGGACGGCGTAACAGATTAAGGAACTGATTACTGCTGCACGAAGGCGACAATCTCACTCTTGACGAGGCTGTCGCCTTGTTTTGCGCATACGGCCACAACTCTTCCGGAAATCGCAGGGACAATTTCCTCAATGCCATAATAGGTCTGCACATAACCCATAGGAACGCCTGCCTCGACTTTCATACCGACGACAGGGGCAGAAGACACATCATCAACATCTATCTGCCATAGCATCTGCCCTTTCACAGGAGCCTGGACCGGAACTGCTGACGGATATTTTCCGATTATAGCCTCTACATCAAACTTAGGGATCTCGACAACCGGTCTTTCCATCACGACAGGTGCACCTGCCTTGGCACGCGCCGCCTCAAGATCCGCGATGAAACGTTCTTTAGCCACACCGTTCTTATAGTCACGATACTGTCTTTCATGCATAGCAAACTCGAACAATTCTTCATCATCCTGTCCACATTCCCATTTTTCATCCCTCATCATAGAACGGAACTTATCCAATTCATCAGGAAATGCATCCTGAGGGTTGCCTGTATAGAATTCGAGTCCTTTTTCTTTAGCCAAAGCGACGATTTCCGGAGCAAGTTCACCAGGAAGTCTGCCCATTTTTCCAAGAATCATATTCCATGTATCCTTGTCTATCGTACTCCAGCGAGGCTGTCCTTTCAGAAGAGACATCAGGTTCATCAAAGCCGTATTCTTCACATATTGGCTGAAAGGTGTGACCAAAGGAGGATATCCAAGACGAGGCCACACGTATTCCACTTCCTGGAACAGCATGACCATCAGTTGGTCGAGACTGAGTTCCGTCTTGCCTTGTGCACGCAAAGATGCATTTATAGCCCCATGGAACCCCTTCAGGTCAGCCATCATCGAGCCCATCATGCCACCAGGGAGTCCGCATCCCACAAGAAGAGAACTCATATGGGAATTATTAGGATCTATCCAATATCCAAGGAAATCGTCGATAAACTTCTGTGTAAGAGCACGCACCTCCATATATGCACCCATGTTCAGATCCTTCACCTTAAATCCGTCAGCTTTCAGCATTTCTCTGATCGTAATCACATCAGGATGAACCTTGCCCCATGAGAGTGGCTCAACAGCAACATCAAGATAATCCGCACCGGCACGTGCCACCTCCAGCATAGAAGCCGGAGAGAATCCGGGGCCGCAATGACCATGATACTGGACCTTTATGTGGGGATATTTTTTCTTGATAAGTGCAGTAAGCCTGGCAAGAAAGGTCGGACGGCCTATGCCGGCCATATCCTTCAGACAGATCTCATCACACCCATACTCCACAACCTTATCCACTACACCCATATAGTACTCAACCGTATGCACCGGTGAATTGGTAATCGACAAGGCCACCTGAGAAATCATTCCTGCCTTCTTGGCATACTCCACACTGAGTCTGAGATTCCGGTGGTCATTCAGTCCGCAGAACGAACGTGAAATATCCGTACCTTGAGCTTTCTTGACCTTGTACATCAGTTCACGCACATCTGCAGGTACCGGATTCATCCGAAGTGCATTAAGTCCCCTCTCCAGCATATGGGTCTGAATCCCGGCCTTCCTGAATGGAAGGGTCCATTCACGTACTGCTCTGTTAGGGTTCTCTCCAAAAAGCAGATTGACCTGTTCAAAGGCCCCTCCATTGGTTTCAACCCTATCGAAGCATCCCATTTCAATGATAGCTGGTGCGACTTCCTGCAACTGAGCGACCTTCGGTACATATTTTCCGGAAGACTGCCACATATCCCTATAAACAAGGGAAAATTTAATTTCTCGTGTCATGATGAATTCGATTGACTATGTACTGCAAACATACATAAAAAGATTCATGATACCTCCAAATAGAATGAACAATGGAATAAAAATCCACATCTCTGCAGCCAAAAACACTGACAACAAAGATTTTTTTCATTCATAGTATTGGAGTTTTAGATTTTATGCGTATCTTTGCAAACCTCAAACCAATATGGTGCCCATAGTTCAGTTGGTTAGAGCGTCAGATTGTGGTTCTGAATGTCGTGGGTTCGAATCCCACTGGGCACCCCGAAGGATTCCTTATAATCAGCCGATTATAAGGAATCTTCTTTTTATACAGGGTCAGTCTGGCTTTGAATGGCTCAGGTGCAAAAGTATGTGTTTCGATAAATAAGTGATACCTTTGTATGGATATATAAATACAAAGGTTATGACAGACGAACAGAAAATACTTTTAGCATTAGTCAAGTTGATGTTTCCACGTGAGATGTTGGATTAT
>JAFRZX010000051.1 GCA_017442315.1 Bacteroidales bacterium
GCCTCTCGAAGCAGTCTGCGAAGAGTACGACATCAAAGAAGACTTCGACAACAAGCACGGCGCCCCTAACGCCGCCGCCCCAAAAGTCTTCATGAAGTACTTCTTCGTCAACACCAAAACCGGCGAAAAATCCGGCGAAATGCTCACCCTGGTCAGACTCGACGAGGATACACCTGTAGAGGGTGAGTAATCCTTTCTCACCTCTAATCTTATAGACGAAGCCCGCAACGGTCACACATCATTCCGCTGCGGGCTTTTAAGTTATATGCAATCGTGCTTAAATGATAACCCACTCACCATCGTAGTCGTTACCGTTACGTTTCAATCTGTTCTTCTTTTTCAGAATAGCGATATCGCGTTCTATGGTACGCTGTGTCACCGACAACCTCTCCGACATCTGCTTGGCTGTCATTGTCGGAGACTCTTTAATAAGATTAAGTATATTTTGCTGTCTATCAGTGATTTCACTCTCCGACATGTCTCCGACATTCTCTCCGACATTTGATGCATTAGATGCAGCATAAATTATGGTTTGAAACTGTGTTGGAGTGGACTTGAATACTGGCTTTAATTCATCTTTGTATCCGTCAAGTGCTTTGGTTTCGTTACAGATTCTTGTAAGACCACTACCTCGCTTCTCCATATAATCCAGCTGTGCCATAACATCTGCCAAAATAGGGTTACGTCTATCAGAAGATACTTCAGCGATGTCAAGATCCTGAATCAAAGAACCATTGTACATTCCTCCTGGCGTTGTTATGGTGAGACGATCATCATAAATGTCAAGATGGACTTCGCCGCCCATCACAGTGTAGTCGCGATGAATGAAGTGATTTACTAATGCCTCAAGCACAGCACGTTCTGCGTATTCGGGTTTATTCTTGCGGCCATCTGGCAGTTTCTCCCATCCCTTCTTAGTGTTTGATTTGACGAAGTTCATGGCTTCGCGAAGCAAAAGGAGGATATTCCCGGTAAACTCAGCATCATTGATTGCATCGCTTTTATCTTTTCCGTACCATCTTGTGCAATACAGTCGAGACTGCCAAAGAGGACAATCATCGGTAAACAGCGCACCGGCATTTGTCAGAAATCCTTCGCCTGTTACCAGACCAAAAGATAAAAGGAACTTCTGATCCCATTTCAGTGTAGTACGTTTCTCAAAGGTGTTGGCCAAGATTATAAAAGTATTCTTCTCTGCAGGATAATCAGTAAGCAAAGAATCATAGGTCTTATTCGATCCTTTCAGAACCAGCCTTACCATTTGTTCTGCAGTAGCAGGAAGACTCTCATCTCCCACACGAATAAACGCCATGCGTTGTCCGTCGCCGATATAATAGTATGGCGTGTAATGTCCGGAAGATACTTTAACTTGAAGAATCTTTTTACCTTCAACTTCAAGCGGTATCAACTCGACATCTGGAAGGGGATCCATCAAGTCGCGGATTCTTGTGCTGATTGATTGACTAACGTGCTGTACATCATCAAGACCAATAATCTCTCCATTATCATCTATACCGAAGAACAGCGAGCCTCCCTGACCGTTAGCAAAAGCACTGATACTTTTCAGCCAACTTTTAGGCTTCTTTTCTTCAAGCATCGACTTATAGTCATATGCTGTACATTCGCTTATTAAGTTGTTTATATCCATTATCTTAATATCTGTTTGTGCGGTCTATGCAACTTTTAGAGTCGCAGTCCGCAAATTTAAGAAAAATCAACATTACAAAAAATCCCGGACCCGAAAACTTTTCACCGATGGCAACCCGGTCAGCCAATCCCCGATATCCAGCCCATCGTCCTTCTGTGCTTGCGTACTGTGCTTCATAAGCCAGGTGGAAACCTTGGCATTCTTGAGGCAGGGGATAGCATCAGCCTGCATGATCCATTTCGTCTCAGCTCCCAAATCAGGAAAGAGGATAATCTCACGCCCTTTCAAAGACTGTAATTTTTCTCCCTGCAGATTATTCAATCCACCCGTAGCGACCCAAATAGCATCTGGGAAGAACAGACTGGCAATTATTGCAGTCTTCTCGCTCTCGACGATGGCTACCGGCTTGTCAGAGCATTTTATCAGATGTTCTCCAAACAGACACTGCCTCAAATGAAAATCAGAAAACATCGGCAACTTATGAACCCACATGATCTTGCTGACAGGATCCTTGACCCTATGCCCGTTCTCCCGGTTATAAAGCATTATCTTTCCTGTCCGGAAGCGTCCTTCGCAGTCCTGCTGCCAAAAGATCGTTGAGCCTGGCCAGAACCTGCATGTGCCTATGCGATAAGTCGAGATAACATGCTGTAAAGCATCCTTGCCCAAACGAGCCTTGATAAAAAGCATCAGATTGTTCCTCTCGTAAGCGGTCATGGTATCTTTGGCCAGTTGTGCGGCAACAACCGAATAGTGATCCTCCGGAATACTTTTTCTTCTGACTTTAGGAAAGAAATACTCCTTTCTCGGTCCTCCACCATGTTCGTCGAAGAAATCCCTCGGCCTCTTATGATATCCGCACTTCTGCTCCCTGTCGCATCTTCCTACCTCAGTGGAAACATACTCACCAGTTTCCACGTCAATATACCTCACAAAGCTTCTTTTTCCACAAGCCGGACATACATGCTTTTTAATGTTTGGGTCATAGGTTTCCAGAGTATATCTGTATTTTAAAAAATTGCTGTTCATCGCTTTAATGCTTTAGAAAAGTATGTAAAATGGAAACTTACAGAGTTTTCACACTTTCCAAGGTTTCCACATCCTTACTATTGGAAACAGTGGAAACATCGGAACCTATGGCATTTCTGTCAAGTTTCCATTTCCACGCTCTTTTAGTTGTCCGTTCCTTATCAATTCAGCAACAATCTTATTAATCGTGGTGTGACTATATCCAGCCTGATCAGCAATACTCCTGGCACTCTTTCCCTTCGGATATTCCCTCTTGATAAGATCATAAAGTTTCTCCCTGTTCATAGGCTCTGCAGACTCAAGATGATCAAGCTCAAGAGCAGTTCCCTGAATCACAAACTTCAAGAAATTATCCTCCTTGACAATCCTGCACACCAGAACATTATCCTTGTCAAACTGATACCTAGCATTGCGACTCTTCACCTGCTTGATGTAATGAAGACCATTCTCCTGCTTGCTGTCTCCAATAGCAAACGCGGAATCAACCAGATTCATAATCTGCTTACTACCGCTCAAATCATTCTTCGTGATGGGCTTCGTATTGTTCCGTTTCGGTGTATGAGCAAGAATCAGAAAAGAAAACCCGTTCTTCTTTTTGATTGCCTTCAACATCTTTATCAGCGGAGCAGCTGCTTTGCTCTTCTCAAGTTCGTCGCCCAAATAAGTGATATTGTCAATAATTCCAATCTTCGCACCGACGGCATTCATCACGGATTCAATCGCATCGCAAATGAAATGGGTATAATTCCCAGAAGGCACATCAGCATCGTCGTTGATCTCGACCCGATTGAAATTACTGTCCCATTGGTAAGGATTCTGACCGTTGACAGAGTACCTTGCACTAAACTGCGGAGCCTCCATCTCAAAATCGAAATAAATGACCGGCTGCGCAGTTGCGGTCAGTTCAAGAGGATCGATTGCCACGCCACGTGAAATGGAATCCGCAATCTGAACCGCAAGAATACTCTTCCCGGCATTCGTGTCTGCAAACAAAACCGCATTCTCACCCTCAAACCACAGATCGCCAGCTAACTTCTTGCGAAGGGGCATACTGTTGGCCTCCGCCATCCAGTCCGCACCGCTCATCACCTTGAAATACCTCTCGACAGGATTTTCAGCAGCTACCTCTTCCTGATATTTCTTGTCAATCATAAGTCTCTGAATTATCTTTAATCAATTTAAAACAGGTACATTCGTAATTGATATAAGCACCTTTACTATAACCAATCGGTCTTAATATCATATAGTCTATCCCTTTATCACTGACAGCAAGGTCGGCTCCTTGAAATATAGACTTCAATGCCAGGAAATAATCTTTGTGTGAAGAAGGACATGGACAGTCAGTCAAAACAAGAACGATTATATCTTTTCCGTCAGCAGACTCGCTGGCATATAGTACAAAGTCAAAAGAACTCAGCCTGAATATCATATACTCAAGAGCCTGCTCTTTATTGATATCTAACGCCACGATGGAATTGTACCAACGCAATTTGATTGCTTCTGAAACCCCGAAAGTCTGATTCCAAAGGGTTGCACTATAACATACTGCTGGAAATTCGTAACGTATTATCCTGTGCTTTGCATCAGCATCCCTGCATTGTCTGGCTTTTTCAATGTGTGACTGATATAATTGTGAGTATTCATGATATTCATCTAAAGTCATTACGATGGGGTGCTGCAGATGTTTCTCATATAATGCGATTCTCTCATCAATGCTTTCTGGCAAAACTGTATTAATCTCGCAGACCTCTTGGAAAATGCAGAATAGTTTTTCCATAAGTTGACAGATTATAGTTTATGACTCCTCTTTTTCTTCTGATGAACATACTTGCCGATCTCTCCTCTGGCGGCCTTCTCGTCCACAATGTCCGCATCGACGTAAGTGTTATGGCCATCCTTTATCCTCTCGATGCCATTGGCATTAGCCCAATTGTGGAAAGATGACTCAGCAATACCGAACTTCTCACAGAACTCCTTGATCGAATAGCGTCTCTGCACTTTCTTTTCAAAGTATTTCGGAATAACCTCCTCAACACTTTCCCGGATGATGGGGCGAATGATATTACCCAGCATCTTCTCTAAAAACTGTAACTCTCCCATATGATTAGAATTTGAATGAAATGTTTGATGAGCAAATGTAAGTGCCTGATATCCAACATTAAAAATCCTAAAAATGTGGTTTTGAGTGGCTTGGAGTGGTTGACAACGAAAAAACGGCTTCCTAATGGAAACCGTTCAATATTGGAGAGTGGCTCGAAAGTGGCTCATAAGTTTGATATCAAACCCTCCTGAACTTCTCAAGTACCAAATATATTGGAGAATGACTGTCAACCTTATCATCGTCATTCCAATTGTAATTCAGTTTGACTTCTTTGCCGTTTTTGCCAAGAAATGTAAATGCATCATTCATTTCTCTACAACTCAAACCGAAATGCTTTCCAAAATACGTCGCTTCATTCTTTGGTCCGAACCATGTTCCTTTCAGTACAGTCGGCTGATGTTTTATCAGGATGTCCAGTGCAATGTCGCTGAGTCCAAACATATGGCCCTCGAGAGCCTGGCTTAGTCCTGGATACAGAATAGAATCCTCTTCTTCGAGATCGCCTTCATCATCCCAGCGCCCATCAACATAGTCATAATAATAACTGAATTCCTTATCAAAACGATGCAGGACAATTATTAGACTCTCTGAAATCCTATCATGCCCGAATAGTTCATAAGCCCTTGCTGGATGCTCATAGAAGAGATCATCCAGCCATACCACAAAACTGCGGAAAGCATCGTATGCTTGTGTGAACAACGAAACAACATGTAGCTTTGCATCGTTTTCCTTGATATCATTCCATTCGGAACTGAACAGTCCACTGCACTCCTCTAATGCCGCAACAATCTTTGGATAACGTTCCATGAGGTCAACTTTAGCAGATCTGATGCCCGGAACTCTTCTGAACTCTCCATCCATGATGTCAAAAGCATGGCAACATCTGCTCAAAACCGAGGTTGCCGACTTCAATGTGTCGGCAGCCTCATGTAAGATGTGTATATTCATACCTCGGTCAGTCATGGTGGATTATTTGAAGTAATCGTAATTCTCGGCCATCTTCTTGACAGTCTCAAGGCCATCAGCTTTGATATATTTCTCAAGCATTGTGATACTGCTATGTCCAGTAATCTTGCAGATGTCATATACATTCATTCCGGACAGGTACATCAAAGTGGCCCCGGTACGTCGTGCAGTGTGAGTGTGGATAAGTTCGCATTTCTCAATCATTGTCTTGACAATGTTTCCTCCTTTCGTTGAGGTAACCTCAATAAGTTCGGTCAAACCGGCTCTTCTTCCGATATCCTTCATGTAATCATTAATCTTCTGATCAGCCAGATGCGGTAATTGCTCGGGATATCTCGAAAGAATTTCCCTTAACTCGCTACAGCAAGGAATAACAACTTTCTTCTTGACTTTCTGCTGTGTCAGGTGTATCGTCATGACATTCTTCTCAGTGACATTCCCGTTTTCGTCAGATGACCTGAAAACCTCAGTCCTGATGTTTTCCCTGCTAAGATTATTATAATCGGAAACACGTTGAGCAGTCCATACTCCTATCATAAAAATATCTCTGGCCAACTGATGCCCAGCCGACATATCTGAAATATCGGCTTCGCAGATGGCTTTAAGATCTTCTCTCGTCAGGTAAATGGCATCAACATTAACCCTTGTAGCCTTGAATGCAGTACCCTTATAGGCAGGGTGTACCGGATAGCCATCTTCCTCGGCACACTTAAGCAAAGTTTTAAGAGTCCTCATCACCTTACCAATAGAATTGATGCTGTAATCAATGCTCTTGAGATAGGCATTATACTCTCTGTAGAAATTCATATCTACATCCTCGAAGTCGTACTCCTTTTTTGAAGTTTCAAAGAAATCCTTCAACTTCTTGACAGCAACATTAATTGCCTTGATTGTATTTGGAGAGAAATTACCGCCAAGATAAGTTGATCTGCCTCCAGACTTGCACTGCTCAACATATCGATCAATGTACTTGACCAGAGTCATTTTGTTCGCCTTCTCCTGCTTTTCCTGCTCCAACGCAATCTCTTCAGCAAGAACACAATTCTCGATTATATCCTTCATGTAATCAGAAGTCAGAATCCCCATTTTTGCTGCAGCATCTATCCTGGCCGCAATGGTATCAAGCTTCTGCCAAAGAACAGCACCGTCCTCTGACTCCCGATAATTCTTCATGCTCAAAGATGATTTCTTCGAAGCATTCCACTTCTTGATGTCGGCATGCAGACCAGTAGAAATACGCCAGTCAATTTTTTGCTCCGGAATCTGAATCCGGGCCCCAACCGAAGCAAGACCGCTTGTCTTCTTCGTACGAATAAAGAATGAAGTTGCCATATAAAAAGCACATTTATTGATTGCATTACAAAGATAATAAAAGTTTTAGAGTTGTGCCTAATATGTGCCTAATTTTTCTGTACTTCAAAATATCACTTTTGGAGAATAAAATCCAAAATAATTGAATATCAATAATATAGTTGAATAATCACCCCAAGACTTCCGCAGAATTTTACCCCAAAAGTATTCCCGGTGACACCACCCAAAACCCTCGTAGAATGTTTCTACGAGGGTTTTGCTTTTGAAATTGTACTACTTTAACGGGGCTCAGAAAGGGGCTCAACGGAAAATTCCGGTTGTTTTTTATTTTCTGTATCACCGGCACAAAGCATGCGGAGCGAGCCCTTTGGCGTAGCTCGCGCAGCTTGCTTTGAGGAGCTGGCTGGCTTTTTTGCCCGCTCCGGTGCCCTGCACTAC
>JAFRZX010000052.1 GCA_017442315.1 Bacteroidales bacterium
AGATCGCAACGGTCAAGACTTGAATACTTTGCCACTTTGATTGAATTGCCATTCTCATCAGCCAACAGATATGCCACATAGTTATACTTGCCATCATCTGTAAGCAACTCCAGTGTACGCTTGAAATTATCATTAAGCCTTATACCTCGCTCATCGTAGTAGATACGCAACTGTTCAAAACTCAAATCCTGACGATTTGACACAATGCGCCCGATAGAGTTGCGTGTACGCATAGCAAACAAACGGTCAATTTGCTCCTGTGGCATAGGCTCTGCCGATGTTCCAACACGCAAATACGCACCTCGTGGAGTCATTCCATACTTCGTTTTGAAATATGGTTTTTCTATTCCGCTCGCTACCGTAACCTTGATTATGCAGCGTCCATCCTTTTGCTCTTCGGCAATATCGAACAGGCCCATAGCGGACGGAGAAATGTTATGCTTGATACGGTCTTTCAACCTCAACATACAATCATCCACATCATTCACGCCCACAGTTGAGCCATCCTTATCAATGCCGATATAGATGTATCCTCCCTCCTTGTAATTAAGGAACGCCACTACCTCCTTCTCAATATCAAGCTCAGGAGTCAATTCTCTTTTATATTCTATGCGGTTGGTCTCGGTCATAAGAATTCTATCTAATTACTAAACGAGTTCATCATCTATCTTATACATTAGCATACTAGCAAAATGCAGTTCTCTAATGGCATTATCTTTAGTTATCAACAGATTGTTATGCGCTTGAGGATTTCTGATTCCAATCATTGCCCCAGCAAACATTTCCATATATCCCTGTTGTATATTGGTTCCTGTTTCTGTGGATATATCTCCAAGTTTAATTATTGGATTCTGAACAGAAAATGCAGCCTGCATTAATTTTGCGCCATCCTTCTCTACCGACGTTCTATCTTTATATATTTTTTTTACTCGCGTGTTTATTTCTTTAAACGCAGCTTCTACTGCATCCGCATAATGCTCATTATTAAAACGAGTTTTAGAAACAGTAATTATCTGTGGGTGTATATTTTCCCAAATAGACGACGGATTATTATTGCTAGATCCATTTAGATATGTAATAGTTGCTATAACTTCGCCAAAAGAGTATGGGTTAATACCATTCTGAGGAGTTACTAGTTGTTGACCAAATTGATTCACCGAGATTAGATCCGATGTTTTTAAGTTAGGTAGTATCTTATCTCTCAACCTGTCTCTAAATATATGATACTCTTCTGGTATTAATGGAATTAATTGATATAAAGCACTATAAAGGTCATTATAACTGATAGCGTTGCTAGGAATCCGTCGAACATTAATCATATTACGAACGCTATCAACAACTTGAATACATTTATTTAACTGTTCTCTATATTTGTTCATAGTTCCAATTGTTTTCTGTAAACTGAATCCAAAGTGTTACCTTCTTTATCTTTCCACACAAGCCAGCCATTATTGCTACTGCCTATGCAGAAGTCAGCTGCAGTACTTGGGCTCGGAAAAGTTTTATCGGAGGTCATTACTAATTCATCATTTTCAATGGAGGCATACTCATGTAGCATGCTTTCACGTTTTTCTTTCCAGTTGAAAGATGGTACCATAGTTTTGGCAATAACACTGCCTTTCAAAACCGTAAAGCCATTGGAACTATAGAAGCCCTTCGCTTCACAACCTCGCCCTTTAGTATAGAACAGATGTTCTGCTTTTGGCTGCGATACCTCAAAGATGTTGTAACCTATGAATGAGGCAAGGAACTTTACATCCTCAAAGAACTCATCCATTGAGTCCTGCTGATATTCGGGCAAATTTGGAGCCTTTGGCGTCTGCTTATTGTCGCTCAATACAAACGCATTGGCTTTCTTTGCTTCGGCTATTGCCTTGTGTTCTAAATATTGTACATCTGCTTTGGTCATATCGGCATCTTTTGACACAAATATGAGAGCTTTCTGCCAAAATGCTTTCTTGCTGTCGTGGTCTTTCACTCGCTCACGGAAATTCTCCGTTTCCCCAATATATGCCTGAGGTTTTGTCGCCTCATCCTCGCCTAGCAAAATATAAAATGCAGGCTTCTGTAACTTCTCTTGCGTATTTAGATATGAGAGGTTGGAGCGTGGTACAACAAACATCTGGCAAATCTTATTGCTGATAAATGCGTATTGAGTCCCCTTTGGATCTCCATCAATTAAGTATGTAGTTACTGTTTTGCCCATATGATTATAATCTAAATATATCTATCAATTTGTCTAGTATAGGTCCAAAACCATCATAATCGTCTTCTGCAAAATTTTTGTAATTGCTTTCAATATATGTTTTTATGGTAGAAGATATGTTTGTTGTAAATGTTCGAAAATCTTTATGAGTCGTTTTGCGTTCAAGGTGGACTTCATCAATCTTTTTTTTATACGATTTTGGAGCAAAAAAGTCTTCTACTAATATATAATTTGACTTTTGAGGTGCATTCACAGTATCAAGGTTGATACTATAATTTTCTTGATAAAATAATGCTTCTAATTTTGGTTCACCTTTTCCGCTAATTTTCTTCCAACCATTATATCCCCCTTCATCATAATCAAAGATAAAAACAATTTTATCGTATTTTTCAATTTGTGGCATTAAAACCTGCTCATAAAAAGCGTCAGCATTTCCTGCGCTATTACTAGGAATGATAGCAATTTGTCGCAGAGCTTTATACTTCTCATCTTTATTGCAAAATATATCTAAAGCTTTTTCTAAATACCTCTTATCGTTAGGGCCTTCAGTAATAAGCAAACGCTTAGAACTTAGCACGATTGTTCCATTAATATAATCTATTTCTCCAGCTGACAGTTGTGTTAATGCATTTATATATTGAGATGATATAATTTTACCATTCTCTATATGAAATAAACAATCTTTGTGATGTTTATATATATCATTTACAAACACCGGCGAATGAGTGGTCAATATAGTTTGTCCCTCAAAAGTTTCTATTGCTTCAAGTAAATCTTTTTTTCTTGCTATATGGGTGTGTGCGTCTGGTTCATCTAACAATACAAGAGAATTTTCATCGCCAAGAATTTGAGTTATACACTCAATTAATATCATTTTCTTTTCACCTTCGCTTAAACCCTCAAAATTGACTCCATTAACATTAATTGTTATATCATTAATTAGTTTATCTACTGTTTGTTTTTTCGCTGTATCTTTCTTTGGGAGCGACAAAAGATATAAAAATTGGAAAACATAATTTGGTGCATATTGGTTAGTAGCGCCATATGTTGTCATATCTGTAGATGCAAATATATTAGCATTAATTTCTCCATTCTCATCTACATTTTGGCTAATAGTATCATACCATCTACAAGCCAAATGATCAACAAACATCGCTCTTTTTGCAGGATCAACGGCAAATTTGATAGAGATTTCTGTAATATCGTTAAAATGACAACAATCTTTCAAGAAACTTTTAACCTCTTCTTTGTCTGAACATAACAGCGCAATCAAAGCAATTTTCCAACAATATTTGTTTATATACATTATCCTAGGGGAGAATGTCTTATCTCGCAAGGCTTTTTTGAAATATTGCATATAGTAATTTTCATAGACCATATGCCATAATCTCATATCCTCACCGCTATAGCAAGAAATAATGGATGATGGCAACTTGAGATTCGCTTCCAATTCAACATCATTGCCGTCATCATCTATGTTGCCATATGAATACTCTGTGTCATCAATCTCATAACGGATTCTAAACTTACCAATATCCTCAATGTTTGATATTTTGTATAATTTACCAAATATCAAACTGATAGCCTCCAATAAATTACTCTTTCCTGAGCCATTCTCACCAATTAACGCAATATACCCATCTTGAGTGGTAAAATCATAATCACCAGATAGATTTTTGTATTTATCTATATGTAAAGATAGCAGTTTCATAGTTAGTAGTGTTTCGTTTTACAAAATACTCCTTAGCAACTCTTGACCTTTTGAGATGCACTCATCCAACACACCAATGATATTGGCTAAACTATTCGATAACCGTTTCTTTGACTTATTGATAGTTTTTTCTGCCCTAGGTAATGTATCAATAGCATCCCTAAACTCAGTACAACCTGATTTTGCATCGGATATTGATTTTAGAAGTGTGCTAATATCATTATATTCATCCTGCATATTTTCTTCGCTATTAGACACAATAAGAGACCTCATCTTAGTTGCATTGTCTATCATATTAAAGAATGACGCTCTCAATAATGGTGTATTAGTCTCAAATATAACGGACAAATCGTTCATGCTCTTTGCTGTAGATATCATAATACCTTTAGCTTGAGAGGTATTGGTGCAACTATGTAAGCGTTTAGCATTTACTGTAAGCGCATCATTATGTTTACACATCGCATCTATCAAAACGAAACATATAGCAGAGACTTCCCCTGTATTCTCTTCCACCAACTCTCTGTAGTCTAGAAAACCTAATTCTTCTGCATCTTCTTCCATAACCGCCACAACTTCTGGCTCTATAACGACGGGGTGAAGTGATGGCGAATGCGTTGAACAATAAGAAAGAAATGCTAACTTATTCCTATTCCATGCTGATAGCTTAATGCCTATATCTAGTTTATCTGTGAATACTTCACAGAGACCATCTATTGAGTCTGCATCATCTATTTTCAAGGCTTTATCCAATGAACATAACCAACCTAATTTCTCAAATGATGTGTTTGGTAGTAAAATCTGAATAATATGCTTATTCAATGCCCACGCTGCACCCATCTCATTTAGTCAGACCTCACTATCCTTGTAGTTATCAGAAATCATCAATAGAACAATATCTGCGCACGCAATGTTGTCTTGGATAAATTGCGGGATACTTTCTCCAGCAGGCACTCCTGTGTCTTCACGAGAAGTATATGCAATAATCTCAGAATCAATACCCATTCCTAAAAGAAAGATTGAATCCACAAATTTGCCTATTAACTCATTGTCTTTTGATGCATGGCTGATAAAAATTCGTTTCTTCGATGATGACATTAATTGTTGTGCTGGCGCGATTATAGTTTGCGTATTCAATCCCAAATCGCCTCGTTCGAGTTTATCTACTAAGACACAGAAATCTTTGCGAATCTTTTGGTAATTCGCTTTTAGCCCATATCCATTTGCATCATTATTCACACTGGAAAAATTGTCATATTCTTTACAATTATCATCGAAGTAGTGACTAAATACAACGCAAGACTCTTCGTGCCACTTATGGTATGCCTCTATTGTTTCAGGAAGATTCGGGCTACTAGCCAAGCGATCATAAGTATCCCTTAATTGCTTTATTTTTGCAATCTCAGTGTGTATGGTTTCTCTATCTGCCATATTTTACTCAAAAATTTGGGTTTCGAAGTTTTTCTTCAAATCTTGTTTGTAGCTTGCAATTTTGTTATAACCTTGTTTCGCCTGCTCTATACCGCTTGCATATTCGTCGGCAATCTTCTTTTGTAATTCTAATGAAGGAACAGGTATTAACAAGTTCTCTAAATAAGATGTTGGGACTCGTTGTTGCCCGGCTGATCCTGTAAAATACTTTTTAGCATCAGATAATACATCGAAGTGGCGTAATAGAGTATGGATATACCGAGGTAACACACCGCTCGACTTTATGCGAATAACATGAAATTCAGTTGATCCATATCCTTTTCCATTGACCAAGTTCGTTAATATAGCCGATTTGCCATTTTGCATACAAGGGGTTATTCTTGCCCAAATAATATCACCATCTTGGAATTTAGTATATCCTTTTATATCTGATTTACAACCAGTTCTTTTACCTACCCATTCTCCATAGTCATCGGATATATCTTCCATAGGAATAAATGACATATTATCAGTATCTGACAACATAGACAAATCTGTCTTAGGGTTTATATATGCCAAATCCGATAATTTCTTGCATGCCAATTTGCTTTTTCCGAATGGAGAATTTTCTGCGTGTAATATCAGAGGGACACTCCAAGAGTCTATTGCGCAATAATCAATATAATGCACTAATTTCTTTTCCACATGTCCAGGGTACGGGGCCACGCCTAACGCATTTCGGACACTAACCGTTGCTTTTAAGTCGATATCAATGGCTTTCATCTCTTCCATCTTTATGATAACCATAATTTCATTGTATGCCTTTACCAACTTATTCTGCTCCTCTAATGATGGAATAGGAACTTTAATATTGAGGAATAGCGGTTCTTGCAAATAATGACGATTGGTTGTTCCATTACTTGCTTGTTCGCAGAATAGAATAAAAGCATCTGTGGTTGTAAGTAGTGCCAAATAGTGAGGATTCACAATGTTATAATTAACATCGAAGGTCCAAAAGTTACCTGTAATAACACCTCCATCTAACTTTTCTGGTACAACTCCAAATGCGCCATTGCGTGCATCTATCTTAGAGAGCAGAAATTGCCCTTTGGAAATTAAAAACTGGTTTTTAGTACCAATCCTTTCGCCCAAAATTTCATCTCTAAGAGAAATGCCACCATTACGAACACGGATTCTTGGACGCTTGTATATAACATCATCTTCGATAGATACAGCCGTTTTATTGCGTTTCAGGAACTCCCCGATACGCATCATAGGATATGCCTTGCTGAATGCAATCTTTGAGTCATTCAGATATTGCACACTCCAATTGAACAATCCGCTAAATGGGACTGTCGAAATATATTTCATAGCATTTAGCATATATCCTCCCATTCGCCGTCGTTCAACTTCTTGTAGAGATGGTTGTTTTCAACCTTGTATTCATAGCGTTTTGCGGTAGCCTCCCAGAGCTTATGCTCCTTGCGATATGGTGCATACTCTTTGAGCAGCTCTTCCAATTCATTCTCGCACTCGGCGCCAGTGGTGGTAATACCCGCCTTCTGCACCTGAGCAATAGGAATTTGGTAGTCAAAAAGTTGTTTAACTATCGGCTTAACCTCTTCGGCAATCTTTGCTTCAAGTACCTTTAATTCTGCTTTCTTCGCCTTAATTTCTGAACGAGGATTATTCTTGTCGGCAATAAAGGTGTTTAATGTAGCAAGTTCCTCGGCATATTTATCCGTTACCTGCTCGTAAGCCTCTGCTTTCGCCTGCTCGTATTGTGCAACCTCCTCCGTTGTAAACTTCCTGAAGAACATAAGGCTTGGTTTAACCGTTGCTCCCGAAGCCATAAAGACATCCTGCGGGATAGAGGTAATCAAAATAATCTTTGCCATACCTTCAAAGAGCTCGCGCACGCTTTGGAGTTGAGTATTATTCAACACGCCCTCAGGCAATACAATACCCAAGCGACCGCCTGGTTTGAGCAATCGCAAACACCGTTCGATAAACAAGACTTCGGTTAGACCGCTCAGCTTGCCAGAGTCGTAGAGGTTTAGGATGGGTTCTCCAATATGATCATTCACTTGTGACATAGCCTTATGGTATGTTTCCTCCCCGTATTTTTTTTCATAAGCCACTATCTTCTGGCTATTTGTCTCCATATCAGCCTCTGTTATTTTCAGAGTTTTTTCAACTCGAGAACCAAATGGAGGATTTGTTAAAATTACATCAAAGCGATTTTCAAAAATTCCATTAACATTCAATAAGCCATCTCTATGATGTACACCACCGTGGCCATCACCGTGCATAATCATATTCATCTTGGCTGTACGAGCCATACGAGGATTAGCATCAGTGCCGAAGATGCAATCACTCGATAGATGCTGCAAACGACTATTGTTTTGCATAGTATCTAATTCCTGATTGAGAATAGTGAAATATTCATCAACACGCTTATCAATACCCTCTTTTTTCTTGTCGCTCAACGACTCGTACTTTTCATCAAAAAGCTGTGCCTTAATCTGCTCTTTCGCGTGCTGTATATCATTCTCAATCTTCTCTCGCACATATTCAAATGCCTTGATTAAGAAGCCTCCACTACCACAGCAAGGATCACAAATAACCTCGCCCTCTTCAGGATCAAGCAAGGCAACCATAAAATCCACGATAGTACGAGGTGTAAAGAACTGACCCAACTCACCACGGAAAGTCTTGCCCAAGAATTTCTCGAAAGCAATACCCTTAACATCGTCAGCTGTACGAGAGAGATTATATACCTCCAACTCCTTTACAATTGCCTCAAAACTTGCCTCCTTAATTTTTATTGTATCGTTAGGCTCAAAAAGATCATCTTTTACATAATCCTCCTTTGTGCGTTCAAATAACTGCTGATAGAAAGGTAAACTTTGCTTGGATTTTGTCTTGTCATAAGCCTCTCGTAACTTTGCAAACTCTTCCGCTGAGAAAATTTGTGTACCAGTATTATTTCGTTCGTATCGTATCTTCATAAACAACACCTTGCTTATCTCATCAAATGCAGCCTCTGGAGAGAGTTTATCATTATTGCGGATAATATTATGACACTTAAAGAGTAGTTTGCTGAACTCCTCACGAGTAAATGCCTTGGTCTGGCTTAATAACTCTTTTAACTTCTTGGCATTAGTCAACTCTTCAGCCTTTGGAATATCCACAATTTCCTCCAAGCGTTTAGGCAACTTGCCTTTGTTCACCTTGAAGACTCTAGTTTCCTTTATATTGGTTGTTACAAAAAAATCAGCACCAGCCCAAGCGGCATAGTTATAGCCCTGAAAATAATCCTCCTCGCGAATGGTGATATGCTCAGCCTTACATTCAACCACAATTATTGCCGCGTCCTCATTGCTTTTTGCAGAGGCTGACTTCCATATGACAATATCAGCCCTTGCCTTCCCCTGTCCACGATGAGAATTACTCACCTGAACTTCCTGTTCCATTTGCGATAAGTCATAACCATAGTGGTCTACTAGTCTGCAAATATATTCTTGACGCACACGTTCCTCGGGAGTGTGAACTCCGTATTTATTTTTAAGAGGTTCAAAAATTAAATTATCTTTTATCTCAATCTCCATACTCATATCGACTTTTTAATGGTAATTATTAACCAGAACTCAATTGATTAAATTCCTAGTCTCAACATTTAGTACTTTTGCAATTTGCGACAGCATCTCCAACGATGGTTGCATTTTGTTGGAGCACCATTTGGAAACTGTTGAGGGGTCTTTGCCTAACTGCTCGGCAAGCCATTTGCCGGTTTTCTTTTGTTCAACCAATACCACTTTTAGTCTATTTAAATCTTTCATTGTTTATACATTTTATTGGCGTATACCACAAATTTAGTGATAATATGCGAAACCGCGTCTTTTGTAAGCAACTTTTATTTCAGCATTAATTGTAATTTGTATAATTCTAAATGAAGATTGTAGAGATTATATGATTATTGGATAGTGAACCGCACTTTTTTGCGTTTTTGGGGAAAATAAAAAATCCCGATTTTCGTTGAAAATCAGGATTTTACATTATTTTGCTTTTCTTTGCTGTGGTGCCACCAGGAATCGCCTTATGAATCCTGTAACTCTATAAAGTGTAGTTACAGGATTGTACACCAGCCGTGTTTGTCTTCAATTTCGCCGTATTGGATGCCGGTGAGGGTATTATAGAGTTCAAGGCTTCTGGCACCGCATTCCGTAGGATAACTGTAAGATGCAGCCACTTTGTCTGCGCCAAGGGCTACTTTATCATCTATGAGGCTCACTGGGGTTATTACAACCGCTGTACCGCATTGTCCAACTTCATTGAATGTTGAAAGTTCTTCTACCGCAACATCCCTCCTCTCTACAACCATTCCCAAATCCTGGGCAACCTGCCTGAGGGATTTGTTGGTGATTGAAGGAAGTATCGTTTTTGCGCAAGGGGTAACATATATATTGCCTTTTATGCCAAAGAAGTTTGCAGATGAGAATTCATCTATATTCTTGGTTTCAGGGTTAAGGAACAATACATCCTTGTAGCCTTGTTTTACCGCCACACCAGTAGCATTCATTGCGCAGGCATAGTTTCCTCCAACTTTTACAGATCCGCTTCCGTTAGGGGCTGCACGGTCATAATCTCTGGCAATCACTGTCTTTATAGGATCCAGAACAGTTCCTGCGTATGAGCCTACAGGAAGGGTGATTACCATAAACATTATACCGTCCTGCTGTGGTACAAGATTGATTGAAGGAAGTGTTGTTATAAGGATAGGACGGATATACAGGGCAGCCCTCAAATCGTATGGAGGGAGGAAATCAATATTCTCCTGCACTGCCTGTATGCACATTCTCTGGAAGAGTTCTTCATCGGGACAAGGAATTCCAAGAAATCCGGCAGAACTCTGCATCCTCCTGGCATTTTCATCTGGGCGGAAAATCCTCACTTTGCCATCCACGCCCCTGAAGGCCTTAAGCCCCTCAAAGCACGACATTCCATAATGCAGTGACGGTGAAAAAACTGTAAGGTTTATACTGTCGGGAGTCTGGCTCTGTACAGGGCCCCACTTACCGTCTTTATAAAGGCAGGTAAGAACTGTGTTTGTCTTTGAATATTTGAATGAAAGTTGTGTCCAGTCCATATTTTTCATAATCTGATATTTTAATGGTCCAAATATAAGAATTAATTATTTTCGGGACGAAGAGATCTTACAGTTTCTCCTGCTCTCCACATCTCACTATCCCTCAACTCCTTAAGTTCTGCCTCAAGTTTTACCCTGTAATCAGGTTTGCTGTTGGAATCAATGGAGATCTGCGCCTCATTGCCGCTTTTCACCTCATTGTACAGTTCGTTGAATACTGGTTTGGTGGCATCACGGAACTTTTTCCACCAGTCAAGTGCACCTCTCTGTGCAGTTGTTGAACAGTTTGCATACATCCAGTCCATACCGTTTTCCGCAATAAGCGGCATAAGGCTTTGCGAAAGCTCTTCCACTGTTTCATTGAATGCCTCTGAAGGGGTATGGCCGTTCTCACGCAATGTTTCGTACTGTGCAGCAAACAGACCTTGGATAGCACCCATAAGTGAACCTCGCTCTCCTGTAAGGTCTGAGTAAACCTCTCTTTTGAAAGTTGTCTCAAAAAGATATCCGCTTCCAATGCCTACACCAAGGGCAATTACCCTGTCATATGCCTTTCCGGTTGCATCCTGATAAATTGCGTATGAAGAGTTCAATCCCCTCCCCTCAAGGAAAAGGCGTCTCAAGGATGTTCCTGAACCTTTTGGGGCAACCATTATCACATCAACATCTGCAGGAGGGACTATGCCGGTACGGTCATTATATGTGATTCCAAAGCCATGTGAGAAGTACAATGCCTTGCCGGCTGTAAGATGTTTCTTTACAGTTGGCCACACTGCAATCTGCCCTGCATCTGAAAGAAGGAACTCTATAATTGTACCCCTCTGGCATGCCTCTTCAATCTCAAACAGATCTTTGCCGGGAACCCATCCGTCTGCAACAGCCTTGTCCCAAGTCTTTGAATCTTTTCTCTGGCCCACAATTACATTAAATCCGTTATCCTTAAGATTTAGCGCCTGACCCGGGCCCTGTACACCATATCCTATTACAGCAACTGTCTCTGCTGCCAATACCTCTTTTGCTTTCTCCAATGTAAACTCGGCACGGGTAACAACCTGCTCCTCAACGCCGCCAAAATTCAATTTTGCCATTTTAATTATATTTTTAACCGTTAATTATCTATTTATTTCAGGCAACTGTACAATATGCCCTCTTAATTTCCACAATATTGTTTATCTGATTTACCAGCCTCTCCATAATCTCTTTATTCTCAGAGAAACAGGTAATGGTATATTCACCCTGTTCCGGAGCTGTCCTGGTAAATTCCAGGCTCTCCACTTGAATCCTTTTCTGCAGGTATAGTGTTGAAATTCTGTTAAGTACATCCAACCTGTCCTTTCCTTCCGCTTTAACCGTAAACTTTTCCATATCTTATTTGAAAATTATGTCATTCAATGTTTTTCCTGCAGGAATCATCGGGAATACATTTTCCTGCTCTTCCATGGCCGCCTCCAGGAAAAACGGCCCGTTATGCCGCATCATCTGCTCCACTGCCTCTTCAAGTTCCTCCACCCTCTCCACTCTGGCATATCTTATTCCGTATGAGGCCGAAAGCAGCTTGAAATCTGGATTCACCAGGTGGGTAAATGAGTATCTCCTCTCAAAGAACAATTCCTGCCACTGCCTTACCATTCCCAGATAAGAGTTGTTCAGGAGAACTATTTTTACCGGGAGCCCTGTGTGGAGTATTGTTCCCAACTCCTGTATGTTCATCTGCAGACCTCCGTCGCCTGTAAAGAGAACTACATCAGCTTCAGGATTTCCAGCCTTGGCACCTATTGCCGCAGGGAGACCGAATCCCATAGTTCCAAGCCCTCCGGAAGTTACCCAGTTCATGCTCCCTTCAAGCTTTGAATATCTTGCCGCAAACATCTGGTTCTGCCCAACATCAGTTACAACCACCTTCTGCTTCTTGCCCGCTTTTGTAACCGCATCTACAACCTGTGCCATTGTAAGCTTTGCGGAATTGAGCTGAGGTCCCATCACATTCTCAAGTTCAAAACTCCTCTTTTCCTTATAAAGATTGGCCCATTCACCCCTTTCCCTATACTCCAGTCTGCTGCACAAAGCCTCCAGAAACACTTTTGCATCACTCTGAAGTGTAAGGTGAGCCTTTACATTCTTGTCAAACTCTGCCATATCTATATCCACGTGGATAATCTTGGCCTTTGGGGCATAACCATTAACCTCGCCGGTAACCCTGTCTGAAAACCTCATCCCCACTGCAAGTATGACATCTGCATTCTGGGTCATTGCATTAGGGGCCACATTTCCATGCATTCCCACCATACCCACAAAATTGGGGTCATTCTGGGCAATGGCACCCATACCAAGGAGGGTAACTGCTACCGGGATATTTGCCTTGGCTGCACACTCTTTCAATTTTTCACATCCTCCCGACAGAATTACACCATGTCCCGCAATGACAAGGGGCCTCTGAGCATTGTTTAGGTCATGGGCAGCCTCCTCCACCTTTTCAAGGAACCTTGGATCCTCCACAAACGCCTCTTTGCCCAGCAAACCCACAGCCTCCTCCTTGTTGTAGCAATAGTTCATCATCTCAACCTGGGCGTTCCTTGTAAGGCTTACAAGTACCGGCCCCGGCCTGCCGCTCTGAGCAATATGGAATGCCTGGGCCATAACAGTTGGAATCTCTCCTGCATCCGAAATTTGGTAGCTCCATTTGGTAATTGGAATGGTGATTCCAATCATATCTGCCTCCTGAAAGAAATTGGTTCCCAATTTGTCTGCATTAACCTGGGCTGTTATGCATACCAGAGGGGTTGAATCCATCATGGCATCCGCAATTCCAGTAATGAAATTGGTTGCCCCAGGACCTGCTGTAGCCATACATACACCAACCTTTCCGGTACTTCTGGCATATCCCTCTGCAGCATGCACAGCACCCTGCTCATGCCTTACAAGCACATGGTTCAATCTGTCTGTATAATCATACAGCTTGTCATATACCGGCATTATGGTACCACCCGGATAACCGAATATGGTATCAACACCCTCATCCAAAAATGTACTCATTAGAGCTTCCGCTCCGCTCATTCTCCTTGTCTCCATAGATATGATGATTATTCAATTACCCTTACTCCTCCAATATCTGCACTTCCGGCAAAAGCAGCATAAACCTTAAGTGCCTTGCTTACATTCCTTTTCCTCTCCTTTGGCCTGTAGCCGGTTGTCTGTTCCAGCTCTGTGCGCCTTCTGGAAAGCTCTTCATCGGGAATATCCAAGGAAATGGTTCTACCAGGAATGTCTATGGATATCATATCACCATCTTCTATAAGGGCTATAGGCCCTTTGTTTGCCGCTTCAGGCGAGATGTGGCCAATTGAAAGTCCGCTTGTACCGCCAGAAAACCTGCCGTCTGTAATAAGGGCGCAATCCTTATCCAACCTCATGCTCTTGAGGAAAGAGGTTGGATAAAGCATTTCCTGCATCCCCGGCCCCCCTTTAGGGCCCTCATACCTTATAACAACAATAAAACCTTTCTTTACTTTGCCACCAAGAATACCTTCTACAGCCTCCTCCTGGCTTTCAAAAACAACTGCCCTTCCATTGAACTTAAGAATCTTCTCATCCACACCGGCAGTCTTTACAATACATCCGTCCGGAGCAACATTGCCATATAATACGGCCAAACCACCCTCCCTGGAATAAGGATTCTCCATATCCCTTATGCATCCTGATATACGGTCTGTATCAAGTTCCTTATAAACACTTTCATTTTCACCCATCTTTACAGTACGGAGATATCCCGGTGCAGAATGATAGAGCGTCTGGGGCCACTCAGAAGCATGGTTACAATTTATTACATTACAATCTGTAAGTGCATCCTGCAGTGAGAGGTAGTCAATCCTGCGCGCATCTGTATGAAGAAGGCCTGCTTTGGCCAACTCATTCATTATTCCCATCACTCCTCCAGCACGGTTCACATCCTGAATGTGCCAGCTGCTGCTTGGAGCCACCTTGCACAGCACAGGGACCTTTCTGGAGAGCCTGTCTATATCCTTCATTGTAAAATCAACACCTGCCTCATGCGCAATTGCAAGGAGATGGAGGACAGTATTTGTAGAGCCGCCCATAGCTATATCCAGCATCATTGCATTCTCAAAAGCATCTTTTGTTGCTATTGAGCGGGGCAGGACAGCCTCATTGCCGTTGGTATAATAATCATTTGCAAGCTCCATCACCAGTCTTGCCCCCCTCTCAAAGAGCTTTTTCCTGTTTGCATGTGTAGCCAGCACTGTACCGTTTCCCACTTGCGCAAGGCCCAATGCCTCTGTAAGACAATTCATTGAATTTGCAGTAAACATACCGGAACAGCATCCGCATGTAGGGCAACCCTTCTCCTCATATTCCTGAAGGTCTTCTGCTGAGACCTGAGGATCTGCACCTTTAACCATTATATCCACAAGATCACAATCCTTTCCCTTAACATTTCCAGCCTCCATAGGACCTCCTGAAACAAATACTGCAGGAATATTGAGCCTCATGGCTGCCATAAGCATACCGGGAGTGATCTTGTCACAATTTGAAATGCAGATCATTGCATCTGCACAATGGGCATTGCACATATACTCAACGCTGTCTGCTATTATCTCCCTGGAAGGCAATGAATAAAGCATACCGTCATGTCCCATTGCAATACCGTCATCTATAGCTATGGTATTGAACTCAGCCGCAAAACAGCCAAGTTTTTCTATCTCATTCTTTACAAACTGTCCTGTCTCATGCAGGTGAACATGTCCAGGAACAAACTGGGTGAAAGAGTTTACAACGGCTATTACAGGTTTGCCAAAATGTTTCTTCTCCATTCCGTTTGCCCTCCACAAAGCCCTGGCACCTGCCATTTTCTTTCCTTCCAAAGTTTTATTGCTTCTCAGCACCATATCTGCTTATAATTTATAACCTAAATAAAAAAGCCCGCTTACCGGTAAAATCCAATAAGCGGGCTGAAAATTATAACTTAAAGGATTCTACATCATCAGAGGAATAATGATAATCACAGACAGAATAATAATAGAAATGGCGCCCAGCAGGTTCTCCAGCAGGTTAAGGCCAATTGCCATTCCAATTATGTTCTGTGAATTATTCATAATGATATAAAATCTCCGTGTTTCCAACAACTGTGCAAAGTTATAAAACTTTTTATTACGTTGTTCCTGTAAAATCAACTTTTTTCAAAAAAAGTAACAAATTGTTACATACTGCGTGCAAAGATGGTCCAAAGTTCAGCTTTGAGGTCTTCCCAAGTCTTTGCAGTTGAAGAAGCGTACTTCTGTGTGTAATTGTTAAGAAGTTTTGTAGCCTCCTCTTTCTTGCCCTCTTTAAGAAGTTGTGCAACCTCTTTCTCTATAAGGGCATTCTCTTTCATCATCTGTGTCTCATAATTTGCAACCTGCTCCTCAAGAAGGTGTCTTGTCTTGTCCCAGCTTATTGTTGCAATTCTGTTTGTCTCCCTGTAAGACCAGATAGCTGCATCCTCCCTGTATCTGTGCTGGCCACATACGCCCCAATCTTTTGGAAGCTCTGTAACACCTGCGTAAATAGGGATTCTTGGGCTCTGTGCAGGGTTGTCGAATGAGAAGTATGCTATACCGCCAATCTCATCAGGCAACCAGTCGCGGCACTGCATTACGTGTGAATAAGAGCACTGGATAACTGCAATAGTCCTGATTCTTGGGGTTACATCAGGTTTCAAAGAGTTAAGGAGTGTCCTCATATCGCCAGGCATGAATGTAGATACAGGATAAACGGTCTCTTTGTATGATACCATTTTGCCATCCTCCATCTTTCTTCTGTCAACCTCAATTGAAAGATTCTTAACCTGGTCATACTCTGTACCCTCATAAGTCTCGCGGTAGAATGCAAACATATCCTCAGGTGAAACTTTCTTCTCAGGTTTTACAGAGAAAGGAATCTCATCAGCCTCATATTTGAGGTTCAATGATGGAGCCAATGTGCTCAATACAAACCACTCACGGATTGAGAAAGGTTTCTTTCCGCTTGATACAACTTTCCAGAAAACATAATCACCTTCGCCGCTCCAGTGGCCTATTGCTTTTGAACGCTCTTTAAGGTCTTTTGAATACATAAAGTTGTCGGGATCATTGAAATCCACAACACCAATTCTTGGAATGTTTGCAGAAACTCCCACGTGGTCATCAGGAATCCTCTGGGCAACCCAAAGTGCACCGGCTTTGTCTACTGGGGCTTTCTTTGATTTCTTTGCTTTAGGATCCTCCGGAAGTTTTCCGTTTCCATAAATCTCAAAATGCCAAACCTCATTTTTGTCTGCTACTGTAAGGCACTCGCCGCCGTCTGCATAGCCATACTCCTCTGCAAGGGCACCCATAAGTGCAATTGCTTCTCTTGCTGTAGAACATCTCTCAAGGGCAACCCTCTCAAGTTCCTCAATCATAAAGAGTCCGTCTGGTCTTCTCAACTCCCTCTTTCCGGTGGTTGTAGTCTCACCAATTGCAAGCTGTTTCTCATTCATACAAGGATATGCAACGTTCAGGAACCTGTAGGTAGGCACTGTTGGAGCAGGAATCTCACCCTTTTTCTCAACATTGCGCATATCGTGTCTCTCTTCATTGTGAAGAAGGCCCCAATAGATGGCCTGAAGTTCACCAGGTTTATAGGTTTTGCTCTCCTCCATTGAAACCCAGGTGCGGTAGTTTGAATCACATGAATGGGCTGTCATTACAGAACCGTCTGTACTGGCCTTCTTGCCAACCATAATTGAAGTACAACTCTCTGCATAATTCTCATCATCGGGATGCCAGCCGTAACTCTGTGCAAAAACTACTCCCGACAAAAGCAAACCTGCTGCCGCCAAAAAGAATCTTTTAATTTTCATAGGTACCAAATATTAAGTTTTTATTGAAATTTTCAATGCACAAATACAAATATAAAAATTTTAGTTAACTTGGCTATCAAATGGCAAATAAAATGAAGAACATCACAGCAATCATATTCACACTCCTGTCATTTGCATTTTCAGGCATACGGGCAACCGCACAGGAAACAGAGGACAACTCATTCTATATCATAAAATTGCACAAGCAGATAGATGCATCCTCTGCCAGAATGTTTACAGATGCCCTGAAGCAGGCAGAACAAGCCGATGCAGACTGGTGCATCCTGGACCTGAACACCTACGGAGGGGCAGTTGATGCCGCAGACAGCATAAGGAGCGCCATAATGGAGAGCAGGATTCCTGTAATTGCATTCATAAACAACCAGGCAGTTTCCGCAGGAGCCCTCATTTCAATAGCCTGTGACTCCATTTATATGAAGAATGGGAGCACATTCGGGGCAGCCACAGTTGTAGACCAGCAGGGAGAGGTTCTTCCCGACAAATATCAGTCATTTATGCGTGCAATGATGCGTTCCACAGCAGAGAGCCACGGCAAGAGGAAAATTGTACAGGACGGGGACACAGTGGAAGTATGGATAAGGGACCCGCAGATTGCACAGTCAATGACAAGGAAAGACAGTGTACTAAGTTTCACACCCACAGAGGCAATTGCCAACGGATACTGCAACGGCACCGCAGAAGAGATTGAAGATGTTGTGGCACAAATAATTGATGTTTCCAATGAAAAATACACAATAACAGAGCACCAGGTTTCTGCAACCAAAGGGATAATATACTTCATCCTTAACCCTTTCATCCAGGGGCTTCTCCTTATGATGATAATTGGAGGCATCTATTATGAATTCCAGAGCCCGGGCATAGGATTCCCTCTGGCTGTGGCAGTTACAGGAATACTTCTCTATTTCATTCCGCTGTATCTCGAAGGGTTTGTGCAGAACTGGGAGATAATCTTTTTCATTCTGGGGCTCATCCTCCTTGCGGTGGAGGTGTTTGTCCTGCCGGGGTTCGGCGTTGCGGGGATATGCGGATGCATCCTTATAATCATTACCCTTGCCTTTGCAATGATAGACAACAGCATTGTGTTTGAAGCCGGTTCAATAAACCTGGAACCTCTTGTTAAACCATTTGCCATTGTACTTGTTTCAACCACAACAATGCTTTTCCTCTCTGTTTTCCTCCTTTCAAGGCTGTTCCCTACCAGGGCCTTTTCACATATTGCCCTCAAGACCAGTCTTCCGTCGGGAAGAGAAGGGGTTGTTGGTGTGGAGACTTCTGCCCTTGATGGACTTGTTGGAAAGGATGCTGTTGTCACTACAGACCTTAAGCCGCAGGGAAGTGTTTCCATCGATGGGAAAACCTGCCAGGCCCAACTTGTTGCAGGTTATGCACAGAAGGGTGAAATTGTTCAAATTTTAAGGCATGAAGGGGGACGGCTATATTGCAAAAAAAAGAATTATTAAGTAATTTTGTCCGATTTTGTTAAACCCATACATATTATAATAAATGCAGTCAATTAAAAAAGCAAAACTTGTGTTGGAAAACGGCCTTGAATTCCAAGGCTTTTCCTTCGGTTATGATCAGCCTGCCTGTGGCGAGGTTGTATTCAGTACCGCTATGGTTGGGTATCCCGAGTCTCTTACAGACCCTTCATATTCAGGCCAGATCCTATGCGTCACCTACCCTATTATTGGTAACTATGGTGTGCCAGCCGATGAATTTGAAAATGGTATTTCCAAATATTTTGAGTCAGATAAAATCCAGGTAAAAGCGTTGGTTATATCTGACTATTCTTTTAATTACAGCCACTGGAATGCTGCAAAGAGCCTTGACACCTGGCTTAAGGAGCACAAGGTTCCGGGCATTTTTGGAATTGACACCAGGGAACTTACAAAAGTACTGAGGAACAACGGCTCAATGATGGGCAAGATTGTACAGGAAAATTCCAATGCAGAACTTGCTTGCGTAAATCCTAATGTTGTGAACCAGGTGGACGAGGTAAGCTGCAAGGAAGTTATAAAATACAACGAGGGACGCGGCAAAAAGGTTGTACTGCTTGATTGCGGCGTAAAGAACAGCATCCTCAGGACACTTGCAAACAAGGATGTGGAGGTTATAAGGGTTCCTTGGAACTACAACTTCAACAACCTTGAGTATGACGGACTGCTCATTTCAAACGGCCCTGGAAATCCAGATTTCTGCACCGAGGCTGTGGAGAACATAAAGGCTGCAATGGCCCAGAACAAACCGGTTTTTGGAATCTGTATGGGTAACCAACTTCTTGGAAAGGCTGCAGGGGCTCAGACATCCAAACTCAAATTCGGCCACAGGACACAGAACCAGCCGGTAAGGAGAGTGGGCACCACCAACTGCTATATAACTACACAAAATCACGGTTACGCGCTTGACGCATCTACTCTTGGTGCAGACTGGGAGCCTATGTTCGAAAACCTGAACGACGGTTCAAACGAGGGCATCAGACACAAGAGCAAACCATTCTTCTCTATACAGTTCCAGCCCGACGGTGTAGAGTTCCTATTTGACGAATTCATTAAAATGTTGTAATATAATGGAGAAAATTAGCAAAGTACTTCTATTGGGTTCCGGTGCACTTAAGATTGGTGAGGCCGGAGAGTTTGACTATTCAGGCTCACAGGCCATAAAGGCAATGAAGGATGAGGGCATTGAAACAATCCTCATCAATCCAAATATTGCAACAGTACAGACATCTGAGGGTGTTGCAGACAAGATATATTACCTTCCTGTAACTCCATACTTTGTGGAGCAGGTAATAAAGAAAGAGAAACCACAGGGTATCCTCCTTGCTTTCGGTGGACAGACCGCACTCAACTGCGGTGTTGAACTCTACAGGACCGGTATCCTTGAGAAATACAACCTTCAGGTTCTTGGTACACCTGTACAGGCCATTATGGACACCGAGGACCGAGAACTGTTTGTAAAGAAACTTGATGAGATTGATGTAAAGACCATCAAGAGCCACGCAGTGGAGAACATTGATGACGCAAAGAAAGCGGCAGAGGAGTTGGGTTATCCTGTGATTATCCGTGCCGCATACGCTTTGGGCGGCTTGGGTTCAGGCTTCTGCAACAACGAGGAGGAACTTGTAAAACTTGCAGAGAAATCATTCACATTCTCTCCACAGGTGTTGGTTGAGAAATCTTTGAAAGGCTGGAAAGAGATTGAGTTTGAGGTTGTAAGGGACAAATATGACAACTGTATTACAGTTTGTAACATGGAGAACTTCGACCCTCTTGGAATCCACACCGGAGAGAGTATAGTTGTTGCCCCTTGCCAGACACTTACAAACTCAGAACTCCATAAACTAAGGGATATTGCAATAAGAATTGTAAGACATATTGGCATTGTTGGTGAGTGTAACGTACAGTATGCATTTGATACAGACAGCGAGGACTACAGGGTAATTGAGATCAATGCCCGCTTGAGCCGTTCTTCTGCCCTTGCATCAAAGGCTACCGGTTATCCTCTTGCTTTTGTTGCTGCTAAAATCGGTTTGGGCTACGGTCTGTTTGAACTGAAGAACTCTGCAACCGGCACAACCCCTGCATTCATGGAACCTTCATGCGACTATATTGTATGTAAGATGCCTCGTTGGGACCTCTCAAAATTCCAGGGCGTGAGCCGCGAGATTGGTTCTTCAATGAAGAGTGTGGGTGAGATAATGTCTATAGGACGTACTTTTGAGGAGGTTATCCAGAAAGGTATCCGTATGATAGGCCAGGGTGCGCACGGTTTTGTAGCCAACAAGGAGATTGTGGTAAATGATATAGCCAAGGCGCTTAACCAGCCTACCGACAACCGCATATTTGTAATTTCAAAAGCATTCAATGCAGGTTATACCGTAGACCAGATACACGAGCTTACCAAGATTGACAAATGGTTCCTTGACAAACTCTACAACATCATAATTACAGGCAAGGAACTGATGGCCCTCAACAGCACAGAGGAACTTGGTTATGACCTACTGAAGAAGGCAAAACGCCAGGGCTTCTCTGACTTCCAGATTGCAAGGCTTGTACTTAAGGAACTTACCGCACAGGATTCAGACAAAGGTCTGCTTGAGATAAGGAAATACAGGAAATCTTTGGGCATCCTCCCTGTTGTAAAACAGATTGACACCCTTGCAGGCGAGTATCCTGCAAAGATCAATTACCTGTACCTCTCATACAGCGGTGACAAGCACGACATTGAGTTTGCAGATGACAAAAAATCAATCATTGTGCTCGGTTCCGGTGCATACAGGATAGGCAGTTCAGTTGAGTTTGACTGGTGTAGCGTAAACGCCCTTACAACCATCCAGAAATGCGGTTGGAGAGGTGTTATGATCAACTACAACCCTGAAACAGTATCAACAGACTACGATATGTGCGACAGGCTCTATTTTGATGAGCTTACATTTGAGCGCGTACTTGATATCCACGACCTTGAGAACCCTCACGGAATGGTTGTTTCAGTGGGTGGACAGATTCCTAACAACCTTGCACTCAAACTTGATGCTAACGGAATCAACATCCTTGGAACACAGGCAAAATATATTGACAACGCAGAGGACAGACACAAATTCTCCGCAATGTTGGACAGCCTTGAGATTGACCAGCCTAAATGGAAAGAGTTGTCTACAATGTCTGACGTATATGATTTTGTGGATAAGGTTGGCTTCCCTGTTCTTGTAAGGCCTTCATATGTATTGTCGGGAGCGGCAATGAATGTATGTTCAAACAAAGTTGAGCTGGAGCAGTTCCTCAATCTTGCTGCAAATGTATCCAAGAAGCACCCTGTAGTTGTTACAGAGTTCATCCTTAATGCAAAAGAGATAGAGTTTGATGCTGTAGCGGACAAAGGTGAGGTTATTGCATATGCAATTTCTGAGCACATTGAGTTTGCAGGTGTCCACTCAGGTGATGCTACAATACAGTTCCCTCCGCAGAAACTTTACGTAGAGACAGCACGCAGAATCAAGAAGATAGCACGCAAGATTGCAGAGGCTCTTCAGATTACCGGTCCATTCAACATCCAGTTCCTTGCAAAAGAGAACGATATTAAAGTTATTGAGTGTAACCTAAGGGCTTCAAGAAGTTTCCCATTTGTATCAAAAGTACTTAAGATCAACTTCATTGAGCTTGCAACAAAAGCAATGATAGGCGAGCCATACGAGATTCCTAACAAGAGTGCATTTGACCTTGATTACGTAGGTATAAAGGCTTCACAGTTCTCGTTTGCCCGTCTTCTTAAGGCAGACCCTGTTCTTGGTGTGGATATGGCATCCACCGGAGAGGTAGGCTGCTTGGGTGATGACACCAACGAGGCTATCCTCAAATCAATGCTCTCTGTAGGATACAGGATTCCGGAGAAGAACATCCTCCTCTCTACAGGTGATGCAAAGAACAAGGCAGACCTTCTGGCTGCAGCAAAGGCCCTTGCAGAGAAAGGCTACAACCTGTACGCTACAGGCGGTTCACACAGATACCTTGTAGAGAACAACATCCCTGCAACAAGAGTATACTGGCCAACCGAGCCGTCTATGGAGCCTCAGGCAATGGATATGCTTACCAACAAGCAGATTGATATGGTTGTAAATATCCCTAAGAACCTTACTCAGGAAGAGTTGGAGAACGGATATAAAGTAAGGCGTGCTGCAGTGGACTTCAACATTCCGCTCATCACCAATGCCCGCCTTGCAAGCGCATTCATAAACGCATTCTGCAATGTACCTCTTGAGAAGATACAGATCAAGAGCTGGGACGAGTATAAATAATGATTTGAATACAGAAATAAGACTCGGGGATAGACACAATATGCCCGAGTCTTTGTTTTTTATAGGCATGATTGACATTTTACTACTGATTCTTGGACTCGCACTCATCCTTGTGGGTGCAAACTACCTTGTAGACGGCGCAAGCGCAATTGCAAAAAAAGCAGGCCTTTCAGACTTCATAATTGGAATGACCATTGTGGGAATTGGCACATCCACCCCAGAAATGGTGGTGAGTTTTGCATCCGCAATAAAAGGAAATGCAGACATAGCCGTAGGTAATGTATTGGGCTCAAACATCTTCAATGTACTTATGATACTTGGCCTCACAGCCCTCTTCTACCCTATCCGCCTCACCTCCAACAATGTTAAGAAAGACATCCCATTTGCCCTTCTGGCAGCATTCGTGCTCTGTACAATGGGATGCGGCACCTGGCTTGACGGCACTGCTGCAAACACCATATCCAGAGTAAACGGCATAATGCTCCTCTGCCTGTTCGGGGTATTCATGGCCTATACAATCTACTCCAGCAGCACCCAGGGAGGTGGAAATGAAACTCCCGACAATTTGTCGGGAAGCAAAAAGGCAACCCCTGTATGGCTTGCAGCCATAATGATTCTGGGAGGCTTGTGCGGACTGGTATTCGGTGGAGATATGTTTGTGAACTCCGCATCTGCAATTGCCAGCAGTCTGGGTGTATCCGACGCAGTAATTGCCGTAACCATTGTTGCCGGCGGCACCTCAATGCCCGAACTGGCATCCTGCCTTGTTGCAGCCTACAAAAAAAACACCGACCAGGCCCTTGGAAACGTAATTGGCTCCAACGTATCCAACATCTTCCTCATTCTGGGCGGCAGCGCCACAATCCACCCACTTGTAATGAATGGCACAAAACCACTGGACTTCATAACCCTTATGCTCTCATCAATCCTGGTTTTCCTCTTTGCCTTCACATTCAAGAAAAAACAGATAGACCGCATAGAAGGCGCACTCCTGGTTTCCCTTTACATAGCATTTGTGGTACTTACAATAAGGGGGCTGTAAGGTTATTTAGCATTTTAGAATTAGATTTACTTCAATTGCTGTTCCAGCCATCTGGAATGGCAATTTTTGTTTCTCACTTCGCAATATTTCTTGGGAAGCAAACATATTGGTCCATTGCTTTTTACTATTTTTGTAAATATAAACTTTCAATTACGTAACTAATAACATATGGGATTGCTGTCTAAGATATTCCGCTTTAAGCGTTTGGGAACTTTTGTTGAAAGTAAAGTAACTGCAAATTATCCAAACGAATATAAGCAAATACTTAAGTTTAGCAAAAGTCTGATTTCCATATTAGGTGAAGATAGGTTCATCGCCAGAAGCGACTACAAAGGACTGGTTGAAGAGTATTCATCAATACCGCCCTTTATTGATACCCTCAAAAAATCACAGATGCTGAAGACTTATGTTGAGACCAACAATCTTGATCATAACGTTATTGAGCGATTCTCTAACACATACGGGAAGTTGGCAGATGTCACTAATGTACCCAACTTTATAAAGAAGCACAATGATGAGTTTGTGCAAAAACATCTTAAGGATGAAAAGAAATATCTAGATGATATATTAAAAGAATGCGATCCGAATATAATGCTTGATAATGAGCAAAGAGAGGTCGTTCTTTCAAACGAGGATTATACTCTAGTTATAGCAGGTGCCGGAGCAGGCAAGACTACAACTGTAGCGGCCAAAGTAAGGTATCTTGTTGAAAAGCAGGGAGTGAATCCTGAGCAGATCCTTGTAATTTCATTTACCAACAAGGCCGTTAATGAACTGAAGGAAAGAATCAATCATAACCTTAAGATCAACTGCCCTATTTCTACATTCCATTCTATAGGTAATTCCATCATGAACATCAATGAAGATGGAAAGAAAAGGATTGTTGAAGGCGGCTATATGTTCACTATCATCAACAGATATCTAAAAGAAACTGTGTTGCGTGATTCAGAACTCGTTGATAAATTGATTCTCTTTTTCGGTTCATATTTTACTGCTCCATACGAAGGAAAAGATCTGGCAGAATATTTCCAGTTCATTTCCAGGACTGAGTTTTCCACTATTAAAAGTAATGTCCAGGAATACATTCAGCAGGTAATCGACCATAAGACCAAGAAAGTAAAGACACTGAACAATGAGATTCTCAGGTCGCAGGAAGAGGTAAACATCGCAAACTTTTTGTATCTGAATCAGATCGACTATGAATATGAGCCGTTCTATCAATACCAGATTCTGGACTCAAACAAACCATATACTCCAGATTTCGTAATCCGACAGGGAGATAAAGTCACATATATCGAGCACTTCGGCATTACACAAAACGGCACGAACAATCTTTATAGTCCGGAAGATATAGAGAAGTACAAGAAGCGTATAAATGACAAGATACTGCTTCACAGAAAGCACAGGACAGATCTAATATATACATTCTCTAAATACAATGATGGGACGGACTATCTTGTACATCTGAAAGAGGAACTTATCGCCAGAGGATATGAATTAAAAAAAAGGCCTTCAGAAGAGGTCTACCAAAAGATTGTCAATTCAGAAGAGACCAAGTATATCGTAAGACTTGTAAACCTGATATGTAACTTCATCTCCAACTTTAAGACACAGGGACATAAAGAGGAACACTTCGATATATTTAAGTCTAAGATTCAGAATGTCAGGACAAGACTCTTCCTGGATATTTGCCGCACTTGCTATCTTGAATATCAGAAATGTTTGATTCAGGATAACTGCACGGACTTCGAAGATATGATCAATGAGTCTGCAGAACTCATACGAAAAAAGAAGATTGCCAAGGAGCGTCTTGGTTACAAATACATAATAGTTGACGAGTACCAAGACATCTCCCGCCAGCGTTATAACCTTATCAAAGAGTTATCTTCGTTATGCGATGCTAAAATCGTTGCTGTAGGTGATGACTGGCAGTCCATCTATGCTTTCAGTGGATCAATCCTGCCTTTGTTTACACATTTCTGTGAAGAATTCGGCTATGGTCAGGAGCTCAAAATCACTCGTACATACAGAAATGCACAAGAACTGATTAATATCGCCGGTAGTTTTGTACAAAGGAACTCCGAACAAATACAGAAGAGCCTTATATCCAACAAAAGTATTGAAAATCCGGTCATAATCCAGACATATTGCGACAAAAAGGACAAGAAAAAGGAGGACACTCCCAAAGGAGGTATATATTACTATCTCGGTGAAGCGGTTAATAGTTCTATTCAGGCAATACTGGAGCAAAATGAGAAAGAGGGGAAACGCGGAGTTGCTTCCATCCTCTTGATTGGAAGATATGGATTTGACGCACGTAATCTTTGCAACTCGGATGACTTCAACTATGACGAAAGGAGTAAAACCATATACTCGGCAAAATTCGGCAAGCGGGTTAAACTAAGCTTCCTTACTGCTCATAGTTCAAAAGGGCTCAGTGCTGATAATGTGATCATTATCAATGCAAAAGATGAGACGTTCGGATTCCCGTCTCAAATAGAAGATGATCCGGTTCTTCGTCTTGTTGTAAGTCACGATGACTCATATAATTACGCAGAGGAACGGAGGCTTTTTTACGTTGCTCTGACTCGAACAAAGAATAGAGTATTTATAATAACTCCTGAGAATAGGCCATCCGAATTTATAAAAGAGCTGCTTATAGAGAAGAAACTCTATCCTAATGTTGTCCTCAACGGCAATCTCAACCTCGATAGCAAAAAGAAAATCAAGAATATCTGTCCGATTTGCGGCTATCCGATGCAAAGGCGAATGAACAAGAATTATGGTCTTGAGCTTTGGATGTGTATGAACGATCAGGAAATATGCGGATTTATGACTAACGACACCAGAGGAGGAGACCTGGCAATAAAGAAGTGCGACTGGTGTAAAGACGGCTACCTGATTGTAAAACCAGGAGGCAATGGCAAAGAGCCTATTCTTGGATGCACAAACTATAAATCCGATAAAGACAAGACCGGTTGCAACCGAATGATGAGTCGTGATTACTATCTCAAGTGGATTGACGATAGCATCGGAAACGAAGACCCATCAGTCGGTAAGTTTGAATATCTGCCAAAGATGACAGCACCCAAGAAACCGACCATCAGAAAAGAGCGTAAAACGCAGAATGTAAACACTACGACAACCCAAGTTGTCCACATTGAAAAGGATGGTTTTGACGTCATCTGCGATGCAGTCGGCAACATTCTCACTGATATGGAACTACTTAAGAAAATCCGTCAGTGGAGATATGAGAAGGCGAAAGATCTGAAAATCCGTCGATACGTCATCTTCAACAATGTCACTCTTGTAGATTTAGCTACACGCCAGCCCATGACACGCGAGGAATTGCTATCCATTTCAGGAATCGGAGAAAAGAAGGTTGAGTTGTATGGGGATGAGATTCTTCAGATTATAAATAAACACAGCCACACAGCCCCTACGACTAACAGTCATAATTGGGGTTCGGAATGGCCTGAGTTTGAGTAAGAGCTACCTGTTTCTGAAATAAATAAATCAGTATATGCTTATGGACTACACTATCTGGCTATCAATTATTGCAAGTGTTGCATCAATTCTAGGATTAATCATTTCCATCTTTAGAGACCAACGTCTTATCATAAAGATAATACTTATTTTAAGCTTTATATTATTTTCCTGTACGAGCATCTATATTGCTCACCTACATAACGAATTACATCGGAGAGAAGCGATAGAAAAGTCTGCCCATGCATTAATGAACAAGAAATATGATAGCTCCCATCTCGGTTTTGTTCATGATAGTCTAACTTTTTTAGAGGTTAATAAAGATCTCTACCCAGACACTTATAAACGTGCAATTAAGATTGCCGAAGACATGGAAAGCAGCACATCTATATATGCAGAAATGGATGCTGCAAGTGCAATGAAAGATATTTTATGTGGAATTGCTATTCTAAACGAAAATAAATAGGTTAAACGTCATGCAGTATTTGGATACAACGTTTTATGACAGAGCAGTTAATTGGTTTCTTGATCAGCCTTTTATAGCATTTATAGTCTTAATCTGCGTAATTATAATGGCCATTCCTCAATTGCGAGATGGAATAAAAATTCTATTTCAAAAGAAGAAGAAACAGGACTTCACCATTAAATATGCAGATGAGACCATCTCCTTTGAAGAGAAATGCATCAGTCGAGACTTTGATATTATTAAAATCAAGGCTACAACCAATGATATAGGGGTAGCGGCTGAAAGAGAATGGTTAAAGAAAAAATATCCTAGATATGTTAACAATATGCAGATGTTATCATACGTTCAGACAGAAAAAGGAAGAATTACTTTTGACATATTACCAATTAAGGTCGGAGAAATTAAAAAGGATATTTATTTTGATATTACTGACTTCTATAAAGGAGCTGGCGTACCTACTTTTAAGGCTGCTACTGAGTATGCGGAACAGACGATACAAAGCCTATATAAATAACATATAGTTATCTCATTAGATATGCCTCCTTCATTCACTTATTCAAACAAAAGATCATAACCCTAAAACATAACAACAATGAACAGAGACATTATCATATGGCGCAAGGGTAAATTTCAATATAAGCAGGTTGTTACGAAGCTACTGGAAGAAGTTATCGTCGATGCCATAGGAAGAGCAGAAGATTATATTCAAAAGACCGGATGGGTTACTTTTAATTATGGTGAACTACAAATGCATTCTATCATAGTTCCCTCAATAGTAGAGAGAGTTGATAGTTTCATA
Organism: Bacteroidales bacterium; assembly: GCA_017442315.1. Taxonomy (GTDB): domain Bacteria; phylum Bacteroidota; class Bacteroidia; order Bacteroidales; family UBA932; genus Cryptobacteroides. The sequence continues at coordinate 28,953 of JAFRZX010000052.1, forward strand.
CTCGAGTATCCCATAATAAGGAAGCGCGGACGTAAAAATCATTATGGTAGATCCGATTATTATTGCAGGTGCAATATGGGGCAGAGAAATGAGTATCAATTATTTATTGAGCTCAAGAGTGGGCGACAGGGATTGCCATGCAAAGACATCAGAAAACAGAATAAAGAAATTTGGAATACAGCTTGCGCTCAAATCAAAGGTATTGAAGCAGAAATAAAACGCAACAAAGCATTTTATGCAAAGCCAGTTATTAGAGTCTGCATGGAAACTCTGGCATTGTATGCAGACAAGTCAAAGATAATTACAAAAGAAGATATTGAAAAAGTCTTTACTTATGCTCAGAGCATGTCGGAAACATATCCTCCTAATCTTATTATTCTTTGGCGATGTGCTGATGAGATCCGTAAGCTAGCTAAAGATGAATGGCACGATGGAAGACAGATGTTTGGGATGATTTTCGTCTGTCATATTATGGAGCAGATAAATATCCACACAAAAAAATACTAGTTATATATATTTGATAATCAAATACGAAGAAACGCCCGAGAGGGCTATAAGGCAGGAGATAAATTCTTGTTTTTATCCTTGCTTTCAGGGCTCCTACTTGTAGATAGTATAAGAAATAAGCCTCCGAGATATCCATCGTATTCATCAAACAAATCTTTAAAGGAAATGGAAGAAGAGATAGCAGAGTTTGAAAAGCGATGGGCTAAACCATTTAAGTATCGCCAAACCATTGTTCTCTACTCCATCTTGATAGTTATTGCATTTGCAATGCCCTTTCTTGGGGGTTATCTATATTTACAAGCTGATTGGTGGATGTTCTTTTGCGTTTTATTATGTGGTGTTATAGAACTTTTATGCTTGTTACCGCTATCATTATTAAATGATAAAATAAAGTCTGGATGGAAATTTGACCCTAATGATGTAGATATGACCATAAAACAAATTCGAATCATTATATGGTATTCTATTACAGGAGTTACTATTGCGGCACTTTTAAGCTGCTATCCATTTATCATTCCGCACTACAAAGAAAACCTTCTGGTAATTCTTTTAGTCGCCTTTATCCTCATTATTCACATTGGATATCTATGTGAACTGATAGGAGCATTAAAGAATGTTGACAAAAGTATCAAATCTAATATTTCAAGATATAATAATTAAACACTATTAAATGCACATGTATCACCAGGCGAGGATCTTATACCAGCCTAGTGAGTATTCATCTGATTAAATACCTTATAACTTCGTTCCTCTCCCATTCTTCTGCCCCAAATCTTCCCTTGGGGCCTCATATTCTTTAACTCTATCCCATATCCTCTGCCCAAGAACACCAGGCAGTCCTACTTTCTCAAATATGGAAATAGCCTCAGAGGTAAAGCGAGTCAAAAGAATCTTGGCTGCATCGTAAAGGGAAGTCAGAAGCCGACGATTTTCTGATTTAAGATAGTTGATTTCCTTCTGCATACTATTCAAAGTCTGATCGGCGGTAGTTTTATAGCGTTGAAGGATATTGTCTTTTTCTTCGAGCATCCTGGAGACTTCGGATTTGGTATATGAATCCTTTGTAACTGCATCAAGTCTGGCTTGACCATCTGCTACTTGTTGTTCCAGGGCTTTTACCCTATCGGATACGCCTATGCCATCGGCAGCCTTGTCGAAAACCGATGTGATGGTCTTTTTGACCGATGATAATACATCTATTCTTTTCATCTCTTTTTCTTTCGCTGCTATATCTCCTTCAAGGGATTCTACGGTATGTCCCAGATTATCACGAGCCTGCTCCAACGCCTTCACCTCCTCCGCAATCACCTGTGCCTTGTATCTCTGGGCGTCAAGATGTTCCTTGTCGCTGGCTGCACCTCGTTCCATTCCGGTGGCTATGGCTGCCAGGTCTTGCATTCGGGACATATCGACCTTGGAGAGCCTGACAATCTTGCCGAAGTTATCTATGAGTTTAGTTGGCGGCTTGCCGTTTTTGCTTTTCATCTCTTTGCTGAAAGAAGCATCAACGGTTCAGGAGCCGTTGGATGCCGGACAGACGGTAGTGTTTCTTGCCGCCGACGGATAGCGGTACGAGGTAACCACATTTCTCCCACCGCCATAGGGTGGCAGATGCGACCTCCAGCATTTCCATAACTTTCGCACGACTCAGATAGATTTCCGTCCTTGATTCAGTAACCGACTTTTCGAGCCTCATCAGGGCTTCCTCAACCAGACTATGATTCGCTTCAATAAGATCGCCCAGGCGTATCGACACCGTCAGATCCGGCATTGTCTTGAGACTTCGATTAAATCCATACCTCTCATCACTTCTCTCTCTCAGATTTAAAATTAAACTCCTCTCCAATGCGATTGCATTGTGGAGAGGAGTACTGCAAATTTCTTTCCAGCGGGGAAAAGTTGTCGATTTTCGGGCTTTATCTCACTTTTCAGGCACGATTGAGCCCGAAAATCAAATATTATGCTCTACAAACATTATGTTTCCGAAGCATAATAGTATCTGAAATTCTAGCATAATATTGGAATTATGCTCTAAAAACATTATGTTTGCATAGCATAATAATTTTGGACTATGAAATTTGTTGATAGAACACAGGAAAAAGAGCGTCTTACGAAGATTCTGAATATGGACAGACCGACCTTTACAGCCATATATGGCAGAAGAAGATTGGGTAAGTCCGCATTGATTACAAGAGTCATAACTGATACTGACATCTATTATCTGGCTGATGAATCTGAGGCTTCCGCTCAGCGCATACTTCTATCAAAAGTTATTGCACAGAAATTTGCCGGCTTTGATAAAGTTACATACCCCGACTGGGAGACTTTGTTCAGAAGTGTCAATTATAGAACAGAAGAGAAATTCACTCTGGTTTTGGATGAGTTACCTTATATGGTAAAACAATCTCCTGAATTACCTTCTGTTCTCCAAAAACTTATTGACGAAAAAGGACTCAAGTACAATCTTGTAGTCTGCGGATCATCACAGAATATGATGTATGGCCTTATCTTGGACGAAAGTTCACCGCTATATGGCAGGGCAGATGTCGTAATGAAGTTCACTCCGATCAAGTTACCTTATCTCCAGGAAGCACTTAACTTGACTGCAGTTCAAGCAATTGAAGAATACTCTGTCTGGGGCAGTGTTCCGAGGTATTGGGAGCTCAGAGAAATGCACGACTCATTGGATGAGGCTATCTGGACTGAAGCTCTTTCAGTTAATGGAACACTATATGATGAACCCGTGAAGTTATTCAAGGACGATGTTCAGGACATTGTCAAGACTGCTACAATTATGTCATTTGTGGGAGTCGGAGCCAACAGGATGTCGGAAATCGCTTCAAGAAGTAATGAGCCTGCCACCAATCTGTCCCGCCCGATAAAAAAGCTCATCGACCTCGGATTCCTTGGCAAGGATATCCCATTTGATGCAGATGAAGAAAAAAGCAAAAAGACACTATATAAAATTGCCGATCCTTTTGTCGATTTCCACTACAGATTTGTCGTTCCGATGCGTTCATTCATAGAACTTGGTAGAAAGGCACCGATTGAAATGGAACTCCAGCAGCACTTCAATGAGCATACAAGCAAATGGTGGGAAGTTTTATGTCGTGATGCTGTAACAGGCAATATGATTGACGGCACATTGTACGGGGTTGCTAAAAGATGGTGGGGAACCGTTCTGGACAAGGAGAAAAAACCTCACCAGATCGAATTGGATGTAGTTGCAGAATCCCTCGACAAGAAGAAAATTCTTGTAGGTGAATGCAAATGGACTTCCAGCGAAGATGCCGTCGCACTCGAAAACGAACTTCGATGGAAAGCTTCTATGTTACCATTTGCTGAGGGCAAGGAAGTCATACCTGTGATCTTTGCAAAAAATATAACCAACAAGTCCGAATCTAGCCTTACTATTACTCCTGAGGATATTATGGAATTGATGAAGTAGGTTTCTAACTAAACGTTTTCGATTCTTGGGCCCAATCTCCATTTTTCACGCAGATAAAGCCCAAAAATCCACCATTCAATTCAACTTACTCACCAGATTCGTCAGCACATTTACCTTTGTCATTGACCATAAATCCGACACACGACATCCGATAACGCTTAGGAATATGAATATATCCCTTTGCCGCTCCAGATGAGGATGTGCCGACAGGTCGGCTTCGTGAAGCTGTTTCCTTTCGGCGAGAGTGATGTAATATGGCGTACCATATACTTCGGACTTTATAGAATACTTCCTGAACGGATTCTTATCCGTATATTCATTGTTAAGCGCCCACAGGAAGAATGTACGCAGAATCTTCATCTTTGAACTCAACGTATTGCCACTACGCACTGCAGGAGATCGGGAATCATCCACTTCCTTACATATACGTTCATATCGGCGATTGCCCTTCAATGTATGCTCATTCGTCAAAAAGGCTTCAATGTCCCGCGGAGGAAGGGAAAAAGCCTCTCAGAGGCTTAATCCAAATCAGACTAATAAGCCAGCAATTCTATCCAATATCCCCTCATCAGCAGGAAGCCATTTGACAGAGTGGAGAGTCTCGCGAGTCAGCCAGACAGCCGCTTTGTGTTCATTCAGGTGCATGGATCCGGAATGAAGAGAACAGACGAAGCAATGCATTGTAAGATGGAAATCCGGATAGTCCCATTCTACCGTTTCAAGCAGTTCGCCGACCTCGATTTCCGCGTCAAGTTCCTCTCTGATCTCACGCACAAGAGCCTCCTTCGGACGCTCTCCTGCCTCGATCTTTCCTCCAGGAAACTCCCACCAGCCCTGCCACTTGCCATAACCTCTTTGAGTAGCGAAGACCTTAGCATCTTTAATCATTATGGCTGCAGCCACTTCCACAATCTTATCCACATCCATCAACATCAATGGTGATTGAAAAGAAATTTACAGAATATCAGTATTCACAAACTACACATACTGGACAGATGTCCAGAAACTCGTTTAGCAGTCATGATGACTGCAAGCCTCACCATTGTCTTTAACTTTTCCTGCCAGGTATGCCTCGACAAGTTCCTCAACCTCACCGCTGCATCCTCTGACAACCTCGATCCTCTGAGCTTCAAGGACATTCTTGGCCCCCTGTCCCATATTGCCGGCAAGCATCACTGTGACGCCCATCTGCTTCAGGATCGGAGCTATTCCACTCTTGCATCCGCACCCTTCCGGCGACGCCATCTTGCTTACACCGGCCACCTTTCCATCAAGGATATCAAATATCGTATAATATGCACAATGGCCGAAATGGTCATCTACGCGTCCATCTCTCGTTGGGACTGCTATCTTCATAGTTATATCATTTATATGTTTTCCATCTTAATCTCCACACGCCGTCTTCATATGAATGGCTTATGATCCTGAATGTCCCTATCTCACTGGTGTTACCCACATGAGCTCCGATACAGGCACACACATCATAATCACCTATCCGGACGATCCGCAGAATCTCTGAAGCATCTACAGGCAGTTTTGTGAGATCCACAATTGATGCAGCCTCCTCTCTACGCATATACTCGATGGAGACATCAAGATTGCTCGCAATAACTTCATTTACCCTTGCCTCAATCGCCGCAACCTGCTCAGCTGTCGGTTCCTCCGCCAGAAGATAGTCACACTTGGATTTCTTCTTCTCCACATGGGCGTTTCTGGAACGAGGACAGCCGAACATCTTCACCATTGTTGCGTTCAACAGGTGCTCTGCTGTATGAGCAGGCTCAAATTCTGCTTTATTATGTGCATTTAGAATCAGATCCATTGAATTCATCTATACGGTCACAAACTGTCTGTCCGCTACAATTCCACCTTCCAGAGTCCATGAAGATTGCAATATTCGTACACTGCTACCGGCTTTTCTTCGCCCAGATAGACAACTGCCTGAGGCTTATCCTTCAGATCCACACGGATTCCGCCGTTTTCGGTCTCTACATATATGAATGCTATATGGTGCTCCTCAAGCATCGGATGAGCAACACTTCCCACTTCCACGCTGATGGTCTTTTCATCAATCCATGTCACTACAGGGAGATGTTTCTCAACACTTGCCTCTACTGTTCCAGGAACAAGTTCCTCCATTCTTTTCCCACAGCAGAATACAGGAACCTTTCTATCTACCACCTTCTGTACTACATTGCCGCAATTAGCGCACTTATAAAATCTTGTTGCCATATCCTATCAATTTAATTGTTCTTATTTTGAATAGTTCTAATTTAATGCAAAGTTAGCGATATATTCCGAATATCCCAAAAAAACAATGCATCTTTTGCGGATAATAATATATCCGGGATATTCCGTATCTTTGTCATGATATGAATGAATTCCTACCACACAGTATAGACGAAGAAACTGATTTCGAGAGCAGACTTTCAACACATCATACACCAGCATAACATTATTTTCACAAACAACTTCCAAATTCCTTATTTATCATGAGAATCCTTCTCCTTCCGTTGGTCTTTTCCGTTTTCACCATGTTTTCCTGCACTTCAGACAAGATGTACGGGACACGTATAGATGCGTTGGATGATTCTGCATGGGAATGCTCGCAATGGATCTCTGTGGCTGACGCGCCGCTCGTCGAGGGCAAGGTCTATAACAGCAGGAACAATCGTGCGGCTGATGGCGCTGCGTGCTTTATGTTTGAATATGAACTTCCTGCAAAGATCCGTTCGGCCAAGTGGATGACAACAGGGCTTGGTGTATATGAGCTCTATGTCAACGGCAAGAGAGTGGGGGAAGAAATACTCAAACCAGGCTATACCCACTACGCCAAGACAAAGTATTCCTTTACATACGACATTACAGATGTCTTCAATTTGTCCAATGGCGACAGGAACGTCCTCTTTGCACAAGTAACACCGGGCTGGTGGGCAGACAAGATCGTGACCCCACGCGAAAATGAAGGAATGCGTGGCAGGAAATGTGCTTTTCGAGGCGTGCTGGAGCTCACTTTTGAAGACGGAAGCCGACAGTTTTATGGCACCGACACATTGAACTGGAAGGCCGGAATCGACGGACCGGTCAAGCATGCCGCAATCTACGACGGAGAAGAATATGATGCGCGTGATCTGTCAGGATATATGTCACTGGAAAATCCGGGAGTACCTGAAGTCAATAATGAATTTTGCGGAGAAATCCTACCTTCGTCCGGTGCCGAAGTATTCCTGCTGAAGGACATGGCCTTGAAGCCAGTCGCATCATATGTCTGGAGCGGCGTCGAGGGTGCATCTGAGGATGAATACGGTAAAGTTGTGATCAGACGCACATATGCTCCTGGAGACAGAGTCACGTTGGACAGGGGCGATACTCTGGTTATAGATTTCGGGCAAAATGCCGCTGCCGTACCTTCGTTCGTATTCAAGGCAGCAGAGGGGACTGTACTGACCTGTCTTCCGGCAGAGGTGCTGAATGACGGAAATGGAGCCAGGAGCCGCGGAATGGATGGTCCTCAGGGCAGCGTTCACAGAAAGAATCTCCGCGCCCATAAATCCGGAATGAGGGTGGACTACACATTCGGGCCACAGAAGGGCTTTGTGTCATATTGCCCTACCCGTACATTCTTCGGCTATCGTTATTTGTCCATAACGGTTACAGGCCGGACTATAATAAGGAGCATCGAATCGATTCCTGTATCTTCTCTGACCTCGGATCATCAGACCGGCTGGATGACCACAGGCAATGATGATGTGAACCGTCTCATTTCAAATACTCTCTGGTCCCAGCGCTCAAACTACCTTTCAGTCCCTACCGACTGTCCTCAGCGGAATGAACGTCTCGGGTGGGCGGCAGACACTCAAGTCTTTGCGGAAACCGGATCTTTCTTTGCCAACACTGCTGCATTCCTGCGTAAATGGATGAGAGACATGCGTGATTGTCAGACTGCCAGCGGTGCATTCCCTGCATTTGCGCCAGAAGGACAATATGATAATGAAAGAATGCAGCTCGGCTGGGCTGATGCCGGAGTTATTGTGCCGTGGACAGTGTGGAAGCAGTTCGGAGACACATCCATCATATCCGAAAATTGGGATGCAATGGAACGCTTCATCACCCATGTCGCACAGACACGTTACCGATTTGAACTTCTTGTGGATGAGAACAATGGATTTCAGTATGCTGACTGGCTCAGCTATGAGCCTCTGGAGTCGTGGAGCAAGGCCGCTTTCGTACCTGGCACAGAACCGTTCAGTCCGCTTCCTGAAGCTTTGGACTATTGGAATTTCCTCAGTGCCTGCTATTGGGCCATAGATGCCGGGATGATGCGTGACATGGCATCTGCAATCGGAAAGGACGCTTCTGTTTATGAACATATGCAGGAAGAAGCCAGGTCATATATAAGGGATAGGTTCATGACTTCTGAGGGCATGTTCAAGACGGAACTGCTGAATACAATGCAGACACCGGCACTCTTTGCTTTGAAAGCCGGAGTCGTTGACGGTGATGCCGGATCAGCGATGATCACTCGCCTCAGGCAGAACTTTGCAGCTCATGGGAATTGTCTTCAGACAGGATTCCTTGGCACTTCCATACTTATGCCAGTGCTTTCCGAAAACGGAATGAACGACATTGCATACGAACTTCTCTTCCAGCGCCGTAACCCAAGTTGGATGTATTCTATAGACAACGGAGCGACAACCATCTGGGAGCGTTGGAATAGCTACACACTTGACTGCGGCATAGCAAAAGGCGGTATGACTAGCTTCAACCACTATGCATACGGCTGTGTCTGTGAATGGCTCTGGGAGACCGTTGCCGGTATCTCCTGCGATGCCTCGGATCCCGGATTCAAGACAGTCATAATGAAACCGGTGCCAGACAAGAGGCTTGGCTGGGTCGATGCAAAATACCAAAGCTCTGCGGGTCTGATAAAGAGTTCCTGGAAATATCATGGCGACACCTGGATATGGCATATCTCCATCCCAGAAGGAGCATCTGCTCTTGTCACCCTTCCGGGAGAAACCGATGCCGTCCGGTATGAAACGGGTGATTACGAATTCCGAAAGTAAGCATGATGACGTTTGGGCAAGTCCTGTTCGTTTTCCGGATATCAGCAAAATGCGGATAATAATATATCCGGGATATTCCGTATCTTTGTCATGATATGAATGAATTCCTACCACACAGTATAGACGAAGAAACTGATTTCGAGAGCAGACTTCTCGGAGACGTAAAGGCAGGTTTCCCCTCTCCTGCCGAGGACATCCATGAGAAACTTGACCTTATCCGGCTGCTGGTGAGACATCGGGCATCCACATTCTTTTTCAGGGTGGACGGAGTATCGATGGTAGATGCAGGAATGGACGAGGGGGACATCATCATAGTAGACCGTTCACTAAACCCACACAACAACTGCAAGGCTGTATGCTGTATCGATGGAGAATACACGGTAAAAAGGGTAGAGATCGGCGAAAACCGCATCCGTCTGATGCCTGCCAACGGACACAACTCCACATATAAGCCGATAGAGGTCACTTCTGAAAACGACTTCATCATATGGGGAATAGTGACCTGGGTCATAAAGAAGATTTAGCCAATGTTCGCTCTTGCCGACTGCAACAATTTCTTTGCATCCTGTGAAAGGGTCTTCAGACCCGACCTACAGGATAAACCGGTCATTGTATTATCAAGCAACGACGGATGCGTCATCGCACGCAGCAATGAAGCCAAGGCATTGGGCATAAAGATGGGAGTTCCTTTCTTCAAGATCAGAAAGATGGTAGAACAGCATGATGTTGCCGTTTTTTCTGGTAACATGGCACTATACGGAGACATGTCACAAAGAGTCAGATGGGTTCTCGAAGAATTTGCGCCAGCTGTGGAAGCATATTCAATCGACGAAGCATTTCTGAACCTGCAAGGTTTCAGTAACATCGACTTCAATGCCTATGCAAAGGAAATCTCTGCACGATGCTGGAAGATGACATCCATACCGGTATCCGTCGGAATAGCCCCCACAAAGACACTTGCAAAGATTGCATCCAGACTTTGCAAGCAGTATCCAAAACTCCAGGGAGGATGCTATATGCATAAACCTGAGGATATTGAGAAAGTCCTGAAAAAAATCCCACTGGAAGACATATGGGGAATCGGGAGGAAGTCTGCCGGTAAACTTCATGCTAAAGGTATCAGGACTGCGCATGAATTTACACTGCTGCCGGAAGCAACAGTACAGAAGATCATGGGCATTACAGGAGTGAGGACATGGAAAGAACTGCATGGGACTCCATGCATAGAATTTGAAGATGGCTACAACGCAAGACAATCCATATGCGTATCACGCAGCTTCTCAAGCGAAATATACGACCTTAATGAACTGGAGGAGCAGATTGCAAACTTTGCCTCGACTGTAGCTGCAAAACTCCGCAGACAGCATTCGGTCACAAACCAGATAGTAGTATTCGCCTATACCAACAGGTTCAAGGAAAATCTGCCTCAGACCCACACCAATGCCCTCGTATCATTTGAGACGCCGAGTGCAGAACAGAGGACATTAATAGCAAGTGCAGTAAAAGCTGCACATGAAATGTTCAGAAACGGATATGGCTATAAAAAGGCAGGAGTGATAGCCACCGGAATCATGGATCAGTCAGACATGGTACATTCCATTTTTGAAGACAGCGACAAGTCAGAAAAGGAGCATAGGATAACCTCAGCCCTGGATACCATCAAGAGGATATATGGAGACGGAGCAGTAAGGCTGGCAGTCCAGGGTAGCGGACGTATCAGGAACACCAGCGACAGACAGTCTCCACATTACACTACACTATGGAGCGATATTCCCAAAGTTTCGGTGAAGTGACCATATGAGTAAAAAGATTTATTTTCAGTAAATGCCGACCTCATGGATTCATGAGATCGGCATTTACAAAATCATTTATCTCCTGTATCAATTCCACTGATGCCAGGGATTTCCGTTTTATTTCTTCTGTTGCACCCGGAGCTGCGGCAGCCATTCTGAAAATATTTATAGCCTCTCCAAAACGACCTTCACGCCTTAACTGCTCCGCTTCATCCAGCAACCTTGCAGCTTCTGACATAGGCACTCATTCTAAACCAATCCTGAGAATCCCATGAAGGCCATCGCAAGAAGACTGGCTGTAACCAATGCGATAGGAATACCTCTGAAAGCCTTTGGTACATTATTGAGCGCAAGCTGCTCACGAAGTCCTGCAAAAAGCACCATTGCAAGTCCGAATCCAAGAGATGTCGAAAAAGCATACCAGGTAGCCTCGCCAAGGTTGAAATCCTTTGTAACCACAGTAAGAGCCACACCGAGGACAGCACAGTTAGTGGTGATCAGAGGGAGGAAGATACCAAGAGCCGAGTATAGGGCAGGGCTTATCTTCTTGAGGACTATCTCCACCATCTGCACAAGGGCAGCAATTACCAGGATGAAGGATATGGTCTGCAGGAACTCAAGTCCGAAAGCTGCGAGAAGCATATTCAGAAGATAAGTCACTACGGTAGCAAGAGTGATGACGAAACACACTGCCATAGACATTCCGGCAGCAGTACTCAGTTTATTGGATACACCCAGGAACGGGCATATTCCAAGGAACTGCGACAACAGGATATTGTTTACGAATATCGCTGATATGAAAATGATTGCAAATTCTGCCATAACGATTTTCTATTATCTGTTACACATTACTCTGCCTTCCTTGAAGTCAGTTTTCTGAATATCACAATAAGATATGCAAGGGCAAGGAAAGCACCTGGTGCAAGAACGAAGGCAAGGATTCCGTCTCCTTCTATGAACTTGAATCCGAATGCAGAGCCACTGCCAAGGATTTCACGTACAAGTCCCAATACAGTCAGAGACAGTGTAAAGCCGAGTCCTATACCCAGGCCGTCGCATGCCGAATCCACCACGCTGTTCTTGTTGGCAAAAGCCTCCGCACGTCCGAGAACGATACAGTTCACAACAATAAGCGGGATGAAAAGACCCAGAGTCTCATAGATATCAGGGACATAAGCCTGCATCACGAACTGCAGCAAGGTTACGAATGTCGCAATCACTACTATATACGATGGAATACGCACCTTATCCGGTATATACGGAGCTATGAGAGATATGGCCATATTAGAAAGCACAAGAACAAACAGAGTGGCAAGACCCATGCTCATTCCATTGATGGCCGAGGTTGTAGTGGCCAATGTAGGACACATACCCAGAAGGAGGACGAATGTAGGGTTCTCCTTTATCAGACCTTTAGTTATAAGTTGAAATTTTCCCATTGTATGTTCCTCCATCAGTTATTGGATTTCTCGACTTCATCCGAAACATATGATGCATCCTGAGCAGCAGTAGCTCCTGTAGCAGCATCAAGCGGCATAGGTGTTCCAGCTATCGTGGCAAAGACATTCACAGCTACTGCAAGGCCATTGGCATATGCTCTGGAAGTGATAGTAGATGCTGTAATCGCATCCACATCTCCACCATCCTTCCTGACAGCCAGTTTCTTCGCAGAAGGATCAAATCCCTTGAACTGATCAGAGAACGAAGCTTCGGTACATTTTGCTCCAAGACCAGGTGTTTCAGCCTGTGAAAGTACCTTGGTATTCCAGATCACACCAGAAGCATCAAAGCCGACCTTTATAGATATCGGACCTCCGAAACCGAGAGGTGAGACATTTATGGCGCAACCTACAGTATTTCCCTGCTCGTCATAGGCAAGGTTGTACGTGTATGTCTGACCATTCATCTCTACGGTTCTCTCTTCCTCGACTGTAACAGCTGTATCCGGAAGCACTTCCTTGATGGCAGCTTCATTCTTTGCAGCTGAAGCCGCTGCAATCGGCTCGGCTGTAAGGGCATACACTCCCGCAAGAAGAGCCGAGCACACAAGACATATCGCCAACAGGCAGATTGTCATATTCTTGAATGTTGATTGAACAGCCATATCCTACCTCCCGTATTTTTTGGTGTGACACCATTTGTTGATAAGCGGAACCACTGAATTCATGATCAGGATGGCAAATGACACTCCTTCCGGATAAGCTCCGAAATAACGGATAAGCATCGTTATCACACCGATGCCGACTCCGAAGATGACACCACCCCAGTTGCTCATAGGAGAAGTGACATAGTCGGTAGCCATGAATATCGAACCCAGAAGAAGACCACCGGTAAGAAGATTGAATGCAGGATCTGTATAGACTTCAGGATCTATGAGCCAGAATATCCCTGAGAACACAGCCACAGTCACCCAGATTGAGACAGTTATATAAGGTCTGATGACCTTCCTGACAAGCAGATATGCAAATCCTATCAGAAGCGCAACCGCTGAAAGTTCACCGGCAGATCCACCGATATTGCAGAAGAGCATATCCATATAATCAAGTCCTTCGACAGCTGCGACTCCGCCTTCCTTGGCGATTCCCAAAGGTGTTGCACCTGTGAACCCGTCTGCAAGTGCGCTTCCTACAAAGCCTGAAGGCTTAGTCCAATCAGTCATATATGTAGGGAACGATATAAGAAGGAACACACGTCCTGCGATGGCAGGATTGAAAAGGTTCTGTCCAATTCCGCCGAATGTCATCTTAGCGACACCGATTGCCACTACAGCACCGATGAACACAACCCACCATGGCGTAGATGCCGGAAGGTTAAGAGCAAGGAGCACACCAGTGATGACTGCAGACCAATCTCCTATGGTGCATGTTCCCTTAAGCAGATATTTTGTGATAAGGAACTCCAGCAGTACGCATGAAGCCACACTCACTCCAAGCACGAGAAGTTCAGACCATCCATAGAAGAGGACTGAAACGACCACTGCCGGCAGCAGAGCGATCACTACGTCACGCATCAATGACTTTGTAGAAGTCTTTGCGTGAAGATGCGGTGACGGTGAAACCAATAGTTTATCCATTTTATGTTTTAATTTATTATCCGTTTTTACTTTTGTACCCTTCCTCTTATGATCCTGATGACATCTCCCTTGGCGATACGTATGATATCCAGAAGAGGGATATATGCAGGACAGCTATAAAGACAGCAACCGCATTCGATACAATCCTGAACAGCATTTTCCTCCAGTTCGTCCATCATGCCGTTACGCGCATATTTCTGAAGCAGGAAAGGCTCAAGACCCATAGGACAGGCCTCGGCACACTTTCCGCAACGGATGCACGCAGATTCTGTTCCTCGCATGGTCTGCGCGGCAGTCAGATACAACAGCGATGAAGATCCCTTCACTGTGGAAGCATCAAGTTCCGCTATAGCCTTACCCATCATTGGACCACCGCTTATTATCTTTGCAGCATCTTCCGGTATCCCTCCTGCATATTCAGCAATGTAGGACAACGGCATACCGATACGGAATTTATAGTTATGCTGCCTGTCCATAGGAAGACAGTCGCCTGTAACCGTCAGCACATTGGAAATCAACGGCATGTTCTTCTGAACCGCTTCATAGACTGCCAGAGATGTAGCCACATTCTGAACTACGGCTCCCACATCTATAGGAAGACCCATAGATTTCACCTGACGCTTCATGACTGCGTCGATAAGCTGCTTTTCACCACCTTGCGGATATTTCTTCTTCAAAGGCATGACTGAAATTCCGTCATAACCTCTTGCCGTCTTCTGAAGCTCTGCAACCGCATCGCTCATCACCCTGATCGCTTCAGGCTTGTTCTCCTCAATACCGATTACTGCAGGACATCCTCCGAGAACCTGTTTCATGATGGCAGCACCTATCACGATCTCTTTGCTCCTTTCAAGCATGATGCGATAATCAGAAGTCAGATACGGCTCACACTCAGCACCATTGAGAATAAGGCAGTCCGCCTTCTTCCCCGGAGGCGGTGAAAGTTTCACATGGGCAGGGAACGTAGCTCCACCCAGACCTACCACACCATTGAGCTTTATCTTTTCAAGAATAGCCTTGTTGTCTTCAGGAATTTCCGTAATCAATGTGTCCGAACAATCAATGCCCTCTGCCCAATCATCTCCTTCCGTTTCAATTTCGACATGAGTCACGAAGTTTCCGGCAAGATCCTTACGAGGTCCGACAGACTTCACCGTACCGGACACAGAAGAATGCACATAAGCGGAAATGAATCCTGCCGGCTCTGCTATGACCTGACCAACCTTGACAGAATCACCTGCCTTGACTATCGGAGTTGCAGGAGCGCCCAGATGCTGGGCCATGGATATATATACCTTTGCAGGAACAGGAAGAATCTCTATATTGCAATCCTTTGAAATCTTTTTATCACTTGGATGTATGCCTCCTATTGAAAATGTCTTCATCATAGTCCTATTCCTCCTTCTTTACAGGTTCGTTAGACTTCTCGACTTTGTTCATGACAGACTTTGCTTCAGCAACAGCCACCGGCTTAGCAGCTACTGGAGCAGCCGGCTTGTTGACAACAGGGAAATTTACAGCATGAATAGCCCCTGTAGGACATTCTGCCACACATTTCTTGCAAAGCTTACACTTGGTGAAATCGATGTATGCGATATTGTTCTCCACAGTTATGGCATCAAAAGCACAGACCTTGGCACATTTACCACAACCTATGCAGGCAGCCTTACAAGCCTTACGCGCCACTGCACCCTTGTCTCTATTGACACACGATACATACACACGCATATTTCGACGCCCCTTGTTGCGAAGTTCGATGATATTCTTTGGACAAGCTTTGACGCATGCACCGCAAGCCGTACATTTTTCCTCATCCACTACAGGAAGTCCAGTTTCCGGATCCATTTCAATAGCCCCGAACTGGCAGGCAGCAACGCAATCGCCGCATCCTAGACATCCGAAAGAACAGCCAGTGTCACCGCTATAGAGAGCAGCCTTCACACGGCACGACTGATAACCGCCATACTCATTGGTCTTTGGACGGTTTTCACAGGTTCCGTTGCATCGCACCACGGCAACCATAGGTTCCTTTGCTGCAACCGTACGTCCCAATACAGCCGCAACCTGCTGCATAACATCGTTTCCTCCGACAGGACAGAAGCATTTGTCCATATCTTCCGATTCGACGCAGAACTGTGCAAACGCACGACATCCTGCCTGACCGCAGCCTCCACAGTTTGCACCAGGCAAAACCTTTTCCACATCGTCGATTCTCGGATCTTCCTCAACCTTGAACTTTTCAGCCACAAGATAAAGAACGACTGCGAGAACCATTCCGAGAATGGTCAGGATTGCAATAGTCCAGATAATTGTTTGTGTCATTACAGTTATATTTTAGTTGTTATTTTATATAGAATACAAATTCATTCTTCAGTCTGTTCCGGAATAGCCATACCACAAGATAATACAAAGCCACACACAGTAAAGAAAGGCCTCCTGCAAGATATTCATTGTCGGTCAATGCAGACAGCAGCAGAATCATCCCCATAAGGACTGCCAGGGGAATCACATATGAAATCCACACAGCCTTCAATCCCATACTCATCTTCGTGCAAACCTGCACATGGTCGCCCGGATTATAATCCGCATACGGATCAGTAGGAAGCATTATTATCTTATCCTGTTCTTCCGACATGCCGCACAATCCCTTGGCATGACAGCCTGAACATGCTGATGAGACCACTATTTCGACAGTGGTGAAATCAGGAGTGATCTCAAGAATCTTCCCATCGTGAATTATTTCATTTCCTTTAGCCATGGTCATCTTCTCTTTTTTCCCTGAAATGAGGTAAAAGGATACTTCAATCCCTCATACCCCGTCATGCGCCCTGTAGCCTTACCGACAAGCAAAGGTGCTTCAAAATACACTGGAACTCTGTTTTCATCATCAGAAATCCATATAGTCATATCTTCCTCACCGGTAAAGACCTCACCAGCAAGCAGTTTGGCTGCAAATCTGATTGTATTTACCGTACCGAAACCTTTTACCTTTATAGTCTCCCTGCCATGCATGATGAAATATACGTTGTATACGTCATCATCGATAGCAAAAGTCATCGGATATCTCTTTCCCTGCTCCACAACATCCATATCCATATTTCTAGCGAAATAGAACAGGGACGGAAGATCAAAAGTACAAGGAGTCAGAGGAATCTCTGGATATCGCTGACCACTGCTGGAAGAATACACGTCAGCAATTATACGTGGCTCATCCTGACTCCAATCGTATATATATGTATTCTTAGCCTGATAATTTCCCTCGAATGTATCCCTGGTAAACTTCAATGGTCTCAGACCATCACATGTAAACCATGACTTGAAATCCTCCCTTACCTTGAAAAACAGATCATACCATCTTGTCGTCTTTCCGTATACAGAGCACTGGAATGCCTTTTCCCCGTTATAAGTGAGAGTATCAAGGCGGACAGTCGCATTACCGACATCTGAATTTACAGCACCCCATTTATAATGAAGAACAAACGACATCTGCTCACCGGCCTGAAATGCAAGATTATCCTGAGACAGTTCCCTGACAGGGATACAGGATGCCTTTCTCAATGAATCGCCATACTCCTGTGCATGCAGACTGCAGATTGCCATACATGTACACAACAGAAACGATATTGATATCGGAATCCTCATATGTCAACAGATTCTTCTAAATGAATTCATCGTTAGTCCCAAACTCGTTCTGAGGCATTGAAACAGGTCCGAATGGCGGAATATCCTCATTCATGGCAGACGCCACAGGCATCATATCCGCTTGTTTGACAAGACTTTCCTGTTCATCCACAAAACGTACCTCATCTGCTCGGAACCTCATGTCTATATCAGCAATGGCTCCGTTTCGATGTTTTGCTATGATTATCTGTGTCCTACCCACATCATCAGGATTCTCTGACAGTCCCTGGTAATCATATCGATGAATGAATATAACCATATCGGCATCCTGCTCGATTGAACCTGATTCCCTGAGGTCGCTGAGCTGAGGACGACGGTTGCTTCCCTGCCTGTTTTCCGACTGACGTGAAAGCTGAGACAATGCAATGATAGGTACATTCATCTCCTTTGCCGTAGCCTTCAATGTCCTTGAGATTGCTGCAACCTCCTGCTCACGCATTCCCCTCAATTCAGACGGTCCCTGCATAAGCTGAAGATAATCCACCACAATAAGCCTCACTCCCTTCTGCTTTACCAGTTTCTTTACCTTGGAGCGAAACTCCATCACAGGCAGCGAAGGTGTGTCATCTATATATATAGGAGCCTTCGCCAGCTTCTTCAACTGAATATCAAGCTGCTCCCACTCCCAAGCCTGAAGCTTGACTCCACCTTTGATCTTATCCGCACTCAATCTTGTCTCCGAAACCATCATACGTTTTGCAAGCTGGATTGCAGGCATTTCAAGAGAAAAGAAAGCAACCGGCATATTGAAATCCACTGCTGCATTACGGGCCAGATTGAGAACAAAGGCAGTCTTTCCGACTGAAGGACGCGCAGCAAGTATTATGAGGTCAGAAGCCTGCCATCCAAGCGTAATGCGGTCCAATGAAGGAAAACCTGAAGGAACTCCACTCAGTCCAGAGGTATCCTGAAGCTTCTGGATATCGTCCAAAGCATCGTTTATTACCTTGCCTATCTCCTGGACATCCTTCTTTACATTATTCTGTATAGCTGCAAATACCTTGGTCTGCGCCATATCGATCAGGTCATCGACATTTACAGACTCATCATAAGAGGTCTTGAGTATATCATACGAAGCCGTTATCAGTTCTCGTTGAATACACTTCTGCTTTAGAATCCTTATATAGTATTCAATATGTGCAGCAGCACCTATCTTCTGAGAAAGCTGCACCAAAGCCACCGTACCTCCGACTGTCTCAAGGTTGCCCTGCGACTTCAGCCTTTGTGAGACGGACAGAAGATCAAGAGCCACATGCTCGTTCACAAGGGAGCGCATGGCCTCAAACACCATCCGGTGCTTCTCGCTATAGAAACAGCCTGGAGTAAGCTCATCCATAGCCTCGTCAATACAGTTCGGTTCGATAAGAAGCGCACCAAGAACAGCCTCTTCTACATCAAGAGCTTGAGGTGGTCTGTTTCCCATCTCAAGCCCAAGTGTATCAAGGTTTACAGTCGTATTCTTACGTCTGACAGGTCTTTTCCTTCCTTCTTCAGCCATAACCCGACTATTCGAAATCAGGATTTACAAGTATTCTGCCGCAATATTCACATATTATCATCTTCCTGTTGGAAGCGATATCGATCAGTCTCTGGGGAGCAATCGTATTAAAGCATCCTCCGCATGAGTCTCCATTGAATACAGACACTACGGCAAGGTGGTTATTGCAGCTTTTACGTATACGGTCATATGCACTCATTGTCCTTGCATCGATCTTTGCAGCACAAGCGTCACGGTTGGCACGAAGAACCTCCTCTTCCTTGGCAGTAGACTCAACGATAGTAGCCAGTTCTTCCTTCTTAGCCTTCAGGTCCTCATTTCTGATTGAAATCTTCTCCTTAACGACCTCAAGTTCATTCTTCTTGTCGAAAACGCGCTCCTTTGCCTCACCAATATGCTTCTCTGCAATCTGCCTTAAAAGGCCCTGGTTCTCAATTTCCTTGTTGAGAGAGTCATACTCCCTGCTATTAGCCACGTTTTCAAGCTGGGATTTGTACTTTTCGATCTGAGCATCACACTCAGTAATATTGAGTTTGTTCTCAGTAATGAATTTTCCAAACTCTTCTATCATCTCAGAAATACGCGCAGCCTTAGCCTTCAGTTCGGCTATCTCTGTCTCAAGATTCTCAACCTCCATAGGAAGTTCTCCGCGAAGCTGAAGGATTTTATCAATCTCTGTGTCAGCCTGCTGAAGTGCATACAACGTCTTTAACTTCTCTGCAACACTAAGGTCTGAGTCTGCAAAATTCTTCTGAATAGAAACAAAGGTCTCTCTCTGGTCGATAGGAGTCTCGATCTTCTTTGTCTTTTTAGCCATATCGCTTAAAAATAAAATATCGGGTTACTATATATATTCTGCGTAATGCGAACTGCAAAGGTAGGAAAATTTTTCCTTAACAAGGAAAATAAAATATCAACTATCTCTATTTCACTCTCATAATGTCCGATATCCATTATCATAAAGTCATCAGGAGTGAAGAACTTATGATATGACACATCGCCGGTAAGATACAACTGAGCTCCGGACTCACGTGCAGCCGTAATCAATGTCCCTCCAGACCCGCCACACATTGCAATACGGCTCACCTCACAGGACACCGGACGTGAAGTCCTGACCATCTTCAATCCGAATCTTTCCTTTACAAGCCGCACCGCATCTTCTGCCGCCAACGGCTCCGGGAGATCCCCTACGGCACCAAGACCCGTTCCGTCACCCTCTTCATCCAGGATCCGGACATTCTCCAGTCCAAGTCTCGCCGCCATGGCGCCGCTGACACCAGCCATCACCTTGTCTGCATTAGTATGGGCCGCATATATGCTGACACCAGCCTTTACAGCCTTGATTACAGCAGCACCTGTCTGATCTTCCGGACTTATCTTCTTCAATCCGGAAAATATCAGAGGATGATGCGTTATTATCATGTCAGCTCCGCATGCAACAGCCTCATCCACAAGTTCAGGCGTACAGTCCAGTCCAATAAGGACAGAAGTAACCTCATCCTCCGGAGAGCCGATGCACAAGCCGCTGTTATCCCAACCCTCTTGAATTGAAAGCGGAGCAAAGTCCTCTATTACCTTTATTATATCTTTAACTTTCATAAGCAATGCAATCAGACAGGCATCATAATTCAGAGCGTATCTCGGAAAGCTGCTGACGGATTCCTTTGAGAGACTCCAGCACACGTGATTTATTTATCACATCCTTTCTGTCTCCCTTAAGCCTCTTCGCCGCACCTTCCAAAGTAAGCCCCTCCACTTTAACAAGAAGATGTATATGCCTGAATGTCTCAACATCCTCCTTTAGAAAAAGTCTGTTTCCTTTGGCATTTCTCTGAGGATGTATGAACTTAGGGAACTCATTCGCCCAGAACCTCACAAGAGACGTGCTCTCTCCAAGGATTTCAGCAACTTCACCGACTGTATAAAGATACTTCTCCATAACCTTATAGAAACTATATTCTTTTCAATCATCATTTATGCTTCCTGGGGTCATCAGTCCATGGACTGCCCCGTCGAAACCGACATCACCACCATGTTCAGATACTCTTCAGGCGTAACAGACCCGAAGAAATAATTCACAGGATCCAGCACCAGCGTGTCTCTCAAAAGTTCATAATGGAGATGGGGGGCAAACGAATTTCCGGAAACCCCGACATATCCTATTCTATCGCCCTTACGCACCTTTCTTCCCTTCCTCACCTCAATATCCGCAAGATGTGCGTATCTGGTCATATATCCCCCTTCATGCTCTATTTCCACAACATTCCCTAATCCCTTACGTGAACGACGCACATTGACAACCACACCATCTGCCGACGCATATACAGGTTCTCCAGCCGGAGCGATCATATCCAGTCCGTCATGCCTTATCTTTACCTTATAGAAAGGATTGATCTTATCTCCTACAGAAGCTCCGACTTGAGCAGAAGAAAAATTCTTCAAAGGATTCGACATCGGAGGGATCAGACATGACGGATCCTGAAGATGTCTGAATATCTCCATAAAGTTATCCTCTACTTTCGAAGCACTTCCTTCCACATGATCAAGCTTCAGTCTGGTACGAATCACAACATCAGCATAATCACCCGTCTCCATATCGGTCAGAAAATCAACTGCCGACATAGGATCCATTTCAGGAGCTGACGTGTGGAAGATCTCTTCGTAAATCATATCATCCTTATACTTCAAGCCCTCCACCACATCCGCCAGAAGCCTTTCCTTCTCCTCCATATGAGGAATCTCCTGGGCAAGCATCCTGTTTTCATATTTCAGCCTACGTTCAGTCTCAGTGCTGAAAAAAACAGCGAAAATCACATAATAAAGGGCCGCCATGGACAATGTCGCGATAAAAAACACCAGTATCTTGCGAAAAACCGCCCACACTGATGTTCCTGCCTTTCTGAACCGGATATTATCCTTGTCGAATATATAGTGACTGCTCATGAGCGAGACGGACTCCTTTTCCTATGAGAAGGATGCATGGTTATCTTCTCCGATGCATCGGCTATATTCTGAACCATTGCAGCATATTCCTCCGGAGTTATGCTTAGATCATAATAATTTGCCGGATTGACATGCCTGTCCATATATATGACTTCATAATGAAGATGCGGTCCGGAAGAACGCCCGGAATTGCCACTCTCACCTATACACTCTCCCCTTTTGACTTTCATGCCCTCAACGACACCGATGGACCTAAGGTGAGCATATCTGGTCACATAACCAAAGCCATGATCAACAAGAACCTGATTGCCATAGCCGAATATGTCAAACTTGACACTGACCACAACTCCATCACCGGTAACATACACCGGATTACCTGGTTTAAGTGCGAAATCCACTCCCGTATGACGTTTTGTCCGCCCTGAAAACGGATCGCTTCTGAATCCGAAACTGCTGGAAAGACGGTATATGGAAGGATCCGGGTTTACCGGAGGTATCGCAGGAATGCAGGAAGCCATGTCGCCAGCACGCTTGGAAAGGACCGCCACCTCATCAAAGGACTTGCTCTGAACCACGGTCTTCTTCGTAAGCACATCTAGCCTCATTACAGTATTCTTAAGAAAATCGTCATGGCCGACCCCCTCAAGATGTCCATATCTGTTCACTCCTCCGAAGCCTGCATTTCTGATTTCAACCGGAATCTTATTCATACCGAATATGGACCTGTATATATCATCATCCCTCATCTGGAGAGATGTCAACGCCTTGTCATAATTGTCCAGCTGCCTTCCGATAAGCTCAACTCTTGAGCACCACCGTGCATTCTCCTTCTTCAACAAGGCCGTCTTGGGCAATTCCCACCCAAGCACATCAGTATATATCCAAAAATAAAACAAAGCCATGCACACACTTACGACAAAAAGTCCGGAAAGCCTGACCACACGCAGCAGTCTTGAGCGTTTCTGGACCTCATAGGAAAGTGTCCTCTGATTGAATACGTATCTTTTATTTTTAGACATAACGTGCAAAGATACATATTTTCACGGATTCCTACGCAAAAAATATATAAAAAACGCGCGCATGTAATGAAAAACACATTCCACTATGGTCTTTTACGGATTTTATTGTATTTTTGTAGGTTAATTTGTGAGACATAGGACAAATTACACCGAATTAATGATAATAAAACACACAAGATATGACTTCAAAAGAGATTAGAAAAGCATTTCTGGACTTCTTTGCCTCCAAAGGACATCAGATTGTACCTTCGGCTCCAATGGTTGTGAAGAACGATCCGACACTCATGTTTACAAATGCCGGCATGAATCAGTTCAAAGACTGGTTCCTCGGCAACAGCCCGGCAAAATGGAAAAGAGTTGCAGACAGTCAGAAATGCCTGCGTGTCAGCGGAAAGCACAATGACCTGGAAGAGGTTGGACGCGACACATACCACCATACAATGTTCGAGATGTTAGGAAACTGGAGCTTTGGAGATTATTTCAAAGATGAAGCAATCGATTGGGCGTGGGAACTTCTGACAGAAGTATACAAACTTGACAAGGACAGACTATATGCCACCGTATTCGAAGGATCTGAGGCAGACGGCACACAGCTTGACACCGAAGCGATGGAAGCATGGAAGAGGCATCTTCCGGAAGACCGCATCCTTTTAGGAAACAAGAAGGACAATTTCTGGGAAATGGGTGACACCGGTCCTTGCGGCCCATGTTCGGAAATTCACATTGACCTCCGTTCCGACGAAGAGAGAGCTGCAGTTCCGGGACGCGACCTGGTCAACAAAGACCACCACCTCGTAATAGAGATCTGGAACAATGTATTCATGCAGTATAACCGCAAGGCAAACGGAGAACTCGAACTTCTGCCAAACAAGAACGTTGACACCGGAATGGGATTCGAGCGTCTTTGCATGGCTCTTCAAGGCAAGACATCAAACTACGATACAGACGTATTCACTGGAATGATAGGCAGGATCGAGGAACTTTCCGGCCACCGATACGGAGCCACAAACGAAGAAGATATTGCGATGAGGGTAATAGCAGACCATATCAGGGCGATCAGCTTCTCAATCGCAGACGGCCAGCTTCCTTCAAACGTAAAGGCCGGATATGTTATCCGAAGGATTCTCCGTCGTGCCGTACGCTATGGCTACACATTCCTTGGCTTCAGCGAACCTTTCCTCTGCCGTCTGGTAGGTCAGCTCGTAGACGACATGGGTGAATTCTATCCTGAAATCGTCAAGCAGCAGACTCTGATCGAGCGTGTCATTAAGGAAGAAGAAATGGCATTCCTGCGTACTCTCGACAGAGGTATACGTCTGATGGACAACATCATGGCAAAATCGGCAGAAACCAGACTGATATCCGGAGAAGATGCTTTTACGCTTTATGACACATTCGGATTTCCGATAGATCTTTCAGAACTCATTGCATCCGAAAAAGGATACAGAATCGACATAGACGGATTTCAGACAGAGCTTCAGAAGCAGAAAGACAGAGCACGCAACGCCACTGCCATCGAGTCTGGAGACTGGGTTGAATTTTCACATTGCGACAATATTGAATTCCTTGGATACGACAGCACATATCTCGAAAACGTTCAGCTTACCAGACACCGCACTGTCAAGGCAAAGAACAAGATCATGTACCAGCTTGTATTTGAAAGGACACCATTCTATGCCGAAATGGGAGGACAGGTAGGAGACAGCGGATACATTGTCTCCGAAAGCGGGGAAAGAATCAACATAGTGAACACAATCAAGGAAAACAACCTCACAATCCACGTTGCAGAGCGTATTCCTGCTGATTGCACAGAAAGTTTCTGTCTGTACGTTGACACCGAACGCAGACATCAGATAGAAAGCAACCATAGTGCTACCCATCTGCTCCATCAGGCTCTTCGTGAGATCTTGGGAACACACGTGGAGCAGAAAGGCTCATATGTATGCGACAAATATTTCCGTTTCGACTTTTCTCATTTCGAGAAGCTGAGTGACGAACAGATCATCCTTGTAGAAAACCGAGTCAATGCCCTTGTCAGAGCAAATTATCCTCTCGATGAGAACAGAAACGCCACTATGGAAGAAGCTCAAGAGATGGGAGCCATGGCACTCTTCGGTGAGAAATATGGCGACACCGTGCGCGTAGTACGATTCGGAGACTCATGCGAACTATGCGGAGGTACGCATGCATCAGCAACCGGACAGATCGGTTTCTTCAAGATAATATCAGAGTCCGCTATCGCTGCAGGTGTACGCCGCATCGAAGCCGTTACAGGCATACACGCCGAGACAATGGTGAATGCCATGGAGAACACCATCAAGGCAGCCAAAGCCTTCTTCAACAACGCACCTGACCTTACTTCAGCTATAAGGAAGATGGTTGAAGACAACGAGATACTCAGGAAACAGATGGAAGAAGTCATCAAAGAGAAGACTATTGAACTCAAGAACTCACTTATGCCGCTTGCCAAGGAAATCAACGGAATCAATGTCGTGGAAATCAGCAATAGCATAGATCCTGTGATGCTCAAGAACGCGGCATTCATGCTGCAGAAGGAAGCCAGGAATCTCGTGATTGCCGCAGCATTCGAGACTGCAGGCAAACCACAGCTCCTGCTCATGTATTCGGAAGATCTCGTGAAAGCAGGGCATAACGCCGGCACGGATGTGCGCGAAGCTGCAAAGTTCATCCAAGGTGGCGGCGGAGGGCAGCCTGGACTTGCCACAGCCGGTGGAAAGAATCTCGACGGCCTGTCAGATGCCTTGGCAAAAATGATAGCATCGGCCACTGCCTGACATTGTCCACGGAAAGATCCTACGACATTAAGAAACTTTTTAAAGAACCGAACAGTTTCCTATTACGGATGAAGAAATTAGACCAGTTCATATTGAAATCGTTCATCGGACCGTTCTTCGCGATCCTTCTGGTGGTCGTTTTCATCCTTATGATGCAGTTTCTTTGGCTATATATCGACGAGCTGGTGGGTAAAGGATTAAGCTTCAAGGTCATACTTGAGTTCCTTGGCTGGGGAAGCGCAACTCTTCTCCCATTGTCACTGCCTCTTGCGACTCTTCTGGCTTCAATGATGACATTAGGAACCCTCGGTGAGAACAATGAACTGTTGGCAATCAAAGCTGCAGGCATTTCTCTGCAGAGGGTGCTCATTCCCCTTGGGATTTCATGCGGAATAATAAGTGTCGGAGCATTCTTCATTTCAAACGACCTTATTCCAGTCGCTTACAACAAGATATATACTCTTCGTGATGATATAGGAAGAACTAAGGAAGAAATCAAAATTCCTACCGGCACTTTCTACAGCGGCATCGAAGGATACATACTCAGAGTCGACGACAGAAATGACGAGAGTGGAATGATGCACGGGGTGATGGTATATAATCACACCAAGAACAAAGGCAACACAAGCCTTACCCTGGCAGATTCCGCCCAGATGAAGATGTCCAAGGACAAGAGCTATCTTACATTCGTGCTCTTTGATGGATCCAATTATGAAGAGACCAACAACAAAAAATACCGGGACACCACGCTGCAGCTCCAGAAGATAGACTTCCACAGACAGGAACTCATAATTCCGCTGGAAAACTATGCATTCCAGAAATCGGATTCAAGCCGTTTCAACGATCAGGTGAAATCAATGAACCTGGACCAGCTGTACCATGGACAGGATTCCATAGGAGCGCTGAACACAGCCGGAAAACTCCGCAACATAGAATCCATAAAGACCAGCAGGACATTGCGTTACAACAGTCAGCTGGACACCTTGTCAAAACGACGCCCGACATCTCCGTTCATACCGGAAGACAGACAGACCTGGAAAGACATCAAAGACGAAATCAAGGCACTGGAAAAAGCAAAAAGCAATGCTGACGAACTTCAGAACACATTGAACACCTACGCCAGGGAACGTTTCCACCACACATTCACGTTAAGGCTTATCGATATCGAAATACTGAAGAAATTCGCTCTGTCCATCGCCTGTCTGATATTCTTCTTTATCGGAGCTCCGCTAGGTGCCCTCATACGCAAAGGTGGATTAGGAACTCCAGCCATCATATCCGTATTGTTTTTCGTAGTATATTGGGTAATAGACATATCAGGAACAAAGCTGGCAAGAGACGGAGCTGTGGGAGCATTCCATGGCGTATTCATTTCCAGCTACATCCTCCTCCCGACAGGACTTTATCTTACATGGAAAGCCATCAATGATGCTTCACTGTTCAGCATGGATGCCATCAAGTCCGGAATCAGGAAAATAAAGGCAAAAATCATGGGTACATTCAAGAAAACCCGCATAGTCTACATGGGCACACCGGAATTTGCTGTAGCTCCTCTGGATGCCCTCATCAGAAACGGATACAAGATTGTAGGGGTGGTTACTGTAGCAGACAAAGCCAGCGGACGCGGTCTGAAGGTAAACGAAAGCGCAGTAAAGAAATATGCAGTAGAACATGGAATTCCGATACTGCAGCCCGTTTCTCTAAAAGATCCCGAATTCATTGAAGCCCTGAAGTCATGGAAACCGGATCTTGCAGTGGTGGTGGCATTCCGGATGCTACCTAAGATAGTATGGGAAATCCCACGTCTGGGTACATTCAATCTTCACGCAGCACTTCTTCCTCAATACCGTGGTGCAGCTCCTATCAACTGGGCCGTGATCAATGGTGACAAGAACACGGGCGTGACGACATTCATGATTGATGACGGTATGGACACAGGCCATATCATGTATCGTGAGCAATGTATGATAGGACCTGACGAGACTGTAGGAGAAGTACATGACAAACTCATGGAAGCAGGAGCACACCTCGTAGTACAGACCGTTGAAGCCATAATAGAAGGCAACGTGGAAATGAGGGTACAGCGAAGCTTTATCCAAGGCTCTGAAATACTCCGTCCTGCCCCTAAGATCACAAGAGAACTTTGTCATATCGACTGGAACGGAAAGACCAGACACATATATAACCTCATACGCGGTCTAAGCCCATATCCTGGAGCATTCACCGAACTGATCAGGAATGGAAAATCGACTCAGATGAAGATATTCTCTGCAACAAAGATTACTGGGGAGGAATATGCACAAATGCTTGCTGAATGCGGCATGGACAAGGCTGCTGCAGGAACAATTCTTTCTGACGGAAAGAGTTATCTGGCGATAGCCACTGCAGACGGAGCCATATCCATAAAGTCAATGCAGCTGGCCGGAAAGAAGAGGATGGACGTCAAGGACTTCCTCATAGGTTTCAGAGATCCTGCAGTTTACACAACATCTGAAGGAACATCATCCAACATAACAGGCAAACATGCATAAAAAGGTTGTCATAATCGGTGACGGATGCTTTCCGAAAAAGGAATATCCCAGATATCTGATACGTACGGCAGATGTCATCATATGCTGTGACGGAGCTTTCAACAAGTACATGCGTAACTGTAACTCCTTATTCGGGACTGAAAGGCTCCCGGACGCTGTCATAGGAGACATTGACTCACTATCCGAAAGCGCACGACGAAAATATCAGGATATAATCATCCACATCGATGAACAGGAAAACAACGATCAGACAAAAGCCTTTACCTGGGCTCTCGAAAACATCGAAGACATCAGTGATATACATATCCTTGGAGCAACAGGACAACGTGAAGACCACACCATAGGCAACATCTCGCTCCTGATGGAATATGCACGCCGGTTCAATACTGAAGCAAGAGGCATAAATGTGGAAATGGTATCTGATTTCAGTACAATCTTCGCAGTCACAGACTCAATAGAATTGAATTGCGGCACAGGTCGAAGCATATCCGTCATTTCTCCAGACAACTCATTGAAGATAAAGTCGTCCGGTCTTGAATGGCCTACAGACGATGTAGTGTTTGACAACTGGTGGAAAGCAACTCTCAACAAAGCCTGTTCCGACACTGTAAAACTGGAATTCAGTCACAGGTCTATTGCTATAATCATAATGAATTAAAGGCATTTTAGATAAATTTATTAGGAAAATACCGACAAAAAGCATAAATTTGAAACAAATCCGATTCAACAGAAATGGACACGACAAAATACTTTCCGACTATCGAAGCGATAGGAAATGCCTCCAAGGTCCTCGGCGAGATCCTTGAGGCTACACCATTTCAGAAGAACAACAATCTCTCAGACATCTACAATGCTGAGATCTATCTCAAAAGAGAAGACCTTCAGATGGTAAGGTCATACAAGATCAGAGGAGCATACAACAAGATCAGATCCATCGATCCCGAATCAATGCAGAACGGCATTGTGTGCGCCAGTGCAGGAAATCACGCCCAGGGAGTAGCATTCTCCTGCAATAAGCTCAAGATAATGGGATCCATATTCATGCCGACTACTACACCGAAGCAGAAGATCGAACAAGTCCGTATGTTCGGCAAGGAATACATTGAGATAATCCTCACAGGAGACACCTTTGATGCGGCAAATGCAGCAGCCATAGAATACGCACAACAGCACGAGAAGACATTCATACCGCCATTCGATGATCCTAAGGTCATAGAAGGGCAAGGTACCATAGGAAAAGAGATCCTGGAGCAGACAAAAGTCGAGCTCGACTATATATTCGTACCGATAGGGGGAGGCGGACTTGCCTCAGGACTAGGCTCATATATCAAGCAGATGTCACCGAAGACAAAGATCATAGGTGTAGAGCCGGGCGGTGCGCCATGCATGAAAGCTGCGATAGATGCC
The DNA here is from genome assembly GCA_017442315.1 of Bacteroidales bacterium. Taxonomy (GTDB): domain Bacteria; phylum Bacteroidota; class Bacteroidia; order Bacteroidales; family UBA932; genus Cryptobacteroides. Next base: position 58,714 of record JAFRZX010000052.1, read on the forward strand.
GGTCATGTAGTGGAACTTGAAGAAATAGACAAATTCGTTGACGGAGCCGCAGTAAAAAGAGCCGGCAACCACACTTACGAAATATGCAAGGAGGTGCTTGATGATATTGTCGTTGTTCCAGAAGGAGCAGTATGCACGACCATCATCCATATGTACAACAAGAGCGCGATTGTAGTCGAACCGGCAGGAGCTCTTGCGGCAGCAGCCCTCCGCTTCTATGCAGACAAGATAAAAGGCAAAAATGTAGCATGCATTGTCAGCGGCAGCAACAATGACATCATAAGGATGGAGGAGATTCGGGAGAAATCGCTGATATATGAAGGTCTGAAGCATTATTTCATCGTCAATTTTCCTCAGAAATCAGGTGCCATCGTTTCATTCATCCAGGATGTCATCGGTCCTACAGACGATCTCGTCCACATCCAGTATATAAAGAAAACCAACAAGAACTTCGGACCGGCTCTGATCGGTATAGAACTCGCGACAAAAGAGAATTTCGAGCCGCTGATCAAACGGTTGAATGAACACGGAATATCCTACGAATACATCAACGAGAACAACCAATTGTTTGAAATACTAATCTGATATATCATGAGCAAAATCGACTGGAGTAAACTCACATTTTCCTACACTAAGACGAACACAATCCTCAAAACCACATTCAGAGATGGAGCATGGACACCAGTAGAAAGTCTTACCGATGACTATCTCAGTATCAGTTCCTTCTCCGGAGCACTCCATTATGCAATCGAATGCTTTGAAGGTCTTAAAGCCTTTAGAGGCAAAGACGGACGCATCAGGCTCTTCAGACCGGAAGAGAATGCATTGCGTCTGAGAAGATCTGCAGAATACTTAGGCATAGAGGCCCCTTCAGTTGAAATGTTTGTAGATCTATGCAAAAGAGCTGTAATGGAGAACATTGAGTTCGTCCCACCGTTTGAAGAGGCAGGAGCATCACTTTATATCCGTCCTACGCTGATCGGAACCAATCCTCAGTTAGGAGTCCAGTCATCAAAGGAAAGCACATTCCTCATCCTGTGTTCTCCTGTAGGAGCATACGTTGGAGGTGCATTAGATGCCGTAGACGTTGTCATTGCCCGGAACTATGACAGAGCTGCTCCAAACGGTTCAGGTTCATACAAAGTAGGTGGCAATTATGCTTGTTCTCTACGTTCATTGAACATTGCACACGAATTAGGATACAAAGCTGTGCTCTACCTTGACCCTGCGACAAAGACTCATATTGACGAGTTCAACTCATCAAACTTCTTTGCAATAAAGGGTAACAGCTACATAACACCTAAATCTGAATCAATACTGCCATCAATTACCAACAAGTCGCTCGAACAGGTTGCTGCTCATCTCGGCATGCAGGTGGAAAGAAGACCTGTACCGGTTGAGGAACTCAGCACTTTTGATGAGGTCGGAGAATGCGGTACTGCCGTAGTGATCACACCTGTACACAAACTAGTAGACAAACCTTTCCTCGAATCAGATCAGGAAACGGTCTACACATTCGGAGACGGACAGTGCGGTCCTAAATCCCTCAAGCTTTACAACTACATCAAAGCCATACAGAGAGGTGAAATTGAAGACATCTTCAACTGGAACGTATTCGTAGACTGACGGTTAAGCTCATACATGGGACCCAAGGTCCCTTGATCGGACAGCAAATCCCCATTAGAAAATTCTCTAACGGGGATTTGTTTCTTAATATAATTGACTTTTGAGTCGTGCTGATATGATTATATATCAGACATCATTTAGGTGCTATCCTGTAAAGGAAGGCTGCAATAATAGCAAACACCACGTTCGGAAGCCACAGAGCAATCGCAGGTGGAAGAGCCCCGGTATGAACGAACATCTGACTGAAGCGTAGGAAGAGGATATACGTAAATGCCAATGCAATTCCGATACCGATGTTCCAACCGATTCCACCCCTGCGCTTCTTTGATGAAAGAGCTACGCCCATTATGGTCAGGATAAACGCTGAAAACGGCAAGGCAAAACGGGTGTTCTTTTCTATCAGAGCAAACTTCACATTGGCATCTCCACGCATATTCTGCGTATCTATCAACTGATTCAACTCATTATATGTCAATGTCTCAACTGTCTTTTCCGTAAGGTAAAAATCCTTTGGAGAAAGATCTATGAGAGTATCAAGCTGCCTACCGCTACGGACAGCATCGCTGAGATCTTCCTTATAGTCCCGGATAAAATATTTCTTCAGTTTCCATCTACCGCTTGTGGTATCGTATACAGCAGATTCTGCAGATATCTTGGAAACTAGGACATTGTCTTCTATCTTCTCTAACGTAAACCGGTACGCAGTGTTGTTCCATGAACTGAAAGACTCGGCAAACACGAACTCACCCGGAGATATCTGATAGTGGACATTACGTCCGACACTCTTATATCTTGTCTTGATGTACTGATTCTCAAAGTCAAGTCTTGTCTTGTTAGCTTCCGGAATTACAAACAGATTAAGACATAATGACAAGGCGGCAATCAGAGTGGCAGAAAAAATATACGGAACCATCATCCTATGGAAACTGATTCCACATGAGAGTATGGCTACGATTTCAGAATCAGAAGCCATCTTGGATGTGAAGAATATCACCGTAATGAATACAAACAGCGGACTGAACATATTCATGAAATACGGGACAAAATTCACATAGTAATCAAATATGATAGCTTTCAGCGGAGCTTCCTTGCTAACGAAGTCATCTATCTTTTCACTTATGTCAAATATGATGACAATGCCGATGATAAGTATCAACGCCACAAAGAATGTCGTTATGAACTTCTTGACGATATATACGTCCAGCTTTCTTGGTCTGAGATCCATATTATAGTCTTGTTGTTATTTTACGGACTGTCTCATCTTTCCATGCCTTGAAATCACCCTGACGGATATGTTTCCTGGCTTCCCGTACAAGATCGAGATAGAATGCAAGATTATGTTCACTGGCAATCTGCCCGGCAAAGATTTCTCCTGCCACAAAAAGATGACGGAGATAAGCCCTTGTATATGTGCTGTCGACAAATGACGTTCCCTTAGGGTCCAGAGGCGAAAAGTCATCAGCCCATTTCTTATTCTTTATGTTTATGATGCCATCCCATGTGAAGAGCATTCCGTTACGTCCGTTTCTGGTCGGCATGACACAATCAAACATATCCACTCCCCTTGCAATACCTTCCAGAATGTTTGCCGGCGTTCCTACTCCCATCAGATAACGAGGCTTGTCTTCCGGAAGCATAGGGCACACAACCTCAAGCATCTCATACATCTTCTCCGTCGGCTCACCCACTGCAAGACCTCCAATCGCATATCCTTCCCTATCCAAGGCCGCTGCATGATCAACAGCTGCACGCCGAAGATCCGGATATACACAGCCCTGTATTATAGGGAACAGTGCCTGCGAATAACCATATAGAGGTTCGGTCTCGTCAAAATGTTTCACGCATCTTTCCAGCCATCTCTGAGTAAGCGACAGAGACTTTTCAGCATAATCATATGTTGCATCACCGGGACAGCATTCGTCAAATGCCATAACTATATCGGCTCCGATGATCCTCTGAGTATCCATATTGTTTTCAGGGGTGAAAATATGCTTGGAACCATCTATATGCGAACGGAAGATACACCCCTCAGGTGTCAGTTTTCTTATAGGACTCAGCGAAAACACTTGAAATCCGCCGCTATCGGTCAGAATAGGCCTGTCCCATGATTCAAATTCATGCAGTCCGCCTGCAGCCTTAAGCACATCGAGTCCGGGACGAAGATACAGATGATAGGTATTCCCCAAGATGATTTCTGCCTTGATATCCTCCTTCAGATCCTTGTGATATATGCCTTTCACGGACCCTACAGTACCCACCGGCATAAAAATCGGAGTCTCAATCTGACCATGATCAGTGGTAATCACACCGCATCTTGCTGCCGACTGAGGGTCATTATGTGTCTTTACAAATTTCATCCAAATTATTTTAACCCTCAAAGATAGTAACTTTTGATCAAAATCTCGTATATTTGTTTCTGATATGGATGTCCCGACTTTGACAGCGACAACTACATACAGATACTGAAGACAAGTCTATGCATACCGTTGCCCATTGACATACTATGACTGAGTATCTGGAACATAGCAAGTAAAAGAAAAACACTGATAGAATAATTAACACCAATTAACAACCATGAACAAATCAATCAAAACAAGGCTCATAGTGATGAATATCCTCCAATGGGCCGTATGGGGATCATACCTCACATCCATGGGAAGCTATCTGGCTTCAGTCGGATTAGCCACACGAATAGGCATTTTCTATTCAATGCAAGGTATCGTATCCATCTTCATGCCAACCCTGATGGGTATAGTAGCCGATAAGTTCATACCAGCACAGAAGCTCCTGGGCATATGTCACGGAATAGCCGGTGCAGCTATGTTAGGAGCCGGATTTTATGGCATGACAGCCGGCAGCGAAGTAGAATTCGGCATCCTCTTCAGCCTGTACGCCCTAAGCGTCGCTTTCTACATGCCGACTATCGCCTTATCCAACTCTGTAGCATACAAGATTCTGGAACAGAACAATTATGACACAGTAAAGGACTTTCCTCCTATCCGCGTATTCGGAACCATCGGATTCATCTGTGCCCAGCTTCTGGTCAACTTCGTAAAGAACGCTAACGGCATCCAGATACAGCACACTTCAGAGCAGTTCCTGGTTTCCGGAATAATCGGTCTGATCATGTTCGTTTACTGCTTTACACTTCCGGAATGCCCTTGCAGCACGACTTCCGGAGCAGGACAGAGCTTGAGCGAACGTTTCGGTCTGAATGCATTTTCTCTATTCAAGGATAGACAGATGGCTATTTTCTTCATCTTCTCTATGCTTCTCGGTGTAGCACTTCAGATAACAAACGGTTTTGCAAATCCATTCATCTCGCATTTTTCTGATGTTCCGGCATTCGAGCACACATGGGGAGCACGTAATGCAAATGCCCTTATATCCATATCTCAGGTATCTGAAACTCTTGGCATTCTCCTGATACCCGTTGCAATGAAACTGTTCGGAATAAAGAAGGTAATGCTCATAGCCATGTTCGCATGGGTATTCAGATTCGGTCTTTTCGGAGCAGGTGACACTGGCACAGGAGTATGGATGCTCATACTTTCAATGCTCGTATACGGAGTTGCATTCGATTTCTTCAACATTTCAGGTTCACTATATGTAAACCAGAGGACAACATCAAAAATTCAGAACAGTGCACAAGGTCTGTTCATGCTTATGACCAACGGTATCGGAGCTACAATCGGCACACTCAGTGCACAGGCAATAGTAAACCATTTCGTTTACAATGCAGCTGAGCCGAACTGGAGTGCCGCATGGTACACATTTGCAGCATATGCACTTGTCGTAGCCATTCTATTCATGATACTATTCAAAGAGCCGCAACAGAATGAAAAGAAAATAGCATAACGGCCAAAAGGACAAAAAGTCCTATTGATAATGAGCGAAGGTGGTGAATCAGATACCCCTTCATGGAAAGAATCCCCATTAGAAATTATTCTAACGGGGATTCTCTCTTTATATTTAGGCTACATTCTTTGTCGTTTAATGAAAGGGCTTATACATCACCCTTCCATACATTATCGTGTAAGTCCGAGTTTCTTCATAAGAGCCTCAGGCTGAGGATCGTGACCTCTGAAGTTACGATATATGACAGCCTCATCTTCTGCGCCACCTTTTTCAAGAATATTTGTTCTGAATGAGGATGCAACTTCTGTATTGAAGATACCCTTTTCCTTGAATAGAGAGAATGCATCAGCCTCAAGAACCTCTGCCCATTTATATGAATAATATCCTGCCGAGTATCCGCCTGAGAAGATGTGTGAGAAAGAAGTTGAGAACGCTGCACCTTCTGCTGACGGCATTACTGCATAAGGAGCCAGCACCGACTGTTCAAACTCTATAGTACCAGTCTCAGGTACAGACTTCAGAGTATGCCATGCCATGTCAAGATATGCAAAGTGGAGCTGACGTACCTGGCCATAACCAGCAAGGTAGTTCTTTGCAGCAACAATCTTCTCAATCAATTCTGCAGGAATCGGCTCACCTGTCTGGTAATGCTTTGCGAATGAGTTGAGATATTCCGGCTCATATGCCCAGTTCTCCATTATCTGAGAAGGGAGCTCTACAAAATCACGAGAGACGCTTGTGCCAGTAAGGGAACCATATCGTCCTTTGGCAAGGATTCCATGAAGAGCATGGCCGAACTCATGGAGGAATGTTGTAAGCTCGCTATGAGTTATGAGTGACGGAGCATCTCCTGAAGGCTTGGTAAAATTCATCACAGTGCTGATGAATGGGCGGTACTCCACACCATCCCTTACACTCTGACCACGGAATTCTGTCATCCACGCACCTCCCCTCTTGCTTGCTCTTGGGAAGAAATCTGCATAAAAAAGTGCCAGATGAGCACCATCCGCATCCTTGACTTCATACACCTTTACATCTTCATGATAGACAGGAACATTGTCAAGTTCATGGAAAGTGATTCCATACAGACGGTTTGCCAGAGAGAACACTGCATCTATACAGTTCTCAAGTTGGAAGTATGGCTTGAGCTGTTCCTCATTAAGAGCATATTCTGCCTCCTGATAACGCTCCGACCAATATGAGAAATCCCATGGCATGAGTTGTGACCCATCAAACCCATTTGCCTTTGCATATGCGTATACATCGTCCACATCCTTCCTGGCATACTCAAGCGAAGATTCCATAAGCTGCATGATGAAGGCATTCACTGTCTCCTTGTCCTTTGCCATTCTTTCTTCAAGAGCGTAGTCCGCATATGTATCATAACCAAGAATATCTGCAATTCTGATCCTGAGATCCACAATTTTCTTCACAATGTCTGTATTATCGGATTCACCCCCGATAGCCCTGGTATTGTATGCCATCCAGATCTGCTTGCGAAGTTCACGGTTCGAGCTATACTTAAGGAACGGTCCGTAACTTGGATAATCCAAAGTGAACGCCCAACCTTCAAGACCCTTTTCCTTAGCAGTCTCTGCTCCCATTGTCCTGACATATTCAGGCAGGCCTGCAAGATCGGCAGAATCAGTCACATGAAGAGTATACGCATTGGTAGCGGCCAAGACATTCTTGCTGAACTGAAGAGTAGCAAGAGAGAGTTCTTCAGACCACTTGCTGTAAAGTTCCTTATCCGCATCTGAAAGATTAGCTCCTCCACGCACGAAACTCTTGTAGTTATCTTCCAGAAGCGTCATCTGATCCTGATCAAGACCGAGTTCATTTCTCTTTTCATATACAGCCTTCACCCTCTGGAAAAGACCATTATTCAATGACACATACATAGAAAACTCTGTAAGCATTGGAGATACCTGCTCTGCAATCTGCTGCATCTGTTCATCGGTATCAGCTTCCATCAGATTATAGAATATGCCTGCAACTCTGTCCAAGGTCTGTCCCGCATATTCCATAGCCTCAATGGTATTCTCAAATGTAGGTTCTTCCTGATTTGAGACAATAGCATCTATCTCTGACTTTGCCTCTGCAATAGCAGCCTCAAAAGCCGGCAGATAATGCTCATTCCTGATCTTGTCAAACTCCGGAGCGCCAAACGGTGCGTTTGACTCCGTCAAAAGTGGATTTTCCATCTTACAACTGCTGATAAGTGCAAGCGCGATGCCTGCGATACATAGTTTCCTTGTCATAATGAATTTCAAATATCTTTTACTTTTATTTTCATGCCATCATGCAAAGGTAAGGAAACATTTTGTATTTTTGATATCGAACATATACGACTTGACGTCATAATATACTTGATATCAAAACAGCAGTATTCCTGATGGCTGCGAATCTTATGATAGGAAGTGACTATATCAGGAGAGAACCCCATAGCCACAATATCTGTCAGATCAATGGACTCCACATCGGCTTTGACCAGTTCATCAAGAATTCCATAATTTCTTGACAATGTACTCATTATTCTTCTTTTGAAGACACGGCTTCCTTTAGCCATATTGTTGTGATGACGGGTCTTGCAATCCTGGCAACAGAACTTCTTGTCCGTCCTTCCATATCTTATGACATCTCCACATTCAAGACATCTGGGAATGTTCCTCTCCCATTTCTTACCATATTCCATAAGCATTTCCAATTATGTCACATCTGCAAATATCTGTAATCCTTATTCGCTTATCAATACATCCCGGAACTATTTTCTTTTTCTTTAACAACTTATTTCTTTTCTTATGGATTAAAATATTTTTTACATGATGCAAGATTTTTATTTAAGACCTTAAAAAAGATTCGATATGTATAAAAAAAAGAAAAAGTACAATAGAGGCATATTGAAGATGGAACATGCCATGATTTTTTTAGCTTACTTTGCCTTCAACCTACAATGCGCGCATAAGAAAGTGTGGGGAAGATAATTACATAAATTTAAAAGGAAAATATTTCTTATGGAACACATCAACAGGATCGAGCTCCAGGGTCGCGTCGGAAACATACGCACCAATGAATACAACGGGAGCAAAGTAGCAAGGTTTTCATTAGCAACTGAAATTCTTTACAAGACACGTGACGGATCTGCTGTCAACGAAATCACCTGGCACAATATCGTAGCCTGGAGCAACAAAGACCTTCCTGATCCGGAAGTAATTGTAAAAGGACAGCCGGTATATGTATCAGGAAGACTCCGTTCTGTCAAATATACCAATGGAGAAGGGCAGGAGAAACAGTTCTACGAAGTATTGGCAGGCAAGGTGAAGCTCTTGTCTGATGATAAAGCGGAACAAGTCTGAGCAATCTGCCTGAAATCTGAAGAATATGCATCAGGTAACGAATGGATCCATTTTCCATCCGTTACCTGACAGACATAAAACATTTGGGAACAGTCCGATACTGTTTAAAATTTTATCAACATAAATTTCAGACAATTTCATAGTGTTTTGAATTGCTTATTATACTTTTTGGAGCTACCTTTGCACCCGAAATATATAAGGAGTATAATAAACTGATTATGACGCAGAAATTCAATGATGGCAGATGGAGCCATAGAATCGATGTAGCAGATTTCGTTTACTGCAACATCACTCCATACGACGGAGATGCATCTTTTCTTAAAGGTGCGACAGAACGGACTAAAAAGCTGTGGGACAAATGTCTTGAGGCGCTGAAAGAAGAAAGACAGAACGGAGGCGTACGTTCAATCGACGCAAAGACAATATCAACTATCACATCCCACGCTGCAGGATATATTGATAAGGAGAACGAACTTATTGTAGGACTTCAGACCGATGAGTTACTTAAAAGAGCCATCAAACCTTTCGGAGGATGGAAGGTCGTAGACAAGGCATGCAAGGAAAACGGCATTGAACTGGATCCTGAAGTAAAGAAGATTTTCACTCACTACAGAAAGACCCACAATGACGGTGTCTTCGATGTCTATACTGAAGAAATCAGAAAGTACAGGTCATTGGGATTTCTGACAGGACTTCCTGACAACTATTCCAGAGGACGTATCATTGGTGACTACAGAAGGCTTGCACTCTATGGAACCGACAGACTCATAGAGGCAAAGAAAGAAGACATGAAACACCTCAACGGTCCTATGACGGAGGCACGTATCAGACTTCGTGAAGAAGTATCTGAGCAGATCAAGGCCCTCAACGAGATAAAGATCATGGGAGAATACTATGGACTGGACCTCAGCAGGCCTGCAAGAAGCGCAAGAGAGGCTGTTCAGTGGGTATACATGGCATATCTTGCATCGGTAAAGGAGCAGGACGGTGCAGCAATGTCTCTAGGTAACGTATCATCATTCCTGGATATCTTCATCCAGTATGACCTGGACCACAACATCATTGACGAGACTTATGCACAGGAACTGATTGACCAGTTTGTGATGAAGCTCAGAATGGTACGTCACCTCAGGATGCAGTCATATAACGATATTTTCGCAGGTGACCCTACATGGATCACTGAATCTATAGGTGGACGATTCACCGGAGGAAAGCACAAGGTAACCAAGACATCTTTCCGTTTCCTCCAGACGCTATACAACCTCGGACCAGCACCGGAGCCGAACATGACAGTACTCTGGCATCCGCAGCTTCCGGAAGGATTCAAGACATTCTGTGCCAAGGTTTCAATCGACACAAGTTCCGTGCAGTATGAAAATGACTCCCTCATGCGTAAGGCAAGAGGTTGTGACGACTACGGCATCGCATGCTGCGTATCATATCAGGCCATCGGTAAAGCAATACAGTTCTTCGGAGCGCGTGCCAACCTTGCAAAAGCACTACTTCTTGCGATCAATGGAGGACGCTGCGAAAACACCGGAACACTGATGATGGAGAACATCAAGCCACTCAAGAGCAATGTACTTGACTTTGACGAAGTAATGGCAAACTACAAGAAGGTTCTACATGAAGTGGCACGCGTATACAACGAGACAATGAACATAATCCACTACATGCATGACAAGTATGATTATGAAAAGTCTCAGATGGCATTCATCGACACCAATCCTACCATCAACCTCGCATACGGAGTAGCAGGACTTTCAATTGCAGCCGATTCGCTTTCTGCAATCAAGTATGCAAAAGTTACGGCTCACCGCAATGCTGACGGCCTTACAGATGGCTTCACCATTGAGGGAGACTTCCCTAAGTTCGGAAATGACGATGACAGAGTTGACGTACTCGCCCGCGAACTTGTACAGTACTTCAATACAGAACTCAGTGCGCTCCCTGTGTACAAGAACGCTCAACCGACCCTTTCACTTCTTACAATCACTTCAAATGTGATGTACGGAAAGAAGACAGGAGCTACTCCAGACGGAAGAGCAAAAGGCGTTGCATTCGCACCAGGCGCAAATCCTATGCACGGACGTGACACACATGGAGCAATCGCATCTCTTTCATCTGTTGCAAAACTCGACTATTACGATTCAAAGGATGGTATTTCAAACACATTCTCAATCGTTCCGAAGTCACTCGGTCCTACAGATGAAGACAAGATCGACAACCTGATCACAATGATGGACGGATACTTCACAAAAGGTGCTCACCATCTTAATGTGAATGTACTCAACAGGGAAATGCTCGAAGATGCGATGGAACATCCTGAAAAATACCCACAGCTTACAATCAGGGTTTCAGGATATGCAGTAAACTTCACCAAGCTCAGCCGGGAGCATCAGCTTGAAGTAATTGCGCGCACTTTCCATGAATCACTCTAAAATAATCCCTAGCATAGCCAGGGATCTTCAACCATGATAAAAGTACACTCATACGAATCTATGGGAACATACGACGGGCCTGGACTGAGGCTCGTCGTATTTCTTCAAGGCTGCCCTTTCCGCTGCCTGTACTGTGCCAATCCGGACACTATTTCATTTGAAGGAGGCACACCAACTGATTATCAGGACATCCTGAAGATGGCTGTTAACCAGAAACCTTTCTTCGGGAGACGCGGGGGCGTGACATTCTCCGGAGGAGAGCCAACAAGTCAGGCTAAAGAACTGATACAACTTGTGGACTGTCTCCACGAAGAAGGCATACATGTCTGCATTGACACTAATGGAGGTGTATGGAATCCTGACGTAGAAGAATTATTCAGCAAAGTCGATCTTGTGCTTCTCGACATCAAGCAGATCAATCCGGCAAGACACGAGAGTCTTACCGGAAGGAGCAATGCCCGTACACTTGAGACTGCACGGTGGCTGGAAATGCACAACAGACCTTTCTGGATCAGATACGTACTGGTACCAGGCATCAGCGACCTTGAAGAAGACATCCGCACTCTTGGGGAACACTTCAAGGACTATAGAATGATCCAGAGAGTGGAGATCCTACCGTATCACACCCTCGGAATCCACAAGTACGAAACCCTCGGCATGGAATACGCTCTGAAAGATACCAGGACCAACACACCGGAGCAGCTACGTAAGGCAGAATCAATCTTCAAGGAATATTTTGACTGCGTGCAGGTAAACTGACAGCCTAGCTTTTAATCAATGATATCAAACTCTACTCTACGGTTTCTTGCCCTAGACTCCGGAGTGGAATTATTGGTAAGCGGCTGACGGTCTCCATATCCTAAACAACGAAGTCTGTTTGAATCTATTCCATTCTGAACAAAATAGTTGCGCACTGACTCTGCACGTTCTTTCGACAATTTCAGATTATATTGACTGTCACCGACATTATCTGTATGTCCGATGATTGTAATCTGCATTTTAGGGAATTTGTGCAGAATCATTATAAATTTCTCCAGATATTCCTCAGACTCCTTACGCAGGGTCGCTTTGTCAAAATCGAATCTGATATCTGTGAATGCACATATCTTTTTAGTGCTGATATCCTTTCCGGAAAGTAACAGTTCATACATTTCTTCCAGAGAGCAGCATTGTTTTTCCTGAACGGTGATTTTCCTTTCGGCAACCTTTTCTTCTACGTTGGAGACAGGAACTGCAACATGTCTCTTGCTTTTGGATTTCTTCCTTCCGAACAAGCCTTTAAGAGGTATCGACACATTGACAGCAATGGATATATTACTGTTTTTGCGTGTACCGGAGATACTATATACGGGTGCATTCAATGCCACTGATTGTCTTGATTTCTCCCTCTTTGAAAACGTATCCACAAATCCGAGGTTGTAGCCGATTTCCGCACCGATCATCATCGGGAAACCTTTCAACCGAACAGGATAATCAACACCAGTTCCTACATATAACCCGAAATCAAATCCCTGGAAATTGCTTTTGTCCAGTTTCAAGGCATAGGCCTGTCTTTCCAAAAAGCCTGAAGCATAATTTATTTTTCCTCCCGTTGCAAAGTTAAAGCTTGGACCGGCAGCCAGATATGGTCGGATCTTACCTTTAAGATTGAAGGAGTAGACGACTGGAATTCTAAGGTCAAAATATGTCGCCTTCAATTTATAATCTATGAAGTGTGGCTGATATCTCATACGTACACCCCTGCCGACAAAATTCAGATGAGGCCTTACTGACCAGTTGTTGTAAAAATTCCAATCAATAAAAAGGCCTCCCATACCGGAAAACAACGGAGTTTTTTTGTAAGGGTCGTATGCCTGGTTGGAGTACCTCATGTTTGGGACAGATATTCCCAACTCTGCTCCGATCTTAATATCGTCAATGAATTTCAACTCCTCGGCGGAAGCTACAAAAGGACTCAACGCGACAGTAATTATTATTATCAGTCCTTTTTTAATATTCTGTTTCATATCATACTCGTTTTATTTGATTCCTGCCATAATGGACTCCTTTCCACAGGAGCCATCGAGTTCCTCCAGGGCTTTTGTCGCGCTCCATTCCGTAAATTCAGCCATTCCATCTCCATCGTAGAAAACCCTATACTCATTTACACCCATTACAATGGAATTCGGATCATTCTTATCGACCACTATGAATGCATGTCTCACATCCTTGATGCCATTCGGGGTTATGGTGCCGGAAGTCAGATTAGTTGTCGTAACCCAGGTCACTCCATCATTGTAAGTTGTTTTTGAAGTATAGTATGCCGTGAAGTCTGCTCCCTCACCAATTACAACGACATACGAAGAGCTCTCTTCACTATTGGATTGTTTCCCTTTATACTGGCATGTATTTCCGTTTCTGTTATAGAAGCACATATAACTGTCTGCCCACAACATCTCGGAATCCGTTATGCCATCCGAGCTATACGACAGTCTGTTTGGGGCTATGACAAAGCTGGATGTTATGTCAGGGGGATTCACTCCTTCGTGTATAGTCATTCTGGATTCAAACTCACTGCGGATTTCAGCAGGGATTACACTTGCGGCTGTCCCGATTTCAGGCAAAGCAACTGTCGAAAATCCATTTTTCAGACAACCGGACAGCATGAATGTTGTCAAAAGGATCAATGACAACATCCGGAATATTCTTTTAAGCATAATTACAAACTCTTTTAGCTGTTTTGATTTCTGTCATTTGAAATATCCTGTGCATTTTCAGTTTATTTATCGATAAGAACAAGTGCTTATCAATATTTTATGCTGATTGTCGCTCCCCATTCCAGAATAGATATCTTTGTCGGATAGCCATCAGAATCAAACTCATAGGAGAAAGAATGTATATAACGAGGTCTTCCAGATTCATCTAACTCTTCTATGCGCTTAAGCAAATTACGGTTATATATCCCTCGAAACACACTTTTATCTATTGTTTCAAAATCTAAGCCCATTACCCCGGATTCAAACAGTGAAAAAACGTCAATATTCAACTTATCCGCTATATCATAATAAGTATAAGTACATTTTGAAGAATTGCTTGAATTATCAGTTGTTACCTCAGCAGCTACATTGCCACCTTTCCATATATAACTTGTCGTACGTTCATATCCGGTACTTTTAGATACATATATTAAAGTCTGAAGACACGAATTGTCATCATAAGTAAAATATGACTTACTATATTTGTCATTTAAACTTGTAACCAAACCTTCATCTTCAAAATATACGAGAACAGGATCCGGATCATTCTCAGCGAACTTTACCAGCAACACGCCATCATTATATTCATAAATCATTTCTTCATCTACTTCATCTACTTCTTTTCCCTCATATATTATTATTATGACTTTCTTCAGTCTTCCAACCGAATCATAAACAAATGAGTAAACTTCCTTCCAATCACTATCCTCATCTTCTTGATACACAAGTTCCTTTATCAGTTTCTTCATCTCCTCGCCGGATTCACCCTGCTGATCAGAAACCTCATCTTCACAGGAACAAAACATAAAAGGCAGCAACGCCAAAACATAAATCAACTTTTTCATAACTTATTATATTATTAAACAGATTTCAATATGAACAATGACATATGAGGATTAAAATGAAAAGCCAAGCTGGAGACAACTGACTCCTACATCATCTCCAAACGGAGTATCTGTCAAGGCTACTCCAAATCCGATTTTCACCAGATGACAGACATATGCATTGACCATCCAGCTCAGATAGACTCGATTCACATCTTCCATATCCTTAAGTTTCATTGTGCTCATTACATCTCCCAAGTGACTTACTTCTGTATTACCTGCCAAAGCAAAACCTAATGCAGGTCCTGTCTCTATCCTCAAGAGGTTGCCTCCGAGATTAAAACCACAGAACAATGGTATTTCAAGATTATAAATACTTGTATCTGAAGTATAAATCTGACTTCCGCCCATTGAAATCCGACTAGTGACAGATGGCATGGAAAGTCCTAGTCCTAAACCTAAAAAGAATGTATCATTAAAATAATGATCATATGAGAAACGCATATTCAGACTCCACTTGTCGGCAATGATCCCATAATCGTCATCCATGAACATCATACCGTAAGAAATAGAGAAAAAATGTTCCTGAGGTATTTTACTCATAAATTTTCTCTTTCCATCCGTCTGGGCAAAGATACTCTGAGTCAGCAGCAGAACTGCCACAGCCGAGCTTAACAAAAACTTCAATCTTTTCATAAGAATCCTGTTTTGGTCACCGGACTCCCATAGGTGGACAATATATGACAAAAAAAGCGTGGGAGTCTGTACTTGTCACTCGTCCCACGCTTAGAGGCCTTCGCATGCCCTGTACAACAGAACGAGCAACGCAGAAGCCCACGCCGATATGAATCACCAGCCCATACTGCAGAATACAGCATAAGTCAGGCAGTTGACATACCCAATGAGAATCTACCGCTGCTTTATCCTGACTGTACAGAAAGTTGCGAAGTTTCTAAGCATCAAGACAAAGCGTCAAGTAAACGCTTTTTCATATTTTCACTTTCCCACCCTATCATTTCCTGTAAATAATCGGCGTGGGAACAATGCAAAGGTATGAAATTTATTAATAACATACGCATTAATCATTATATTTGCAGTCTATGGATACAAAGAATGTCGCACTGGTTCTATCCAGCGGAGGTCCACGCGGATGGGCTTATATAGGAGCTATAGAAGAACTCCTGCAGAGAGGGTATAAGATCACTTCTGTAGCTGGTACTTCCATAGGATCTCTGGTAGGTGGCATCTATGCCGCAGGAAAGCTAGATGAAATCAAGGAATGGCTATTCTCCCTCGACGCATGGAAAGTATTCTCTCTCATGGATATATCCATAAGCAAGAATCACCTGCTGAAAGGAGATAAAGTCATAGATGCAATCAAAGAGATAGTTCCTGATATAAATATCGAGGACCTGAACATACCATACAGAGCAATAGCTGCCGATCTGTTTACGGGGGAAGAAGTGGTATTCGACAAAGGACCTCTTTTCGACGCCATCAGAGCTTCCATTTCAATTCCATCTCTTTTCAGGCCCGTGAAATATGGCTACAGGACACTGGTTGACGGAGGCATAGTCAACACAATGCCTATAGATAAAGCAATCAGAGTGGAAGAGGATATACTGGTGGCCTTCGATGTCAACGACATAGATATAGATGCGATAAGGCAGGTTCTAGTGGAGGAGGCACGGATGACAGAAGACAGATTGAAAGCAGACAAGACTCTTGAAGACGAGACAAAAGCGGTAATACGGTCAGTAAGGCATAACGAGACAATGAGTCTGATTGAAAAGCTTAAGCTGGCTGCCATACAGGGTCAGAAGGTCATTTCGCATAAGCTTCAGGAAGATGCCCCTGAGCATGAATACACATTTGATGACAACTATTACAGCATACTTTCACGAACCTTTGCAATAATGAACCATGCTTTGGCCAAAGCAGCATCAGACAAGTACAGACCTGACATTCTGGTAAAGATGCCTTTTGATGCATATGGAGAAATTGGAGACTATGCAAAGGCCCGCGAAATATCAGAAGCCGGACGAGAGCTGATGAAGAAAGCTCTGGATGATTATGAAAGAATCTGAATGTCCGATAAAATACGAAACATATAATTTGAACCATAACTTATGCTAAGAACTTTACGAATCATTTTTGCAGCTGTATTCTTTATAGGCATAACGCTGCTGTTTCTTGATTTCACTGGAGCACTACATCTCTGGCTCGGATGGATGGCAAAAATACAGTTTCTGCCTGCTGTACTGGCTATGAACACCATAGTCTCAGCCATACTACTTATCATTACAATCATTTTCGGAAGAGTGTATTGCTCGACAATCTGTCCGCTTGGTGTGATGCAGGACATAATTTCATGGATTCACGGAAAGACAAAGAAGAAAAACAGATTCCGCTTCAGCTATGCTCCGGCAAAAAACTGGCTGAGATATCCGATACTTGTACTATTTATCATAGGACTTGCAGTTGGAGGCCATTCCATTGCCATTCTTATTGCTCCATACAGTGCATATGGAAGAATTGCATCCAATCTGTTCGCTCCTCTATATCAATGGGGCAACAACCTTTTGGCCTGGCTTGCAGAACGAGCAGAAAGCTACGCATTCTACAGCACAGAGGTCTGGATAAAATCAATGCCGACATTCATCATTGCAGCATCTACATTCATCATAATTTTCATCATTGCATGGAAAGGCGGACGCACATATTGCAATACCGTATGCCCGGTTGGAACCATTCTCGGTTTCTTCTCGCGCTACAGCATGCTTGCCCCAGTCATTGACACTGAAAAATGCAGGAACTGCCAGCTTTGCAGCAGACAATGCAAAACTTCATGCATAGATGTAAGCAACCACACTATAGATTACAGCAGATGCGTCGCATGCATGGACTGCATAGACACCTGCAAAGACGGGGCAATAAGCTATACATGGCGATATGGCAGAAAATCATGCAGCAAAACTACAGTAATGCCTGCAGCACAGGATTCCGCAAACGACATGAACAGCATCGACAAAGGAAGAAGGGCTTTCATGATATCTTCAGCTCTTGCCACATCGGCTGCAATAGCCAAGGCTCAGGAAATCAAAGGAGACGGGGGGCTGACAGATGTAAGCCATGCGCAAAAACCACAACGTAAGGTATCTCCTGTTCCTGCAGGAGCTATAAGCCTTAAGAATTTTACAGACCATTGTACCGGTTGTCAGTTATGCGTGAGCATATGTCCAAATCAGGTTCTCCGGCCTTCTGTATCACTGAACAAACTTATGCTTCCCGAAATGTCATATGAAAGAGGATACTGTCGTCCGGAATGTACAAAATGCTCTGATGTATGTCCTGCAGGAGCAATCAGGCCAATTACAGTGGAAGAAAAATCATCCATACAGATAGGACATGCAGTTGTGGATTATGAAGCATGTGTAGTAAATACTGATAATGTAAAATGCGGGAACTGTGCAAGACATTGCCCTGCCGGGGCTATAACAATGGTCAGGATAGATCCCGATAAAGAGGATTCTCCACGCATTCCTGCCGTCAATGAAGAAAAGTGCATAGGATGCGGAGCCTGTGAAAGCCTCTGCCCGGCAAGACCGGTAACAGCCATTCATGTTGAAGGCCACGAAGTTCATAAGACAATTTAGGACAACTTGAAACTGCAATTATCATGAAAGAGAATATAGACAGAAGAGGATTTCTCAAGGTAACCGGTTATACAGCTATTGCTGCCGGTGTTTTCGGAACACTTTCCGGATGCAGAAGACACACCTCCCCGGACTATACAGAACAGGAGCAGGACAACAGAGAAATGACTTACAGGATAAATCCCAATTCAGGTGACAAGGTAAGCATTCTCGGATACGGATGCATGAGATGGCCAATGATCAAAGACGAATATGGAAAGGATGTTGTAGATCAGGAAGCAGTGAACAGACTCGTCGACCATGCGCTTGCAAACGGGGTAAACTATTTCGACTCTGCCCCTGTATATCTCCAGGGCCAGAGCGAAGCGGCAACCGGAAAGGCTTTGAGCCGGCATCCGCGTGAGAGCTATTTTGTTGCGACCAAACTATCAAACCACAGAGGTCCGGAGCACAGCAAGGAGGAAGGTATACGAATGTATAAAAACTCCCTAAAAGCTTTCCAGACAGACTATATAGACTATTATCTCCTGCACAATCTGGGAGGAATTGATGCTTTCAACAAAAGATTCGGAGATAACGGACTTATTGACTTCCTGCTCGAAGAAAGAAAGGCAGGACGCATACGCAACCTCGGATTCTCGTTTCATGGCAATCGCCAAGGATTTGACCAGCTCATATCACTGCACGAAAAGTATCACTGGGATTTCGTACAGATACAGCTCAACTATATGGACTGGAAACACCCGTCAAACTGGAACACTGAGGCAGAATACCTGCAGGCAGAACTTGACAAAAGAGAAATCCCATCCATAGTGATGGAACCTCTTCTTGGAGGAAGACTTGCAAAAGTCCCGGACCATATAGCAGACAGACTTAAAGAAAAGGCACCGCAAAGCAGCGTCGCTTCTTGGGCATTCAGATTTGCCGGTACGCAGAAAGGCGTCCTGTGCGTACTGAGTGGCATGACATACAAAGAACACCTTGACGACAACCTCAAGACGTATTCACCATTAAAGCCACTTGACCAAGAGGAAATGTCTTTTCTTGAGGAAACAGCCGACCTCATGTCTAAATATCCTACAATACCATGCAATGACTGCAAATATTGCATGCCATGCCCATACGGTATCGATATTCCTGCGATACTCCTTCACTACAACAAATGTGTCAATGAAGGCAATGTAAAGCAGGATACCAGATCTGAGAACTATCGTAAGTCCAGACGCGCATATCTTGTCAGCTATGACAGAGCTATACCGAAACTACGTCAGGCCGACAGATGCATAGGATGCGGACAATGCACTGAACACTGCCCTCAAAGCATTGACATCCCGAAGCAGTTGCACAAGATAGATAAATACATAGAGGAACTCAAAAGAAACATGTGATACAGGCGTACAAAAAGTCAGCCGGTCCTGTTCTGGACCGGCTGACTTCTCTTATATTCACGTACCTAGAAAGAATATCCCAACGATACAGCCAAGGTATTCTTCATAGGAGATTCCGTTCCTCCGATAAGGTAAGCAAGATCAAGCTTTACACCAAAGAATTTCACTCCAGCACCAACTGAGGCATAAGACGGAATCACCGCCTTACCGCCATAGTTATAACCGGCTCTTACGGATACAAGATCATTGAATGTATAGCCAGCGCCTATTGAAGCTGCAAAAGCACCAGCAAGATAATAATCAGCATCCAAAACAACATCTACTCCATGTTTCTCTGCAAAAACCTTGTCATAACCTACACCAAGATTCACTGCCGACGGAAGTGAATATGTCGAATATTTAGACTTCACCTTGCTGCCTATATTTGAAACACCTGCAGCTATTTTGAAATCTGCAAACTCAGACATCAGATAAACGTCTGCAGTAACAGCCCCTAAAGAATAATCCTTCATCAGAGTCTCGCGGGCATAACCCACATTCGCTCCGATAGACAAGAATTTAATGAATCTCCAGGAAATTCCTACATTGGCCTGTATATTTGACGGAACAACTTCCATAGCTGCAAAGTCTTTCTTGTTATACATGCCATATGAGAAGCCGGCTGCAATACCGACCTTATCCTTGATATTGAAACCTGCAGCAACATTCACATAATTGGTATTTACAGCTGAAGGCTGCCACATAGTATATCCTACAGCCACATCTCCTGTCGATTCCGAAAACGGAATAGCTGCTGCATTTGTATATGCTGCATATGCGATAGAAGATGTCTCGACAAGGCCAGCTCCACCTTTTGCCATAGTTACAGGATTATAATCTGCCGCTGTAAAAGGCAAGGCCGGAGTATCCTGAGCATTCAAAGACATCGAAGCAAACAGTACAGCCACAATGCTTGAAATATATGTTATCTTCTTCATATTCTTAAAGTTTTATAATATTCTGCCTTGTCTCCTTTCCGTCAATGGTTACAGAAACGGAATAAACACCAGGTGCACATCCCCTCATATCGATTTTTGCCGGTTCAAAAGCTCCTATCCTTGAAACCTTGTCATACACGGCCTGACCTGTCTGACTCACGATTCTGACACGTGTATCCTTGATATCCATCGTACTTACATTAAGAAAATCCACTACAGGATTAGGATACAATGACACAGGCTCGGATGGATTCTTTACAACAACCTTGAATGTAAGCTTGCATTTTTCTCCCCTCGCATCCTTGGCTACAATCGTAACATCAGTATTACCATACCCAAGTGCAGTACCATAGAGGATATTTTCTCTTGGAACGATATGGAGCACGGCAGGGTTCGAGATTTCAACTTCATAAACAAGAGTAGAAGCATCCTGATCGACATCCATCACATACTCAGACATATCGATCTTGAATTCCTTACCTTTTGCAGAGAGAAGAATATCTTCAATCTCAGCTATTACTTCAGGAGCAGCATTAGGGAGGATCGTATAGGTATATGTAGTCTGATCTGAAAGTCCATACGCATCTGTAACCTTGATCTTCGTCGTATATGTTCCAGCTTCAGCTGCATTTGCCGTAATAGTAAGATACCATCCACTGGACTTCTGAACAAGCTTATCAGCATCAGAACCAGGAGTATGCTCTACAGTCACTTCATGACCGTCTCTATCAGTTACATCAAGCTGAACATCCACAACTGCAGCAGCTGTGAACTCAGAACCACCATCAGGCTCAATAACGGAAACCTCAGGAGCGTTATTGATACCTGTCACCACTTCATATATTTCAGTTGGCTCTGAATAGTTCATTCCATAGGTATAGGAATAAACCTTAAGATAATAAGTCTTTTCAAACTCCAGATCTGATACTCTGAATTCTGCAGTCTGACCTACAGGGAGTTCAGGAACAAATGAGAAGTTCTTCACATTAGTGGAAGCTGCATTCGCACTTTCCACCTTTGCCCTATCTGTACCATAAAGGACTCTATAGCCATATACTGCAGCACCTTCAGCATCTGCTGTCACTTCTACTGAAAAATCAATGTTATTGGAAACGGCCTCAACGGTAAGATTCCTGATTTCTCCCGGCTCTACATCACGGCCATACTCAATAGCCTTATGAGCGTCAAGCAGTCCACCAATCTTGTATGACTTAGGGACAGCGGAAGTGTTTGTACTGTTCACAATCTTCTCCCAAAGCATCTCATTGGTAAAACCTTGACCTCCGCAATAAGAAAGAACCAAAGCTGCTACACCAGAAACATGAGGACATGCCATAGAAGTTCCTTGTGAGTATTCATAACCGTCAGGAGTAGTACTAAGTATTTCCACTCCCGGAGCACAGACATCAACCCAATCTCCATAACATGAGAACGATGCACGTCCTCCGTTACGGCTCATAGCTCCCACAGCAATTACCGCATCATAATTGGCAGGTGCGCCATTGGCAATTCCGTCATTACCTGCCGCAAAAACGACAAGACCACCTTTCATAGGAGAATTGGCGCGCTGATTTCCGTTGGAATCTATTCCCGCATATTTGATGAAATAATCAACGGCCTGCTTATCCGACTCCTGGATCGTAGCATTCAAAGCCATCACCATTTCTGAACCAGTAAGCGCACCATCACCATCAAGGTCATAATTATATCCCCAGCTGTTCTGACTGATCACGGCTCCATTATTTGCAGCATATACCATTGCATTATAGAAATTTCCGCTACGGCCCGGCTGCTCGCTGAGAATCTGACAAGACATGATCTTCACTCCTTTCTGCCCTGCGGCATAATCACCACCTGCAATTCCGACAACACCCTTGCCATTATTTCCTACTGCAGCAATAGTACCGGCTACGTGAGTTCCATGGAATTCCGGATCCGGTCTGGCTCCACCTGTAGTATTGATATACTTGTCAGAGCAATTATCCTTGAGGTCTTCATGCGAGATATCAACGCCACCATCCATTACAGCCACAATCACATTTGGGTTACCTGTAGTGTAATTCTGCCATACCGGTTTCACATTGACATCATATTCACCGTTGTCAAAGGCCCAAAGATCACTGAGATATGCATCATTATAGCCAGTGAAATCCTTACGGACAATCTGTCTTACCGGCTCAGCGATATCAACTCCTGACATATGGGCAAAATTCTCAACAGCCTTGGTATGGGACTCCTTTTCTGAAAAAGTCACCCTATACCATCTGTGAAGACCCTCTGCCCTCATACGAGGCTCGTATTCTCCACCATGGTCGCAAAGACGCTTTACAGAAGTCACTCCAAGCTCATCAAAAATCATATTGAGTTCAGATGACTTAGTCTGCAGCTTGCCAAGGGCCAGGTCTTCTTCAATCATTGCAGTAAGTTCTTCACTGAATTTGACATTCATTTCACCTGGTACATAAAGTCCTTTTTCAACCTGCGGGGTCTCAGACTTATCAGGCTGCTCTACCGCCAGTTCCTCCTGTACACAGGATGCAAAAAGCATTGCGAATGCCAAAACATAAAAACCATGCTTCATATTCAATTCTCCATTAGTTTTAAAAAGGTGGGTGGTCAAAGACCACTCACCCATAAAGATATCTATAAACTATTTCTTAGTCAAGACTGCTCCGGCTTCATAAAGACTGTAGATATATCCATCCGCATTGTTTATACAGCCATAAGCATTCTTTATCGTAAGCGTACCGTCTTCGTTAAGAGCCAAGGTTATATTATTGCCCATGTATATACCATCCGGCTTAAGATCAAAAGAATAAAGCATCATTGCCAATTCTGCATCCGGGTCATCAACAATAATCTGCTCCGGCTCTACCACTATAGACTTCTTATCTGGATTACCAACTGCCTGCACGATATTGAAGCCCTTCTCTGCAGAATATCCGGTAGACGCCCAATAAGGATCCAGATCATAGATCATAAGCTTGTTGAAAGTATTGTCATTCTCGAACGGAAGTATACTGATGGTAATAGGTGTAGGCGCACCCTGATATTCCGTGATGCTTCCTGACCATGTTCCGATGAATGCACGGAGAGGATGGTTAAGGTCATTGATTCTTACCTGAGCCTTGTTGCAGCCTCCGACAGGTGTGGAACTTCCTTCCACAGAAGAGATCTTCACGGAAAAGTCCAGAGTACCATCCGGATCCGGATCATCTATATTGACTATTTCAACAACAATTACCCCTTCTTCCTCACCAGCAGCCAGTGACAGGATACCTGAAACTGGCGAAACAATGGAATAATTAGTCCCTTCCTTAGCCTTTCCATCTTCTGTCGAAACCTTGACCTGTACTTCTCCTCCATTGGAATTATACACCTTGACCGGAATATAAAGGAGTTCGACATCCTCATCAACCGAGTATGAGACATTCTCCAGACTCACATATGAGGTGTACTCGAAACCCATCTTCCTGCCGCATGATACAACAAACATCAGCAGCAATGCAACGGATATTATATTTAATATTCTTTTCATACTAAACAACTGTTTTAATATTATTAGATAGCCGTATAACCCGGATTCTGGACAAGAGACGGATTGATCTTGATCTCATAAGCAGGAACCGGCCAGTTGAACTGATAAGAAAGGGTTCGTTCGGTATATCCCTGACCTGTCATTACAAGATCTGATGCACCTGGCTGAGGATCCCTGTTCTCAAGACCATCCATAAGTTTATTTGTATCCACAGCAGCAGCATCAAGCCAGCGCTTTACACAGCTCAGACGGAATCCGTCACCGATAGTCTCCTTAAACCATTCCTCTGCAACACTTTCCATGCTTCCATCGGTAGGGACAGCACCGCGGGCTGCCTGAAGCTTGTTGAGAACTCTCTTCGCCTTGTTTTCAGATCCTGCCATAGCATATCCCTCTGCTGAGATAAGGTACATTTCAGCAATCATCAGCGTCTTGGCCGCATGCGCACCAGCTTCCACAGTACCGGACTGCAGATTAGGATTGCCTATATACTTCGAGAACACTGTTATACCATTATGATTCGTACCATTCATCTTGATCGGATATCTGGTAGTAAACCAGTTTGAATAACGAAGATCGGAACGGTCATAAGCATCCAAAAGCTTTGCTGACGGAATAAAGTATGAGCCGAAATATTTTCCGTTCAGATCCTTGCCGACCAATGTAAAGATTGTATTTCCGACAACGCCTTCATTCTGGGTAGCATACATCTGGACGATTGGCTCATTGCCGCTGTCATTGGTGAATTCAGCAGTCATTTCAGTAGCTGTAGAAGACAACTCATAACCTGCTTCAGAGTTTATCACCTCATCAGCGATATCAGCCGCAATCTCATATTCTTCTACATCAAGATAGTATCTTGCCATCAGAGCCTTCACTGCATCAATGGTAGGAATCTGAGACCTTGGCTCACCCTCAACATCTGCAAGAAGGTTCTCGGCAGCTTCAAGATCGGTCAGAATCTGATCGTACACCTGCTGAACAGTAGCACGAGCCGGCTTTGCATTGATATCAAATTCAAGAACAAGCGGAACTGAAAGATCTGTCGACGCTGTGCCAGGGTTGTAGTCATTACCGAACACTCTGGTAAGGGTAAGGTAAGACGACGCGCGGCAGAATGTTGCGATACCCATGAGCAGATCGGCATAAGGCTTCAGATCCTCATCGGTAACCTTCATACAGTTTGCAATAGCGATATTATAGTTCTTGATGGCAGAGTAATGACCAGCCCACATTGTCTCGGCATACTCGTCACTTGGAGTGAATGTTTCATCCACACGATGAATCGATCCATAATTGTTACCGAAACCGGTAGTAGCATTGAAACCATCACACATAACCTCTATACTCTGCATATAGCTGCCATACTGAACTGCTCTATAAGATGCCAGTACACCATTCTGGAAAGTGGATATATCTTCAAGAGTCTGGAACTGAACACCATCCTCGTCATACAAAAGCGCGGTAGTCGGAAACAGATCCAGATTGCAGGATCCGAACAAGGTAACAGCCAGACCACCGACAAGTATATTTCTTATAAACTTCTTCATTTTCGTAACTTCTGATAAAAACATGTAATCTTAGAATGTAAGCTCCAATCCGAGCAGATACTGCTTAGAGTTTCCGACACGTCCCAAAGTAAGGTTAGAAGCCACCTCCGGGTCGATACCTGAGAACTTGGTCACAGTAAAGAGGTTACGTCCTGTAAAGGAAATCTTGATTCCGTTAAGCACTTTCTGATTACCAAGAAGTTTTCTAGGAACATCATAAGCAACCTGAAGATTCTTCAGACGAAGGAAATCTGCATTCTCATAAAGATGCGTATCGAACTGCATTGTAACTCCAGACGACCAGTCAGGCCACTGAGCATCACGATTTTCCGGTGTCCAGAAATCTGCTACTGTCTTATGCTGTGTATTGTCAAGATTCTGATTAGGGTTTGCATAGAAGTAGGCATCGTTATTAATCAAAGTCTTGCCGAGTACATAAGAGAAGTCTGCCTGAAGCGAAAGGCCTCTCCATGCTCCCGAAAGGCTGAAACCACCGTTTATAGGGGCATTCAGACGGAAGCCTGTATTCTGAGTGAGGGATGCCTCATCGAACTTCTTGGTTGTCTCACCCTTAGTGGTGACATCTACATCCTCGCCTGGAACATACCACATAGGCTGACCGTCCTCAGGGTCAACTCCCGCATAGATAGGTGCGACATAGGTAACAGGCTGTCCTACTATATATGCGATACCAGTACCTGTAATCTCCCACCTGTCCATACCGTTGAAGAGTTCGGTAACCTTCTCACTGTTCCAGTTGAAAGTAGTATTGAAACGGAGGAAATAATCTCTGCCTCTAAGAATATCGACACCCAGAGTGATATCGAGACCCTGATTAAGGAGACCACCCACATTTGCATACAGACTGCTGAAACCGGTAGTATAGCTGTAAGGCACATCCATAAGCATTGCGGAAGTCTTTCTGTTATAGTATTCGATATTGAAATCAATCATATCAATGAGACGTCCGGAAAGTCCTACTGTAAGGAGAGCCTGCTTTTCCCATGTAAGGTCAGGATTGCTTGGCTGAGCCATTACCATAGCATCCGCGTCTGCATATTTGCCTGAAGCGGCAACGAGCGAAAGATGCTGATAATCTCCGATTGAGGCATTACCCTGAGTACCATAGCTGACTTTCAGATTAAGGTCATCAAGCCATCTTGCATCTCTCATGAAACCTTCCCTCTTGATCTTCCAGAGACCACCGACAGCCCAGAAAGTAGCATTTCTGTTGTTGGCACCGAAACGTGATGACGCATCGTTACGTACACTGGCATCAAAGATATACTTGTCCATCAGGGTATAGTCAATACGTCCGAAGAAAGAAAGGAAGCGGCTCTGAGAAAGTGATTCAGAAACGTCGAAAGTCTCTTTCTCACCGTTCTGGAGATTTGTAAGACGGTCATCCGCTATACCTTCTGTATAAGCATTGAATGAATCGTAATGGTTTGCGACACCTTCATGACCAGCCAGTATTGCGAACTGATGGTTGTGGTTGATGTCAAACGAATACTCTATTGTATTGGTAATAGTAGCTGCATAAGACAATCCTGCAACACGGCTTCTGCCACCATTACCTTCAGTAGAAAGGAAAGAAGGAAGACGCATTGAAGTTCCAAGAGATATATAACCGTCCACACCTGCACGCGAAGCTATCTTGAGGTTCTTCACAGGCTCTATCTCTACATTGAATGCAGCCAGGAGCTGGTAACGGTTTGAAAGGTTCGGGAACTTCGATATATAATATGTTGGAGTAGTCATTCCGTCTGGATATGTTGTTTCATACTCCTTACCTGTAGTTGGGTCTATTGCCGGATACAGAGGATTCTGAAGATATGAAAGACCACCGGCTGTATAGTTTGAAACATCCGACGCACCACCCCAATTAGGGTTACTTGCCCTCTTGTCGTATGAGAAAGAGAGGTTGGCACCTACCTTGAACCAGTCCTTTGGACGTCCCTGAACGTTAGAACGTACAGTGTACCTGTCATAGTAGTTACCGACAGAAGTACCTCTCTGGTGGAACTGCGAAGCACCGATCATATATGCAACCTTCTCTCCACCGCCCTCGACGATCACGTCATTCTGGAACTGAGGGTTATTGAACTGCTGATAATAGTTATACCACTTTGTGTCAGCATCGTATCCCTTGCTGGTATATGTCTCGAATATCTTCTCAGGAGACATCAGACCTGACCTCATCCAAAAGTCCTTGAGTTCAGGACCGGACATCATGTTCTTGTAGAGAGTCATATCGGCAAGTGTAGAGATACCTGCCTGGCTTCTTATCACGATAGATGCCTTGCTGTTGTATGCTCCTGACTTTGTAGTGATGTATACGACACCATTGGCTGCACGCGAACCGTAAATTGAAGTTGCAGATGCGTCCTTAAGAACCGAGATGCTCAAGATATCATTAGGGTTCATTGCCTGGATGCTTCGTGCACTTGCCGTCACACCGTCAATAATATAAAGAGGTGTAGAACTTGAGCCAAGAGAGCCCACTCCATGAAGAGTCATGGATACGTTGCTTTCACCGGCAACACCACCGGTAGTCATTACGGCAAGACCGGCTACCTGACCCTGAAGCTGGTCAAGAGCAGAAGATGACGGAGCTGTCTTGATGGCCTCGGATTTCACCGTTGTAACCGATCCGACAAGTGTTCCAACCTTCTTTGCAGAACCATAGCCGACTACGACTGCATTTTCAAGAGTTTCGGAATCTGCTCCAAGATCACAGTTAACAATAGCTTTTCCATTAACCGGAATCTCCTGTGCCTCATAACCTATTGAAGAAAACACAAGCGTTCCTTCCTTGGAAACTGTGATAGAGTACTGTCCATTCACGTCAGTGCTGACTCCGTTCATTGTACCTTTTTCATGAACGGAAGCAAACGGCACCGGCTCACCTGTAGAGGCGTCAGTCACATTTCCGGTAACTGTCAGATTCTGCGCAAAAGCAACAGAAGTGACCAGAACCGCCAACACCGTGAAAAACATTTTCATTTTTCTCATCTGTTGTCACTTTAAATCATTAAACATAAATACTGAATTTTCATTTCCAAAGGGGTCATTTTACCATCAATGTAAAACAACCCGAACCACAAAGATGTAAATTATTTTTCAAAACAACAAACATTACAAACAGCTGTCTGATGTCAAATAGCACGTTTTTTTCACCTAACGGTAACAAAAGCTGCCCCCCCCAGCCAAATATCTGATGTTTTTGAAAGACACACACACATTTTTCTAAAAAATCATAAAAATTCAAATAATACTAAAATTCATAAATTCACTTGAATTTTCAACCGGCATATAACATATGATGACTGCAGTTTCTAATATTTTGGAATGTAACCGGCCAGAAGAAAAAATGTCCGGAAAAATTTTATGGCACGATATTGGCTAATATCCATTGCAACTTTAAAGCATTACATAAATACTGAATTTCATAGTGGTTGAAAAGAGCAGGAGCCGGTTGTGAAACCAGCTCCTGCTCCTGTCTTAATATGGAAAACTTCTACAATTCCCATGCAAGTGCCGATGCACCAAGAATAGCCGCATCAGACTCCTTCAGTTGCGAGAACACAATCTTAACCTTATTTCTCCACAAAGGAAGCACATTAGCATTCATAGCTTCCTCTATAGGACCAAGGAGATATTCTTTTGCCCTTGCCAGACCACCGAAGAGGACAATTGCCTCAGGTGAGCTGAAAGCGATGAAATCTGCAAAGGAACGGCCCAGCATCTTTCCCGTAAACTCAAAGATCTTGAGAGCGAGTTTATCGCCATCCTTGGCTGCCTCATAGACATCCTTTGAAGAAATGGTGTCGAGACTTCTGAGAACAGACGGCTCATCGGAAAGTTCAAGCCATTCACGTGCAGTACGTGATACTCCTGTTGCGGAAGCATAAGTTTCAAGACATCCGGTCTTACCACAGTTGCATGACCGTCCGTTATTGCGGACAGCGCATACATGACCAAGCTCTCCGGCAAATCCGTCATGTCCATATACGACCTCACCATTGATGATTATACCTGAACCGACTCCTGTTCCTAGTGTGATCATGATGAAATTCTTCATACCTCTTGCCGCGCCATAGGTCATTTCACCGACAGCCGCTGCATTTGCATCATTGGTAAGAGCCACCGGAAGGCCTTTCATAGCCTTGGACAAGAGTTTTGAAAACTCTACGGTAGTGGTTCCTCCCCATGAAAGGTTGACAGCATTCTCGATAGTACCGGTATAATAATTACCATTTGGAGCGCCCACACCGATACCTCTGATGTTACCTTCCATGCCTGATTCCTTGATGACCTTACTTACTGCCTCGGCAAGTTCTGCGATATAAGGATCTATATCAGTATATGTATCCGTACGGATGACCGTCTGCGAGAGTACTGTACCTCTTGCATCTACAACGCCTATCTTGGTGGTCTGTCCGCCGACATCAATTCCTACTACACACTGCGAATTCATGATGTTGATATTTTAAAATTGTTATTACTAAGCATTCTTAACCTTCGAACCGAAGACTGCAAACCAAAGGATATATGCTAGAGCAGCTACGACAACCCAATAGCTGACCATATATGATGCTGCATCAGCAATGGCGTTCTGCACAAGCGGAAGTACTCCGCCACCAACTACCATTGTCATAAAGAGACCGGAAGCAAGAGCTGACTGCTTGCCGAGCCCCTCGACTGACAGATTGAAAATAGTACCCCACATCACGGAAGTACAAAGACCACAAAGCACGAGGAACAATGCAGAAAGCGGAAGAGTCATCATAGCAAATCCTTCAGTGAATCCTTTGAGGACCGGCATCTTGATGTCTACATCAGCAGTGAACATCGCAAGCAATACGAGAACAATCGCTACGGCAGAAGTAACTCCGAGCTGCATCTTGCTTGAGACCCTGCCACTGATAAAGCTGGACACAAAACGGCCACAAAGCATCAGAAGCCAGTACATTGCAGCGACAGAACCTGCGATGGAAGCAGCTGTTGAAGGATCCAGACCTGCACCTTTTTCCGAGTCTGCAAGGAAGAAATTAAGTGTACCTGGAATACCCACTTCCACTCCCACATAAAGGAAGATCGCTATAACGCCGTATACAAGATGACGATACTGGAAAAGACTCTTGACTGATGCATTTGACTTATCCTGCTCCGGCTCTACAAACGGAACAAATATAAGGACGCAGAATGTTGCAGCGAACACTCCCATAGCCATATAAAGAACAGTGTTCACATCCGCTATCTGAGTCTCAGCTGTAACAGCACCGATAAGGGCGCCCACGAGCATCGGGGTGAGAGTACCCATAAGTGAATTGAAGGAGCCTCCGATCTGAACAAGCTGGTTACCCCTGTTTCCACCACCACCGAGCAGATTGAGCATAGGGTTGACAACAGTATTGAGAATACATACGCTGAATCCGCATATGAATGCACCGAGAAGATACACGAAGAAGTTTGCAGGGAGGCCCGCAAGCGTTGCACCTACTCCGATCTTTCCAGAAAGGTACTGCACCAGAACGCCACAGAATCCGACACCGACACCGATCAGGGTTGTTTTCTTGTAACCGTAATTTGTGATGAGCTTTCCTGCAGGAATGCCCATGAAAAGGTATGCAAGGAAATTCATCATATTACCCATCATACCCCAGAAGCTTGATCCGTCAATTCCAGGAGCCTGCTTCCAGATTACTCCGATAGGAGCCGCAAGGTTAGTCACAAAAGAGATCATTCCGAAAAGGAACATCATGGTCAGGACTGCGACCCAATTGATTTTGTTTTTATTCATTTCCGATTGTTTTATGTTAATAATTATACAGTTTCGTCAAAACCGCGCCCAAGTTACAAAAAAAATCAAGACTGACGACCAAACAATATAAAAAATAGCAGGATTCCCTCCCCAAGAAATCCTGCCGTATATAAAACGAACTTAACAAATAGACACGAAAAAAATCTAATGTCTGCTACAAAGGTAATCATTTAAAATAAAGATGCAAATATTTCATAACTATTTTAAAGTAATTCTCTGTAAATATTCAAAAATTTTACACAAAACAGACAATAATCTACATTATTGAAACATCATTTATCTTGAATTCCGATATTCACTAGGAGTCATCCCGGTTCTTGACTTGAAGAATTTGTAGAACACCGATTGATTTGGGAAATTAAGCTTATATACTATTTCCTTGATCGTACCCCTTGAATACTTCAACATGTTCTTGGCTTCCAGCAGCACATACTGGTCTATCCAATCAGGAGCAGAACGTCCGGTAGCCGCCTTTATGAGCTTTGAAAGGTATTTAGGGGTTATGCACAACTTGTCAGCATAGAATCCTACCTGTCTTTGAGTGGCATGGTGTTCTGTAACCAATTTGATGAATCTCTCAAAAACCACTCTGCTTCTATTGGGAACGATATGGCCGTCATATGCTTCTTTATCTTCGATGTGAACAGTCCACATGCTGCTGAGAGTATAGAAGAATGATGACATTATGGTATTCACGGCCTCTTCCTTATATACTACATCCGAACTAAGCAGCTTTACAAGCGTGTCGAGATATGCACCAAGCAGTTCCGCTTCCTTTTCATTTATAATTATACTCGGATTGGAAAAAAGGACAAGACCGTCATTAAACAGCTTCATCATATCCATCTTTACTCCTTGGGCAAATTGTGATGACATACCTATGCAGACATAATGAAGGTCTGTCTTTTCTGTCTCTATGAGTTCGTTGACACGGATTATATTGCCTGGGAGATTGATGAACACCATACCTTCTTTCAGTTCAAACTCCGTAAGATTGACATTGAGTCTGATATGACCTTTGACACAATACAATATTATGAATCCATCAAAACGACATGGATGCTTCAGCGGCTGGTGCTTATCCTCAAACCTTACATCCATGACGAAGAAATCATCCCTAAGTCCCACACTCAGGTCAGCCGGAAAGAAACTCCGGAAACGGGCCATAGAGATTTCATGCAAATAATCCTTTTCCATACGTGTGCAAATTTCGACAAAAATACAAATATATCAGATAAAACAATCAAAAAAGAGCAAAAAATACGACCTTTTGACAATCGACTGTTTTTACAACATCATATCGGGTCTAAGTTTTGCTATATCCACATGCAACGAATTAAAAGACACGATTATGATATACACTTTACCCCCGCTTCCTTATGCTACCGATGCATTGGAGCCCAAAATGAGTCAGGAGACAATTGAATACCACTATGGCAGACACCTTCAGACTTATGTAGACAATCTCAACAGACTTATTACCGGCACACCTTTCGAGAATGTTCCTCTCGAAACCTTGATTCTAACATCCAGTGGTCCTATATTCAACAATGCCGCACAAGTCTGGAACCACACATTCTTCTTCAATTCCTTGTCACCATCGCATACCGAAATGCCATCTTATCTGAAAGATCTTCTCATTAGAGACTTCGGTTCTGTGGATCTGTTCAAGGAAAAATTCAAGAAAGCCACAATAGAAATATTCGGATCGGGATGGGCATGGCTTGCACAAGATAAAAAAGGCAAATTGCATATCATTCAGGAGTCTAATGCAGGGAACCCCATCAGAGCAGGTTACAAGCCCCTCCTGAATATGGATGTATGGGAGCACGCATATTATATAGATTACCGCAACAGAAGGGCTGCATTTGTAGACAACTGCTGGGATCTGATAAATTGGCATAAGGTTGCATCAAGGATGACGGAAGACATCACTGTAGCCGAATACACTGATCTCGAAGGCAACAGGGTTGATGTAAAGGAGACTGTAACGGTAGAAATAGAAGAAGAGCAGGAAGAAGAACCTGCAGAAACAAAAAGAAATATGGAAAGGTATGTATGCATCATCTGCGGATACATCTATGATCCGGAAGAGGGAGATCCTGAAAACGGGATTGCTCCAGGAACACCATTTGAAGACCTTCCTGCAGACTGGACATGTCCGGCATGCGGAGTAGGAAAAGAACATTTTGAAAAGGAGCGCTGACAGGCGCTCCTTTTCAAAATCAATATTTATTCCAGGATGACATTTCTCCAACAGGCTTGCGCACTTTGACTCTGACCGGATTGTCAGGATAGCCTAATGCTATAAGAAGCTGGATGCGGCGGGCACGAGGCACTCCAAGCAACTGCTTTATCTTCTTTTCATCAAACCATCCCATTATACAAGTACCCAATCCCAGCTCTGCTGCCTGAAGACAGAAATTTTCTACGGCCATGCCTATATCCATCATGCTGTAGTCCTTGTTCTTGACTATACTTCCGGCCTTTGCTGACATATTCATATTTTCCTGCACTACAGCTACAAGAACAGGGGCCTGCACAGCAAATCTGTTCATTCCCAAGCCTATTGCCGCCTCAGCCATATCCGTCAGCAAAGTCCTGTCATCAACAGCAACAAACTTCCATGGCTGTGAATTACATGCTGAAGGAGCAAGTCTTGCAGCTTCAATGCACTTCATCACATCCTCACGAGCAACCTGCTTAGGGGAATATTTCCTGTCGCTCTGCCTTTTTAGGATCAGTTCTGAAAACTCCATAGTTCTTCAAAATACGGATTGCCGGCTTTTGCCGGCAATCCCATCAGATTCATCATTGATTAAAGTGAAGCAAGGTTCATATCATTTACGATATTCTTTCCCTCAGGAGTATATGCATACTCCATATGAGCCTTGTAAGTTTCCTCTACACGTCCGCGCACAACCTTCATTGAACTGTTCAGGAAGTGGTTCTGCTCTGTCCAAGGCTCAGGAAGGACACATACTGCAGCAGGGAGCCATCTTTCAGGGAAGGCGCCGAAGTTCCTTCCTCCCTTACGATACATATTGACTTCTTCCTGAAGAAGTTCCAACATCCTGACCTTTGCTTCCCTAGTCTCAGGATCAAGTCCCAGACCCACAGCATAAGCCTTGAGGGCTTCCTTGTTAGGAGTGACAAGAGCAATTGTGTATGGGTCCTGGCTATTATGAAGAAGTGCTCCATCAATATATCTGGAACTTTCCACAAGATTTTCCTCTATACCCTCCGGCGAATATTTCTCACCGTCTGCTGCAATCAGAAGTGACTTGAAACGACCTACCACATAAAGCATTTCCGCATCACGCATATATCCCATATCTCCTGTATGAAGCCAACCGTCTACAATTGTATCCGCAGTAGACTTCGGATTCTTCCAGTAACCTGCCATCACGTTTTCACCCTTGATGCAGATTTCACCCTTCGATCCGAAAGGCTGCTCTATACCATCAGCATCGAGAATCTTGATTTCCATAGGCTGCACAATCTTTCCTGAAGATCCGAAGATATGCCTTGCCGGTGAGTTGGCAGAAATGATAGGAGTCGCTTCAGAAAGTCCATATCCCTGATACATCGGTATTCCTATAGCATAGTAGTATCTCTGGAGATCGATATCGAGCAGTGCTCCACCACCTACAAAGAACTTCATATTGCCACCTAGTCCCTGACGGACCTTCTTGAAGATAATCTTGTCAAAAAGAAGCATAAGCGGCTTACGGAAGATATCCACGAATTCTGTTCCCTTGTTATAGCCCTCCTTATTGTATGCTATGGCATTCCTGAGAGCAAATTCATAAAGTTTCTCTACTACAGGACCGCTTTTATGGATAGTTGTCTCTATATTCTTTTTGAAACTCTTAGCAAGAGTCGGTACCGAAAGCATTACGCTTGGCTTGAACTCCTTTATGCTGCCCGGTATGTTACGCAGAGCCTCCTTACCTGACTTACCGGAAGGAACCGTTCCAATCGACGCTCCATAAGACATCATCGTATAGAATCCGGCAACATGGGCGAAACAATGATCCAATGGAAGTATGATGAGCATCCTGTCCTCAGGTCCTACTCCTATTACAGAATGAGCCTGCTCTACATTTGCAGTATAGTTTCTGTGAGTCAGAAGGATACCCTTAGGATCGGCTGTAGTGCCTGATGTATAACTGATGTTGGCATAGTCGTCAGGTTCTATCGATCTGTACCTCTGAACGAACATCTCCTCGTGCTCGGAAAGGAATCTGTCTCCCATTTCCATAATCTCACCGATATACATCTCATTCTCCCTCATATCATCTACCTGATCAAAGACGATCACTTTCTCCACCATCGGGCACTCCGGAAGGATAGTTCTGATCTTAGACAGCTGGAACTTGGAAGTGATGATGTATTTGGAATCCGAATGCTTTACACGGAAAACAAGGTCATTGGCCTCTCCCAGCTTTATTGAAAGCGGCACATTGACAGCTCCTGCATACAGAACTCCAAGTTCTCCTATAACCCACATGTCACGGCCTTCGCTGAGATATGACACTTTTTCACCTTTCTGAACACCCAATGCCATGAGACCGGCAGCAATACGCTTTGCCTTATTCAAAGTCTCCTCATAGGTGGTTGGCTCCCATACATTCGTATCAAGATTCTTCTCCCAGAGAAAAGGGTTCTTGGAATACTTTGCCACATATTTCTCAACGAAATCTATAATGGTCAATCTTTCTGCCATAATCGAATAGTTTTTATTAGTACTTGCGCGAAAACATCACGCCTTCATGATTATTCTTTCGGAAACAGGCCGAAAAGTTCTGCGTCAATCTTGTCGACAACTTCCTGAAAATCCTCAGGACGATTCTCGAACTTGATCCGGTCAACATCAAGAATCAGCAGATTGTGCTTATAATCCTTGATCCAATTTTCATAGCGTTCGTTCAGGCCTGTGATATAATCTATGCGGATACTCTTCTCATATTCTCGTCCTCTCTTCTGTATCTGTCCGATAAGATTAGGAATCGAACTTTTCAAATAGATAAGCAGGTCAGGCGGATTGACCAGAGACATCATAAGGTCAAACAGATCGGAATAATTTTCAAAATCCCTTGTGCTCATAAGACCCATACCATGCAGATTCGGAGCAAATATACGTGCATCCTCATATATGGTACGGTCCTGGATGATCACTTCATCCAGTTTGGATATATCCACTACATCCTTGAACCTTTTGTTCAGGAAATAGACCTGTAAGTTGAAGGACCATCTTTCCATATCCTCATAGAAATCTGCAAGATAAGGATTATAGTCCACTGACTCGAATTTCGGGGTCCACCCATAATGAGCAGCGAGCATTTTTGTAAGGGTAGTCTTACCGCTGCCGATATTACCTGCTATCG
This sequence comes from Bacteroidales bacterium, assembly GCA_017442315.1. GTDB lineage: Bacteria > Bacteroidota > Bacteroidia > Bacteroidales > UBA932 > Cryptobacteroides. The sequence goes on from JAFRZX010000052.1 coordinate 95,880, forward strand.
CGATATGCATATTATCGTAATTTTAGTACATTTTCATGTTTATAACTTGGCAAAGTTAATAACTTCTTTTGTATTTTTGTCAAATCTAAAGATTTAATGAATGATACATATAGAACAATTTGTCTTCAACAGCTTCCAGACACGCTGCTCGGTAGTGTGGGATGAGTCTGGCAAGTGTGCGATTACAGACCCTGGAATGACTACTGCCGAAGAGACGGATACAATAACCGGATTCATCAGCAGCAAAGGCCTGAAACCTGAATGCATAATGTTGACACATGGGCACTTCGATCATGTTACAGGGGTTGCGCAGCTGTCAAGATTCTATGGAGGGATTCCTGTCTATATGCACCCGGCAGACAGATTCACATTGGAAAACAATGATTTCTTCTGTCGCATGTTCGGAGCACCGAAGCCAGATAGATTCGATACTGAAGATATCGGAGACGGAAGTATGATCAAGGTAGGGACCATGACATTTGAAGTGCTCGAAACTCCAGGGCACACGGTTGGAGGGGTATGCTTCCTTGAAAGAAAGGAAAAAGTGCTTTTCAGCGGTGACACACTTTTTGCAGGAGCAATAGGACGTACGGACCATCCTGGTGGAGATTACGACCAGATAATGAAAAGCATATTTGAAAAACTGATGATACTTGAAGGAGACATCACTGTGATACCTGGACATGGGCCGCAGACCGACATCGCTACGGAACGTATGACCAACCCGTTTCTGATGCCATTCAACGAACCGTTTGAAGACTGAGATGGAGGGAAAAAACAAATATATAGATATTACAGAGGCGCGCGCACACAATCTTAAAGGTGCGACATTATCCATTCCACGTGGTCAGTTTGTCGTGATCACAGGTCTAAGCGGCAGTGGAAAATCTTCTCTTGCATTCGACACGATTTATGCCGAAGGTCAGAGACGATACATGGATACGCTCTCCACATATGCCAAGCATTTCATGGGGATACTCGAAAAACCTGAGGTTGAATCCATCACAGGTCTAAGCCCTATAATAGCAATCGAACAGAAAACGACAGGAAACAATCCCCGTTCCACAGTAGGTACCATTACGGAAATCTATGATTTTCTCAGACTCCTGTATGCCAGGGCATCTACAGCCTATTCCCCGCAGACGGGCAAGGCAATGGTAAGGTATACGGACGAACAGATAGTATCCCTGATAATGGAAAATTATGAAGGACGGAAATGCTATCTGCTGGCTCCTGTAGTCAAAGGACGCAAGGGACACTATAAGGAACTGCTCGAACAGACACGTAAACGCGGATACACTCAGATACGTATTGACGGAGAACTGCATGATTTAAGCGAGGTAACTGCATTGGACAGATACAAGGCGCATTTCATAGAGCTGGTTGTGGACAAGCTCAAGCCCGCAGCAAAAGATGCCAGGCGCATCAAGGACTCCGTCATGACTGCACTGAACATAGGGAAAGGTTCCTTGGCCATCATGGATATGGAAAGCGGGCAGATTCACCATTATTCAAAGCATCTTGTCTGCCCCGACACCGGCATTTCCCTTGCAGAGCCGGCTCCGCACTCATTCTCATTCAATTCTCCTCAAGGTTATTGTCCTCACTGCAAGGGGCTGGGCATGATAGTCGACGTAAACATAGACAGCATAATTCCTGACAGGGGAAAGTCAATCGCTGAAGGAGGTATAATACCTCTTGGAAAGATACGTGAAACCAGAAAATTTGACATTATAAGGTCGATTGCCAGGAAATACGATTTTTCATTATATGACCCCATAACGGAACTGCCTGACGAGGTCATATCACTCATCGTATTCGGTTCGGATGAATTGTTCCGCACAGGTGAAGGCACATCCTCGGAAATGGTTTCTTTTTCAGGAATTGTCGGAGACATACAGGAAAAGATAGTCTGTCCTGTATGCAACGGAACACGTCTGAACAAGGAAAGCAGCTGTTTTAAAATCGATGGAAAGACGATTTCAGAGGTAGCCGCCATGGAAATCAGCCAGCTACATGCATGGTTCGAGTCACTGGAGCACCATTTCGGAAATAAAGAAAGAACCATAGCCAGAGACATACTCAAGGAATTGAAGGACAGGGTCAGGTTCCTGATGGATGTAGGACTCGAATATCTTTCTCTTGACCGTGCGACATCTTCCCTGTCCGGAGGTGAAAGTCAAAGGATAAGACTGGCTACCCAGATAGGATCAAAACTCGTCAATGTCCTTTATATACTCGATGAACCGTCCATAGGCCTCCATCAGAGAGACAACCGCAAACTGATTGCATCACTGAAGAGACTGCGTGACGAAGGGAACTCCGTAATGGTGGTAGAACATGACGCCGAGACTATGCTGGCTGCAGACTGGCTGGTGGACATAGGGCCAGGAGCCGGGGAGAAAGGAGGAAAGGTGTGTCTTTCCGGACCTGTGCAGGCACTCCTATCTGACAAAAAATCCGACAACAGCAATGGGACAGGACTTCCCGGAGAACGTATTATCAAAGGCGAATCCGTAACCCTGGACTATCTTACAGGAAAAAAGAGCATCATTGTACCGTCAGAAAGGCGCAAAGGCAACGGATTCTCCATAGGAATCAGAGGTGCAAGAGGCAACAATCTCAAGAACATCAATGCTGACTTCCCGCTGGGCATGCTTATAGGAATAAGCGGAGTAAGCGGAAGCGGAAAATCGTCATTGATCAACGAAACCTTGATGCCCGTGCTGAAGAACAGGTTCTACAATGCCAAGATGAAGCCTCTTCCTTATGACAAGGTTATCGGCATTGAAAACATCGACAAACTCATAGAGATAGACCAAAGTCCCATAGGACGCACCCCGCGCAGCAATCCAGCCACATTTACAGGAGTATTCAACGATATACGAACCCTCTTCGAGGCAACTCCGGATGCTAAGATCCGAGGATTCAAAGCAGGGCGATTCTCCTTCAATGTACCTGGAGGACGTTGCGAAGAATGCAAAGGTGCAGGTATCAAGGTCATTGAAATGAACTTTCTCCCATCAGTCAACGTAGTGTGTAACGAATGCCGCGGCAAACGTTACAAGAACGACACGCTGGCTGTAAGATATAAAGGGAAAAACATCAATGATGTCCTGGAGATGTCCATCAGCGAAGCATATGAGTTCTTCGAGAACATACCTTCGATTGCCCAGAAACTGAAAGCACTGAATGATGTAGGACTCGGATACGTACAGTTAGGTCAATCTGCCGTAACCCTCTCAGGAGGTGAGAGCCAAAGAATGAAATTAGCTGCGGAACTCGCCCGTAAAGGTACAGGCAATACATTATATATATTGGACGAACCTACTACAGGACTGCATTTCGAAGATATCAAGGTTCTGCTTGAAGTCCTCCAACAGCTGGTGGACCAAGGAAATACAGTCATTATAATAGAGCACAACCTGGATGTGCTGAAGTCAGCCGACTATATATTCGACATGGGTCCTGAAGGAGGGAAAGGTGGCGGACAGATAGTTGCCAGCGGCACTCCTGAACAATTGGCACAAAATCCTGAATCCGTTACCGGACCGTTCCTTAAAGAAGTTTTAACATCATCATGGAAAAAATAAGAATCTATTGTGAAAATACCGGGTCGTTCCTCTTCATTGAAATGGGTACGACTCTGAAAGAATTGTCGGAAACCTGTCATACAGGATTCCAGGTTCTTGCCGCACTTGTTGACAACAAACTCAAGGCATTGGACTATAAAGTAATCAATCCTCACAACGTACGATTCATAGGATATAGTCATCCGGACGGAAGGAGGACCTACATCCGCTCATTATGCTTTGTACTTCAGAATGTCATCAGAGAAATATACTCCGATAAGATTCTTGCCATCGACTATTCCCTGCCGAGTGGACTTTATTGCGAGATACGTGAAACAGCCATGCTTGAAGACGGACGGCCACAGGTATGCTTCGTGACTGATGAAGAACTGGAAAGAATAGAGGAACGGATGCAGGAAATCATAAGTGCCGACCTACCTTTCAGTAAGGTCATGCTCAGTATGGAAGAGGCATGCCAGCTTTTTGAAAACAACAGACAGAGTGAAAAAGTGAACCTGCTGAAATCCATCGGACGATTCAATTATAATGTATATTTCCTTGACGGACAAGCAGATACGTTCTATGGCCCGCTAGCACCTTCAACAGGATGCCTTCAGACCTTCAGCATCATGGGATTCAATGACGGTTTCTGCCTGCAATACCCTATGGATGGAGATTCCGGGAAGGTGCTTCCGATGAAAAGACAGTCTAAACTGGCTACTGCCTTGAAAGAACATTCCGACTGGTGTTCGATAATGGGGGTGAGAGGAGTCGGAACATTGAACAGGAAGGTCCTGTCAGGAGAAATCATAGACCTGATCAATCTGTCTGAAGCACTGCACGAGAGACAATATGCAGAAATCGCAGATATGATATATGCGCGTCGCGGCAGTGTAAAGATAGTGTTCATTGCCGGACCATCCAGCAGCGGCAAGACTTCCACCTCCAAAAGGCTGGCATTACAATGCAGAATCCTCGGCATGAATCCTAAGGTAATCGAGCTGGACAATTATTTTGTGGACAGGGAATTCACCCCACGTGATGAAAACGGGGCTTATGATTTCGAAGCACTTGAAGCAATGGACCTGAAATTCCTTGGAGAACAGCTGAATGAACTTCTGGAGGGTCATGAAGTGGAAATTCCAAGATTCGACTTCAAGGAAGGGAAAAGATATTTTGATGGCAAGATGATGCAGCTGCATGAAAAGGACATTCTGATCATGGAAGGCATACATGCATTGAATCCTGCAATGATTCCAGGTGTCGATCCATCAAAGGTATTCCGAGTGTATGCATCAGCACTGACCTCTCTGTCTATTGATGAAAACAACAACATTTCCACATCGGACAACCGGATGCTTCGCAGAATGATACGTGACAACCGCACCAGAGGGGTCATTCCCGAAGAGACCATAATGAGATGGCAGAGCGTAAGACGTGGCGAGAACCGGAACATCTTTCCATTTCAAGAAAATGCCGATGCTGTGTTCAATTCTGCCCACATATTTGAACTTCCTGTGTTGAAGTTCTACGCAGAGCCACTTCTCAGACGTATATCGCCATCATCTCCTGCGTATACAGAGGCATCCAGAATGCTGAAATTCCTTGACTACATCGTAGCTCTCTCCCCTGCTGAAATTGCAGCAATCCCTCCGACTTCCATCCTGAGGGAATTCATATCAGGACAGACCCTATAAGACAGAAGAGCCGGCCTCGATGTAGATGAGGACCGGCTCTTCCGATATTTGAAAAAGGGAATTATTGTCTGATGAACTGAAAACCGTCACCCTCTTGGTTATATACCATCATAACGTTGTCGCTTACGGTTCCTGTCACTACTCCCCAACCCTCGGACATAATAGTAATCGTAGGCTCGACATACGTATAAGTCGCTACAAGCGAGTCTGTCTCCGTTTCTCCATATATTGTACTAACATATGACAAACTGCATGTAGTCTCTGAAATGAAAGTCAGTGTGTAGACCACACTGAAACCGTACTCTTCTTCCACATGTGGAACAGACACCCATGTAGTTCCTGTCAGATCCTTGCCTGCTTTCTTGCAGGAAACTGCTGAGAAAGAAAGCGCTGCGAGCATCACAACAGAAAGGAGAAGTGTAATATACTTCCTCATGATAAGAAAAAACTAATTTCTCGTAAAGACTACAGGGTCGCCATCGATAAAGGCTATCATCGTCTTCTTTTCCACAGTACCGGTAATTACCATTCCTTCTACCATTACAGTAACTGTAGGCTTAGACCAAGTATAAGTTCCCATTCCATGATCATAATCACCATCTGCCATAACGGAAAAAGAGCACATTGACTCAGTAGTGAAAGAAACGGTGAACATAGTACCATAAACAGAAGCCGAAGTCCATGTTGTTCCAACAAGCGGATTAGCCTTTGTGCATGAAGACACTGAAAGAGATGCAACTGCAAGCACTGCTGCAGCGGCAAGCATTACTAAAATTTTTTTCATAAAGGTTGATTTGAAATTTGCGTTTAGGTGCGCAAAGTTACCCGCCCCTGATGAATTTTCCAAATTTTTCAACAAAAATCAATGCTTTTTCATCCTCTTGTCCAAGAATGTCCGAACCTTTCAAAGGCTTCTCTTTCAAGCTCTTCACGTACTGATGGATGGGCAATGGATATCAGAGCACGGGCGCGCTCCACAAGACTTTTTCCACGAAGTTGTGCCACACCATATTCTGTCACCACATTCTGCACCATATGTCTTGTAGTGACGACTCCTGCACCTTTCGCAAGCACCGGACGTATCTTGGAAATGCCCTTTTCCGTCATAGAAGAAATGGCTATAAAGGTCTTTCCCCCTTCTGACAACGAGCCTCCATACATGAAATCATGCTGGCCACCGACCCCAGAAATGATTCTCGTTCCAACGGAATCAGCACAGACCTGCCCTGTCAGATCAACTTCAACAGCTGAATTGATTGCCATCACCTTGGGATTCTGAGCTATGCGGAAAGGGTTGTTCGTCCATGCGACATCCTTCAGAAGCAGATCCTTACGGTAATCCATGAAGTCATACAGACGCCTGGACCCCAATGCAAGAGAAGCTACAGATATCCCCGGAAGTACACTTTTCTGCGAATTGTCTATGACTCCGCTTTCCAGCAAAGGCAGAACTCCGTCAGTCATTGCTTCAGTATGTAGCCCCAGATGCCTATGATCCTTCAAAGCAGCAAGCACGGCATTAGGAATACCACCTACTCCGATCTGCAATGTAGCACCATCCGGAATCATTTCAGCAATGTACTTTCCGATTGCTTCGTCAGTCTCTGTCGGAACTGCAGTCGGCACTTCCACAAGAGGGTCATCGACTTCGACAGCTGCATCTATATCAGAAACATGTATCAGTGCATCGCCATAAGAAAAAGGCATAGCCTTGTTGACCTGCACAATCACTTTCCGGGCACATTCCGTAGCAGAAACAGCAAGATCGGCAGAAACTCCGAAGGAACAGAACCCCTCTTCATTCGGAGGTGAAACATTAAGGAACACAGCATCCAGAGGAAGAGTACCATCACGGAACAATGCAGGAATCTCTCCCAAAAAAGCAGGGATAGTTGTCCCATATCCGTCTGCAAGCCATCTTCTGATATTGTTGGCAACAAACAGACTTTTGACATTGAACACATCCTTATACTCCTTACGACAATAAGGTGCTTCGCTTCTGCCCACGGCAAAAGCTGCATAAATCGTCACATCATGAAGTTCACTTCCCCGGTCAGCCAATGCCTGTGAAAGCACCTCCGGAATGGATGTACTACCCTGAATGTATATACTGTCACCTGATTCTATAAGTTGGACGGCCTGTGCCGCAGACATATACTTCATAATCAAAACCTCATTTTTTACTGCTACATATTCCGGCCTTCAAGACTATGGATGGTCGGCTGCAAAAAGACGCAGACGCTCTTCCAGCATCTCGAATTGTTCCGGGCGGTTGAGCTGAGACACACAGACCCGGACTCCTGCCTGACGGCTTCCTGTAGTTGACAGCGAAATCGTAGCCATTCCGTAACGGATAAGTTCTCCCATAAGCTCTCCAGATTGCATACCCTTATATCCCACAGTATAGAAGAAACCATCACTTACAGGCTCCTCCCCGTCCATAGAATATACAATATGAAAGCCGTTATCTATAAACATCCTCTTTGTGATTCCTGCTCTGCGTGCATACTCGGAAGCAGCACTCACAAAATCCAGTTCTCCGTCCGCCGCTGCCCTGAGCATTTCAGCCAGAGCATACTGAGCAGAATGAGATGTTCCGGACGAAGCCGCGTACAAGACACCGAAGACATAGGCATCACCAAGACGAGCCATCCGGTAGATTCCCTTCAGCTTTTCATACTCTCTCGTGAACAAAAACGGCGAAACTGCAACTACAGCAATACGCTGTCCGGCGTAGCTGAACATCTTGGAGCCTGACATCATTATGATATAATTGTCGGTATATCTGGCTACAGTAGGCTGGTAAGGCGGCTGATTCGGTCTGCCGAGAGGCTTGCGGAAATCCATGCACATATATGCAAGGTCCTCAATGACTATTGCATCATACCTGGTGGCAAGCTCTCCTATTGTCTTCAGTTCATCTTCCGTTAGATTGAACCATGCCGGATTATTCGGACTTGAATATATGATGGCGGCAATTCTTCCGCTACGAAGATGCCTTTCCAGTTCAGGTCCAAGGCGCTCCCCCCTATGATCATATATATCGAATGATTCGCTCGAAATTCCGAGAATGCGGGTCTGAGTTCTCTGCACAGGAAAACCAGGATCTATGAAAAGGACAGTATCCTTGCCATCCTGCAATTGAGAACACAGAAGAAAAATAGTGAAACTTCCTTGCATCGAACCCACCGTAGGGATACATCCTGTCGGATCCACATCAACACCAAGGAAAGCCTTCAGAAATCTGGATGACTGCTTCTTCAGTTCAGGAATGCCATACATAACAGGATACTTTGAAGCTATGCCAGCATCAAGAGCTTTCTTCTCAGCTTCCACACCAGAGGTGACGGGCAGCAGACCTGGGATTCCCATTTCAAGATGCAGGAATTCCGTTTCTGTCATATTCTCCAATGTTCCTGCAACAGCGCCAGCCTGACGAATGGTAGCGCACGAAATATCCATAATATCCATCTTATCCAAGACAGACTGGAAAACATTTTTGTCTATCGGCAGTTTCATATGAGCCTTGGGCGGGGAGAAACCGTCCCAAATTTATGAAATTCCCATGAAACATGCAACACCGGCAAGTTTATCACAGCATAGGACCAGGCTTGGTAACAGCAGCTGCGGGAAGACATGAAAAAAGGGGCTCGACCTAAGTCTGCCCCTTAATTCCATCCCAAAAGGATTACACTACTATACTTTACTTGATACACATTGACGTATCACTGACAAGAAGGTAGAACTGACCTTCTGACATCTGCACTGTATGATTCGAGCCGTTCCAGACAGAACCGGAGTTCTTGTAATCATACCACTTGCTGACTCCTTCCGGTAGAGAGACGCCTATGCTCTGGCTGCCGGCTCCGAAGTTTCCGAAGAGGGCGAAGTACTTTCCTTCTGCTGATTTCGCGAAGAGGTAGCGGCCTGTCTGCTCGCTGCCACCTACATACCAGCGGAAGTTCACATCATAGTCAAAGAAACGAGGATTGTCCTTGCGGAACTTTATGAGCATTGCGTAGGTGTCGTAGAGTGCCTTGCGCTCTGCTACAGCCATATACTCGGCAGTCTTGCATGGCTTCTTGTTGACACGTCCGCCATTTTCTTCAATAGAAATGTCGTAGCCGATCTCTCCGAACTGCCAGATCATCTTCGGTCCCGGCGAGAGGAGCAAGAATGCCGCGTTGATCTTTGCACGCTCTATGCGGGTTGCAAAATCAATAGAATTACCATTGTAATCCCACTGGCCTTCGTAATTGGTCCTCTGTTCGTCGTGGCTCTCCTGGAAACCTACAAGCGTACCGAACGCCATGTAGTCATTCTGCATTCCGGAATTTCCGTCAAAACCATTAGTCGTACCGGTGAAGTCTGCCTGGGACATATCCCGTTTCATGGCCTTGGTGTATGGATGATTCATGTTTCTCCATACCTTTATGCCGGCGCTTCCGAGTTCCCAGTTCTCTTCATCGACAAAATGCTCGCAGATCATCACTGCATCATCGTCAATGGAATGGATATGAGCGCCATACTCCTTGATGATATCCACACGTGACTGATCATAAGACTCCTCCGTACCCGAGTTCTGAGTGAATCCTTTAGTGAGGTCAAAGCGGAAGCCGTCGACCTTGTATTCAGTCATCAGATATGTGAGGTTTCGCTTCACATGCTCACGCACCATAGGGTTGCTATGGTTCCAGTCATGGTATACGCTCCACTGATGAGGAGCATCCACATTGAACCATGGGTTGTTCGATGCCGTCTTGTTGTTGGCGCCGTCCCAATACATCGCAGCGTACGGATGGACTCCTGTTGCGTGGTTGTAAACTACATCAAGGATCACAGCCATTCCATTCTGGTGGCAGGCATCGATAAATGCCTTATAGTCATTGCGCGTACCATAAGCCTTGTCCATTGCGAAATATGCATGTGTACCATATCCCCAACTGTCGTTACCGTCAAATTCCTGTATAGGCATCAGTTCAATGGCATTCACACCAAGATTCTTGAGATAATCTATCTGACCAAGCGCAGCCTTGATACTTCCCTCTCCATATGCATTATCGGTGAAGTCTCGCACAAGAAGTTCGTATATTATAAGGTCATTCTTATCCTCGATGTCATAATCCTCGACCTGCCAGTCATACTCGTCACGGTTGATCTTGAACGCCGACACGAAGCCGTTGTCCCTTCCATAATGGGTGTCACCATACTCCTGCGAAAGGTTAGGATATGTCGAAGACGAAATCCACTGGTCGTTGCTGCGGTCATACAGGATTTCAGTGTACGGATCGAATGTCGTCACGGTCACATCGCTGCCATAGCCGAGCTGGTATTGGAACTTATACTGCTTGTCAGGGTTCAATCCGGTGAGAGTGATCCACCAGCAGCCACTTTCATCATCATAATTGAGAGGCTTCTTCGGCTTACTGCTGTCACCCCACCAGTTATCGTCCCAAAGCAGGTTGCAGAAGTCATGCGGCTTGCCCTGATTGTCGCGGTCATAAAGGACGAGCGTAACAGTGCTGTTGTCGATGACATTGATACCATGCTGAAGATTTTCAGGCATATATACGCCGTACTGGGAGTCATATACCGGAAGGAAACTGTCTTCTGTCTGCAATGTGCCGCCTGAGTTTCTTGCGATGATTCCGATCCTTTGGACAGGTGTGGTGCCGATTGCAGAAACCTCATCAAACCATTCGCGGATACTTGGCTCCATCTTCAACTCCCATGTCTTCTCACCGACAAGAGTCATCTTGTATTTATCAGTATTGGTACCCCATGTAGGCCCATGGCTGTCCGATGTACCGTTTCTCAGCCATATATGGGCGTACAGGTCACCAGTCTGGCTGTACAGATCATCGTCCTCCGCTGGCCTATAATATATAGTACAAGGTTTATCAGCATCAGGCATTGCAGGATCTGTGTAAAATCCCGTATCCTTGCCTGAAAACAATGTTCCAAGATTATGTATGGTGTTGCGCTTGAACTCGACCTTCTTCGCCGTACTCTTTACTTCATATTTATTATAGTCACCTTCATCACTGAACTCTACTGTGAATCCTTTCTCAAACACCACCGGAGCCACTGCAATATAATAAGTCTGGCCCCTCTTGAAATCACCGTTCATAGAGACATATCCTACAGAGGCTCTCTCGATGACAGGTTCGCCGTTGTTGTAATATACTTTGGCACCAGTTCCTGAGATGCCTGCGGTAGACATGATCTTTTCTGCCGAGAATGTTGACCATGAGCCGGTTGCCTTGTCACCACTGCCATTCCATGGGTTGGTGATGGTGAACATATGGCCTTCAGAGAGCTTCAGGTCAACGGTCTGGTTCCATTTATTGTCCCAGTTATTGGTTGACGTACCTCCGTTCATACGGCAGAAGATCACGCTCGTATATCCTGAAGGTATTGTACACTCATACATATTGGTCTGTCCGGACACAGCCGTCATACTCCTCCACGTATCACCATTGCCGAAGAAATACGCCGCGAAGCGCGCCCCGTCTGACTTCCACTGAGGGTCTACAGTCAGATATACATTACCCTCCTTATAGTAGGAAGGCATCTCGCCCTCAAGCTCCACCTCGGACATATCGCCCCATATGGTAACATTCTTCACTCCATTTGAACCCATCGTGAACTTGAGCAGAGACACAGCATTCTTGAACTGCAGCTTATCGTTTGTCGTATACGCGACAGCTACGGCAGCATTTGGATCATAGGATCCCGCTACAGCGGTCTGCACTGAAGGGATGGCAACATTCGATATTGTCTTCTCATCCAGATCCCCACTATAGATTCCTGACGCATACGGATATACTGCCAGAACTTCAGTCTCATCCGGTGTACCATCGCCTGCATATGCGAAGGTTGCCGATGCTGACGTACCTGTGACAGAAGCCTTGTATTGATAGTTACCTTTCCGGCCTATAATACAAATACTCTCTTCGCCACTCCACTTTGACACATTTCCGTCAAGCACAGCCTTCGTTCCGTCATCAACATATGCAGTATAGGTTGAAACTCCCGGAGCAACCTCAGGCTCCTGAATTTCATCCATAACCTCATTCACACACGAAACAGACAGCAGTGTCAATAAAAGAAAAGGCATGATGCCTTTAACAAAGATTCTCATATTTATACCTATCAGTTAATTTAGTGTTACATAATAATAGCCCGCGAAGATACGATTAATTCCTAATAAACCAGCCGTCAACTGACCGATTGTCAAAACTTTATGACGAATGGTCATATTTTTCCGACGAACCATGCGTACTCTCGTTGACCATGGCCCGTGGTGGCGGTTTTGCCATCAGCTTTGAGGAAAGATAATCCTCAATGGCCGGACTTGAAGAAACCATTAACAAACTAACATATATGAGTAAAATCTTAATGACCGCTGCCGGGACGTCC
>JAFRZX010000053.1 GCA_017442315.1 Bacteroidales bacterium
CAACAAGGCAGTGATGGTCAACAGTGCCACCCAGGCTAGAAAATGCATCTTGATCAGTCCCCACATTTCAAGGATGCCTATCAATGCAGGGATGAAAAAGATGGCCATATTGTCGGTAAGGAAAAGCGCTACATCACGCACGGAATCCTCCTTGACGATACCTGCCATCAATGAAAGAAACAGAATTATCATTCCCAGAACGCTGCCGGGAATGAATTCACCTGTGCAGAATAATATCACATTACCTATGACCAGGTGAAGCAGAATAATAAATAAGCCTTTGAAAACTTTCATGACAAAGTGTTTTACAGGAGCTTTGTGATCTCGTCCTGATATTTACGGGATATCGGGATGCTCTCGAATCCGTCAAGTTCAAGCTCGGCCACAAGAAGACCGGCCTCATCACGATGGACGATCTTGATGTAGGAAGAATTGATGAAATGAGACCTATTTTGGCTAATGTCCTGTTCATCTTATTAGGTTGCTTAAATAAGGGGGGCAAAGGTATAAATTATTTGTCAAACGCCCCTGAAAACACGCTATTTCTCCCCTATTATTGTCATTCTCCCCATTTGCACATCAAATGCGACTATTTCTGGCCTGCCTCGTAATTGAGCGATAATTTTGCGACCGTAAACGAACGAGAAAAATGAAAAAGTTAAAAGTAACGGCCTTGGGTGATTCGATTACCAAAGGTGTCGTCCTTACAGACCAGGCGGAATTTATCGATTCGCCAATATCTTTCGGGCAAGCCGGATGTATCACTGGTAAATGGTTTTACTCTTCAGCAGAAAAATAAAACCATTAATTGTGCTGCCAGGACTCTGAGGAACATAGATAGCGGATACACCGTGGCATATGCTACGGATGTCTTGTCTGAGCCGCCATCCTGTTCAGAAGCATAAGCAAGTGCCGGAGGATTTGTGCAGGCACCGGAAAGTACTCCGGTCAATGTGTTGTAGTCCAGTTTCAGGACATATTTGCCAATAAATCCTCCTGTAAGGACTGGAACTGCCGTTATTAATGCGCCATACAAGATCCATTTCATTCCGTCCCCATGAACCAGCGTATCGATGAATCCCTCCCCGGCTTCCAATCCGACACATGCAAGGAAAAGAGATATGCCGATTTCACGTATCATAAGATTCGCGCTAGGTGTCGTATAGGTAATGATGTGAAACTTGGGGCCAAAACGGCTGATAAGGATCGATACGATTAACGGACCGCCTGCAAGGCCCAGTTTGACTGGCTGAGGTATTCCGGGAAAACTGATGGGAATACTTCCCAATATGCATCCGAGTGCAATTCCCATGAAAATAGGAATAAGATTAGGCTGGTCAGGGTTATTCTGAACACAGCCCTTCGTTTCGACCTTGTTATGGGAAGCGATGTTTGAATGTGCGCCTGATATTCTATAAAGCATCATTCTGATCAGAACGAATGAAAGTATGCAGCCGACGACACCCAACGGATAAGCGACAGCATAGCCTTGAGCCATATCTGTAGCAGTGTTGCCTGTCGTATCAAAGAATGTCTGCTGCGCAGCGCCGAGTCCTGGAGTATTTGTTACAGCTCCTGACATTATTCCCGTGATAGTTGTCGCAGGGATACCAGACAGGAAATAAATGCCTATGGTCACAAGCACACCGGTTGCAATTACAAATACAGCCAGACCGTTAAGAGCAAGTCCGCCGGAACGGAAACTTGAGAAAAAGCCGGGACCGACTTGAAGGCCAATGGAATATACAAACAATACAAGTCCGAACTCCTTCAGGAAATGAATGAGGTTATGGTCTATGCTCAAGCCGTAGTGACCGAATAATATTCCGACGAACAGCACCCAGGTCGCCCCGAATGAAATGCCGCAGATTTTTGTCTTGCCGAGTATCCTGCCCAAGGCAATGACAATTGAAATGATTATGAGTATATGTGCAACTCCTCCACTCCAGGAGCCCTCTGCACCTTCAAATAAACTGTTTATGAGATTCATTTATTCAAGCCATTGTATTGCTCTTTCCCTCACGGCTTCCGACTCCTGTAACATCCTTATGAATTCTTCTGCTGCCTTCTTCCGATATGCGCTTTTCTCTGTATGGACACATCCGACCATGATATTGTCAGGCACATCGAAAGGTATTGCAACCAGACCGCTTGTCTGATGAATCACTGCTTCTGACAGTATCGTGATCAGGCTGCTGCCGCGGACAATATCCAGAAGGACATTCACTTCATTGAGTTCCATCCTGATATTCAGTTGATTGCATGCCGCCGGATACAGTTTATCAAACTCATTTCTGGACTGAAGACCTTTGGCAGGCATCGCTATTCCGTGAGGCAGTATGTCCTGTAGAGTTATCTTTTCCTGTTCTGCAAGAGGATGATACCTGTTTACAATGACAGCGAGATTATTATCAAAGAGAACATGCGATTCTATGGTCGGATGAACGGAAGTAGGCTTGAATGAGAGCACAAAATCCAGTTCGCGCTTTTCAAGCATAGACATCAGTTCTTCCATTGTCTTATAGAATATGTTGAGCTTTACAGCTGGATGCGCCTTGGTAAATGCAATGACGGTTTCCGTGAGGATCGGGGCAAATGTATAAGTAATACCAATGTTCAGGGAACCGGAGAGCATCTTCTTGAGGTCATTGACAGTGTCCATACAAGTCGCAGCATCCATCAATGTCCTTTTCGCAATCGGCAGGAGCCTGTCCCCGCTCTCAGTGAGATGAACGCTGTGACTGTCCCTTTCAAACAGCACAGTATCCAATTCCTGCTCAAGCTGTCTTATCTGCTGTGAGAGAGTACTCTGTGTTACAAACAAAGCTCTCGCAGCTTCAGAGAAATTAAGTGTCTCAGCCGTCTTTACGAAATACTTCAGTTGTCTCAGTTCCATAACTTTGTAATTTAATCAAACTGCCTTCAGTCCATCTTGTCACAATATTCCTTCAGAGAATCCTTCAGATGTTGCGGATCATCTGATTTGATCCTGTTCCAACTTTTCAATACGCGTAGTTTTTCAATAATAGTAAATACCAGTGCCAATGTCAGGCAGCATAAAATAAGTATCAATGCTTTCATAACTGATGGATTTTAAAATTAACGTCGCAAAAGTATCGTCAATCCAAAAGCATAAAAAGCATCGGCTCGTGTTTGTTTCTATAGCAATAATCGCCGATAGTTATTGCATCGTGCATAATTTCATAGGCATTTCAATATCTCTG
>JAFRZX010000054.1 GCA_017442315.1 Bacteroidales bacterium
CATCAAATGGTATCTGTACTTCAATGACGAAAAGAAGTCCAAGAAATAAGAAGATGTTTACATTGCTAAAAGTGGTTGGTGAACGAGCTCGTTCACCAACCACTTTTGTCATGATCACCAACCAAAAATGTCAATTATACCCAAAAGCACCAACATTTGAAGTCCTGTTTCGTAAATCAAGGGGGGCACTCAGCCTTCGTCCTCTTACAAATATACGAAATTTTCACGAGAATCTTGAAGTTTGACTATAAAGTTTTGTTCCGATTCTTTCCAGTCACATATAGTATTTGTTTGACATATAATGTCCTATAGTATTCTGGAGACAAACAGAACATAGATTTCAAGAAGATTCATAACAAAAGTTTGGTAGTCAAGAAATAATCCTTACCTTTGTGTCGTCATGGATTATGACAACTTTTGGAAACAAGATACAGGTATCTGACCCTACGGATGCCTGTTTTCTTTTTCTAAATGGAATTCCAACCGAGGAGATGTACTACTGCAACACTCCGAAACGATTCGTTCACTTCCAAAAGTATAATCCATGAAAAAGCGAATCGCATTTCCGATTGTCAAGGTTACTACGAAAGTCGTAGTCCTGAAACGAGTCAAGGTGAAAGCGTACACACGCACCCGCTTTGGCAAAAAAGAGATGGTTAGGTCGCATCTGAGCGGGCGTAGGGTAGCCCAAACAGAGACAACCGTTACCATGTCTAAGTAAGGCACAACTACTTTCCTCCTCGGTTTTTATCAGATTGAATCCTCGCCAAAAGAGGCTTGACCCAAGGGTTCTCATCTATGAATCTGACTACCTTACGGAAGTCATTCCACATGTTCAACATTTCGATACTTACGGGAGCCACTAAAAATCAAGCACTTACGAAGAAATTCGCAAGTGCTTTTTTCTTTTGCGTGCTAACAAAAGCACTAACATTTGAAGTCCTATTTCGGGCTCAACGGAAAAAGTGGTTGTTTTCAAGTTCTGTCCATGAAAAGCTGGGTTTTCATGGACAGAACTATGAAATGGAGACTTCTATCCACAAAAAGGCCTGTTTCTGTGGACAGGATAGCACAAAACAACCTACTTTTGCAGGTGATCCATACTTTTGCTACTGAGCCAACATGTATCTATATCAGATCACAGCCATTGCTTCAGATACGACATAAGTACTGCCACCTATATAAATATATGGACGTGCCGAACTATCCTCCTTCCTTATACCGGACGCAATATCGAATGAGAGTGTCACTGCATCAGCAACCGAATCAGAACACCTGACATCACCTGCGACCCGTCCTGTCTGCCTGCAGAACTCCAGATATTTATTGCAGATCCTGTCTGCTGAAAGAGCTCTTTTTCCTTGCGCCTGAGTAAACACATATACATCTGCTGAAGGAAATATCCGGAGGACAGAATCAACATCCTTATCGGCTACAGAGCCATATACCATTATCAGATGTGTGAAACGACCTTCCTCCCGAAGTCTTGAAAGCTGAGAGAAATTATATTTAAGGCCATGCTCATTATGGCCGATATCACATACTACATACGGATCGTCAGAGACTTTTTCCCAACGGCCCCTGAACCCTGTGCGTGCAGCCGTATGTACCAGAGCATCCTTCATTCTCATTGCCGGCAGGATGAAAGCTGGATTTTCCGGTGAAGAAAGCAGATTCTTAGAAGACAGGACATCCATAGATGCCAGAACCGTACGAAGATTTTGCTTTTGATACTCCCCTCGCAGATCCATATCATTTAAAATATCCTCATGTATATCCCACAATATAGGACAGACACGGTCCGCGAAAGTCAGCAGTCCGGACATCGGATTTCTTCCAGACAAGGCATCTGATTGAGAAGAGTTGACATACATGACCTTACGTTCGAATATCCTATCTGTTTCAGGATTGCTTTCCCCTACTACGACAGGAATCCCAGCCTTTATGATACCTGCTTTCTCAAAAGCGATTTCCTGCAAAGTATCTCCCAACAGGTCACAATGATCCAAACCGACATTAGTAATCACGCTTAATACAGGAGTCACAATATTCGTGCTGTCCAGACGGCCTCCCAGTCCGGTTTCCAGAACAACAACGTCTACATGCTGAGATGCAAACCAATCCAATGCCATCAATGTGGTTATCTCGAAGAATGACAGATCAAGCCGGTCAAACATTTCCCTCCATCTGTTGACGAAAGACCATACCTCCATCTTTGAAATCATAGATGAGACAGTTTCATGGGCTGAATCAAAATGGCCGCTGACAATACGCATGCGTTCTCTGAAATCAAGAAGATGGGGAGAGGTGTAAAGTCCGACCTTAAATCCTGCTGAGGCTAAAGCTGATGCAAGCATATTGGAAACAGAACCTTTTCCGTTTGTACCAGCAACATGTATTATCTTATACAAATGGTGAGGATGCCCTAGAAGCATATCTGCATGCTCCATATGTTCAATACCAGGCTTATATGCCGATGCTCCTGATTTCTGGAAAGAAGGAAATCTCACAAACAGCTTGGCCAGCATTTTATCATAGTATTCTTCCGAAAAATTAACTTCCATATGAACAATCGCTTGTTGAATGCGCAAAAATACTTATTTTTACAGATTATATCTGCAATCAGAGTCTAATATGACAGAAAAAGAATCAGCTTTATATTCACATTACATCATCGATGGAGTCCGGATGGACACTACCCCTGCAGAGTTGTTGGACGAATGCATGGACTACGAG
This sequence comes from Bacteroidales bacterium, assembly GCA_017442315.1. Classification (GTDB taxonomy): domain Bacteria; phylum Bacteroidota; class Bacteroidia; order Bacteroidales; family UBA932; genus Cryptobacteroides. The sequence goes on from JAFRZX010000054.1 coordinate 2,737, forward strand.
GATTTTCCATACAAGCAAGAGGATGAGTTTGATGATATAATAGATGAATCAACTGAACCGCCTCTATCATCTTTTGTCTATGACAACAATATGTATGAGAAATATCTCAGACAGGTTATGCAGGCTGTCTGCGAGGAAAGGTCATTCAGGATGCTGTATCCAGACCATTTCACAAGACTGCAGATTTCCAAAGCTCTTCTCGGAAGGTTGTGGAGCGAGGGACACTTCCGTCTTGGAGACCTTCGCCTGTGGGCTCAATGGGAATGGAACACCAGACCATTGGGCAATATGGCCGCATTTTACCATAGTGCCGAATCTGCAAGCGAATACATATATGGACTTGGAGTAAAGCTAGAAGATTACGTATTTCTAGAAAGCGACGGGGAAAGCAATGTAAAATTCTTCGCATGGCTTGATGATGCGGAAGACGCTTCAGACCAGGATGACGGGAATGATAATCACAAAATGGATAACCGTGATGAAGTTCTGTTCAAATCCTCGCCATATGAAAGCCGCCATCCCTGGATTGGAGATACCAGAAAATGTCCGCATACAATTGTTCCTGACAAGAAAAGCTGGCTGATATACATTCCATTCGACACATGCCGATTCAAGATCGGAGGTTCGCTTATGGCTCAGACAAATTTCCACAACGGAGGAAAGGCACCATCAATCGAAGACCCCGATTATTTCATTGACTGTTATGAGGTTGTAAGAGAATTGACGGAAGACGGAATAATCATATCCGGAATCACTGTGGCGGACGGAGGTATTGCCGCAGCAGCAGAAAAGATGGCCGGAAAGTCCGGCATCGCCATGGACTTACGGGGTATCCTTGCTTCATATCAGGATTCGGATATCTGCAAAGTGCTTTTCGGAGAAATTCCAGGGGCAATAATACAGATAAGCGACGAAAACTATGACTACGTCGACTCTCAGTTCATTCTTCAGGATATTGCATATTATCCGATAGGACATCCGGATCCGGAAAGCAAGGGAATCCGTATCTGCACTTCATCCCGGACAGGTGTGGCAGAAATATTGCTTTCTCTTCTTGGCCAGGCTTCTGAAGGAGAGGATTAGACATTTGTCATAAAAACTTCAAAGTGCGATATATGAAAATATCTTACAGAATTGTCAAGAAAAATCATTAAATTCGCGCCGGAGTTTTTGATTATGGCGACTTTAGTTGCCGGCAAAACATAAAATATGGATTTTATCTATTAATTATCAAATACTTAAGAAGTTTATGGAATCTAACAAGAAAAGAGTGTATTGCTTTGGCGGTAAGACTGCCGAGGGTAATGGCACTATGCGTGAGCTTCTCGGTGGAAAGGGTGCAAACCTCGCCGAGATGTGTACTCTCAACATTCCTGTTCCAGCAGGTTTCACAATTACAACCGAATGCTGCACCGAGTACTATGAGCTTGGCGGTGGCTACAATGAGGCTCTCAAGGCAGAAGTAGCTGAGGCACTCAAGAAGACTGAGGCTATAATGGGCATGAAGTTCGGAGACAAGGAAAACCCTCTTCTTGTAAGCTGCCGTTCAGGTGCCCGCAGTTCAATGCCTGGCATGATGGATACTATCCTCAACATCGGTCTCTGCTCAGAGACAATCCCAGGTATGATCGCAAAGACTAACAATCCTCGTTTCGTATATGACGCATACCGTCGTCTCATCATGATGTACTCTGATGTCGTGATGGAGAAGGCAGAAGGTATCGAGCCGGCAGACGGTCAGGGTATCCGTCAGCAGCTTGACAGAATGATGTCGGAACTCAAGGACGCCAAAGGATATGCATCAGATACTGATATTACTGCAGAAGAGCTCAAGGACCTCTGTGACAAGTTCAAGGTTCGCGTAAAGGAAGTTCTCGGCACTGAGTTTCCTGACTCTGCAGAGGCTCAGCTTTGGGGTTCAATCGGTGGCGTGTTCAAGTCTTGGAACGGAAAGCGTGCTATTGCATACCGCCGCATCGAAGGTATTCCTGACGAGTGGGGTACAGCAGTAAACGTACAGTCTATGGTATTCGGAAACATGGGTGCAACTTCTGCTACCGGAGTAGCTTTCTCCCGTAATCCTGCCAACGGTGACAACAAGTTCTACGGAGAATGGCTCATCAATGCACAGGGAGAGGACGTGGTTGCAGGTATCCGCACTCCTAACCCACTTAACGAGGCTACCAAGAATCCGCACAACCAGCACCTTGAGTCTCTTGAGACTGCAATGCCTGAGGTTTATGCAGAACTTGACGGAATCCGCCTCCACCTTGAGAATCACTTCCACGACATGCAGGACATTGAATTCACCATCCAGGATGGCAAGCTTTGGATGCTCCAGTGCCGCATCGGCAAGAGAACCGGTCTTGCAGCTCTCAACATGGCGATGGATATGCTTGAGGAAGGCATGATAGATGAAAAGACAGCTGTAACACGTATTGCTCCTGCACAGCTCGATGAGATCCTGCACCCTATACTTGATCCTGCTTCAGAAAAGAAGGCTACAGTAATTGCAAATGGTCTCCCTGCTTCTCCAGGTGGAGCAGTAGGAGTAATTGCATTTACTTCTGAGGCTGCTATGGAGGCTAATGAGAAGGGCATCGCTACAATTCTGGTTCGTGAGGAGACATCACCAGAGGATGTAGAAGGTATGCGTGCATGCGCAGGTATCCTTACAGAAAGAGGAGGTATGACTTCACACGCAGCTCTCGTAGCACGTGGCTGGGGCAAATGCTGTATCGTAGGTTGCGAGGCCATGCACATTGACCTTGAGGCAAAGACTCTCACATTCAAGGGTTCAGACAAGGTATATCACGAAGGTGATGTTCTTTCACTCAACGGTGCAAAGGGTTATGTATACGATGTTGCAATCGACACAATGGATGCATCCGACAACCCACGTTTCGTAAAGTTCATGGAAATCGTAGACAAGTTCCGCACACTTGGTGTACGTACAAATGCTGATACTCCTGAAGATGCTGCACGTGCAATCAGTTTCGGAGCCGAAGGTATCGGTCTCTTCCGTATCGAGCATATGTTCTACGGTCAGAACGCAGAAACTCCGCTTTCTAAGCTCCGCAAGATGATTCTTGCCAAGACTGATGCTGAAAGAGCAGCTGCACTTGGAGAGCTTGAGCCATTCATCAAGGCTGCGGTAAAGGGCACAATGAAAGTAATGGATGCTAAGCCAGTGACATTCCGTCTCCTTGACCCACCTCTTCATGAGTTCGTACCTCAGACTGAGAACAAGAAGAACGAACTTGCTGAGGAACTTCACATCTCTGTCGGAGAAATTGAGAAACGTGGTGAATCGCTCCATGAAGTAAACCCTATGATGGGTCACCGCGGAGTACGTCTCCACATCACATATCCGATGATTTCCGAGACTCAGTTCCGCGCAATATTCACAGCTGCTGCAGAACTTAAGAAGGAAGGCCTCAATCCAATGCCGGAAATCATGGTTCCTGTAACAATCTCTGAGCGTGAGCTTCGTTTCCAGAAGGCTATCTGCGAGAAGATACGCGCTGAGGTAGAAGCAGTATTCGGATTTGCAATCGAGTACAAGTTCGGTACTATGATCGAGATTCCACGTGCTGCCCTCACTGCTGACCGCATGGCACGCACTGCTGAATTCTTCTCATTCGGTACAAATGACCTTACTCAGATGACATTCGGATTCTCACGTGATGACGTAGGAACCTTCATGGGTGATTACCTTGGCAACAAGATCCTCGACTTCGATCCGTTCAAGACTCTTGACCAGAAGTCTGTAGGAAAACTTGTAAACTATGCTGTCAAGGAAGGTCGCGGTACTCGTGATGGTCTGAAGTGCGGTATCTGCGGCGAGCACGGTGGCGATCCTGCATCTGTTGAGTTCTGCTATCAGATCGGTCTCAACTATGTATCTTGCTCTCCATTCCGTGTTCCGATTGCAAGACTTGCTGCTGCTCAGGCTGCTATCAAGGCTGGAAAATAATTTCCTGACATATTATAAACAAGAGGGGTCACTTTGATGTGATCCCTCTTTATTTATACTTATATCACTTCTCTAAAAGCGCACCCTCCTATATTTTCTTTGAACGTCTATATTCTGTAGGAGAACAGCCGAACTCCTCTTTGAAATGACTTGCAAAGACTTTAGGAGAATTGAAACCAACCATATAGGCGACTTCCGACACATATACCCCATCAGTCTCAAGCAACTGAGCAGCACGTTTAAGACGCATTGCCCTGATGAACTCTAGCGGCGTCTTTCCTGTGATGTAGAGCAGCTTCTTATAAAGACTTGTCCTATGCATGAATAAAGATGAAGACAACTCGGCAACAGAGAAATCAGGATTACTTATATTCTCATTGACTATATTGATGGCAGACTGAAGCATATGTTGTCATATAGGTGACGTTTGTTGCATTCCACATCAAAAAAGTAGATATATATCCATAATGTTTTCTACATTTGCTTAAAATATAAACATATGACACACATGAAACGAATAACCGCACTTGTCACTCTACTGGCATGCTTCTGCCTTGGCACAGAAGCCAAGCTAAAGCCATCCTCACCATGCAGCAGCGGAATGGTACTGCAGCAGCAATCATCCGCAAGAATCTGGGGAAGCAGCAATGCTGGATCTCAGATAAATGTGACCACATCATGGAACGGGAAGACCTACAGAAGCAAAGCGGCTTCCGACGGAAATTGGGAAGTCATGGTCGAAACTCCAGCCGGGAGCTACAAGACATATACTGTCACGATAAAAGGAGATGGAGAGACCCATGTAATAAAGGATGTCCTTATTGGAGAAGTATGGCTTGCATCCGGTCAGAGCAACATGGAAATGCCTATGAGAGGTTTCTATAACTGCCCGGTAGAACACGCGGCAGACTTCATATGCGCCCCTGCCGCAACTGACAAGATCAGAATGTTCACAGTGCCTGTCAAACAGTCATATGAGCCTCTTAATCAGACAGATGCCAGCTGGAAAGGAGCAGAATCATCCACAATTCCGGATATGAGTGCCACAGCTTTCTTTTTTGCACACAAGCTCAACCAGATGCTGGACGTTCCCGTAGGTATCGTCTCATGTGCCTATGGTGGCGCACGCATCGAAAGCTGGACACCGGAAGAAATCCTCAGGACATATCCCGATGAAGATCTCAGCAGGGAAGCAATAGAAGCTCAGACTCATTACGTCCGCCCATACCTTGCATACAATGCCATGCTATGCCCGGTCAAAGGATATACAATAAAGGGATTCATATGGTATCAGGGTTGCTCAAACGTAGGAAAGCATGAACAATTTGTGGACCGCATGAGCAAGATGATCGGCCATTGGAGGGAACTTTGGAAAGACAATGAGGCAGCCCTGCCTTTCTATATGGTAGAGATCGCTCCATACCGCTATAAGCCGACATCAGGAATAAGCTATGCATCTCTTCTGCGTCAGGCTCAGCATGAAGCAGCGGCCAGAATACCGAACTGCGGAATCGTCGTGACCAACGATCTGGTGGAACGCTATGAGCAGGACAACATACATCCGGCCAAAAAACTTGAAGTTGGCGACAGACTGGCAAGACTTGCTTTGCATCGTGACTATGGATTTGATAGAGTTGCATGTTACAGTCCGGAAGTTGTCAGATGCTACCTGATGGAGAACAAGTGCGAAATAGCTGTTGAATTGACACATACTCAAAACGGACTCAACCGATGGATGGAAATAGAGGGGCTGGAAGTTGCTGGAAGCGAAGGGGTATTCTATCCTGTAACTTATGCATATTTCGAGTGGGATCCGAAAGTATTGAAGATCAGGTCTGAGTTCGTATGGGATCCTTGCGAGGTCAGATACGGCTGGGGGGATTTCAATCCTGGCAACCTGAAGAATGTGGAAGGAATGCCGGTAGCTCCGTTCCATATAAAGATAGAAAGATAACTTTTCTTTTGAAAAGAAATCATAATGTGGTAACTTTGCATAGTGCAGTTACCACATTATGCATTTAAACACACACACCATGACACATAGATATCTGCTGATCACATTTCTTTCGATATTGTGCATCTTCAACTCATGTGAAGACATTAAAGACCTGGAAAATTCTGAACAGACAGAACAGACAGACCAGGAAAACCAGGATAATCAGGATAATCCAGATGACCCCGGTCAGTCTGATGATCCCGGTCAGTCTGATGTTCCTAAACCTTCATTCTATACTAAAGTAGATCAAGACTATGGTGATTGGACCGGAGACTATCTGATAACATATACTGATGCCGGCTCAATCATAGTATTTGACTCCTGGGATGATGAAACATACGGTCAGTCTGAAACTGACCTGGCTCAATACCTGACAGGTAATGGCATAGCATCTGAACACGGAGATCCTTGCAAGAGCAAGGTAACCGCTGTAGGAGACTATTACAGCATCAATGTAACGAATGTGGGATATATCGGATATGAGGGAGGCGGTAACGCACTGGCACACACATCCTATGTTCCGGGCACTGCCGATACAGAATACCTATGGAAAATATCATATAAGGACGGGGGTAGCATATGGCTTAGAAATGCAGCAAATGACAGCAGAAGACTTCAGTGGAACCTGAGTCACCCACGCTTCGCATGCTACACTGGCAGCCAGCAGGAACTCACATTATACCGAAGAGGCACACAGACGGAAGGTCCTACACCGGACCCGACACCAGATCCGACACCAGGTCCTACACCAGACCCGACACCAGACCCGACTCCGGACCCGACTCCGGATCCGACACCTGGTGCAAGCGGAAAATACGGATGGTATGAACTTCCTGTGATGAATATCAAGACAACCGGTAACTGGCTGACAGATGCCTCTGACGCATCTCTCTACTATGCATACCACCTATGCGCCGGAAATGAAAAAGGCCCTGGCGGTAAAAAAGCAAGGAACTATACGGTATGCTACAGCTCTGAACATCACTGTCCTGTATGGGTAGCAGCACCAAGACACTCGATGTATGAAAGTGGGGCAAGCAGGACAGATGCATATGGCAAGGACCCTGACATCCCATCTGATATTCAATACCATTCAAAAAGTACAGGAGGAGGGTGCAATAAAGGTCATATGTTAGGTTCGGCTGAGCGCTTGTCCTCCACAGCTACAAACAAACAAGTATTCTATTATACCAATATAGCACCACAATATTCCAGCACATTCAATACTGGAGGTGGTGGCTGGAACATACTGGAGGATTGGGTTGACAAACAGGTTTGCTCTGATACCCTTTATGTAGTGATCGGCACCTATTTTGAGAAATACACAGACCGAAGGGGATATACAGAAACGCCTCAGACGATTTCTTTCGGAGGAAGAAACGACGTCACACGTCCTTCAATGTTCTATTACATCCTGATGAGGACAAAAAGCGGTAAAAGCGGTAAAGCCTTGTCTGACTGCTCGGCATCAGAGATTAAATGTGCAGCTTTCGTAAGAAGCCATGCAACTCCTAAAAGTATAAGTGTCAGCGAAAAGGACATGATGTCCGTCAGCGACCTTGAGAAACTTACCGGTTTTACATACTTTCCTAATGTGCCACAGGCACCGAAAGACTCCTACAAAGCATCGGACTGGGGACTATAAAGCAAAAACATCAACAATAAATATGAAAGGAACATATATTTTTCTTGCTGACGGATTTGAGATTTCCGAGGCTCTGACTACTGTAAACATGCTTCGCAGAGGTGGCGTGAATGTCAAGACTGTATCCATCTACGATGATAGGATAGTAACAAGTTCCAATCGCATTCCTGTCGTAGCAGACATGGCTTTCGGAGAATTCAGGGCATCGACATCATTCGGTCCCTGCCTTGCTTCAGATGTGATGATATTTCCGGGCGGAATGCCAGGCTCTGCAAACCTTGCAGCATTCAGAAAGCTTATGGACATCATGATCAGCCATTATGCGGAAGGAGGAACCGTTGCTGCAATATGTGCAGCTCCAAGTGTCGTTCTTACACTCCTTCCAGACATCAAAGGCAAAAAAATGACTTGCTATGACGGATTTGAAGATGCTATCGTAGCAAAAGGCGGCGAATATGTCAGAGAAGGAGTTGTGACAGACGGCAACATGATTACAGGCCGTGGTCCTGGCTGGGCTCAGGATTTCGGACTTGCTATACTTTCACACATAAAAGGCAAGGAGGTTACCGAAAAAGTCAAGGCAGATCTTATGCTTTAGTCTGTTCCAAACGGCATAAAGTCATAAGAACCAATCCTTTTCAGAATCATTTATGTGATATGTAAAACGTACTAATACCTGAATGCATATGTTGGATTTCAAGAACAAGACAGTCCTTATTACTGGTGGCGGAAGCGGTATCGGTGAGGCATTAGCCTACCAATACGCCAATAAAGGCACAAATGTAATCCTTACGGGAAGACGTCTGGAAACATTAGAAAAGGTACAGAAGAGATGTATCGAGATGGGAGTAAAGTCCTGGTGCAAGACAGTTGATGTCGAAAAGCCGGAATCAATTGACGAGCTCGTGTCATGGATACATTCAGAAGGGCATCTTATAGATTTTCTTCTCCTGAATGCCGGTATATCACAAAGAGCGCTTACCCTTGATACAGATATCAGTGTAGACCGCAGACTGATGGAAGTGAACTATTTCGGAGGCATATACCTGGTAAAATCACTCAAGGAAATGTTCATTGAACGAGGAGTACATATCGCTGTTGTATCATCCGTGTCCGGAGTTTTCGGATTTCCAGTGCGTTCCGCCTATTGTGCATCCAAGCATGCAATACACGGATTCTATGAAACAATCGCCTTGGAATATCCTCAGATAAAGACTACAATCATAATTCCTGGACGCATTCATACTGATGTATCCAAGAATGCATTGGACGGTAGTGGAAAAGCCACCGGAATAATGGATCCAGGTCAAGCCAATGGCTACGATGTAAACAAATGTGCAAAAGTTGCGATAAAAGCCATAGCCCGCTGCAGACATGAAAAGGTAATCGGAGGATTCGACACAATCATGGTTCCGTTCTATCGGTATGCGACATGGCTGTTCCGTCTCATCGCACGAAACGTTTCTGCCAGATAAACAATATATCTCAGGATAAGTATTATCAGACTGAATGTGTAATATCAGAATCTGTCTGATGATTCAAACAATGTCTTTAACAGATTCTAATTTATAGAAAATTATAAACTGATTCCAAGAATATGGCAAAAAGAAAAGTGATCTGCGGAGTACAGCAGGTTGGAATAGGAGTAAGAAGTGTGGAAGAATCCTGGGCCTGGTACAAGGATGTCTTCGGATTTGACATTAAGTTGTTCGGTGATGTAGGTGTAGCAGAAAGGATGCTTCCATATACAGGAGGCAAGCCGCAGCCACGGTATGCGATCCTGGTGCTGAATCTTCGTGGAGGCGGAGGATTTGAAGTATGGGAGCCGCGCGGACGTGAACTCAACTACATCGGATTCACTCCGGAATTCGGTGACTACGGAATATTCTCATGCAAGGTAAAGTCACGCAACGTGCAAGCAGCATATGAACAGATGAAAGCTAAAGGCGTAAATATCCTGACCCAGCCTTGCACCAATCCGGCAGGCAAGGAACATTTCTTTGTCATGGATCCTTGGAACAACCTGTTCGATGTGGAATACGATGATTACTGCTTCTACGATGAAGACAAGGAGACTGGCGGAAACAATGGCGCCATACTCGGAGTCTCAGACATGGACAAGTCCATCAAGTTCTACGGAGAAATCATGGATTATGACAAAGTGGAATACGACGTCACTGATGTTTTCGATGATTTCAAAGGAGTACCTGGAGGCCAATACAAACTGCGTAGAGTGATGCTGACACGTTCAAAGCCTATTGAAGGTCCTTTAAGCCAAGTGATGGGAACTTCACATATTGAGCTTGTCCAGAGAATCGCTTCAGAAAATGTTCCCGCACCACGTAAGCTATATGAGGGTCGCCTATGGGGAGATCCTGGATTCATCCACCTCTGCTTCGACATCAGAAACATGGAGGAAATCCGCAAGGCAGCTGCCGCATTGGGACACGAATTCGTATGCGATGGCGGACGTGACTTCAAGATGGGTGAAGCAAACGGACACTTTACATACATTGAGGATCCTGACGGAACTCTCATAGAATTTGTGGAGACCTTCAAGATACCGATACTCAAGAAGCTAGGCATCTATCTCAACCTTGAGAATCGTGACGACATCAAGCCCCTGCCAGCCTGGATTCTCAAATGCCTGAGATTCATGAAAGCCAAATAAACAGGAGGCAGACTAAAATTCTGCTTTTACGATAGTCTCAAAAAGATTACTGCAGCCGTCCTCAAGAAGATCGAGAACAAGGCCGAAGCCCTCTGCTCCCATATAATAGGGATCGGGGATATATGACATCTTCCTGAGTTTCAGAAATTCAGCCATACGCTTGATCTTATGGGATGTTTCAACAGATGGGGCAAGATGCATTAGGTCTTCATAGTTCTGGTCATCCATCGCTATAATCAGATCGAAGTCAAGAAAATCAAGCGATGATACCTGACGTGAACGATGTGTCAGACCGTAGCCGCGGTACATAGCCGCATTACGCATCCTACGGTCCGGTAGTTCACCGCGATGACCACCGTAAGTTCCGGCAGAATCAGCTTCTATCCTATCTGTCATACCATTCTCCCGAACGATATGTTCAAATATGCCCTGTGCAGCCGGAGAACGGCATATGTTCCCCAGACACACGAAAAGGACTTTGTATTTGTTATCGGGATTATCCATAAAAGCTTCATTTAACTATTATACGTTCGATACGACGTGGAACGGAGGTGAGAATTTCATAAGGAATTGTCCCAAGAATCTGTGCCAGATCTGTAACAGTCGGTGCTTCACCAAATATCGTAACAGTGTCACCAACCTTGACATCCACCCCGGTAACATCCAGCATAGTCATGTCCATACATATGTTTCCGATAGTAGGGACTCTGTGTCCGTTCACTGTAAACCAGCCTTTCCCGCAACTCAGATGACGGTCAAGTCCATCCGCATAACCTACAGGAATGGTAGCAATGACCGTTCCATCAGGATTGACTTTGCCATGACGTCCATACCCTACAGTCCCATCTTCCACCCGGAGTTCCTTGACCTGAAGAACCTTACATTTGAAAGAAGCCACGGGAGTAAGATGCCGGCCAGGAATGGAGCTTACCCCATAAATACCGATGCCAAGACGTACCATATCGAACTGATATTCTGAAAACCTTTCTATTCCGGCAGAATTAAGTATGTGATACATAGGTCTGTAGCCCAACACGTCGGACAACATGTCTGCATTTGACTTGAAGAGGCTGATCTGTCCTAATGTGAACTCATCATTTGCAGGATCATCAGCTGCAGCAAGATGAGAATATACTGACTTGACTTTTACTCTATCCGTTGATGACAGAAAAGAAAACAACTGTTCCAGTTCATCGTTCATGAAACCTAACCGGTGCATGCCCGTATCAAGCTTTATATGTATTGGAAATTCACGCACATCCCTCTTATCAAGTACCTTGCAGAGTGCCTTCAGTGTATACAGATTCGGAATACCCGGTTCAAGTCCATAATTTATCATCTCTTCAAATGAATCTGTTCCTGCCGTAAGCACCATGACAGGAGATTTGACTCCACCCTGTCTCAGCTCGATTCCTTCGACTGGATAAGCCACTGCCAGATAGTCCGCACCAGCATCTTCCATCAGATGTGCAAACTCTACAGCTCCATGTCCATACGCATTCGCTTTCACCAACACAAGCAACTTCGTCGTGCTTTTCAGCTTCGACCTGAAATACCGGTAATTATCAAGACAGCCGGCCAGATTTATTTCCAGTCTTGAAAATTCTTCTTCCCTATACATTTTATCCACATCATAAGTTTCTGCATTTGCAGAACAAACAACAAAATTACTAAATATTCGGCGATAACCATGACATCTCACAGCTTTTTTATATCAGGCTTGGTTTTTGCACATATATGCAGCCGCTATCGGGAACCCATCTATATGACAATTTGTCAGAATGCCCCGTGCATAAAGTTTGGAAACATATTCTTATTAACAATTAAAAAGACAGTAATATGAACATTTGGATGATCATGATTCTTGTAATGGTTCTGAGTTTCATCATACAGCAGATGCTGCAGAGCCGTTTCAATAAATATTCACAGATACCATCAAGCAATGGCATGTCTGGAGCTGAAGTTGCGCTTAAGATGCTCCATGACCACGGAATATACGATGTGAAGATAGAGCCGACCAGAGGGATGCTTACAGACCATTATAATCCACAGACCAAGACAATAAACCTCAGCGAAGGGGTATATGCAAGCAGAAGCATTGCTGCTGCTGCCGTTGCCGCCCACGAATGCGGACATGCAGTTCAGCATGCGCTGGGATATGCTCCGTTAAAGATGCGCTCTGCACTTGTTCCCATAGTCAGTTTCGCATCAGGCATCGTGCAGTGGGTTCTTCTCGCGGGAGTTCTGATGATCAACACATTCCCTGGACTATTATGGTTCGGAATCATTCTCTTTGCTACAACTACTCTTTTCAGTTTCATTACTCTTCCTGTGGAAATAAATGCAAGTTCAAGAGCTGTATCATGGATGGAGAACGCAGGTGTCACTGATTACCAGACCCGTCCTATGGCCATAGATGCACTGAAATGGGCCGCATATACATACGTAATTGCAGCCCTTGGTTCTTTAGCGACATTATTCTACTACATAGGTCTTGCAAGACGAGACTGACCCTATAGCATCACCGCCTCATTTCTTTCTGGACGGCATCAGATATAGGTCGGATAATGGTATCAGCACCATCATGTCGAGGAATGACAACATTGCCACAGCGCCGAAGGCACCTATGGTAAGAGCCATAGCCAATGCATAAAGGAATGAGAATGCATGCAGCAAGATCACTCCCACTGCAATAACAAGCCATAAACGCAGACCTGTAACATGCCATAGTATCAGGGCTGACGAAGCACAAGCAAGAGGTATCAGGAACATCAGATTCTCACCTAAGGTAAAAACCAGCACTGCGCTAAGTAGAAGCATCAGTGCAAGAGTGCCATAAAGCACATTGTAAGCGTGCTGGACAGCAGCATTTGCTGATGCACTTGCACGCAATGATCCGGACACAGCCCTCATTGCTTTACGTCTTGACGAGCAGTATACGAGGAGAGTGACAAGGAACAAAACAACTACCGAAACAATCATTGCAGAATTGTCGAAAGGTACTCCTGCCACGATCCCGAACGGCTTGAATACTGCTCCGGATGCAAATGCTGATACATAAGCAACCAATTCTCCCAATGCAAGTACAGCCAAGGCCATCACAAATGATATGCATGACATTGTAAAGACCTTCTTAGGCTTGAGACGTCCACGTATTCCCTCAAGGCCAAATACGGCAAGGAACAATAAGAATATTACAGAATTCAATATCAAGTATCCTGTTGAGGACAAATTGAACAATCCTAAAAGTGGAATCGTAAAATTCGTAGTATCCCGTGATGCCTTCAATGTCTCCCTGCCGGAGAATTCTTCTGAAGTAAGATAAGTTTCTGCAAGAGGGAGTATCTGCGCACCATAATGTTGGATGGATTTCTCGCTTATATTGCTGAAATTGTCCAGATCCGTATGATAATGGTTCACATCTGCTATCGTAGAGAAATTAAAGCCAGGGATATCATCCTTCACAATCGTGAAATCAGTGAAATTCGGCATAAAGCCATATACGACAGTAGTCAATGAATATGTAAAAGGATAGCAGGCTGATTCATCATACAGCCCCATGATCTTCTCATTGCCCGGACTTGTCTCAAAAAGAAGAGCCGGACCCCAAGGGCCTCTCGCCTCAACATTTATCATAAGCCCTACATTGTCAAACACTTCCCTATCATTTTCCCAGATAGCCTTCATACCCATCATGCCGACTTCCTCCGCATCAGTAAAGAGCACCTTAACACCCTGATGCCAGAGGTTTCTGTTCTTCATAAGCTGAGAGACAGTTTCAAGGATCACACCTACGCCATATCCGTCATCTGCAGCCCCATATGACCATACCGTATCCTTAGGCATCGGTTGTGAATATCTTGAGTCATAGTGTGCGACCAACATGAGATATGAAGTGCTGTCGGACACATCAACAGGGGCATACTCCGCAAGCAGATTTACAGCATCAAATGTATAGATGACATGCTTGTTCTCAGGTCCTGTCAAAGAATCGTACCTGAATTCCATGACTGTATCAGCCCCTGTCGCCCACAATCTTTCAGCAAGATACTCGCGTACCCTGGCTCTTTCCTGCGGATGGGCCACAGAATGATGCTCCTTGGAAATGAATTCAATATCCTTAACAACACGTGCAGAAGAGAAGCCTTCCGCATCCACCGGCTGCGGCTTAGGCAGAGTCCATAAGCCATAGGCCAACAATGCCGCCATCACGACGACAACTGCAAGAATCAATGGTCTGAATCTGTTCATCAGGTCTGGTTTAATTAGTACATTCAAAAACAGTCCCAAAATTATAGATAATTTCGGGACTCTCCAAGATTCATGATCAACATTCTGTCAAATACGCCTAAAAACGATGGACATAGAAGAATGTTCCATTATTATAATGCTTTCCAAAGGCTGTCTTCTCATACCCGTAATTCACGGTAGCGAACCAGCCGTAGCCGGCATTGCTCATTACTTCCTTGGAATACCCGTAAACTTCATCTGGTGTCCGTTCCGTAGAAGAAAACAATTTATAATAATAGGCATATTTATAACCGCCCAGTGCCTCCATCTGTTCTGTAAACTCCTTCATTCCCAGATCCGTTATCCTACCGGAATCTCCTCCGCACATGAACTTCACTATATATTCGAGTTCATTTATAGCCGGCACATACCATCCCTCTCCCAGATCATGACATGCTGCAAACACCGGATATCTATCCCAAGTAACCTTACTATTGACACCACTTTCTATATAATCCCTTAGAATCATAAGATTACGCATTCCGTCATTCTCATCATTCATGCCGATTCCAATATCTTCAACCGAATTGGCACACCAATACTCATAATCCGCAGCAACTTTTGAAATTTGAGGGTGCAATATCAGTCCATGTCTGCCACCGTCAGTTGTGTGGACAACGATTCCCAAGATACCATCCTTATCATATATATCCCCTACATTATATCCGCCAGCCACAGTGCCATCTCCTGCAGAAGATACTTCTGAAATCTGATTAAACACCTCAATATCGCCATTGGAATACTTTATACGGAACACATCTGCAATCTTCATGACCCGTGTAGGCCCTTCGAGATTCGACCACAACTTGTAGCGGACCTCGGTATCACTGATTTCAAGGACCTTCGCTTCGATTTCTGATGCATCCCTTTTCAGAATGATATCCTGAGCTGATGCCGACACTATGACTGACAGTATCGACACCATTATGAAAAACAGTTTCTTACTCATTATTGCAATATATTAAAACTTATGTACAGCACGGACAACACATGACACATATCTTGAACTAGGACCCTTGGTCCAATGATTCTGCTTATGCCCTAATGCCAAATGGCCAGTCCTGTCCTTATAAGACAATTTATATACATGAGTGGCACTATACTCTGTAGAAGATAAATATGTACAATCAAACCAATTCCGATGCATCGGCAAGCCACCAGCCGCAGTCAGCACCTCGCTCAAATCCTTCATATAACGTTGTGCCGAATAGGAATTCCAAGGAATCTTCTCAACCAGATTCCACGCAGACATAATTTCATTGACTGCAGGGAGATACCAGCCATCACCCATCGTACGACAATAGTTAAAAGCCGGGAAATCATTCCATGAGAGCCGCTGCTCATCAACAGCTTTTGCCAGGACCTGCATGTTTTTCCAGCCATCCTCACGATCATCAAGTCCCATATAGAACAGAGTTACACGTGCCGCATCCCACATCGTACCTACAGGAGACTCATCCAATGACATGATAAGTCCGTGCTTTCCATCGTCCGTCGAACGTATTACGATGCCATATAATCCATCTTCATTGAAGATATCACCGACAGAATAAGCTCTGGAAACCTTTGGGTAAGGATACTCGTCAACGCCAGAGCTGGTACTCCCTTTTTCTTCTGCGACAACATTGAACAGTTCCTTGCTGCCATCGGAATATTTTATCCAAAATATTTCCGAGACATTGATTATTCTCGTAGGACCCTCAATGTCTGTCCATGACTTGTAGCGAAGCTCGGTATCGCTGATTTCAAGGACCTTCGCTTCGATTTCTGATGCATCCCTTTTCAGAATGATATCCTGAGCTGATGCCGACACTATATAAAGCAGTGCCGCCATCATCGTCAAAAACAGTTTCTTACTCATTTTGGGATTTTGATTTCAATGGGATAAGATAAGTAACGGACATTCCTAGCATCAGATCGACAGAAGGTTGATCCCCAAGCCAATAGGACGAGTCAACTGAGCCGAACGGATTGATTGAGAACAGGAAATCAAGGTCGACGGTCTTTGCAATAGTGCCTCCCCAGGCAAAATTGATTTTACAGCGAGGACCCGGAACTCTCATTCTGTCATCTCTGGTCCAGACCGGCCAATCCTCACTTTTAACCTTGGTATTTACATAAGAGTTGAATCCCATGGAAAATACCATATGATACCCGCCACCAGTACGTATTCCGAGTCCCAACTCATAATTTATATAGTCAGCCCTGATATTATAACCGCTTTCGACGAGATTTCCTCCCTCCGGAGAATACTCAATGCCTGCATGAAGATGCCATGGATTCCTTATGTTTTTCGTAAAATACCAATTGCCAACAACGCCGACAGCTGCCGCCATCCTATATCCGGAATCTCCACTATAGCTTGTTCTGTTAGCATATCCGGACTCAACTATCAGTATATTCATCTGAGGACGCAGTCTCGCTCCAATGACAAAACGATGGTCACGTTCCTTTGGGACAGATCTTTGAGGCACATAAGATGGTGTATAAGATGGCCTGTCTGCCGCTGTGGATACCGTTGTAAAAGTTTCTTTGGTACCATTTTCATATTTTATCATGAACACCTTGGAAACAGAGACCTTACGCAGCGGTCCTTCCAAGTTGCTCCATAATCTATAACCGATTTCACTGTCCGAAATCTCTATTACCCTTACCTGTGTTTCTTCTCCATCGGTAAAAACGATAAGATCCTGGGCAGACAATGTTCCAATTGCTGCAGTCATCACAAGGATGAACGTCACTATTTTTTCATATTCATAAGTTTATGGGATACTTTGCAAATATACCCTCCCACGATGAATTTTCCAAATTCTGATAAAAAAAGTAGCATGGCCTAATGTCCATGCTACCATATTAATCATCAAGCGATAACGCATTATTCCATGAGCTTCTTGTACTTGAAACGCTTAGGCTCTTCATTGCCAAGTCTGCGTTTCTTGTTCTCTTCGTATTCAGAATAGGTCCCCTCAAAGAAATAAACCTGGGAATCACCTTCAAAGGCAAGAATATGAGTCGCAATACGGTCAAGGAACCAACGGTCATGTGAAATGACTACGGCACATCCGGCGAAATTCTCCAGACCTTCTTCAAGAGCACGTATGGTATTTACATCCACATCATTGGTAGGCTCATCAAGAAGAAGTACATTACCTTCATCCTTCAAAGTCAGAGCAAGGTGGAGACGGTTTCTCTCACCACCTGAAAGTATGCCGCAAAGCTTTTCCTGATCAGCTCCTGAAAAATTGAAGCGAGAGACATATGCTCTTGCGTTTACCTCTCTCTTTCCGAGCTTGACAAACTCAGAGTTTTCTGCAATTGTCTCATAGACAGTCTTATCCGGATCTATGCTTCGATGCTGCTGGTCCACATATGCCAGCTTGACAGTCTCTCCTACCGTTATCTCACCCGTATCCGGAGTATCTAGCCCCATTATCAGACGGAACAAAGTAGTCTTACCTGCGCCGTTAGGACCTATGACTCCCACAATACCAGCCGGCGGAAGGATGAAATTAAGATTTTCATACAGAAGCTTATCTCCATACGCCTTTGAAACATTCTTGAATTCTATGACCTTGTTTCCAAGTCTCGGACCGTTCGGAATAAAGATTTCAAGAGCAGCCTCCTTTTCCCTGCCATCATCGGCAGCCAGTTTCTCATAGGCTCCCAAACGAGCTTTGGACTTTGCATGACGGGCCTTAGGAGCCATACGGACCCATTCCAGTTCTCTTTCAAGGGCCTTACGACGTTTGCTTTCCTGCTTCTCTTCCTGGGCAAGGCGGGTACTTTTCTGGTCTAGCCATGAAGAATAGTTCCCCTTCCAAGGAATACCTTCACCTCTGTCCAGTTCCAAGATCCATCCCGCAACATTATCCAGGAAATATCTATCATGGGTAACGGCTATCACTGTACCCTTATACTGCTGAAGGTGAGCCTCAAGCCACTGAATGCTCTCGGTATCAAGATGGTTGGTCGGTTCATCCAACAAAAGTACGTCAGGCTGACGCAGCAGGAGACGACAAAGCGCGACACGACGACGTTCTCCCCCACTCAATGTACTGACTTTCGCATCTGAAGGCGGGCATTGCAATGCATCCATAGCCCTCTCAAGCTTGGAGTCTATCTCCCATCCGTCACAATTCTCTATCTTTTCGGTAAGTTCCCCCTGACGTTCTATCAAGGCTGCCATTTCTTCATCAGACATCGGCTCACAGAACTTCAGATTCACCTCCTCATACTCTCTGAGAATGTCCATCACTTCCTGCACACCCTCCTGCACGACTTCTATCACCGTTTTATCCGGATCCATCTGAGGCTCCTGCTCAAGATAACCGACAGAATAACCTGGGGCCCATACGACTTCACCCTGATAGCCCTTCTCTATTCCGGCGATGATCTTCATCAAAGTAGACTTTCCTGAACCGTTCAGACCTACGATACCAATCTTAGCTCCATAAAAGAAAGAAAGGTAAATATCCTTAAGAATAACCCTATTGTTGTGAGGCAGGATCTTCCCCACTCCATTCATTGAAAAAATAATCTTTTCGTCTGCCATAGATGACATTGTTTTAATAATCCGACGCAAATATAATCTTCTGACGACTATTCCACAACTTATTTTATATGACGCAGCATTTTATTTCGCTCCTTCCGACACCAGTCACTAGGATTTTCACCGATAAAGAGTCTGAACGCCATGTTGAAGGAAACTACAGAATTGAATCCACACATTGATGCCAGCTCCACTATCTTCAGTTCCGGATTCTCACGGAAACACTTGATTGAATATGATATCCTATGATAATTGACAAACTGACAGAAATTACGTCCTGTATACTGGCTTATTGCCCTGGATATATATAGTTTATTGGAAAATACGACCTTCACAAGATCATTGATGGTAAGTGAACCGTTCAGATATGGTTTTTCTTTCTCAAAATATGCAACTACCCTTTCATAGACTTCCTTATACTGATCATTTTCGGCAACAGCATCGCTGACTGCCTCCACATGAGAAATCTTCAAGGACTCGACTATCCTGCGCTCATGCCTATGACAAAGGACAAACACCGAATCATTCGAGACCCGTACTCCCAAGGCGATAAGTTCAGCTCCAAGCAAAACTGACCCTATCAGGAACTGCCACACCGCCAAGTGATCAATATAAGACACGGCCAGCACCACCACAGGGACGGATAATGAAAAAAAGACATAAACCATATCGACACAAAGGCAGACTCCTGACCATACAGTACCTGATTTCATTACCTCCTTGACATTTCTTATTCTTCTGACAATTCCCCATATCAGCAATCCACCGTTGCATATGCCCAGAAAAACGGAAGAGAGTACAGTCAGACCATGCGGAATCGGTGCAAGCCCACCAATCACTAAGATACGATATACGGCAAAGAGAACCATTGACGCAAAAACAACAGCAATGACAACCTTTATATCCTTAAAATGAAGCAAAGATGAAGTAAGAGGCAGCATTGGCAGAATTCCCAAAGACAAAAAAAGCATAAGCCACTCCCCTGTATGACTTCCTCCAGCCACGTCCAATCCCATAAGTACAAACACAGCTGATAATATAAAAGGTGCAATTCTGTTTTTTTCATTCGCCAAAGCCTTATACTTTCTATTGTTCACTAACAGAAGTGCAATAAGGCCAAGCAATGCCATCATTATGAAGGCTGCTATAAAGACATTCATTTCCCACACAGATTTCCTATCACACAAAAATAAGCAAAAAGCCCTTTCCGAAAATGTATGAAAAGGGCTCTGTGTGTAGATTTTTCTTTTTCTTTAAGGTTTTTAACTTTTTTTATAGTCGTTTTTCTTAGACTTCACCTTAATGGTATCGAATCCTTGTCCATAAACTCCCATAACTGATGAAACAGAAAGGAATGCATCCGGATCGATTGTTTTCACATATCTTAGCAGTAGATTGAGATCCACTTTCCTCGTAACGACCATTATCACATTCTTCTCTTCCTTGGAATACCATCCCTTTGCAGGAATAACCGTCACACCCCTCTTCATATCAAATGCAATAGCATCAGCCATTTCACTCACCTTCTTGGTAAATATAAACACCTGGACAGACTGCTTGGAACCGGAAATATACAAGTCTATTGCATATCCGCATACCGTAACCTGCATAAGACCATATACCACAATAGCTACTTTTTCCGGATATGGCATGATATTGCCGTTCTTATCGAATGACGGAAAAAGAAGGGACGAAAGAATTATAATTATATCTATGATAAGTATCACCTTGCCGGGAGATGCATGTCTGAACTTGCACCACACCAAAGCTATTATATCCGTCCCCCCGGTACTTCCTCCCTGAGACATGGATAAACCGATACCTACACCTGCCATTATTCCTCCAAGAACGGTACATACGATTTTGCTGTCTTGTGAAAACTCGTCAACAAAATCAATCGGTATGATTTCCTTGGTCACCGCAAGCATCACTGAGGTCATGATGATGGCATAAATCGTTTTTGCTCCGAATCCTGTACCTAATATCCTGGTACCGATCAGAAGCAGAAGGATATTCAGTATGAAGTATGTTAAAGGAATCGGTATCCTGAATGCATACTCAAGAATGGCGGCAAATCCTGTGACACCACCACCAATCATACTGTTTGGTGTCAGAAACATAGCCCAACCCAAGGCATACAATGTAACACCCATTGTGATGACAAGATATTCTTTCACAACGGTTATCCACGACTTCATCAAGATCTTACTGTTCATGACTTTCCTCCAATATACGACTGGTTGTCACCCGTTTTTTCAATCCAGTCTTGACTTCTTCAAACCCTTCGCCAAAAACACTCATGGCAGTAGAAACTGAGATGAAGGCCTTCGGGTCAATTGTCCTTATTTCTCTTATGAGTTCATTCATCTGATATTTGCGAGCGACCACAAGAAGCACCTTGCTTTCCTTTTGCGTATACCAACCTACAGACTGCAATGCTGTGACTCCCCTATGGATATCGTTTATTATATGATCTGCTATTTCCTTGTATCTTGAAGAAAATATCAGTATCTGCACAGAAGACTTGTTGCCTAACAGAACGAAGTCTATACCAAAAGAGAATCCCAGCATGATGACATATGCATAGATCATATCTATTATACCCTTGCCTGGGACAAAAAGCATCAAAGCAATGATGAAAACGTCCGTAAACAGATAGACCCTTCCCGGAGACACCGGCCAATATTTGTTGATGACCATGGCTACAATATCAGTTCCTCCGGAACTTCCTCCTCTAAGGAGCACCAGACCAAGACCTACCGATTCAAGAGCAGCCCCGGTCAAGGCCCCTATAAGTTTATCATCCACGAAATCATGACATTCCAGCATCGGAAACTTCGGAAGCACTTCAAACAGCACGGAAGTCAGAATGATAACATATATGGTCTTTATGCCGAAAGCCTTTCCCAAAGTCAGGAATCCGATTATCAGAAGCCCTATGTTTATGATGGGATAAGTCCATCCGATAGGTATTGCTCCTCCTGAAGCATACTGTATGATGGTACAGAGTCCTGTCAGTCCTCCACTGGCAAGCCCTGTCGGAATGATTATGGATGTCCAGGCCATACAGAAGATGACCGAACCGACTGTCATCAGAAAATAATCCCAGATAGTCTCCAATATCCGATTAGCTTTCATAGGTCAAATTTCTGTTATTTTACAACAATGTTTACAATCTTGCCGGGAACTACTATCACCTTCAATATATTGCCTTCTGCAACATACTTAGCAGTCTGTTCCAAACCGCGTACATGCTTTTCCACATCCTCCTTAGACATCTGAAGTGGAAGATCTACCGTAAACCGCGTCTTTCCATTGAATGAAACAGCATAAGTACAGCTGCTCTCTATGGTATATGCTTCAATATATTCAGGGAAAGAGGCATATGATATGCTGTCCTTATGTCCCAAAGCTTCCCAAAGTTCCTCTGCAATGTGCGGTGCAAAAGGAGAAAGAAGCACAATCAGAGGCTCAAGAATCTCCCTCTTGCTGCATTTCAGTTCGTATAGTTCGTTGACAGCTATCATGAAAGCACTTACAGCAGTATTGAAAGAGAATGCTTCTATATCAGTACGCACCTTGCCTATAAGCTTGTGAAGCGTCTTCAACTCCTCTGGTGAAGCCTTTTCATCCCTGACTATGAAGCCATCCCTGTCATAGAAAAGTCTCCATACTCTCTTAAGAAAACGGTTGACACCGTCTATACCCTTGGTATCCCATGGTTTGGACTGTTCAAGAGGCCCAAGGAACATCTCATACAATCTCAAGGTATCAGCACCATATGTGTCGCATACCATATCAGGATTCACTACATTGAACATAGACTTGGACATCTTCTCCACAGCCCATCCACAGACATATTCCCCATCCTCAAGAATAAACTGAGCATCGGCAAAATCCGGCATCCACGCCTTGAATGCCTCAATATCAAGCCTGTCATTATGAACTATATTCACATCAACATGAATTTCGGTAGTCTCATACTGATCCTTAAGACCAAGCGACACAAATGTGTTCGTATTGATTATACGGTAAACAAAATTGGAACGGCCCTGGATCATTCCCTGATTTATCAGTTTTCTGAACGGTTCCTTTTCGCATACATATCCCAGGTCAAACAAGAACTTGTTCCAGAAACGGGAATATATCAAATGACCTGTAGCATGCTCTGTCCCACCGATATAAAGGTCAACATTCCTCCAATACTCGTCAGCATCGCGTCCGACAAGAGCCTCATCATTGTGAGGGTCCATATATCTGAGGTAATATGCGCTGCTGCCGGCAAATCCAGGCATTGTACTGAGTTCGATAGGATACCCTTCATATGTCCAGTCGCAAGCACGTCCTAGAGGTGGTTCTCCAGTCTCTGTAGGGAGATACTTGTCAACCTCAGGAAGCTGAAGCGGAAGCTTTTCAAACGGCATCGGAGTAGCGACACCATCCTTGAAATACATAGGGAACGGTTCTCCCCAATATCTCTGACGCGAGAAAATGGCATCACGAAGACGGTAATTGATCTTACGACGGCCAATGCCATGCTTTTCCACGTAATCTATAGCTGCCGGAATGGCTTCCTTTACAGAAAGGCCGTTAAGGAAACCGGAATTGCACATTATTCCATCCTTGGCATCAAAACTGGATTCGCTCACATCACATCCTTCTATCAGAGGGACTACAGGCAGATTGAAATGTCTTGCAAATGCATAGTCTCTGCTGTCATGAGCAGGCACTGCCATGATCGCACCTGTTCCATAACCGGAGAGGACATATTCGGAAATCCATACCGGAACCTTGTCTCCCGTGAGAGGATTCACCGCATAAGATCCTGTAAACACTCCTGTCACCTTCTTTGTCTCGGTCATTCTCTCACGCTCGGTTTTCTTTCTGGCCATCGCCAGATACTCCTGCACTGCCTCTTTCTGCTCAGCAACAGTAAGTTTCTCCACCCATTCGCTTTCCGGAGCAAGCACCATGAATGTCACGCCAAAGACAGTATCCGCACGAGTTGTAAAGATTGTCATATCGTATTCCTCACTGCCATCAGATACTTTGAATACCATCTCTGCTCCCTGACTTTTTCCTATCCAGTTGCGTTGCATATCCTTTAACGATTCCGTCCAGTCAAGGTCCTCAAGATCGTCAAGCAGACGCCCTGCATACGCAGATACACGAAGTTGCCACTGAGTCATTTTCTTTTGTTCCACTGGATGACCACCTCGTACTGAATATCCCTCCTTGACCTCATCATTGGCAAGAACGGTTCCTAAAGCCGGACACCAGTTCACTGCCGTCTCTCCTTGGTAGGCAATTCTATATTGCATAAGGACAGATGCCTTTTCCTTGTCACTGAACGAATTCCACTGACTGGCAGTAAAAGGATGCACATCCCCGCATGCTGCGTCAACGGCAGTACTGCCTCCTTCTGCAAAGGCAGCTTCAAGCTCAGATATCGGGCGCGCCTTCTGCTGACGGTTGTCATACCAGCTGTCAAACATCTTCAGGAATGCCCACTGTGTCCATTTATAATATTCAGGATCACAGGTACGAACTTCACGCGACCAATCGTATGAAAAACCTATTCTGTCCATCTGCTGACGGTAACGGGCAATGTTCTTTTCCGTAGTCACAGCCGGATGCTGTCCGGTCTGTATGGCGTACTGCTCAGCCGGGAGTCCGAATGCATCATATCCCATAGGATGAAGAACATTGAAGCCACATAGACGTTTATAACGGCTGTATATATCGCTGGCTATATATCCGAGAGGATGTCCCACATGAAGGCCGGCTCCAGACGGATATGGAAACATATCCAAAACATAATATTTAGGCTTCGACTTGTCTGCCTCTACTTTAAATGTCTGATTGGCAGCCCAGAAAGCCTGCCATTTGCTTTCAATTTCCTTAAAATTGTATTCCATATGCAATTTGTTATTTCTTTATTCCGAACTTTGGTCTGGCGCCTTTCTTTTCAAGACGGAATTCCACCGGTATCGTAATGGATGTATTCACTTTATTACCTTTGACTCGGCCAGGACGCCACTTCGGTGAAGCACTCACTACCTTCACAGCCTCAGCATCAAGCTCTTCCGAGACACTTTTGACGACTCTCACATTACCTACTTTTCCATCCCGGTCTATGATGAACTCAACCATAACACGTCCTTGAATGCCGTCACGTACAGCCTCCGGAGGATACCTTAGACATTTGTAGACCCATTTTTCCAAAAACTGACGCGGATCAGCGCTATTGAGAAATTCCGGTCTCTGGTCACAATCATAATATGCCACGATATCGCCCTCTGAAATCTTGCCTGATGAGACTGAAGCCAGACTGAAAGACGGTGCAGAGGAAGCATTTGCCAAAGCAAGAGTAAAGTTATATATATATTCCAGTTCCCTTTCCATCATATCAAAATCAATGATCGACTGGGTATCCTTGTCCGTATTATGTTCCGGATATCTGCCGGTAGTAAACATGACAGAGGGTATCTCCTCTGCATAAAAAGCTCTGTGATCAGATGGATAAGGCTCGGCAGCAACTACTTCAGGCAAGACGGGCTGAAGCTCACCGGTAAGAGTCCGGATGAGTGTGTTCATATCTGCATTTGACGAAGTATACGCATAGAATCCGTTATATCCGGTTCCCAGCATATCCAGATTTATCATAGCATCGATATCGTCCGCACCTGCGAAAGCCCTGTTCAGAAAATACCATGCACCTGCATATGTATGCGCAGATGCTCCAAATGCAACGAAGATGACGGAACGTCTGAACATAACAGCATTGGTATTAACCTTAGCCGCCAGTTCCAGAAGCATGGACAGACCTGTAGCATTTCCATTTGCTCCATAATAGATGCGTTCCACTGGAGTGCCATCTACAGTCATCGTCATGCTGCCAAGATTATCCAATCTTGCCCCTACAACGATATAACGGTCCTTAAGCGTCTTGTCGTAACCGGAAACATATCCTACAACATTGCAAGATGTCAATGTATCCCCATTCTCGCATGTAACTCCGAAAGAGTCTCCTTCCGGAAGAGAAAGCACATCAACCCCATATTCCCTGAAACAGTCTCTCACATAATCTGCAGCCATCCGTTCACCATCGGATCCGGCTTTTCTTCCCTCCATTAAAGCCGACGACAAAGTTCTGACATGATTCTTCATGGAAAGCATCGTCTCACTGTCATAGATATCTTCATATACAACACCGTCACGATACTGAGCCAATGCCTCCGTACCGAAAAAAAAGACAGTTGCCGCAATAAAGGAAAACAGGAACCTACGCATAATTCTATTCATTGACAAGAATCCATACATCTGAAGGGCAGAACTGTTCCTGCTTCACAATATACAGAGCTTCTACTGCATCTTGCACCTTATCAACCGGACAGACTCCTACAGCTGTCAGTCCTCCACGGAAATTGATCAAAGCCGGAGCATAACCGCTGTCCTTAGCCTTAAGAAGCAATGCTTCCGCATTGGAACGCGTACGGAAAGCTCCGATTATCACATAGTAACGCGCTTCAAGCTTGGTTGCAAACAGACCTCCTAAAGAAGCAGGATTCAATATGGAACCTCCACTCTGACGGATTGATTCGAGAGCTTCCAAAGAGTCCTGAACCATCTGTTCCTGCAATCTGAGAGAATCCAGACGGGCTTGCAGAGCAGCTTCCTCTGCCTTCATGATCTCAATTCTCCGGTTTTCTATATCCTCACTTGTAGGACGTCCAGCAAGTGTCCTGAAGAAATCACAGCCGTTCACAACAAACAAGGCGACAGCCATCAACGGTAAAATACATCGTTTCATATTGCGTAGAAATTAGCGCATTCGCGCAAATTTAGCGAATTAATAGTCCTACACAAAATAATTCTTGATATATTTGTAATCCTAAAACAACTTTTACATTGCATATTTTCCGCCGATATCTGAGATTAATCTCATTTATAGCCTTTACCATTCTTTCCTATGCAGGTTCAGACATGGTAATGGCTCAGCAGATACAGTTCCCTCAAAGATGGCATGAAAGTATAGACGACATACAACCGTTCACTCACCAGGACACTCTGAAGATATGCATAGCAGGTGATGTGATGATGCACAGCAAACAGATTTCAAATGCATCCATATCTTCTGGAGAATTTGATTTCCTTCCTTGGTTCGAACATGTTCGCGACATGGTATCATCCGCTGATATATCCGTAGCAAACATGGAATTTCCTCTGGCAGGAGAGCCATATACCGGATATCCTGCGTTTTCTGCTCCAGATATCATTGCAGAATGTATGGCTGCCTGTGGTTTCGATGTCCTTCTTGCCGCCAACAATCATATTTACGACAAGGGGTGCAAGGGAGCTATGCGCACAGTTGAAACATACAGAAAGCTGGAAAAGGAGCATGGAGTAACCTTTACCGGCATAGCGGAAGACATGGCATCCCGTAAGAAGAACAACCCTCTCATATTGAAAAAGAAAAACATAAGTATAGCAATCATCAACTGCACCTACGGAACAAACCTCGGAGCTGATGCACCTTGGCCCAAGGTAAATTATCTCAACGACAGGGAAACAACAGCCAGGGCCCTTGGGATAGCGGAAAAAGAGGCTGACTTCAGTATTGTGCTTCCTCACTGGGGCATCGAATACGACCTGCTCCATTCCACTGACCAGGAAAATACAGCCAGATGGTTGTCCGACAATGGCGCAGACCTGATAGCGGGAAGTCATCCCCATACGGTTCAAGACACAGAAAACATAGGCAGAAACACTCAAGTGGCATATTCCTTGGGGAACATGGTTTCAAACATGAGTGCTCCGGACACGCAGATAGGACTTATTGCTGAAATCAGACTTATACGTACGACAAACGGAACATTCAAGGCTGATCCGATGGAGTTCACTTATATATGGTGCTCAAGACCAGGTGGATACTGCAGCACATATAAGATACTTCCCGTAAAAAGGTTTCTGGGAACCAGAGAACAGTGGCAAGGAAAATGGGAGTATGACAAAATGGTTTCAACGTACAAAAGAGTTATGGAAACCACCGGTATAAAAGACAAATAAACACGATAAATGAGCAGAAACACAATTAAGCT
Organism: Bacteroidales bacterium; assembly: GCA_017442315.1. Taxonomy (GTDB): domain Bacteria; phylum Bacteroidota; class Bacteroidia; order Bacteroidales; family UBA932; genus Cryptobacteroides. The sequence goes on from JAFRZX010000054.1 coordinate 30,965, forward strand.
TGAAGCGATTGATCCTATCGAAATATACGGAGCCGGCAACAGGATTCTGGAAGCATTATGCAGCTACTATCCGGATCTAAGAGTTGCAGCCAGAGGCAACGAGATAATCCTTGACGGGAACGACTCTGATATAGAGGACTTCAGCACTAAAATCAGGAAACTCATACAGAGACGTACTTTCAAGACAAACCTTTCTCCATATGATGTTGAAGATCTTTTTGACGGAGAAGCTTCACCTGACAGGTTCAAGCTTACAGGAGATGCGGTAATTGTCCATGGAAACGACGGCAAGCCGATAAAGGCGCGCAACAAGACCCAGCAGGAGATGGTGAAATCATATTTCGAGAACGATCTGATCTTTGCTGTCGGCCCGGCAGGAACCGGAAAGACATACATTGCCATTGCTCTTGCTGTCAGGGCCTTGAAAAACAGAGAAATCAAAAGGATAATCCTCACACGTCCTGCAGTGGAAGCCGGAGAAAGGCTGGGATTCCTGCCAGGAGACCTTAAAGATAAGTTAGATCCATACCTACAGCCCTTGTATGATGCCCTTGGGGACATGATTCCGCCAAAAAGACTGCAGGAGTTCATGGCAGACGGCACAATTCAGATAGCACCGCTTGCATATATGCGTGGACGCACTCTTGACAGAGCCTGTGTCATTCTGGATGAAGCTCAGAACACCAATCTCGGACAGCTCAAGATGTTCCTGACCAGAATGGGATGCGATGCAAAATTCATTGTAACCGGAGATGCCAGTCAGATCGATCTTCCAAACAAAAAGGATTCAGGACTTTTACGAGGCATAGAACTGACGAAGGACATAAAGGGGATCAATACCATTTTCTTCAGAAATGAAGACATTGTCAGGCATCCGCTTGTCACAAAGATAGTAAAGGCATTTGAAAAAGGGGAAACGCTCTGACGCGTCTCCCCTTTTAACTATCTGTAACTTAGTCGGTTTCTATCTAGTTCACCTTACCGGACTTTACGATGGCATCATACTTCTTGTATCCTTCCATATACTTGTCTTCTACAGATGAGAAGCGATAATAGATGTTCTTAAGATACTCAGCAACATTGAGCTTGAGCTGATCGTTCTTCGATACTGCAAAAGCCTTTTCAAACGGATCGATAGCATTAAGCAGGGACTGTTCAAACTCCTTTACAAGCTCCATGTACTTGTTGTCATCGAGTTCCTGTGAAGCCTGCTCCGATAGAGCCAGAGCCCTGTCATAATAGAGAGTACCGGCACCATAGAATCCGAAATCATATTCTGGGTTCACCTCAGCACATCTGTAATAGCACTCAACGGCTTTCTCATAGTTGCCCAATTCCTTATAGATATTACCTTCCACATAGTAGAGGGAAACATTGTCCGGCTCATTCTTCTTAGCCTCATCAATAAGAACGAAGAGTCTGTCTGCATTTTCTCCGCTTTCAAGATAATAGTTGATAAGACCTATGAGTATGCTCTGGCTCTGAGGGAATTCAGAGAATCCCTTCTCTAAAACAGTTACAGCCTTCTCCTTCTCACCAAGATTCATATAAACATCTGCAAGCTTTGCAAAAGTCTCTCCGTTGTCATAATAGTACTCAGCTTCGAGACATCTTTCAAAATATCCCTTCGCAGTGGTGTAATCCTGCTGAGCCCATGCTACATATCCGGCATTATACAGTGCAGTAGTATCAACCTTTGAAAGAGGTGCGGTCTCCGATGCATCTGCAGCCTTTCCAAGAAGAACACCGGCAGTCTTCATATCACCAATCATATATTTGTTCATACCATCAGTGAAATACTTCCTGGATACAGCTTCGATACCTTCAACGACATCCTTCTCCTTTGACTTCTTCACATCAACCTCATATGCCTTTACATATGCAGCGAGCGCACCTGCAAGAGCATCCTCAAAGATAGGCTTAGTAACATCCACAAGTACAAGATTGTCATTTGCATCAAAGTACAGGTCTTTATTGGAGTAACTTTCCTTAACATAAGGCAGGTTGTCTATAGTGACAGTCTCACGTGATTCCGGCTGCTCTGACCCCATCATATACTGAAGCTGAACACGCGGAGTATTGAGCAGGATATTGCGTGTAGGAGCATCATAGGCATCCATATATGCATCCGCCAACTTAAGCCATGTTTTAACCTTAACCGCTTTCTTTGCATCCTGAGATGCAGCCTCTGCACTTTCCACAGCTTTCCTGGCAGCCTCAGTCTGTGCATAAGCGAACTGTACAGTAAGAAGTACTGTCAATACAATCAGAACTCTTTTCATAATTTAATGTATTAAATGTTATTCATTATCTGTTTCCTGTGAATACGCCTGCGACTCTGCCTCTGGCTGAGAATCCTCCTCCGTCTTGTTGACTGCAGAAACCGCAGCAATGGAATCCCCTTCCTTGATATTGATGAGTCTAACGCCCTGGGTTGCACGTCCTGCGACCTTAATACCGGCAACCGCCATCCTTATGGTCAGTCCTGAACGGTTGATGATCATCAGATCATTCTCATCAGTTACATTCTTTATTGCAACCAATGCACCGGTCTTATCAGTAATATTCAAGGTCTTGACACCCTTTCCACCTCTGCTGGTCTTGCGGTATTCCTCAAAATCAGTACGTTTTCCGTATCCATGCTCACTTACTACAAGTATCGTATGTGCATCCTTGTCATCCGCTGTCGGATCGTAAGCGATCATGCCTACAACTTCATCATCCTCGTCAATATTGATACCCTTCACTCCTGAAGCCGTTCTTCCAAGTGCTCTTGCATCAGATTCATCAAAGCGGCAACAACGGCCCTTGCGTCCAGCAAGCAGAATCTCACTATGGCCATTGGTCATGACTGCCTCAAGAAGTTCGTCTCCATCCCTTACAGTAATGGCAATTACACCGTTTGTTCGAGGACGGGAGTATGCCTCAAGCGAAGTCTTCTTGATGATTCCCCTCTTGGTAGCTAGTACTATGAAGTTATTATTGACATAATCTTCATCCTTCAGGTTCCTGACATTTATATATGCCTTTATCTTGTCATCGGACTCGATGTTTATGACATTCTGGATTGCACGTCCTTTCGACGCACGGGATCCCTCCGGAATCTCATAGACCTTGAGCCAGTAGCAACGTCCTTTCTGCGTGAAAAGAAGCATTGTACTATGCATATTGGCAACATATATATGTTCGATAAAATCCTCGTCACGCGTGGCGCTTCCCTTCATTCCGACTCCACCTCTGTTCTGCAGCCTGTATTCAGTCAGCGAAGTCCTCTTTATATATCCCAGATGAGAAATCGTAATGACCACATCTTCATCGGCATAGAAGTCCTCCGGATTGAATTCCTCGGCAGAAAGGGCAATTTCCGTCCTTCTCTCATCGCCATACTTTTCCTTCATCTCCATCGTCTCATCCTTTATTATGCCCAGCTGCAGCTTCTCATCGGCAAGTACATCCTCACAATAACGCACGAACTTCATAAGCTCATCGTATTCATTCTGAAGTTTCTCCCTTTCCAGTCCTGTAAGCTGCCTAAGGCGCATCTCCACAATAGCGGTAGCCTGGGCTTCAGAGAAATCAAATGCTGCAATCAGCTCATTCTTTGCATCATCAACACTCTTTGACGCACGTATTATACTGATGATACGGTCAATAACGTCCAAAGCCTTGAGAAGTCCTTCCAGAATATGAGCTCTTTTACGTGCTTTCTCAAGATCGAACTTCGTCCTCCTCAACACTACTTCATGCCTGTGCTTCACGAAATACTTTATGAGATCCTTGAGATTAAGGGTACGAGGACGTCCGTTCACGAGAGCGACGTTATTGACTGAGAAACTGGACTGCAGCGGTGTGTATTTGAACAATGTGTTCAACACCACATTTGCATTGGCATCCTTCTTAAGCTTTATCACAATGCGGACACCCTTCATGGTAGTCTCATCATTGATATATGAGATGCCCTCGATCTTCTTCGACTCGACAAGTTCAGCGATCTTTTCGATCATCTCCCTCTTGTTGACCATATAAGGTATTTCCGTAACAACGATTGTTTCACGTCCGGAATCACTTACCTCTATATCCGTCTTTGACCGTATGACAATCCTGCCACGTCCTGTCTCAAATGCATCCTTGATACCCTGTCGACCCTGAATGATACCTCCTGTTGGGAAATCAGGACCTTTGACATAATGCATCAGTTCCTCAACAGTTATATCAGGATTATCCACATATGCGCAAATAGCATCACAGCATTCACTCAGATTATGAGGAGCCATGTTCGTTGCCATACCGACTGCAATTCCCGAAGAACCGTTCAGAAGCAGAAGCGGAAGCTTCGTCGGAAGCACTACAGGTTCCTGCAATGAATCATCAAAGTTATTCTGAAAATCAACAGTATCCTTATCCAGGTCAGCCAGAACTTCATCAGAAAGTTTAGCAAGCTTGGCCTCGGTATAACGCATAGCCGCAACTGGGTCACCGTCCATCGAACCGAAGTTACCCTGTCCAAACACCAAAGGATATCTCAGACTCCAGTCCTGAGCCATTCTCGCCATGGCATCATATACGCTTGAGTCGCCATGAGGATGGAATTTTCCAAGCACCTCTCCCACGATACGCGCCGATTTCTTGGTCTGGCTCGAATATGTCAGTCCCAGCCCCTCCATTCCGAAGAGCACCCTTCTATGTACAGGCTTCATACCGTCACGAACATCAGGAAGCGCCCTTGATACTATTACAGACATAGAATAGTCTATATACGCACTCCTCATCTGCTGATCAATATTGACCTGTTCAATCCTACCTGTCTTTACTTCATTTTCCATTATGGTACTATCTTTTGTACTTAATTATACATCTTGGCAAAGTTACAAAATTTTTAGTAATTTTGTGCAATCAATATTGTTTTATTAAACACAAGACATCGACGTATTCATGGAAATCAGTATTTCGGACCAATTGAATTCCATCATCAACTTCTCGCGAGAGGAAGCCATGAGGACAGGAAGCTACGGAATTGCACCTGACCATCTGTTCTTAGGCATTCTCCGGCACAAAGAAAACAGTGCCGCCGACACACTTTTAGGGTTAGGCACAGACCTGTCGGAAATGAAGCAGTTCATTGACAATTATATTTTTACAAATGAACATATAGCGTATTCCGAGATAGACAACATCTCTTTTTCCAGAGGGGCACAGAACGTATTGAGCTTCACTGTACTTGAAGCAACGAAACTACGCAGCCGGCAAGCAGGCCCGCAGCATCTGCTTCTGGCCTTATGCAGGGCTGCCGGCTCATACGGCAGTTCATATCTGCGCGATATAGGGATCGACTACGGCAGCATATTCAGATATATGGACCGCAATTCTATGCTCGAACGCGGAGAAGAGGATAATACAGAGGAAAACGGTGATGAAACGCCATCGGTACAGATCCGTCAGGATAAGAAAGACGAGGAAAGTACCCCATCTCCTTTGGAAGAATTCGGATACGACATAACACAGGCAGCAAGAGACGGCAAGCTGGATCCTTTGGTCGGAAGAGACGATGAGATACAAAGAGTCATCCAGATTCTCGGCAGACGAAGGAAGAACAGTCCTATGCTTGTAGGAGATCCCGGCGTTGGAAAATCTGCGATAGTTGAGGGGATTGCCTTAAGGATAGTCAATGATGATGTTCCTTCAGTACTTGCAGGCAAACGCCTGATTTCCCTTGACTTAGGTTCAATTGTTGCAGGCACCAGATACCGTGGGGATTTTGAAAAAAGGCTGAAGTCCATCATTAAGGAAGTGGCAGAAAATCCGGACATCATACTCTTTATCGACGAATTCCATACGATAGTTGGAGCAGGAGGTGCATCAGGAAGTCTTGATGCAGCCAACATGCTCAAGCCTGCTCTGGCACGAGGCGATATCCAATGCATCGGTGCCACCACCTTGGACGAATTCCGGAAGATAGTTGAAAAAGACGGCGCGCTTGACAGAAGGTTTCAAAAGATAATTGTGGAACATACCGACATTCCACACTCTATATCCATCCTGACAAGCCTGAAGGATAACTATGAAAAACATCATAACGTACGATATACGGCTGAGGCGATTGAAGCTTGCGTAAAGATGTCAGAACGGTATATTACCGACAGATGCCTGCCGGACAAGGCTATTGACGCCATGGACGAAGCCGGATCCATGGTCAGATTGAGAAATTCCAAAAAGACAGGTACTGTGCGTGCTGAAGATGTTGCTGCCGTAATATCGAAAATGACTGGAATCCCATCAGGGAAGGTGGCGGAAAGCGAAGGAGGACGCCTGATGAAGATGCAGGAAAAACTCAAAGGCAGGATAATCGGACAAGATGAAGCGATAGAAAAGGTGGTAAAGGCCATACAGCGTAACAGAGCCGGCATAAAGGAACCCGGAAAGCCCATAGGAACTTTCATCTTTTTCGGTCCTACAGGGGTTGGAAAAACACAGTTGGCAAAGTCTCTTGCAGAATATCTGTTTGACTCGGAAGAAAATCTCGTAAGGCTCGACATGAGCGAGTATATGGAGAAATTCAATGTATCAAGGCTGATCGGAGCCCCTCCAGGATATGTAGGCTTTGAAGAAGGAGGGCAACTAAGCGAAAGAGTCAGGAGAAAGCCATATTGTGTAGTTCTGCTGGACGAGATTGAAAAGGCTCATCCTGACGTATTCAATCTGCTCCTTCAGGTTCTTGATGAAGGCAGGCTGACCGACAGTACGGGAAGGACCGTCAGTTTCAGGAACACAATCGTCATCATGACTTCCAACGTAGGCAGCCGCGAACTTGACGACTACGGAAACGGAGTAGGCTTCAGCACTTCAGGAAAAGACGTGCAAGGCAACCGTAAAGCCGTTTTGGAAAAAGCAGTAAAGAAAGCCTTTCCTCCTGAATTCATAAACAGGGTCGACGAACAGGTATTCTTCAGGGCATTGACCAAAGAAGACCTGGGAAAGATCATTGACATTGAGCTTAAAGGCCTGAAACAACGCGTCAGGGATGCCGGTTACGATCTTACCGTCACAGCAAGCGCAAAACATCATGTCGCAGAAACGGGATATGACCCTAATTACGGAGCCAGACCTCTGAAGAGAGCCATCCAGCGATATATAGAGGATCCGGTCTCAGAGAAAATCATCAAAGACAGGATGAACGGGAACACACATCAAGGAGACAGACTCAGGATAAGTTTAAGCAAGACTGATCTCCATGAGCTTCAGGTCCATTTCATCGATCATGTCAATCAAGGTTCTGAATGATGACTCAGATGGAAACATATCACTTATTCCGGAAAGATTGATTTCTGTATTCATGGCATTGTTTTTTATTGTTTACAGACACAAAGATACAGGCACGTTGTGCCATTTTAAAGCACATTGATTTAAATTATGGAAAATAACGAAAGATACATCGACAAACTCGCCAAATATATCCTCATATCCATTGGAATAATTCTTATCGGAGGAATATGCTGGTATTTCAGAAGCATACTTATATACATTCTGGTAGCAGTAGTAGTATCTCTCATAGCCAAACCCATAATGGGCACGCTGCAAAGCATAAGCATAAAAGGACATAGGGCGCCGGACTGGCTGCTTGCAGCACTGACCTTGCTGTTCCTTATGGTGACATTCATGTCCATCCTGACTTTGATTGTCCCTATAGTCAGCAATATAATTAAAGGGATCTCACTGGAAAGCATCGAAAACGCAGCACGGAACATGGCGGTTCCTCTCGGCGACTTCAACGAATTCCTACGAAAGACATTCCCTAAGCTGGGAAGTGGCTTCAGAGTGGAAATAGCCTTGATACAGGAAGTACAGAAATTGTTCGACCCATCTACAGTCTCCTCTGTCATAGGCTCAGCGGCATCATTCTTCACAAACCTCGGAGTCGGAATCTTCTCTGTCGTCTTCATCAGCTTCTTCTTCATCAAAGATGATGGGCTCTTTACCAACATAATAGCAGCACTGGTACCGGACAAGCATGAGAGCAATGCTGCTGCAGCCATATCCGACATCGGCCATCTGCTTTCAAGATATTTCATAGGAGTATTTGTAGAAATAATGGGAGTAGCCATCATAAACTTCCTGGGACTTTGGATAATCGCAAGGTTAGGACTCAATGCCGCACTTGGAATAGCATTCCTTACCGGCATCCTCAACGTCATACCTTACATAGGTCCTCTGATAGGAGGATTCATAGGAACTATCCTGGGACTGACACTGAAATACAGCAGCGCAGTACCAATCGGACTCGATATCAATTTCTGGCTATTTACAGCAATCCTTATTGCAATATTCTGCTTCACACAACTGATAGACAACTTCCTGTATCAGCCGGTCATCTACTCTACCAGCATCAAGGCCAAGCCTCTTGAGATATTCATAGTACTTCTGATAGCAGGGCATCTTGCCGGTCCTCTCGGAATGATAATCGCCATCCCTAGCTATACGGCGATCAGAGTAATTGCATTCAGATTCTTCAGGCACATAAAGGCCATCAACAGACTGATACCATCCGAAAGACTTATCACACTGAAAGACACAGAAAATGAAAACAACTAAAGCACTTATATCGATGATATCGGCTGCCGTACTGGCAATCACATCTGCTGCAGCTGAAGATACGATAGTTCCTGACGGGACATATCTATATGAGAAACGGGACACATGCGACCTCTTCCTTGATGTATATAATCCTGTCAAAGGAAGCACGACCATGCATAATGGAAAGGAAAAACCGACCATAATCTTCATGTTCGGCGGAGGCTTCATACAAGGAAGAAGAGATGACGAAAGCTATCACAAGTGGTTCAAGCTGCTGACAGACAACGGATATAGAGTAATATCCATTGATTACCGCCTAGGACTGAAAGGCTCCACAAAAGTAGGGGTTGCTCAAGTTAACGTACTGGACAAGGCAATCCACATGGCTGTGGAAGACCTATTCAGCGCGACAAATTTCATCATCGACAATTCGGAACAGCTTGGAACAGATCCTGACAATCTGGTGATCAGCGGATCATCTGCTGGAGCTATCAGCGTAATGCAGGCAGAATATGAAATCTGCAACAGGACAGAATGGGCATCCGTCCTCCCTGATGGATTCAACTATGCCGGTGTGATGTCATTCTCCGGAGCCATTCTCTCACGTGAGGGGCTGGCAGACTTCGCTGTCGAGCCATGTCCGACCCTTATGCTGCACGGAACTGCTGACAGACTGGTTCCATACAATCAGATCAAAGTATTCAATCTCGGTTTCTTCGGAGGCGGTAAACTGGTAGAAAGATTCAAGAAATTCGGATTCAACTTCAACATGTACCACTTCATGGATTACGGTCACGAAATCGCCGGATCCATGGATACTACATTCGATCTGCAGACGGATTTCATCGAGACCAACATACTGGAGGGGAAAAAGCGTATCGTTGAAGCATGGATTTCAGATCCTGACGTGTGGAAAGGTGCAGGTCCGCAATCCAGAAAAGAGCTTTACGGCAGGTAACGGAGACACCATTACATACCATGACGACACTGCCAGCTGCAAAAAATGAGCATGACTCATTCAATTGCAGCTGGCAGTATTTTTATCTGTAAGTTACTGGGCCAGTTTATCCAGACAGAGCTCGATAAGTTTGCGGACCTGAGGCTTGTAATCAGGATTGGAAGCCTTGTGATGACGATGAGCTATGATACAGCACACCGTACCTGCGTTATGTCCAAGATGCGCAGCTATTCCAGCTATCGCAGAGCCTTCCATCTCAAAATTGGTAACCTTCAGATCTCCGAAACGGAAACTCTCAAAGGTGTCGAGCATATCCGGCATGGCAAGAGGCATGCGGAGTACACGTCCCTGAGGACCATAGAATCCGGATGCTGCAATTGTCATCCCAGGAATAGTACAATCACGGAACCTTGCAGACATCTGCTCTCCTGCCTTTACAAAATACGGATCAGGCAGATGCTTATTCCATCCTGTGTGCTTTCTGAATGCTTCTTCGATATCTGCCATCGCTATCTTCTCACGGTCCGCATACCAGTTCAAGAGACCGTCACATCCGACAGAGATATGCGAAAAGACAAATCCTCCAAGGGGAATTTCCGGCTGTATCGCACCTGACGTACCTATTCTGAGAATATTGAGAGTCCGGTGTTCAGGCCTCACTTCCCTTGTCTGGAAATCGATGTTTGCCAATGCATCCAGCTCATTCATGACAATATCGATATTATCAGTCCCGATTCCTGTAGAAAGAGCTGTCATCCGGACTCCCTTGTATCTACCTGTAACAGAGACAAACTCGCGTGAAGAGTGTCTGAATTCCTTGTCATCAAAATACTCTGCTATCATATCCACTCTTCCCGGATCACCTACCAGGATGACATTGTCTGCCAATTCTTCAGGACGGAGATGAAGATGAAATATCGATCCGTCACCATTGATTATAAGTTCTGATTCAGCTATTTTCATAACGACTAAAATATTACCTGTATACGACATTTATTCAAACATCGTTCAAATTTAGCTTTTTCTCTTTAAATTTCCTATTTTTGTCATACTAACAAACACCAATATACCATGTGGCAAAGAATACAGACGCTTTTCATAGGAATCTCGACATTGCTTGCAGCATCCCTGTTCTTCTGCAGGTTCGCCACCATCCTTGGACCGGAAGGTACAGAAGAAGTCATCAGATACTACGAAAAGACTCCATATCTGATCCTTATGATAATGACACTTACAGCAAATATATGCGCATTATTCAGCTACAAGATGAGGTTTCTGCAGGCAAGGGTATGCATAATATCCGCACTGCTGATGGTGGGCATGCAGGTATGGTTTGCAGTCGATTTCATAAAATACCACAATGAGATCATCTTTTCCGTAACAATGCTGTTCCCAATAGCAGGAGCCATCCTGAATCTACTCGCAGCCAGGAGTGCCATGATAGATGAAATGACCCTCCAGGCAGTAAGAAGTGCCAGAAGGGTCAGAAAAAGAAAATAAGTCCAGTCTTTAGACAAGTGCAAAGGAAAGGTCTCCCCTGCAGCATAAATGTCCGTCTACCTTGAGCGATGCTTCACAGAAAAAAAGATTTCCGCGTCTGCTCTTGAGTCTTGCCGTGACTTCACACAGGTCACCTGGCTTTACAGGATGCTTGAACCTAACATTATCAATACCGCTATACAGGGTGGTTTTTCCTTTTATCTCATCCTTGACCAGAAGTGCGCAGCTCTGAGCCATTATCTCACATTGAATCACTCCAGGAACAATAGGATTGCCTGGGAAATGGCCACGACAGAAAAACTCATCATCCTTTACCAGATATCTTGCGTGTGCCGTACCATCCTGCCCTATTTCGATGTCATCAACAAGAAGCATAGGCTCCCTATGGGGAAGATACTCTTTCAATTCGTCTCTAGTCATAATCGTGTGCAATTGAGGAGTCATCATTTCATAAATCTACGGAATGCCACGCACCCGTTGTGACCGCCGAATCCCAAAGAATCCGATATGCCGATTGTAAGGTCAGCATGTACCGGATCGGCAGGGGTATAATCAAGATCGCACTCCGGATCCACCTCGTCAAGATTTATGGTAGGAGGAACTATACCTTCCTTAAGCGCCAGCACGACTGCCACAGCTTCAGCCGCACCCGCTGCTCCAAGCATATGTCCTATCGCTCCTTTTATAGAACTTATATGAGCCTTGTATGCATCCTGCCCAAGGGCAAGCTTGAAAGCAGCTGTCTCCGACACGTCATTAAGGGAAGTGCCTGTTCCATGAGCATTGATGTACAATACGTCACTTGAAGTGTATCCTGCCTCATCAAGAGCCTGTCGTATGGCTGCAGCCTGAGTGACTCCGTCCGGACGAGGAGCTGTCACATGATGGGCATCACATGTATTGCCGTATCCGCATACTTCAGCAATAATATCTGCACCACGCGCCACAGCATGCTCATAATCTTCAAGTACCAGCATTGCAGCACCTTCTGCCATTACAAATCCGCCCCTGTTCTTATTGAAAGGAAGAGACGCATATTTAGGATCTTCAGAACGGGACAGAGCCTTAGCATTGGCGAATCCCGCAATTCCCAAAGGTATTATGGCCGCTTCAGAACCGCCCGCAATTATGGCATCAGCATAACCATGTTTTATGGCACGGTAGGCCTCTCCTATCGCATGCGTCGATGTAGCACATGCCGTCACCACAGGAAGGCATGGACCGCAGGCATTATGTCTTATGGCAATATTTCCTGCCGCTATATTCGCAATCATAGTAGGGATAAATAGCGGAGAAATCCATTTAGCGCCCTCATTAATGAGCTTCTCCATTTCACGTGTCTGGGTAGAGAAGCCACCTATTCCGGAACCCACATATACACCGAAACGGAATGGGTCTACATTACCTCCCTCGCCGGAATCCAAGCCGGCCTCTTTCACAGCCTGCCACGCAGCAGCCACAGCAAAAACGGTAAACCGGTCCTGCTTTCTGACAAACGGAGCATCTATTTCATAATCTGACGGCACAAAGTCCTTGACCTCTCCTGCTATCTTTACAGGAAGATCATCAACAGGTATATTCCTGATAAAATCAATACCACATTCACCAGCAAGGAGATTATTCCAATACGTCTTAACATCATTACCTAAAGGTGTGACTGCCCCTAAGCCGGTAACAACAACTCTTCTATCCATATCAATGAATTACAATTTAAAATCTGAATTACACTAATCTGGAGGCAAATTCCGAAATCACTTTCTCTGCCCCCAAGATAAGATCCTCAACGATATCCTTAGCAGGTTCTTCTTTTTTTACCAGGCCGGCACACTCACCTGACATATAACTCCCGTTCCTGTCTCCCTCCTTTACAGCCTTTCTAAGTGCACCGCTGCCGAATGCAAGTATCTCTTCCGGACTCACCTGAGGATCGGCCTCCATACGGGCGAAAGATTTAGAAAATGGAGTCTTTAAAGAACGGACAGGATGCCCCTGTGACTTTCCTGTAACCGTTGTAGAGATATCTGTCGCCTTCAGAATCTTATCCTTATATTCCTGATGTACCGTACACTCTTTTGCAACAAGAAAACGTGTTCCCACCTGTATTCCATCTGCTCCCAACATGAAAGCAGCCGCTGCACCACGGCCATCACATATTCCGCCCGCAGCAATCACCGGTATATCAAGTGCATCCACTATCTGGGGTATGAGAGGCATTGTATGCAGTTCACCTACATGTCCCCCCGACTCGGCACCTTCGGCGATCACGGCATCAACACCCGCGGCCTGCATCTTCTGAGCCAAAGCGACAGAAGCCACAACAGGAATGACCGTTATACCTGCTTCCTTCCATTCCTTCATATATTTGACCGGAGATCCGGCCCCGGTAGTCAAAACCTTCACACCCTCTTCAATCACCATACGGGCAATCTCAGAAGCATTGGGAGCCTGAAGCATTATATTCACTCCGAATGGTTTGTCTGTCATCTGTCTGCATTTCCTGATTTCTTCCCTTACAGCTTCTGTCCCTGCATTTACAGACGAGATAAGTCCCAATCCTCCTGCATTTGAAACTGCAGAAGCTAAAGATGCGTCTGCCACCCATGCCATTCCTCCTTGAAACACCGGATATCTGATTCCCAGCATCTCACATATTCTGCTTTGTATCATAGCTACTGATAATTATCCAAATCTACAAATATACTAATTTAAATCATAACTCAAAAAGAGCAGCACCTGAAACAAACCCTGCCCCAAAAGCACTCATCATAACAAGATCTCCCTTTTTTACAATCCCATTCCTTACGGACTCATCCAGCAGTATCGGGCAAGACGCACTGGACGAATTTCCATGATTCCGGATATTGGTCGGGAACTTGTCCGCAGGCTGCTCCAGATAGTCCTGAATAGCCTTGATAATCCTGATATTGGCCTGATGCAGAAGATAATGATCCACTGCATCCGGCTCCAGAGAGACCTCCTCAAGTACTCTGGTGATATCATTGCTTGCAGCCTTTACAGCAAACTTGAACACATCCTGTCCCTTCATCTGAAGGGGCACGTCATGTTCATCCTTAGTAACATAAGGAGTCGGCAGCAGAAGCCTGTACTGCCAGAGTTTGTCTACTGCACTTGAGGCTGACAACTTTATACTTTTAATATTATCACCTGGAGTAAGCACAGCAGCACCTGCACCGTCACCGAACAGAACACATGTCCTCCTATCGCTCCAATCAGTCATTCTGGTAGGTTCTTCTGCGCATACTATCAGCACATTCCTGACTCTTCCTGCCATATAAAATGATTCCGCAATCTCCAATGCATGTATAAATCCAGCACAGGCACAATTAATATCCATGCAGGGGCATGATGCACCTATACGTCCCTGGACTATGCTGCTCAACTGCGGAGTGACATATTCATTCACCACATTTGAACATATGATGAAGTCCAGTTCTTCAGCCTTTATTCCAGCTGAATCCAAAGCTTTCCCTGCCGCATCAACAGCCATATCCTCCAGCCTTTCATCTGAAATCACATGACGGCTCACCACTCCGGTTCTTGTACGGATCCACTCATCACTCGTATCAAGAAAGCCGGCGAGCATGTCATTGGTGACTTCCAATTTCGGAAGCGAACTTCCTGTCCCTGAAATTTTCATCTTTTCTTTTTTTTCTAAAACTTCAGCGCAAAATTATCTGCACGGAAACACATCGGAAAATTAATGTGGCAGGCATAGGAATGAGTTGGCGGAATCTCGGACACAAGGAGAGGTTCGTGGTAAGTTTTTGTTATTTGGGGCAAATTTTCATACATTTGCCACGCTGAAATCCAATACTGAATACAATGAACAATAAATTACCATCATATCTTTTAGGCAAATATCAACTGGTAGGTACTGTCACATTTTCGGTTCTGTTTGCCATCATTTTCCTAAACATCTACATACCTTTCTCAGACACGGCATGGTTCGGTCTCGGAGATTCCGTCATGTTCCTGCTGACTCTCGTCTTCATTGCCATTGCCATACTGACATTGATTGTTAGCAGAATCATCATGTACAAACTGAAAACCATGTTTGAGATGACGTATCTCTCATACACGATATGGTGCATAATGGAAATAACTATCATCTGCGGATTCTACACATGGCTTACAATAGACATCACAGCGCCACATGATGAAACATTATGGCAGATATTCGGACGATCACTATTATACGGAGCAATAGCGCTAGGAGTTCCGTATCTCATATCAGGAATGTATTTCGCAATCATCGACAAGAACAACACCATAAGGCTGATGAACTATGAAAATGTTGTGACCGATGAGCCGAAATCACCCGGTCCCCAGCACAAGATAACATTATTCGACAACAGCGGAACTCTAAAATTGTCATTAAGTCAGGAGAACCTATATTACATCGAGTCCGATGACAACTACATAAAAGTATGGTACACCGACAGCAAGGGAGAACTTAAGCAATACATGCTCAGATGCAGGCTTAAGACTGTAGAGGAAAGTTTCAAAGGAAGCGGATTGATAAGGTGCAACAGGAAGTACATAGTAAACATAAAGAAAGTATCCATGCTCAGGAAAGAGAGCGAAGGATACTTCCTTGATCTTAACAACGAATCTATTCCGCCACTGCCGGTGACAAAGACATATACAGACTGTGTTTTGAGCTATTTTACTGACGAAAGTCCGCTTCTTGAACCGATGATGGACGAATGAGAAGGGGTGCTTCAAGCCTCTTCCAGATCACATCCTGTAAAGAAAAAGTCACTTTCCGCCTTCTCACGTGTAAAGCAGTAATAAGTCATATCGCACATAGAGCAGACCTTGCCTTCATGACTGAGAGTCGCCTCAATCATTACGAAATTGTGTTTCTGTTCCTTTATGTGCCCTCGTATTTCTATCCGGACTCCATCACCTGTAGGAACAGGATGACGATACTTCATCGTAAGGCCAGTAGTCATACCGGCTGTCTGAAGTTTCCTGTTTACAATCCAGCCTCCAAGCTCATCCATCAGTGTAGCCTGGATACCTCCATGAAGCGTCTTAAGCCATCCTTGATAATTATCACCAGAATCCCATATGCAGACAAGGTCGTCGCCATCTTCATAAAATTCCATCTTCAAGCCACACGGATTCGCAGGACTACATGCAAAACAATTATATCCCTGTTCCTCCAGTCCCAGATACGGATTCTTTATCTTCTTCATATGGATTGTATTTACAATATATCGTAGAAGCTGTTTAAATTATTGATTACGGTCACAGTCCTAGCCGTCCTGATCATTCAGCAGCTTTCAGACGCTCTGCATTTTCGGCAATCTGAAGCTGGTCGATCACATCCTGGATCGCCCCGTCCATAAAGACCGGAAGATTATACATCGTATAGTTGATACGATGATCGGTCACACGTGACTGCGGATAGTTGTAGGTACGGATCTTTGCAGAACGGTCTCCACCGGCAACCATTGTCTTTCTCTTAGCTGAAATCTCTGCAAGATACTTCTCATACTCCATATTATACAGACGTGTACGAAGCTCGGCAAGTGCCTTATCGAAGTTCTTCAGCTGAGACTTTTCATCCTGACACTGCACTACCAAGCCAGTAGGGATATGGGTGAGACGGATAGCGGAATATGTCGTATTGACGGATTGTCCTCCGGGACCTGACGAACAGAACGTATCCTTGCGTATGTCATTCATATTGAGTTCAACATCAAACTCATCCGCCTCAGGCAATACCGCTACGGAAGCAGCAGAGGTGTGGACACGTCCCTGAGTCTCAGTCTGAGGGACACGCTGGACACGATGGACACCGGATTCGTATTTGAGTACTCCATAAACACCGTCTCCGGACACTTTGCATACGATCTCCTTGAATCCTCCTGCTGCACCTTCAGCCTGATTGGTAACTTCCAGTCGCCAGCCTCTTGTCTCGATATATTTTGAATACATACGGAACAGGTCACCGGCAAATATGGCTGCTTCATCTCCACCGGATCCACCACGTATTTCCAAGATGGCATTCTTGCTGTCCTGAGGGTCTGCAGGAATAAGAAGCAACTTGATATTCTGCTCCATCTCAGGAAGTTTAGGTTCAATCTCCGCTATTTCCTCCTTCGCCATTTCCCTGAGGTCTTCATCTTTCTCGACAGCCAGTATCTCCTTAGCCATCTCGTAATTCTCCAGAACCTTCTTGAACTCGTTCCCTGCCTCAATGATAGGAGTAAGTTCCTTATACTCCTTATTGAGCTGCACGAATTTCTTCATATCTGAAATGACTTCAGGATCCGCCAACTGCGTCTGAAGTGCTTCATATTTTTCCTGAAGGCCCAAAACCTTCTCCAAAAGTGAATTATCCATATTATATACTATTTTTCATTTTCTTATTGTCTTCAGACGGACTGAGTGTCTTTATCCAGCAGCGACGACGCAACCATAATTCGTTATCATAACGATTCCATACATTGACAGCACTATTGGTCTCTATCTGAGGATTAGCCAAAGCCCATTTAGCACCGCAAGACCGGAACTGCTCAGCCATGATACCATGAAATAAAGCCGAGATTCCGGTATTCTGCCATTTTGGTGCAGCCCCAAGAAGCATCAGGTCCAGATATTCATAGTTCCTTGAAGCCTTCAGCACATGATACCAGCCGAAAGGAAAAAGCCGTCCCTTAGCCTTGCGCATAGCCTCAGATAATGAAGCCATTGCTATTCCAAATGCAGCAACATCCTCGTTCTCATCCATCAGCACACAGCATAACCTGCTGTCCAGCTGACCTGCAATATCATTAACCTCTTCATCAATCTCTGCATCTGTGAATGGAATGAAGTTATGAACCATACCGTCAAAACTTGCATTATATGCCTTGAAGAACTTGACAAAACTACTCTTATCCTTCTTCAACTTGTCAAAATCAGCCACATGCAACCTGTACCGTTCCATCATCCTGGCTGCGATAGCCTTCATCTTATCATCTACACCTTGATCGGCAGGCATCATATACTGGACCCAGTCACATTCCTTTACAAATCCCATCTGCTCCATCATATCCACATAATATGGATAATTATACAGACAGGAAAACGGAGCAAGCTTGTCAAAACCTTCTACAAGCATTCCCTGACGTCCGAAAGTATTGTATTGCAGAGGGCCATGAAGTTCGTCCATCCCATTGTCAGCCGCCCACTCCTGAGCAGTTTCGACAAGGAGTCGAGCGACCTTTATATCCTCTATCATGTCAAACCAGCCGAAACGCGCTCTCCTCGTACCATATTTTTCATTATAGTGCGGATTGATGATGCAGCATATTCTTCCGGCAACATTGCCATCTGCATCTTCAGCCAGCCACATCTTCCTCTTGCAGAACTCAAGAGAAGCTGAATGCATAAGCATATGCTCCTGACCTTTGTGCAAAGCCGGTACATACTGTCTGCATCCTTTGTAAAGTTCATCTGGGAATCTGACGAATTTCTTCAGATCCCGACGATTCATGACCTCTCTTATCTTATATTCTGCCATACAGCATATGCAACAACCTGCAAAAATAATAAAAAAAGTTGGATATGATGACTGATTGCTATGCTTCCCGCACGAATGAATCCATCAGTCCTTGAATGACAGCTTGAGCACAGACACAACCGAACACTGCGGGTATGTAAGAAATAGTCCCGACCTGGGATTTCTTGTTGCGATCTTCACATGGGACTATTGATTCTCTGTCCGGCAGTTCTTCAGAAAACACCACCTTGAATCCTTTCTTGATGCCCATATGTCTGAGACGTTTGCGGACAATATATGCCAAGGGGCAGTTGAACGACTTGGAGACATCAGTCAGACGTACCTTGGTCGCATCAAACTTTGCTCCAGCTCCCATAGAAGACACCAAAGGAATCCCATTATCCATGCAGTACTTTATCAGGTGCAGCTTAGGCGACAGAGTGTCAATGGCATCAACAAGAAAATCAATCTTATAAGAGCCCAGGATCTCTCCAGCCTTTTCTGCTTCCAGATAACTGTCAATGACTACAAGGTCCAGTTCTGAGTTGATATCCTTGAGCCTCCCGGCCAGCACCTCACATTTGGACCTGCCCACAGTGGAATCCAACGCAAGAAGCTGACGGTTCTTATTGGTCACTGACACATCATCACTATCAAGTATTATCAGATGACCTATGCCGGCTCTCACAATCATTTCGGCAGCATATCCGCCAACTCCACCGACTCCGATCACAGCTACGGTGGAATTACGGAAGTGAGAGAGCATGTCCTCCCCCACCAGCATAGCTGTCCTTTCCTGCCAATCGTATATCATGTCAAGTATCCGCTGTCGATTAAAATAACATCAAAGTCCCTTTGCCTTTCCCTCATCCCAGATGGCGTCCATCTCGGCAAGGGTCATATCCTTGAGGTCACGTCCTTTACGTATGGTCTGTTCCTCAAGATAGGTGAAACGACGTCTGAATTTGGCGCATGTACGTTCCAGAGCTGTGTCCGGATTCAAGCCATATAGTCTGGCGGCATTCACTGTCGCAAAGAGGAAGTCCCCAAGTTCCTCTTCGGCCCGGTCATAGGCTGCAGACCTTTCTTCTTCAGTCTGCGCAGAGGCCATCGCATCAAGTTCTGCCTGATATTCCCCCATTTCTTCCTTGACCTTATCCCATACCTGCTCCTTGGATTCCCAGTCAAATCCAACACCTCTTGCCTTATCCTGCATACGATAAGCCTTAAGAAGCGGAGGAAGGCCGTCTGGAACTCCGGAAAGCACACGTCTATTTCCGTCCTTTTCCTTGGTCTTGAGCATTTCCCACTGCTTGATCACATCCTCTGCATCACCTACTTCTGCAGATGAGAACACATGAGGATGACGATATATAAGTTTGTCACACAGAAAGTTGATTACATCCACAATGTCAAAATGCTGTTTTTCTTCCCCTATCTTTGCATAGAAAAGGACATGAAGCAGCACATCGCCAAGCTCTTTTGAAAGCTCATGTTCCTCACCCTTAAGTATAGCGTCACTTAGTTCGTACACTTCTTCCAAGGTCTGGGGTCTGAGAGACTCATTAGTCTGTTTCCTGTCCCATGGGCACTTCTCCCTCAACTCATCAAGGACGTCAAGAATACGTCCGAAAGCCTGAAGTTTTTCTTCTTGTGTATGCATAGCTAATATTTAATCTATTACTGGTCGTATATTAAACCCCATAAAGCGTCGGGCAGACTTGCAATATGCATCACTTGGATTTGCATAAAGCATATAGGCATCCTTATTATCAGGAACACTTGTCGAGGACCATAAATAAGTCTCTTCTCCCATCGTAGTATTTTCAGTTCCACGATAATGACCACCTAACGGAATAAATATCCTGTTTCCATTAGGGCCTACTACAGAATTACCCCTCACACCATTATACGTGAATTCCGTCCATGTACATTTATTTATCAGTTCCTTTATTTCATCAACAGTAGGCATCCGCCAACCTTCTCCCCAGCTTTTTCTTGCTGCATCATATTCTGATGTTGAAATATCCTTGCCAAGGTTTTGGTTATAATAAATATAAGAAGCAATCTCAAAATTATTCTTATCCGTAATTTCTGCCCAAGAAAAATAATCTCCATATTCTTCCGGTGATGTCGCCCCAAGATTCCAGCCAGCCCACTTTACACTTAATCCTAAGTCAACAACTTTCCCTTGGGTCGGCTTATACTGGTCCTTTGTATTTTCAACTATGACATTACGTCCATACACATCACTCCTATCACTTTTATTATATATCTTATCTCCATCATATATCATCACTCTGGACCAATCCGATACATGGCCATTACTATTAACATAAATGCCGCTACACTGAATTTCGTTTCCTGATAATTGATATGAAAAATTTGCAGTCTGAGTAATCCGTCCTTGTGAGTTCCACACTCCTGTCTTATCTGAATTAAAAGTAAAAGAATAATCCTGAGTTCCAGCAACCCACTCGACTCTCCGGTACCAACCACCTTCAATGTCCACATAACTTACCTCTTCCGAAGAACAGGCTGTAGAAAAATACAGCAATAACAATGATCCTAGCAGCTTTAAAATAGTCTTCATCGTATAAGTATTAAATATATATGACAAATATACAACAAAGATATGAAAATAAGTTTTGAAAGTTTGAACTTCTGAAATGTCCCGACTTCGCTCGACAAGACAAAATGCTGATGCTCGAATTGAGAAAATACGCGCTTCGACATTACGGGGAACTTCCGGCAGAAAAATACCCGAATAGCTATCGGACAGCCACGAACCGTCTGAAAGCTGGTGCGGGCAGTTTGCCCTGAAGCAAAAAATATCTATCTTTGGCGAGGTAATCACAATAATATGCGCAAAGAGATACATTTCGTTTCGGCGGAAGAAGCCGTAAAGGTCGTAAAATCTGGCGACCACATCCACTTAAGCAGTGTGGCAAGCGCCCCACAGATACTTATACAGGCACTCTGCAGAAGAGGAGATGCCGGAGAATTGAAAGACGTGCGCATTCATCATCTCCACACAGAAGGTCCTGCTCCATACACAGACCAGAAGTATGACGGAATATTCTTTCACCAGGCTTTTTTCGTAGGTGCAAATGTCCGCAAGGGAGTCCAGACAGGATATGCAGACTATATTCCTGTGTTTCTGAGCGAGACACAGAAGTTGTACCGTTGCGGAGCATTGCGTTGCGATGTCGCCATGATACAGGTATGTCCTCCAGACAAGCATGGCTATGTTTCATTAGGGACATCCGTAGATGCCACCCTCGCAGCCATCGAATGCGCGAAGACCGTGATAGCGGTGGTCAATCCCAATGTCCCACGTGCCTGGGGACAGGCGATGATTCCTATGGATCTGATCGACATATTCGTGGAGAGTAATGAACCACTTGAACCTGCGCATTTCAGCGAACCGGATGAAGTTGAAATAGCAATCGGAAAGCATTGTGCAGCACTGATTGACGACGGAGCATGTCTGCAGATGGGTATCGGAGCCATTCCCAATGCTGTCCTGGCACAGCTCGGAGGCCACAAGAACTTGGGAGTTCACACTGAGATGTTTGCTGATGGTGTGCTGGAGCTGGTAGAGAAAGGTGTGATAAACGGTTCCAATAAGGTTACAGACAAGGGTAAACTGGTCTCCACGTTCCTGATGGGGTCTCAAAAGGTATACGATTTTATCGATGATAATCCTATGGTAGCGATGATGGATGTCGGCTACACCAACGATCCATATGTCATTTCCAGAAACCCTAAGATGACGGCTATCAATTCCGCTGTTCAGATCGACCTCACCGGACAGGTATGTGCGGATTCAATAGGGACACGATTCTATTCTGGAGTGGGCGGTCAAGTTGATTTCGTATATGGAGCATCTCTTGCGCCACATGGAAAGGCTATCATAGCCATGCCTTCAACAACAAACAAGGGAGGAAGCAAGATAGCTCCGACAATAATAGAAGGCGGCGGAGTAGTTACGACAAGACCGCATGTGCATTATGTCGTGACAGAATATGGAGCAGTGGATCTCTACGGACGTTCGATGCAGGAGCGTGCAAAGCTTCTGATAAGCATCGCCCATCCAGACCATCGCGAAGAGCTTGACAGAGCAGCTTTCGAGCGCTTTGGTCCTCACTATCATTCATTCGGAAATGTTTAAAAATGTACGTGGTGGAAATTATGTGTTCCACCACGTACTATAAATACACGTCTCATAGCACATATTGACATTTCGGTGCACGAGGTGGAACGCAAATCATCCACTACGTACCAAGTATTTTTTTAATGACATCCTTAGGAAGGCCGAGAACGCGGCTCAACTGAGGAACAGAAGACTTGTAATTGAAGAAAAGGGACTTGACCATTCGGCACTTTTCCGCACTGCTGAGGCCGGACATAGGCCTGCCTGAGAAATACAGGGCTGCAAGTCTATCTGCTTCAGCAACAATGTCAAGATCACTGCTCCGGATCACTGGTCTGACAGTAAGTTCGTATTCCATCTGGGAATCACGACAGATTCCAAGTGCAAGCAGGAATACTTTGCCAGACTTTCTGAAAAGATGTTCGATTATATCAACCATGACAAATGATTCAGGAATAATGCAGCCTGACCTATCTACCAAAAACGGACAGCCGGCTAGTTCTCTGTCAGTCCTCAGATACAAACGCATCTCTCTGGAATTCAAATCCGACACCTTTTTCCAAACATCACCGTACTTACGTGAAGAGAAATAACATCCATACGATGACCACGGATATTCATCAACACGTGCGCAGATTCCAGCACTTACAGGATTACGGAGAACATATGCCACACAATTCTGTAAATATTTCACGTCATGTATCAAGGTAACTCCATTCCTGACATATTTCATCACCTTTGCCAATGTATACTTTCTCTGAAAATACATTGCATATGATTTCTTGAACAGAGCAATGAACGAATCGACATTATCCCGATGCACCGCCATTACAATAAAATGGAAATGGTTCGACATGATGCAGTAGGACGCAATACTGACATCTGTTCTCCATGAGCACAAAGCGAGGTAGTTAAGAGCAACCGAATAATCACTTTCATCCTTCATCAAAGTCTGACAGTCATTGCCATCTGTACACACGTGATAGAAGTTCCCATCATATAAATCCTTCAACTCCATAACTTCTCCAATTAATTGCACGAAATTATGAAAGTTCCGGCCAAAAGACTTAATTTGAAATGAAGATGATGCTGATTTTTCTTTTTTTTATAGAATTTGACTGAATTTTATCATTTGAATTTCAACACATACATGTTTCAGGAAAGAATTGCTGACTGTTTGAAAAGCCAGCAAATATCATCTGATCGAAGAAAGACTGGAAACCTATGCCAGACAGAACAGCAGACCGACAGCAGATCAACAACAGACAGAACAGCAGACCGACAGCAAATCAACAACAGACGAACAGCAGACCGACAGCAGAAGCAAAGCCATTTGTTTTGCAGAGATGCAAAACAGAAGAAGCAAGTTTACTACCAAAAAGGGTTATGAAACTTTTTCAAACTGTTCTTAATCTGAATTGATCTATTCCTGCGCCCTGCGGCGGGCTGTGAGTTCACGCTGAAAGATACGGGCATTCTTGAGATGCTCGCCATATGTCACAGCAAAGCGGTGAGTTCCATCAAAGTCCGGACTTGCACAGAAATACAGATATCCGTGTTCATCCGGATCAAGCACAGCATCCAGACACGCCTTTGGAGGAACATTTATGGGAGCCGGAGGAAGTCCGGCATATTTATACGTATTATAAGGAGAGTCAACTGCAAGATGCTTCTTCAGCACTCTGTCCAGTTCGTAATTGAAACAGAATGCGACAGTAGGATCTGCCTGAAGTTTCATACCCTTACGGTAACGGTTAAGATATACTCCGGCTATCTTAGGATACTCAAATGACTTGAGAGTCTCACCACTGACAATGGAAGCTACTACGGAAACCTGCATAGGGTCAAGTCCCTGGACCTTGGCTTTTCCCTTACGTTCTTCATTCCAGAACAGATCATACTCCTTCTTGAAACGGTCAAAGATTTCACTTACAGATGAAGTCCAATAGATCTGATACGTATCAGGCAGAAACAAAGCAAACACATTCTCAGGAGTGAATCCATAAGCCGCAAGAAATTCCGCTGAATCAAGTGCAGCATTTATCGAAGCTGAATCAGCCATCATCTGGGCTGATATCTTCCGGGCTATCTGTCCTTTTGTTCTTATCGTTCCCGACAAAGTCAGATTCTGAGGAGTCTGCCATCCGAAATTCAGCATCCGGGCCACATATATACTGGTGAAGGAAGGCTCTATCACGTACCTTCCCGGCTTCATCTTCCTACCGACCTCCTCTTTACGGAAAACACGCTCAATACTTCTAGAGCGCAGAACACCGGCTCCTTTCGATAACGAATCCATAACCTGCTCCACATTCATATCCGGACGGATATACAGAACATACTTCTGCGAAAAGTTCGGTTTTCTGTTATCACTGTAATAACGCCCACAAACAAAACCGGCAATTCCCGACAATATCGTCAGGAATGTGATCATACCAATCCCTATCTTCAATCTCACCGTCATTTCCTTAATCTTATTATCTGGCCTTCCTCTGGCTCATAACCATATTCAAATCCGTTCAGTGCATAGAGTCTGTCAAGTCTCACGGCAAACCTCTGCGCTATCTCCCTCAGACTTTCACCGTCTTCTACCACATGCTTGTCAAGTCCCTTGGCAGCCTGTTTCTTTTTAGGCTGAAGATAAACTACAGTACCAGGAAGCAGTACGGTATCCTGATCCATATCATTGTACTTCAGAATCTCACGGAGAAAAAGATTATTGGAAGCCGCGATGGATTCATATGTCTCTCCCTCCATTGCATAGACAAAAGGTACACCGTTCTGTGAATACATCTGCCTGGACAGACTGAAACTGAACTCTTCCTTTTTCTTTCCGGAAAGCGGCTGGACCTGCTGAATCTGAGCCGGAGACTGAGGAATCTGGACATGTTGGTCTGCAGAAGGATGCTTCATTACATCAAATTCGTACAGACGATACTCCTCTATAAGCGTGATAAGCTTGCGAGCATACGAGGGATCTGTAGCATATCCTGCTGACTTGAGACCATGAGCCCATGACTCGTAATCAGTTATCTCATAATCAAACAGAAAGGAATACCGGCTCCTGTAACGCAGGAAATCCGAATGATCCTCAAAGGACTGCCTGGGATCGTCATACACACGGAAACATTCTCCCCTACGGTCATCATCATGATACATCCTCTTCCCATTCCACCCTGAATGACATTTTATACCAAAATGATTATTACCCTTGACCGCCAGGTCGGAAAGTCCATATCCGGACTCCAACAATCCTTGCGCAAGAGTGATGCTCGCCGGAATACCGCTGCGGTACATCTCAGACACGGCAAGATCCGAATACCTTTCTATATATTTAATCTGGGGAGTCTTACCTTCTTTGGAAGACAGGTCGAAAGACATTACGGAAATGGCTACAGCCATAATCATAAGATATCTCATATATTTCATTATGGAAAGAATTATTCAAACATGCGAATATACAAATTTTCAGACAGTGCCCCTGAAACAGCTTGAATTTTTATCTTCAAAAACATCAGGATGTATTTTGTAAAAATTCAACCATTTTTCAACAGAGGAAGTTCAAAAACATCCATATCATGAGCCAGCTGCGCTTCCGGAAAAACTGCCCTTAACTCATCAAGAAAGAAGTCCACCGAGGGGAAACGTGAAGAATAATGCCCTACAATCAACTTCCCTACTCCAGCTTCTTGCGCCGTCCTTGCAGCCTGCAGAGTAGTAGAATGGAAAGTCCTGGCAGCCATATCTTCCATACCGGCAGGAAAGGTTGCTTCATGGTATAAAAGCGACACACCTCTGATCCATCCGACAAGTTCAGGGAACGGTGCAGTGTCGCTGCAATATGCGTAGCTGCGAGGCTCGTATGGACGATATGCGGCATCAGCATTCAATATGACATGAGAATGCCCGGAACGGTCATCCTCTCGTATCACATCCTCTCCTCTTTTCAAAGCACCGATCTCTGCAAGGGTAAGTTCATACTGTCTTATCGCATCTTTACGGACATTCAGTTGAGGTATCTTTTCCCTGATAATGAATCCGTATGTATCCACACGATGATTCAACGGAAAAGCCAGAAGCTCGACGGTACGGTTCTCATAGACTATCTGAGGCTCTTTCATTCTCAGAGGCACAAAATTGATTTCAAACAAAAAACCTTCACCGAACCTGGTTAAGAAATGCTCAAGCACCTCACGCACAGGTTCTGGAGCATAAATATTCAGAACAGAAGTCCTTCCAAGCATTCCCATAGTGGACAAAAGACCGAAAAGGCCGAAAACATGATCTCCATGAATATGAGAAATGCAGATATGTTCCAATTTCAGAAAAGACAATCCGGCTTTACGCATCTGAACCTGAGCACCCTCGCCACAATCAATCATAAACAAACGCCCACGTACATTCAGTACCTGGGCGCTTGGATATCTTTCTGTCGTGGGCAGGGCCGAAGCCGTGCCCAAAACATTAAGAGTGAAATTCATGTGAATTATTTGTTCTCAAGCTGGCTCTTAAGAGCTGCGAGTGCATCGATATCACCAAGAGTAGTCTTCTCTACACTTGAGTTGATCTTCTTCACTGCCTTCTTAGTGCTGTCAGCCTCAGCAGCAGCCTTCTGAGCTCTCTCCTCTACTGCTGCAGCATAAGTCTTGGCATGTGAAAGGGTAACCTTCTTAGCGCTGCGCTTAAGTTCTGTAACCTTGAAAGCAAGAGTCTCACCAGCTACAGGCATAGAGCCGTCTTCCTTAGCAAGTTCACGATTGAAGCAGAATGCATCAACATCACCTTCAAGCTCAACTACAGCACCCTTATCATTTACAGAAGCCACCTTAGCCTCAACTACAGTACCTACAGCATACTTAGCCTCTACCTCATCCCATGGGTTAGGAAGAAGCTGTTTGTGGCCAAGTGAAAGCTTGTGATTCTCTTCATCAAAATCAAGGATGACAACCTCGATGGTATCACCAGCTGCTACAAGCTCTGACGGATGCTTGATCTTGTTCCATGAAAGGTCGCTGATGTGTACAAGACCCTCGATACCTTCCTCAAGCTCAGCGAATACGCCGAAGTTTGTGATATTGCGTACAGTTGCTGTGTGCTTTGAACCTACTGCATACTTCTCGCGGATGTTCTCCCAAGGATTTACAACGAGCTGCTTCAGACCAAGTGACATCTTCTTCTCCTCACGGTCCAGAGTAAGGATCTGTGCCTCAACCTCATCACCTGCCTTAAGGAAGTCAGAAGCGATGCGGAGTCTTGGAGACCATGACATCTCTGATACGTGGATAAGACCTTCTACACCTGGCTCGATCTCAACGAATGCGCCATAGTCTGCGATGAGGACAACCTTACCCTTGACCTTGTCACCAACCTTGAGGTTTGCATCAAGTGCATCCCATGGGTGAACAGTAAGCTGCTTCAGACCAAGAGCGATACGCTTCTTGGACTCATCGAAGTCAAGGATAACGACATTGATCTTCTGGTCGAGGGTAACAACCTCCTCAGGATGGTTGATACGGCCCCATGAAAGGTCTGTAATGTGGATGAGACCGTCAACACCACCAAGGTCAACGAATACGCCGTAGCCAGTGATGTTCTTGACAGTACACTCAAGTACCTGACCCTTCTCAAGCTTGCCGATGATTTCGCTCTTCTGCTGCTCAAGCTCAGCCTCGATGAGAGCCTTGTGAGATACGACTACATTACGGAACTCATGATTGATCTTGACGATCTTGAAGTCCATAGTAGTGTCAACATACTGATCGTAGTCGCGGATAGGCTTTATGTCGATCTGTGAACCAGGGAGGAACGCCTCGATTCCGAATACGTCTACGATCATACCGCCCTTTGTGCGTGTCTTCACGTAACCCTTTACGATCTCGTCTGCTGCGAATGCTGCATTTACCATATCCCAAGAACGGAGCTGACGTGCCTTCTTGTGAGAAAGGATAAGCTGACCTTTCTTGTCCTCAGTATTCTCAACGAACACCTCAACCTTATCACCTACAGCGAGGTCCTGGTTGTAACGGAACTCAGGAGCCATGATGACACCTTCGCTCTTGTAACCGATGTTAACGATAACCTCTCTCTTGCTGATGGCTGTAACAACGCCTTCAACAACTTCACCCTCAACTACCTTTGAAAGTGTCTGGTTGTACTGCTCGGCGATAGCCTCAACCGAACCGCCGTAAACATCATCGTTCTCGAATGCATCCCAATCGAACTCCTCTGGAGCGACAGATGCGTTAAGAACGCTCTTCTTGGTTTCTTCTACTGCTGGAGCTGCCTCAACTACCTCTGGAGCAACCTCAACAACTGTCTTGTTTTCTTCCATGATTAAATTTAAAAAACAAACTAGTGGGTTAAACTTTATTTATTATGCCTTGCCTCAACGAGTTACAATAAAATTGCACGCCTCGGCGAAAAAGCGTGCAAAATTATAGATAATTTTCGGAAATTCAAAGGGTTTGGGAAGAATTCCTTCAACACTGTGTCTTACATCATTCCGCCCATTCCGCCAGCGGCAGGCATTGCCGGGGCAGCAGGTTCCGGAATGTCCACAATAGCGCATTCTGTTGTGAGGAACATACCTGCTACAGATGCAGCATTCTCAAGAGCCACACGTGAAACCTTGGTAGGATCGATTACTCCGTCCTCGAACATGTTTACATACTTGTCAGTACGGGCATTATATCCGAAATCACCTTCTCCTTCGCGAATCTTATTGATGATTACGCTACCTTCCACTCCGGCATTGGCAGCAATCTGGCGGAAAGGTTCCTCGATGGCACGGGCTACGATGCTGATACCCGTTGTCTCATCTTCATTCACGCCCTGCATTCCGGCGATAGCCTGAGCCGCCCTGATATATGCCACTCCACCGCCAGGAACGATACCTTCCTCCACAGCAGCCCTTGTAGCACTCAATGCGTCCTCTACCCTGTCTTTCTTTTCTTTCATCTCAACTTCCGTGGCAGCACCTACATAAAGGACAGCAACACCACCTGCAAGCTTACCAAGACGCTCCTGGAGCTTTTCACGGTCATAATCCGATGTTGTGGTTTCAATCTGCTTACGGATCAGATCGGCGCGTTCCTTGATTGCATCCGCCTGACCAGCGCCATTGACTACCGTCGTATTGTCCTTAGCCACTACAACCTTCTCTGCCTTTCCGAGCATATCCAGCGTAGTGTTTTCAAGAGTGAAGCCTCTCTCCTCGGAAACTACCACACCGCCAGTCAGGACAGCAATATCCTGAAGCATTTCCTTGCGGCGGTCTCCAAAACCGGGAGCCTTGACAGCAGCAACCTTTAGAGTACCACGCAATCTATTGACAACCAGTGTAGTAAGAGCCTCTCCATCTACATCCTCAGCTATAATGAGAAGCGATTTACCTTCACGTGCAATCGGCTCCAGAACAGGAAGAAGATCTTTCATTGCTGAAATCTTCTTGTCAGTAACAAGAATATACGGAGCATCCAGAACAGCCTCCATCTTGTCACCGTTGGTCATAAAATATGGAGAAATGTATCCTCTGTCGAACTGCATTCCTTCTACCACCTTTACCTCAGTCTCTGTTCCTTTAGCTTCCTCAACAGTAATGACACCATCCTTCTTTACCTTTGCCATCGCATCTGCAATGAGTTTTCCGATGTAGCCGTCATTGTTTGCTGAAATGGTAGCTACCTGCTCAACCTTGGCATAGTCCTCACCGATTTCCCTGCTCTGCTTGCGGAGACTTTCCACAACAGCAGCAACAGCCTTGTCGATTCCTCGCTTGAGGTCCATCGGATTTGCGCCTGAGGTCACATTCTTCATTCCGACATTTATGATAGCCTGTGCAAGAACAGTTGCGGTAGTTGTTCCGTCACCAGCCTGGTCATTGGTCTTGGAAGCTACTTCCTTCACCATCTGAGCACCCATATCCGCAAACTGATCCTCAAGAGATATCTCCTTTGCTACCGTCACTCCGTCCTTTGTAACCTGAGGAGCTCCATACTTCTTTGCAATCACTACATTGCGTCCCTTAGGACCAAGTGTAACCTTCACTGCATTTGCAAGTGTATCTGCGCCTTCAGTCATCTTGGCGCGTGCATCCAGATTGAATTTTATTTCTTTTGCCATAATATCTTTCATTTTTTATATGATGTCCAGCTTTTCCAGCATGACATGACAACAGAGCCAGTCAGTCCGGCAAGGACGAAGATCCCGTTATAATATTGCCAGAATGTCAGACTGTTTCATGATTAGATAATCCTTTCCGTCTACAGAAACCTCTGTTCCTGCATATTTGCCGTAGATAACCACATCTCCGACCTTTACTTCCATAGGTTCATCCTTCTTTCCAGGACCAGCGGCAACCACCGTACCCTGCTGAGGTTTCTCCTTTGCTGTGTCAGGGATGAAAAGTCCTGATGCTGTCTGGGTCTCCGCCGCTTTCGGCTCGACCACTACTCTGTCTGCTAATGGCTTGATCATTTTATCTTTATTTAATTGTTATTGTAAATCTTGGAACTGTCCTTGAAGCCCCTGGCATCATGACAGCCGGCCTCCCTAGGGCAAAACAAATGCCAGTCCGTCAGGACTGACATTTTGTCACATTCAACATCACCGCACCTACTTTATTCTGAACCTATAGACGCAGGTGTGCGTATACGTCTGCCCCGGAGTAAGCAGAGTCGAAGGGAAATGTGCGTGATGAGGAGTATCAGGATACTTCTGAGTCTCCAGCGCGATGGACTCACGATAGTCAAGTGTCCTGCCATATTTTCCCATAGTAGTACCGTCAAAGAAATTTCCTCCATAGAACTGAAGCGCCGGCTGGTCTGTCCAGACTTCCATATAACGGCCTGAAGAAGGCTCCAGCACAGAAGCTGCAAGTTCCAGGCCGTCATCACTCTTGCGGTCAAGCACCCAGTTGTGATCATATCCACCTCCGAAGGCAAGCTGCTGATCTTCAACTTCCAGATCGGTCCCGATGGCTTTAGGCTCCCGAAAATCGAACGGCGTACCGGTGACATCAGCAATATCGCCTGAAGGTATGAGAACGGAATCTACCGGTGTTGTCGCAGAAGCATTTATGTAAAGCACATGGTCGTTGATTGTTCCGTTACCCTCTCCCTTGAGGTTGAAGAAAGAATGATGTGAAATATTCATATGGGTAGCCTTATCCGTTTCTGCCACATAATCCACCTTGAATTCATTTTCAGGAGTCAGAGAATATGTCATCACTATCTTTCTGTTGCCCGGCATACCGTCCTGACCGTCTGGACACAGGTATGACAGCACCAGAGAATCCTCAGACACACTGACCACATCCCATACTACCATATCCAATCCTTTCAGTCCACCATGCAAGGTCTGACCGTTGTTGTTCTGAGGGAATGTATAGACCTCCTCACCTATTGAATAGGTTCCTCCTGCAATACGGTTGGCATAAGGTCCGACAACTGCACCAAGGAAACGTTCCCCCGGATTGTTCACATAAGTATCGATGTCTGCATATCCAAGCACGACATCTTCAAGGTTGCCTTCCCTGTCAGGCACCCACAAAGACACTACACGGCCTCCGAAATTAGTAACCTGCATGACAAGATCCCCAGCTTTCAATGTGTACAACGAAACATTCTTTCCCTCAATGACCTTCTCAAAATTCTCCGAAGGAATGAGTTTCAACTCTGCCGGCCTTCCACATGAGGCCAGGACTGAAATAAAAGCAGCAATAAACAAAAACCTTCTCATATCAACTGTTTGCTATGGTTATTTATCAATAGGGAAACGTCCTCCCAGAAGTGTCAGATATTTCTTTCCGTCTTCGTAACGGTCCACATTGATTACGGATTTGAGCACGGGACTGAAGTTTCTGTTAAGGAATACAGCCGGATAATTCACAGGATATGCTACCTGAGTGCTTATTTCATACCCGGCATCCAGAACAGCAAGACTGAACAGGCGTTCATACACATGAGCCAATGTCCCACCTGAGTGAGATGCACTGTCAGAAGTCCACATAGATGAATCAAGATGAGCTCCGGCAATCATGTCAAGACATTCTGTCCTGACAATGAACATCGTACCGGCACAAAAACGTCCTGTCTTGGATTTTATCCCGATCCGTTCCGCCTCCTCTGAAAGCAGATAAGTGTCTTCCGGATATCTTCTGGACAATCCCACACACAGTTCATAGCTGCATACCAGCCCTGTCCTAGGCTTCTCCTTAAATATATCCATACACTTGGAGAATTGTTCCGGCGTCCTCAACAGGGAATCTACCAGAATGTTTCTCCACCTTTCGCCCTTGAGCCGAAGGCCGTTGATCTTCCATTTGAACGGCTGGACATTCTTTGTATGAAGCTTCATGACATATGCATAATCAGAAAGGCTGACACTCTTGATGACCTTGATGAACGGCCACACATCATATCCCACATTCTCCACAGTCATGAATTTCACATCCGGCTTGAAAGCCTGGAACTTACGGCGTGACTGA
Organism: Bacteroidales bacterium; assembly: GCA_017442315.1. Classification (GTDB taxonomy): domain Bacteria; phylum Bacteroidota; class Bacteroidia; order Bacteroidales; family UBA932; genus Cryptobacteroides. The sequence continues at coordinate 64,149 of JAFRZX010000054.1, forward strand.
TGAGAATCTTCGGAAAACGTAACGACCAGGTCCCACTGGCAACCGGCAATATTTGCCAGCCTGTCAATGAACCAATCCACCTGATCGTGATAGTAGACATGCAATGCTACAAGCAAATCCTTCATTCTTCTGCGTATCTTATCTTTCTGTACAATTTATATATCCCTGCCGCCACAGATGTTCCGAATCCATACTTGCTGAATCTGATTTCAAGCCCGGCATCATACACAGCCAGACACAGCAGTCGCTCATACACATGCGCCGCAGAACCAGTAGAATTGGAACGGCTGACCTTATTCCACATTTCACGCGGAAAGTCCGCCCTGCGAATCTTTTCCAAAGCTTCCGGCTTCACCATAAACATAGTACCGGCACAGAACCCTTTCCCCTTCAGAGCAACCCCTATCCTTTCCGATTCACCCTCCAGCATGAAAGTATCCTCCGGCAGATAATCCCTGAGTGACATGAACAATTCATAGCTGCACACCATTCCCACAGCATTGTCCTGCATCATGGACATACACTTTTCAAAACGCTTCGAACTGCCCAGCAATGAGTCCACAAGGATATTCCTCCATCTGTATCCTTTCAGATCCACCCGATTGATGGACTCCTTTCTATCCAACGGTCTTTTTGTGTGCAGCTTCAGTATGCAGTCATAGCCGGACAGGTCCATACTTTTCACAACCTTTATGAACGGCCACACATCATAACCGACGTTCTCTACCTCAACAAAGCGTACGTCATGCCTGAACGCATGGAACTTCTCTCTAAGCTCATCGGTAAATGCCTGACATGTCACGACCAGTTCCCACCGACACCCTGAAATATTCTTCATTCTGTCAATGAACCAGTCCACCTGATCATGATAATAGACATGAAATATGACAAGAACCCTTCTCATCTGCCAAGGTATCCTTTCAATAATTTATACGAACGCCCATTGAGAGGATGCTTCAGAACATATTTCAGCACCATACCCAGTGTCATGACATCATATACGTCCAATTCCCTGAACACATTGAGCCAGGCCTGAGAGGCCCTGTCTTCCAGCTTCTTCTTCTGTCTGTCACTCATAGGAGACACAGACATAGGAAGTAGCTCCTGCCATTTCCTATGGATATCAAGCGTATCTTCAGCCCAATCCTTTCCATAACTTCCCATAGAAAAATGTTCTACAAGGACAGTATGGCACACCCAGTTCCTGTAACCAGCCGCAGCTGCTCCAACAGTCACATCAATATCATAGCAATGGAATCCTTTCAATGTATCTTCATCAAAACGCACATTTTCCCACACCTTCCTGTTCATGAACAGACACATGCCGTCCAAAGTGATGACCTGGGAGAAATCATCCTTATACGGATTACGGATAGAGAGAATCTCCTTCCCGCCGTCTCTCTGGATATAAGTGTACCTGTCTCCTTTACCTCTTGTGGAACTCCAGCCGGTAGGAGCTGAAGATTTCATTACGTTTCCTGCAAATCCGATCACACCGCAATCCGGTTCCGACAGTTTGTCTGCAACTGCCTTTCCCCAGCCTATCGTCTTGAATTCAACATCCTCATGCATGAAACATAATATATCATATGCAGCCTTCGCCGCACATTCATTATATACCTGACATATGCCTTTTCCCGTATCGCGGTTATCATATGCAATCACCTCAAAAGGGATATCACTGCCTATGGTATTCTTTATATTCAGTCTCAACGCCTCGGCCTCAGCCGGACGTATCGAGCATACTATTATTGAAAACATATCATCACACTGTCCTTTTTATCATAAGGACAACTTGCAAATATAGCACAAAAAGCATATTTTTCGTATGTTTGCATTACTAAAACCTCAGATATATGGAAATTTACGCCTACATTCTGTTATGCTTGACATTTTGCCTGACCCCAGCAGGCGTTCTATGGTTATGCAGAAAATCCAGCTGGCTCGGCAAGATCGGACCTATAATCATCCTGTACGCCATAGGCATCATAATAGGCAATCTCGGCATTATGCCAAGGCAGATGCCAATTGTGCAGGAAGTGCTGTCCAACATGATGATTCCTCTGGCCATACCTCTCATGCTGTTTGCATGCACATTCAGACGTTCCGGTGCACGAAACCAGATCCTGGCTCTGGTCACCGGCATAATATCCGTTGCCATTGCGGTCATTGCCGGCTTCATGCTTTTCGGCAGACAGATTGAAGAAGGAGCAAAGATAGGCGGCATGCTGACAGGAGTATACACCGGAGGCACCATCAACCTCGCAGCATTGAAGACAATGCTGGGAGTAAAGGATGAGACCTATATCCTGATCAACTCATATGACATACTGGTCAGTTTCCTATACATGACATTCCTTCTTACAATCGGTATCAGGATCTTCAGAAAATTCCTGCCGGACAACCGCAATGCATTCACAGAGTCCGACCAGGCTGAGATAGAGTCTGAAATCGAAAAGGGAAGTTCAAATCCATATAAAGGTCTGTTTACCCGTCAAGGCATGAAGGAACTTGGAAAACTCACCTCACTCACACTGGCCATCTGTGCCGTTTCAGGAGGCTTGGCATTGCTGCTGCCGGATGGAGCATTCATGACTGTGTTCATCCTGCTGCTGACAACATTCGGCATTGCATGTTCGTTCCTTAAGCCTATAAAGAAGATGAGATACAGCTATGATATAGGCATGTATCTCATCTATATATTCTGTATGACAGTAGCCTCGATGGCTGACTTGAAGAATCTTGACCTTGCCGGCGGTCTCAACCTGCTTGGCTACCTTCTCGTAGCCGTATTCGGCTCCCTCCTGATCCAATGCATCTTTGCCAGACTGTTCAGAATTGAGGCAGACATGATGGTAATCGCATCGGTTTCCTTCATCAATTCCCCTCCGTTCGTTCCGATGATGGCAGCAGCCATGAAGAACAAGGATGTCCTCATCCCAGGTCTCACCATTGGAGTTGTCGGCTATGCAGCTGGAAACTATCTGGGATTCCTGATGAGCCAGCTGCTGAATATCATCTGAGTGATCAGTACCTGTTGAGAGGCATTCCGTTGGTCTTCATCCTCACCTGCTTTCTCACTGCAGCCATAACCTCTTCATACTCGTCCTTTCCTTCTTCAGTTTTTCCTGCGATAAGGTCAAGGTGCGCAGCTGCATTGACAAGCACCTGATCTATAAGATTCACGATAAACTCCATATCCTTTTCTATGAAGCCACGTGAAGTGACGGCAGGGGTTCCCACACGGATTCCTGAAGTCTGGAATGGAGTGCGCGAATCAAACGGCACCATATTCTTGTTGATTGTGATATCCGCTTTTCCAAGTTCCTTTTCGGCCACCTTTCCTGTAAGTTCCGGAAATTTGCTTCTGAGGTCGATGAGAAGGAGGTGATTATCGGTACCTCCCGACACTATCTTGTATCCGCGTGACGCGAAAGCCTCCGCCATTGCCGCAGCATTAGCCACCACCTGTTTCTGATACTCCTTGAACTCCGGCTGAAGGGCTTCGTAAAAAGAAACTGCCTTGGCAGCTATACAATGTTCGAGAGGACCTCCCTGCACTCCAGGGAATACACTTGAATTGAGAATCTGGGACATCTTCTTAACCACTCCCTTAGGGGTAGTATAGCCCCAAGGATTATCAAAGTCCTTGCCCATAAGGATTATACCTCCCCTCGGACCTCGAAGTGTCTTATGAGTGGTAGATGTTACTATATGTGCATATTTTACCGGATTGCTCAAAAGTCCTGCTGCGATCAATCCGGCAGTGTGAGCCATATCTACCCAGAAGATGGCACCTACCTTATCGGCAATCTCACGCATCCTGGCATAATCCCACTCTCTGGAATACGCAGATGCTCCTCCGATGATAAGTTTCGGCCTGTACTCAAGGGCACGCTGTTCCATCTGCTCATAATCAATCATTCCGGTAGCTTCGCTAAGGCCATATGACACCGCATTGTAAAGAATTCCGGACATGTTCACCGGTGAACCATGGGTCAGATGTCCTCCATGTGCCAGGTCAAGACCCATGAATGTCTCACCAGGCTTCAGACATGCCATCATGACAGCCATGTTAGCCTGAGCTCCTGAATGAGGCTGCACATTAGCATATTCAGCCTCAAAGAGTTCACATATACGGTCAATAGCTAGCTGCTCAATCTGATCTACAAATTCGCATCCTCCATAATACCTTGCCCCAGGATATCCCTCTGCATATTTATTGGTACATATGGAACCTAAAGCCTCAAGTACCTGAGAGCTTACATAATTTTCAGAGGCTATCAGTTCAATACCTGTCGTCTGTCTATCCTCTTCCTGTCTGATCAGATTAAAAATTTGAAGATCCTGTTTCATAAGTTTGTTTTTTCTTGCGCCTGCAAAATTACACATTTTTTGTTTTTTCTTACCTTTGTGTTGATAACTTTTAAGAAACAGCACAGAACATGGGCAACAGAAAACTTTTAAACATAGAATTAGGGAGAGTCAGCGCCGAGGAATACAGACGTCTGCCACAATCAGGGACAGTACTGGTGCTTGACAATATCCGCAGCGCCCACAATGTAGGTTCTGCATTCCGCACAGCCGATTCATTCAAGGCAGATAAAGTGTACCTGTGCGGAATATGCGCCGTACCGCCGTCTGCAGAAATCCACAAATCAGCATTGGGAGCAGAAGACAGCGTCCCATGGGAGCATTACGAAGACACACTCGACGTCATCAACGCCCTGAAAGGACAAGGCTACATAATAGCCAGTGCCGAGCAGACCGTTGGATCCGTCATGCTCGACACATTCATACCTGATCCGGAAGCAAAGTATGCCATCGTATTCGGAAATGAGGTTTCAGGTGTACGTCAGGACGTAGTGGATGCCTCTGACATTGCACTGGAAATTCCTCAATACGGGACAAAGCACTCTCTCAACGTATCCGTAAGCATCGGGGTAATACTATGGCACTTCCGCAGTCACATGAAAATCAGATGACCTCGATATCACCTGAAGGAATCCATCCCTGACGCCCGTCGGCAAGTTCGACATTATACCATGCCCCCACTTCATCTATTATCTTAACCTTCGTTCCCTCATGAAGGATGAAAAGGTCCTGCGAAGACTCCGATGACGGAGAACTCTTCACAGATGTTACAGGACGCATGACTATGGCGTCATCCACCTTCATATAATCCTGCTTCTGCCATATTGAAAATCCCAAGGCTGCAGCTGCAGCTGCAATCATTAGAACTCCTGTAAAGAATCCCGTTCTGCGCCCCGACACAGAAGAGGACAGAATGAACAGAAGAGCCATGGCCATGCCTAGAGCCAGCAATACAAGAAAAGTCACAGCCCACGCATCAGAATCCATCATATAGCAAAGTTTCCTGACCCATACATTTATAATGAGTTCCGGAACCGGGTCTATCCTGTCCTGAATCAGACTGTTCATGAAATCCAGATTATATCTGGCATCTTCATATGACGGATCGGTCTTCAAGGCACGTTCATAATTAAGAATAGCCTCCGGAACGTTCCCAGCCTTGAAATATGCGTTTCCCATATTGCTGTACAAGGCAGCTGACTCCAATCCGAGAGCTGATATATCCTCGTATCCCTGAGCCGCATCACTCCACCTTCCTTGAGTATATGCTTCATTTGCCGAATTCCATAGTGAATCCACATATGCATCCTGCTGAGCAGACGACACACAAGGCACTGAGAAGAAGAAAAGAAGCAACAGAATAGCGTTATTCCTCATATTCTTAGTTGATTTCATGGCTGAATCTATGGAAGATATCACATCTATGGCAGCATCATAATGCGCTGACATGGCCGCTAAACCCGATGATGGAGCATATCTTGCAAATTCACAAGCATCCATCAGACCTGTAAATTCATTGATCTGTTTCATATCTGCCCCTCTAGCCTGCAAAGCCTCTGTAATCCTTTCACGTGAAAGTTCAGATACCGGCAAGTTAAACTTATCGGAAACGAAGCCAAGAAGTGCCTTATACAGTTCTTCATAAAATGCAGTATAAAGATTCTGATTAAGGAAAGTTCCGGCCAGCTGAAGACGTTTCATAGCCATCTTTACAGCCTTTCTGTTTTTGGTTCCAACGACATCGGCACGCCTTGCAGCCACTTTACGCAAGATAAACCAGCATGCCAGAGCCACAAGAATCATGACTGCAATCATGGTGCAGAACAAAGGTTGCCCTATAAAAAAGTATCCTCTTTCCTGAAGGTCCGGCGACTTGACGTTGATGAACCGTACATCTGTTCCCAGGTTCTTCACATCTTTTCTTACTGTTCCAGGAATGACGACAGCACCCTCAACTGCATCATTGCCTTTTTCCACGGTAAGATTCATTGCTTGAGTCTCCAAGGTGACATACTTCTTCGCCGCTACGTCATAATAAGAATATTTAACCGGTTCTATAACGAAACTGCCATGACTGCGTGGGATGAAAGGATATTCGTAAATGCGGCTTCCTGACATTCCCGTCTTATCCACTTTATCGGAAATCTTGGTGTCATACACCTCGAAATCCGGAGGAAAACTTACTTTTGGAGCCTGCAGAAGCGATACATTTCCCTTGCCGCTGACTGTAACAAGCAAGGAAGCAGCCTCATGTGTCTGAAGTTCATCCTTACTGAGTGCAGCAGTGATTGTAAATGTCCCGACACCTCCTCCGAATGATGCTGGAGCCCCTGCCGGAAGAGGAGAAACATTAACTTTCACAGGATTGGACACGACCTTTTTCCTAACTGTCCTGTAGTCATCGAAAAAACCGTCAAAAATGCTGGCTCCACCAGCAGAAACCCTGATGTTTACCAGACATACAAGCTCAGCCGGATCAATGGTTATGGTTCCCTGCTGTTGAGGAATAAGTACAAACTTGCGTAACAGAGCAGAATTGTATATCTGTCCATTGTAGGTTTCACGAGTGAACTCGATATTTGAAGGTGCTTCAGTCTCCTGGCTCCAGAATCCGTTGAATGATGGAAAAGAAGCACTCTCAAAGCCTGCGACATTAACCCTCTGGTACAATTTGATTGTCGCTGTTACAGGCTCTCCAACCACAACATCCCTGCGACTCAAGCTCATTGAGAGGAAAATATCCTCATCGCTGACACCCGTCTGGCCCGACTGCCGACGTCCGGCCTGTTCCTGACCCTTAGCCGGCTGGGAAGACCTGGATGCCGATACCACTTCGACAGAAGCCGGTGGAGAGTATATTTCCTTACCTTTGACTTTAGCACTGGCACGGGGCAAAGTGAATTTTCCTACCTTTACCGGCCTCAGCACATATGTATATGTAGTCTGAACTGACTTTGTGCGTTTCCCGTTGATGATCTGAATGCTCGTAGAATGACCTTGCTGAGGTCCCCACAGCAACTGGAAATCGTCTCCCGGTTCCCATACAAAACCGGAAGGCGAATTTTCCCCATCTATTATGAATGTTATGTTGAACTGTTCGTCCTGTGCAACCACATTATGAGTCTCTATCTTGATCTCGTCCTGAGCATATGCGGCCACAAGAAAAATGAGTCCTGATACAATCAATGACAGTCTTTTCATATCCTATCCCCCATTACCAATTCTTTTCCTTCTGACGCGACTTAAGCGCCTGCGCCTTTTCTTTATTCACCTTATCCTGAGTTTCCTTTTCTTTTGCCTGTATAGCCTGCAGGAGCTGCTGGGCAGCCTGAGGTGTTATCTTCGGCTGCTGATCCTGTTGCTGATCGCCTTTATCCTGCTGATCCTGATTATCCTGCTGATCCTGTTGCCGGTCATTCTGATCCTGATTATCCTGCTGATCCTGATTCTGATCGTTCTGATTCTGCTGATTGTCCTGCTGATTATCCTGCTGGTCCTGACTCTGATCCTTATTCTGCTGATTCTGGTCCTGCTGATTCTGAAGCATTTTTTTCGCATAGACATAATTTTCCTTGGCAGCCATATCGGAAGGTTCCAGAAGCAAAGACTGCTCAAAAGCATCCACCGCCCCCTGCCAATCCTTCATACCTATGGCTATATCACCCAGATTATAGTAATAATCCGCCGCATAAGACGATGTACTGGCCGATTCCTTGATACGCGCCATTGCTTTCTCAGCCTGCTCCATATCATTCAGACGATACAGAGCACCGGCCAGATTGTAATTGGCCGCTACAGAAGCAGAATCCTTGACCAGTGCCTTGCGATAATCAATCTCAGCTTCCCGATATTCTTCCTTACGGAATTCCCTGTTACCTTTACGGACATCCTTACGGTCTATCTGGGCATACGAATCCACAGATGACACAGATGCCATCAGTGCGATCAGCAATATATATAAATACCTCGACATAACTTTTACAAACACCTCAACACAATTTTTTCTTTACACATCAACACCTGCTACCTTCTGAACAGATGACGCCTTGACCGACGGTCACCGACGAGAATCTCCAGAACAAAAAAGAATAAAGAGATGGCTAAGAAATACATGAACTGTTCATCATATTCTTCAAATACGATGGAACTGTATTTCTCATCCTCCATCTTACGTATGTCGTCAATGATAGGGTTAAGACCGAATTCACTGTTGCCGGCACGTACATAAAGTCCGTTTCCAGCTTCCGCGACATCCTGCAGTACAGTCTCATCCAATCTTGTGACCACGATATTGCCTTCTTTGTCCTTCAGCAATCCTCCATCCATAGGGATCGGCTTTCCTTCCGGAGCGCCTACTCCGATGGTGAACACACGCACGCCCATTTCCGCAGCCTGCTTTGCCACCGCCACCGGATCATCCTCATGATTTTCTCCATCAGTTATCACTATTATTGCACGGCTCTTTTCGCTCTGGGCACTGAAACTTCTCATCGCCGTATTTATAGCCTCTCCTATCGCAGTTCCTTGAACAGGTACCGATTCTGTAGAGATGGAACTCAGAAACATCTTGGCAGACACATAATCAGTTGTAACCGGGAGCTGCACAAATGAGTTACCCGCAAACACTATCAATCCTATGCGGTCCTCCCTCAATTTATCAACCAGTCTCGAAATGGCCAGCTTCGCCCGTTCCAGCCTGTTTGGAGAGTAATCTTCAGCCAACATGGAGTTGGACACGTCCAGCACTATCATTATCTCTGCTCCTTTGGTCTGATGCTCTTTCAGCTTGGCACCTATCTGAGGCCTGGACAAGCCTATCACAAAGAAGAAGAATCCTATAGAGAACAATGCTAGTCTTACCCACGCCTTAGCCTCAGTGTATGACGGCATCAGCTGACGCACAAGCACTTCATCACCAAACTTTCTGATACGCCTTTTCCTCAATTTGAGGACAATGGCAAAAATCAAAAAGAAGACAGGTATCAGCACCAGTAGAAGAAGATATCGTGCAGATGCAAAATGTATCATGGCAACCTCCTTATTACAAACCAGTTAAGTATCAGTTCCAGCAACAGGGCGAGTAATGCCAGCAATGCATAGCCAGCAAAGAGTTCCTTATAGACAGGAAAACTGTCTATCGTTGTGCGTGCCTTCTCCATCCTGTTGATCTCACTGTAGATCTGCGCAAGTTTAGTATTGTCCACAGCTCTGAAATATTTCCCACCGGTAGCCTCAGCTATTTCAGAAAGAAGTTTCTCATCTATCTCGACCTTTACCTGCTGCACTTCAACACCCCATGGAGTCATCACAGGGTATGGAGCCATTCCCTCTTTTCCGACACCTATGGTATAGACACGCACGCCATATGTCTTCGCTATCTCCGCTGCCATCTGAGGGGATATTTCACCTCTGTTGTTTACACCATCAGTGAGAAGTATCACCACCCTGCTTTTCGCATCCGAATCCTTCATTCTTGCAACAGCGGTAGCAAGGCCGTTCCCTATCGCTGTTCCATCCTCTATGAGATCTGTCTGAACCTCCTTCATCAGATTGATCAGAGTAGCTCTGTCTGTCGTAAGCGGACACTGAGTGAAGCTTTCTCCGGCAAAGACAACTATGCCCATCCTGTCAGTAGGACGCTGGGATATGAATTCGATAGCAATATCCTTGGAAGCACTGATGCGGTCTGGAACAAGGTCTCTTGCCAGCATACTTGTGGACACATCCATCACCAGCATGATATCAATACCTTCCGTATCGGTCTTTTCCATCTTCTCCGACGTCCTTGGGCGGGATATGGCAATGATTATCAATGATAAGGCACAAATCCTCAACATGTATGGCACATGTCGGAAGAATGACATGAAAGTACGTCCTCCGACTGTCCATGGAACAGATGTGGACACCCTCATATGAGGATGTCTCTGAGCCAGTTCAAGATATATATAATGTAATACCAGAAGAGCCGGTATCACCAGAAGCCAAAGCAGTTTCGGATACTCAAAATACATCATTCACCTCCTTGATTTTCCTTTTCATCCTCATCTGCAGCAATATCCGCCTGGTATGTCGATGTAACAAAACGTACAGCGAGGGGCAAAGCACCGGCATTCTCATCCTCGGAAGCCACAAACTTGGCAAACTTTACGAAATCAGCCCTTTCAAAGAGTTCACGCAGTTCCTTCTGCAACTCCTCAGGTACATCATAATCCTTAATACCTGCAAATATCTCCGCAGTTGTCATCTCCATTGCACCTATCCCATACCGTGCGGCAATATATTCACGAAGAGTATCGGTCACACCAGTATAAAATGCCTTCTGCTTTTCCGGAGCCCACATCTTGTTGCCGCGGTATCCGTCCAGCTTCCGCAAAGCCACTATATGAGGAGGATCCTTATGGGCATATGCCGGATCATGCCGGCGTCTGTAGCGGATCAGCAGCCAGACAGCCAGCCATATGAGAGCCACAGATGCAAGTCCTGCCGCCACCCAAGGAATAACTTCCCTGAATGTAACCGGATATCTTATCTGTTCCTTTATATCATGAACGACAAAAGTCGCTGTATCCACAGGCATAGTCTTGACTTCAAGTCTTTTTGAGTCAAATATAAGGGTGTCGACGACACCATCCGCGGATACTCTCTGTACTGCAAGCGGCGGAAGCATATAGATGCCTTCATCAAAAGACGTTATCACGACTCCTCCTTTGAGATCCATAAGCGCCGGACCACCTTTCTTCTGCCGTGTCACCTTGACCGTATCCATTACCCATGGCCCGACAACACGTATGTTCGTCATCAGAGTATCTTTAAGCTGCGGAAAGGCAAACAACGTCCCCTCTTCCACACCAGAAAGATCAAACCCGTAGAATATCTGATCTGCTATGAGGACCGAATCCCTTTCCTGCAACGGCTGCAGGTATGCTCCATTCATCTGCACCACGGTACCCTTACCTCCATCATATCCGGAAGCAACAGCCGAAAGTGTAGACAAAATTATGTATATAAATACATTACGCATATATTCATCTGTTTTTAAACAATGTCATCAGTCCTTTGACATAATCGTCATTGACTGCGATGCTCACCTTATCCACATTATATCTCATGAAAAGCCGCGACGAAGCCTGCTCCATGTCATGGAACCACTTCTCATACGTCTGTCTCATCCTCCTGTCAGAAGTATCCACCCATGCAGCCTCGCCTGTCTCAGAGTCCTTCACATGTATCAGTCCCACATCCGGGAGACTTCTCTCACGAGGGTCATACACCTCGATAACTGACAAATCATGCCTGTTTACAGCTACCTTCAGTGCCTCCTCATACCTCGGAGTACCATCTTTGTTGACATCAATCATATCCGACAGAAGAAATGCCGTACATTTTTTCTTGATTGCATTGGTCAGATACCTCAGAGCTTCAGAAATATCCGTGCCGTCTGTCGTAGGCTCAAACTCGATTATCTCCCTGATTATATGAAGAAGATGACTGCGTCCCTTCTTTGGGGGAATGAACTTTTCCACCTTCTCACTGAAGAACAAGGCTCCCACCTTATCATTGTTGATTATTGCTGAGAATGAAAGTACTGCTGCGATTTCTGCCAGAATATCCTTTCTGTTTCCGCCAGCCGTACCGAACAGCCTCGAACGGCTGACATCCACAAGAAGTACAACCGTAAGTTCCCTCTCCTCCTCGAAGACCTTGACATACGGGCTTCGCAGACGTGCAGTTACGTTCCAGTCCATATTACGGACATCATCACCATACTGATATTCACGCACTTCACTGAATGCCATTCCGCGCCCCTTGAAGGCAGAATGATATTCTCCGGCAAATATCTGATGGGACAAAGCCCTGGTCTTGATCTCTATCTTTCGCACCTTCTTCAGAAGGTCGTTTGCTGACAAATTACTATTCATACATTTTTCTAGATTCCTCGACTTGCATGGAATGACAGCCAATACGATTGAACGGAAGGAATGGAGAATTCCTGTTATGGATTAATTTTCAGATAAAATTTCAAACAGTTTCTAAGGTACCTCCACTGCATTGATGATTTCTGCTATTATCTGATCCGTAGTCATATTCTCCGCCTCTGCCTCATACGTGAGTCCGATACGGTGGCGCAACACCTCATAGCATACCGCCCTCACATCCTCCGGAATAACATACCCTCTCCTCTTTATGAATGCATAAGCCTTTGATGCCATGGCAAGAGAAATGCTGGCACGCGGAGACGCTCCATATGAAATGAAGCCTGCAATGCGGTCCAGACCATACTCCTTAGGAGTACGCGTAGCATATACTATATCCACGATATACCTTTCTATCTTCTCATCCATATACACATCCCTGACCACTTCACGCGCCCTTACTATATCCTCTGGCTTAAGGACCGGTTGTACCTTAGGAAACTCTCCTGCATTATTCATGCGGACAATCTGACGTTCTTCATCCTTCTTCGGATAAGAAACCACAACCTTCAGCATGAAACGGTCCAGCTGGGCCTCCGGAAGAGGATAGGTTCCTTCCTGCTCAATAGGGTTCTGGGTTGCCATGACAAGGAACGGTTCAGGAAGCCTGAATGTTTCATCTCCGATAGTCACCTGACGTTCCTGCATAGCCTCAAGAAGGGCGGACTGCACTTTTGCAGGTGAACGGTTGATCTCATCGGCCAATACAAAATTAGCGAACACCGGACCCTTCTTTATCTGGAACTGCTCTGTCTTCTGAGAATATATCAGAGTTCCGAGCAAATCGGCAGGAAGAAGATCCGGCGTAAACTGAATACGGCTGAACTTTGAATCCACCGCCTGAGACAATGTATTGATAGCCAATGTCTTCGCCAAACCAGGCACACCTTCAAGCAGTATATGCCCATTGGCAAGAAGTCCGATGAGAAGATTCTCCACAAGATGCTTCTGTCCGACAATCACCTTGTTCATTTCCATCGTCAGAATGTCAACGAAAGAACTTTCTCTCTGAATCCGTTCATTCAATTCTTTAATGTTTATGCTCTCCATAAATATGATTTTTGATATTTTTGCATTTTCAAACCGACAAAGATACTCATTTTAATGGAACGACACATATGTTAACCGCCCACGATTGCCTTGAACACACTTTAAAAAACTATGTAAATATTCAAACATATATATCATCAACCTATAAAATCAATTCCGACCAAACGGAACAACAGTAAAAAGTAACAATATGCGATATAAGATCAGGCTATCATACAACGGCGGCACATTCTGCGGCTGGCAGATCCAGAACAACGCCGAGACAGTTCAGGGAGCCATCGAAAAAGCACTCAGGACACTGACAGGAACTGATATCCATGTCACCGGAGCAGGACGCACAGACACATATGTCAATGCGATAAACTATATTGCGCATTGTGACATTCCTGACAACATCAGCATAAAAGCGGAGCTTTTTTGCTACAAATTAAATGCCATTCTGCCGCGCGAAATATCCATACATGAAATTTCCGAATGTTCTGAAGATTTTCACGCCAGATACGATGCCCGCAGCCGCGAATACTGCTACTTCATTCACTTCACAAAAGACCCTTTCTGCGAAAACTTCTCTTACCGGATGCGCCACAATCTTGACATGGATGCGATGAACCAAGCCGCCAGACATCTGCTCGGAGAACACGATTTCAGCTGCTTTGAAAAAACCGGAGGGAACAACAGCACCTCGATATGCTGCATAAGCGAAGCATACTGGAGCGCCTACAAGCCATCCCATGCTGAGCTTATGGGCGCACAATGCCGACACGGAGACTATATCGTATTCCGGATAAAGGCCAACCGCTTCCTCCGCAATATGGTCAGGGCTATAGTCGGATCCCTCATAGAAGTCGGAATGGGGAAAAAAGATCCTGCATGGATTGCCGACCTCATTGCAGAAGGCACACGTTCAGACGCAGGCACATCCGTACCGGGCAAAGCTCTTTTCTTCTGCGGAGCATCATATGATCATGAATGAAAATAAATTTTAAAATTCCCTTTTTTATAGCTACTTTTGCACGATTGTGCACATGCCTGAACGATAAGGCTGATTGAATATTAAAACATGCTAAACTATGCTATCTAATCTTTTACAGATGACCGCCGAAGCTGTGGCGGAACCTATACAGCAGGAAATGAAGCTTTCACTCATCGATATGGCTACAAAGGGAGGCTGGCTGATGATTGTGCTCCTCATCCTTTCAGTGATTGCAATCTACATTTTCGGAAGCAAATGGTGGATGATCCGCAAAGCCGGACAGATCGACAGGAATTTCATGAATGACATACACGATTTCATTCATGACGGAAAGATAAAGTCTGCGATAGAATTATGTCAGAAATATGATTCCCCTGTTGCCCGTCTTGTGGAAAAAGGCATAGAAAGAATCGGAAGGCCGCTTCAGGATATCCAGACAGCGGTAGAGAACATGGGCAATGTAGAGGTGGCCAGACTTGAGAAAGGGCTTCCGATGCTTGCCACAATAGCCGGCGGTGCTCCGATGATCGGATTCCTTGGTACAGTCACCGGTATGATAGAAGCATTCTTCAGAATGTCTACAGCAGGAAACAATATAGACATCACTCTCCTGTCAGGAGGTATATACGAAGCCATGGTGACTACAGTAGGTGGTCTTTTCGTCGGCATCATCGCTTATTTCGGCTATAATTTCCTGACTTCCCAGATTTCAAATCTGGTGTTCAAGATGGAAAGCACAACCATCGAATTCATTGACATGCTTCACGAACCTTCCGACAAATAGACTGAGAAGCTGTTTGATTCAAGCTATAAACTGATGTTGATAAAAATTTAAACAACTTCCGAAATGGCCATCAAAAGGACAACAAAGGTAGACTCCGGATTCTCGATGTCGTCAATGACCGACATCGTTTTCCTGTTGCTGATATTCTTTCTGGTGACATCTACACTCATCAATCCAAACGCCCTGAAGCTTCTCCTGCCGAAAAGCACCGGTCAGGTATCAGCAAAAGCAACGGTGAGCGTATCCATCAAGCATTATCAGGATACGGACACGTTCTCATACCACATCAACGGTGAAGAGACACCTGTAAGGTTCAATATGATAGAGGATCAGCTGATAGAGCTTCTGCAGACGGAAGAAGACCCCACTTTCTCCATCTATGCTGACGAAACTGTCCCGATCAAGGAAGTGGTGGCTATAATGAATATTGCCAAACGGAATCATTACAAGGTAATAATGGCAACCTCACCGGAATAGGATGACGGAAAGGGAATACATACGTGAACGGGAAAGACAGGAAAAACGTTCAAGGGCGACAGGTGTCGTCCTTTCAGTGTTCATACACGCCGTTCTTATAGTATGTTTTTTCATAACAGGATTCACATACCTGGATCCGCCTCCGCCTGAGAGAGAACAGATACTGATAGATTTTGAAGAACCTGAGGTTGAAAAGCCAAAGCAGACATGGAATGGGACAAGGCCGCAGACTGCAACTCCAGACCCCGTAAAGCCGATAAATCTGGTGCAGCAGTCGGAAGCGTTGCACGAAGGGACAAAAAGCAACCAAGCCCCTGAAGCTACAATAGGAGATGAGGGCGATGTAGAGATCCCCGAACCGCCTAGAGAGCCGGAAATAGACCGCAGGGCCCTGTTTTCTTCCGCCAGGAACAACACCAGAAAAGATACTCTTGCAGCTCAGACCGCTGACAAGGTATCTGAGTCGCTTAAGGCAGGACATGCAACCGGCAACACCAAGACAGGAGAGACTTCTGGCGAACCAAATGCAAAATTGGCTGGTAGAAGTGTCAACGGTACGCTTCCAAGGCCATCATATCCGGTTCAGGCATCAGGGAAGGTCGTAGTGAGCATCTGGGTAGACAATTACGGTACTGTACAGAAAGCTGTACCGGGGAGCGAAGGGACAACTGTGACAGACAAGATGCTTTGGCAGGCAGCTAGAAAGGCTGCATTAGGAGCGCATTTCAATATGAGTGCTGATGCTCCTCCAATGCAGGAAGGAACGATAACATATATTTTTAAACTAAATTAATATTTGGCGTGAGCCAAGGATAATCAACAATTTAACAGCCGTAAGGCACATAGAAATGGAAAACAACAGAAAAGGCGGCAATGGCCGCAGGTCTGAAGGCCGTAGAGAATATGGCGCAGGCAGAAACAATGAAAGAAGAAGCTTTGGAGAAAGGACCGAAAGAAGAACATTCGGAGACCGTCCGGAGAGAAGAAGCTTTGGAGAGAGGACTGAAAGAAGAACATTCGGGGACCGTCCGGAGAGAAGAAGCTTTGGAGAGAGGACTGAAAGAAGAACATTCGGGGACCGTCCGGAGAGAAGAAGCTTTGGAGAGAGGACTGAAAGAAGAACATTCGGAGACCGTCCGGAGAGAAGAAGCTTTGGAGAGAGGACTGAAAGAAGAACATTCGGGGACCGTCCGGAGAGAAGAAGCTTTGGAGAGAGGACTGAAAGAAAGACATTCGGGGACCGTCCGGAGAGAAGAAGCTTTGGAGAGAGGACCGAGAAAAGAACATTCGGAGACCGTCCGGAGAGAAGAAGCAACGGCAATTTCAGGAACACAGGAAAGAAGAGTTTCTATAAAAAGGATTTCAACTACTTCCGCAATGAGGAGGAAAGCGGCATAGAGAAGATGATCAGCAAAAGGCCCCAGGTCAGTGTTGACACATACTCGGACAATGACATGGTAACTGCTCCTATCAAGGAAGAGATCAGACTCAACAAGTATATAGCCAATTCCGGTGTATGTTCAAGAAGAGAGGCTGATAATTTCATCCTTGCAGGCGTTGTAACAGTAAACGGAGAGGTTGTTACTGAATTAGGCACAAAGGTAAACATCTATACTGACGATATCAGGTTCAACGGAGAAAGACTCAAGGGTGAGGCCAAGGTCTATATAATCATGAACAAACCTAAGGGTTATGTGACCACAGCAAGCGACCCACACGCCGACAAGACTGTAATGGACCTGCTTAAAGGATGTACTTCAAGGGTATTCCCTGTAGGCCGTCTTGACAAGGCCACAACAGGAGTCCTAATGTTCACCAACGACGGTGAGATTGCCGAAAAGCTGACTCATCCTTCATACGACAAGAAGAAGATTTATCAGGTATCACTCGACAGCAAACTCAGACAGGAGGACTACGAAAAGGTTCTCAGTGGAGTGGAGCTTTCTGACGGACTGATAGCAGCCGATGCACTTGAATATATAGAAGCAGACGACCACCGCAAGCTCGGTATAGAGATACATTCAGGAAAGAACCGCATCGTCAGAAGAATCTTTGAATCTCTAGGATATGATGTAAAGGCTCTCGACAGGGTCTATTTTGCCGGACTTACCAAAAAAGGACTGAAGAGAGGAGAATGGAGATATCTTACAGAGGGTGAAATAAATCTTCTTAAGATGGGAGCCTACCTATAGAAAGGTAGAATCTGTTTTTTAAGCAATACGGCAATGGGAGAACAGACCAAAAGACATCGCGCAGGATTTGTCAACATCATCGGCAATCCGAATGTCGGCAAATCCACACTTATGAATGCCCTGGTTGGGGAAAAGCTGTCTATTGTAACCGCAAAGGCACAGACGACCAGACACAGGATTATGGGTATAGTCAACGGAGATGACTATCAGATCGTGTATTCCGATACCCCAGGAATTCTGAAGCCCAACTACAGGCTTCAACAGAGCATGATGAATTTCGTGGATACTGCAATTGGTGATGCTGACATCATACTGTACGTCACAGATACAGTGGAGAAGGGAGACAAGAACGAAGAATATATAGCGAAACTCCAGAAGATCGAATGCCCGGTAATACTGGTGATCAATAAGATTGACATCAGCAGTCAGGAACAGGTAATGGAACTGATGCAATGGTGGAAGGAACAGCTTCCGCATGCGGTAATATACCCGGCTTCCGCACAGGAGAAATTCAATCTTGACAATATTTTCGATGCGATAACAGCCAATCTCCCGGAAGCACCTGCATGGTATGACAAAGACGTGTTCACTGACAAGAATCTGCGTTTCTTTGCTTCCGAGATCATACGTGAAAAAATATTCCTTAATTATAAGGAGGAGATACCGTACAGTTGCGAGGTAGCTATTGAGGAATTCAAGGAAGGTTCGGAAAGATACGACATAAGCGCGGTTATCTATGTCATGAGGGAGACCCAGAAAGGAATACTTATCGGGAAAGGAGGACAGTCGCTTAAGAAAGTCGGTACACAGGCCCGTATAGACATGGAGGACTTTTTCCAGAAGAAAGTTTTCCTGCGGCTGTTCGTCAAGGTGGATCCTGACTGGAGAGAAAGCAAGAAGGAATTGAGAAAATTCGGATACGAATACTAAAAACCAATAAGGCAGATATGAGTTTTGAGGATATTGAACTACCTGATGAGGGGTTCATCGAAGAGGAAAGTATAGAAGGAGTGGACCCGGAAGATGCGGATTCAGCCCCATCAGGCCGATTTGACCGTCTCTTCGGAGAGAACAGCCGCAAGTACAAGCTTGCAGGCATGTTCAGGGAATGGTATATCGATTACTCATCATATACCGTACTTTACCGAGCTGTACCACACCTTATAGATGGTCTTAAACCTGTGCAGAGGCGAGTCCTGCATGCAATGTGGCGCATGGATGACGGCAGTTTCACCAAGGTAGCCAACATTGTAGGCCAGGCGATGCAGTTCCACCCTCACGGTGACCAGTCCATCCTTGGAGCGCTTGTGTGGCTGGGACAAAGGAATTATCTGGTGGATTGCCAGGGAAACTGGGGCAATATCCTGACCGGAGATTCAAATGCAGCTCCACGATACATAGAAGCCCGCCTGAGCAAATTCGGCAAAGAGGTGGTTTTCAACCCGAAGACCACCAACTGGATGACATCCTACGACGGACGAAACCAGGAACCCGTGGAACTTCCAGTCAAGTTCCCGATTCTGCTGGCTCAGGGTACAGAGGGTATCGGAGCAGGATTTGCATCGAAGATTCTCCCGCACAACTTCAACGAACTGATTGACGCATCCATCGATATACTTCAGGGCAGGGATTTCGAGATATTCCCTGATTTCCTCACCGGAGGTTCTGCTGACTGCTCTAAATACAGCAGCAGGCGCAAAGGGGGAAAGATAAAGATACGTGCGAAAATCGAGAAGATCGACAAGAACACTCTGGCAATAACAGAAGTCCCATACAGCAAGACGACTCCTGTTGTCATAGAGTCAATACTCAAGGCCAAGGAGACGGGAAAAATAAAGATAAAGAAGATAGATGACCTGACCACGGAAAAGGTCAACATCATAATTCATCTTCCAAACGATGTTTCTCCTGACAAGACCATAGATGCACTATATGCGTTCACGGCATGTGAAGTGTCAATCACGCCAAATACATGCGTCATACTTGACAACAAGCCTCAGGTACTCAGTGTAAATGACATGCTGCGCTACAGCACTGAGCACACTAAAGACCTTCTGGGTCAGGAGCTTTCAATCCGTCTTAACGAACTGGAGAACGAATGGCACTACAACTCCCTGGAAAAGATATTCTTCGAGAACAAGGTATACAAGATTCTGGAAGGTGATGCCAGGACATGGGAAGACCAGCTGCAGGAAGTATTTACAGAAATGCTCAAATACCAGAAGCTGCTCAAGAGACCTGTCGTGATGGAAGACATCAACAGACTCGTGGAGAAACCTGTAAGAAAGATTTCCAAGTTTGATACCAAGGCGGTGGACGAAAAGCTCAGAGGTATAGAAGATGAGATGGAGGAAGTACAGAACCATCTTGAACATCTTACGGAATTTGCGGTAAATTACTTCAGGAGCCTGAAGAAGAAATACGGAAAGGCATATCCTAGGCTCACCGAACTCGTTGAATTCGAGAACATCGAAAGTACACGAGTTGTAAGCAACAATGCCAAGCTCTATGCTAACAAGGCGGAAGGCTTCGTAGGAATAGGACTCAAGAAAGAGGACAATGCCGAACTGATTTGCGACTGTTCGGATCTTTCGGAGATAATCGTCATCCATAAAGACGGCAAATACGTTGTCACCAAGGTCAGTGAAAAAGCTTTCTTCGGTAAGGACATCCTGTATGTAGGGCTGTTCGACAGAAACGACCAGAGAACAATCTACAATGTAATCTACCGTGAAGGAAAGACTTCACTGAGCTACGCCAAAAGGTTTGCCGTCACCAGCGTGACACGTGACAAGGAGTATGACATCACGCAAGGGACACCGGGCTCACAGATTCTGTGGTTCACAGTCAACCACAATGGCGAGGCAGAAACAGTGAAGATATATTTCCGCCCTAGGCCTAAGCTCAAGAAGACCAACGACGAATATGATTTCTCCCAGCTGGCTATTAAGGGACGCGCCTCAAGAGGAAATCTTGTGTCAAAGAATCCTATCCAGAAGATAACTCTCAAATCCAAAGGTATCTCTACGATAGGAGGTAAGGACATCTGGTTCGACGAGGACATACAGAGACTTAATGAAGACGGACGTGGACTGTATCTGGGACAGTTCAACACTTCTGACCATATTCTGGCAATATTCAAGGACGGTACATATTATACCACCACCTTCGACCTGAGCAACAGGTACCAGGGAGAACTTCTGAAAATACTGAAGTTCGATCCCGGACGTATCTACACTGCACTGTATTACGACAAGGCTGTAGGAGCATTCTATGTCAAGAGATTTTCGTTCGATGTCAGCGACAACACTCCTGTAAGTTTCATTGCCGATTCAAAGGGCTCTTACCTTGTAGAACTGAGTGACGATCTCCATCCACGTTTCGAGATAACCTTCGGGGGAAAGAACGCCAACAGAGATCCGGAACAGGTGGATGCCGAAGAATATATAGCAAAAAAAGGACTTCAGGCCAAAGGAAAGAAGGTCAGCGCATTAGATGTCAAGAGCGTAGCCTTCACAGAACCTGTCCACAGACCGGAAGATGACCTGCAGCAGGAAGTATCTGAAGCAGAGAACCAGGCTGGAGAGATTGACAATACCGGGGTGGAAGATCCTATCGACATCGACCTTCCGGAAATGGACGACCCACAGCTGACATTATTCTGACAATGATAATCTCACTTATAGGATTCATGGGATGCGGCAAGAGCAGTGTCGGGAGGCGACTCTCGGAACTGCTCTGCTGCCGTTTTTTGGACCTTGACGATGTCATTGAGGAACAGGCAGAAAAGAGCATTGCGGAAATTTTTGAATCAGACGGTGAAGAAGCTTTCCGGGAAATGGAATATGAGGCCTTAAAAGGCATTGCAGGGAAAATAAGATCGGAAGAATCTGCAAATTACGTCATGGCATTGGGAGGGGGAACCGTCATGAGGGAGGAATGTGCGAAGATTGTACATGACGGGACTTTATGCATATACCTGAGGACTTCTGTCGACATGCTTACAAAGAATCTGGAGGGAAAAGCTGATGCGCGTCCTATGCTTGCGTCGGGCACATCACTTCGTGAGCGCATCCAGGAGCTTCATGCCTTCAGGTCATCCACATACGAAAAGACCGCCCACATCATAATAGATACGGACGGACAGACTGTTGAAGATCTTGCCATCAGATCATTTCATCTCGTTCACGGATATCTTTGATGCGAAGCTGGGTATTTGAGGTTCCTCTGTAATAATTTTCAACTATCGAATAACATACATCCACCGGATTGCCAGCCTTTATATGATCAAAATAACACGCCATATTGAATGCTATGGACGATATATGATGGTACGGATGTGACTCCTGAATAAGTTCAAGTTTCAGATGACCGCCTTCTGCACCGACCTTTCTACCCATACCGTTATCATATACGTTATCAGTTCTGAAAACCGGTGCATTATTTCCGGGTCCGAACGGCTGGAACTGCTTCAGGATACGCAGGAACTTAGGAGTGATCTGAGCGAAATTAAGTACTGCATCTACTTCTACCACAGGAGTCTGCATTTCAGGGATGATCCTGCCGGATATGGCTTTCTCGATCCGTTCACAGAACACAGGCAGATTCTCCTCTTTCAGAGTAAGGCCTGCAGCATACAGATGTCCACCGAAATTCTCAAGCAGGTCCGAACAGCTTTCTATTGCATCATAGAGATCGAAACCGTGTACACTTCGCGCCGATCCCGTGACCAGTCCCTCCTGAGAACGGGTAAACACTATTGTCGGACGATAGAAAGCCTCCACAAGCCGGGAAGCCACAATTCCGACCACACCCTTATGCCAATCAGGATTATAGACTATTGTCGCATTGTCCGAAGAAAGACATTTTCCTGACTCCACCATCTCAAGCGCTTCCTGAGTGATACGACGGTCAATGTTCTTCCTTTCATTGTTGTGCTCGTTTATTTCTGAACCTATCCTGACCGCTGTCCTTGCATCTGATGCCGTAAGCAGCTCCACGGCAATCCTTCCTGTTTCCATTCTTCCGGCAGCATTGATACGCGGGCCAATCTTGAAGACAATGTCGTCTATGGTCAGATGCATAGGTTCAAGACCTGAAAGCTGTATCATGGCAGCCAGACCCTCACGCGGGTTGCTGTTAAGCTGCCTGAGGCCATAATGAGCCAGGATACGGTTTTCATCTGTAATGGATACAAGATCGGAAGCGATACTTACCACCAGAAGATCCATCAACGGTACAAGAGACTCAAACGGAATATCATAGCGCATCGAGTATGCCTGCACCAGCTTGAATCCGACTCCGCATCCGGAAAGGTCATCAAAAGGATAATTGCAGTCATCACGCTTAGGATCAAGAACAGCCACTGCCTTTGGAAGTTCATTTTCCGGAAGATGATGATCGCATATGATCATATCCACTCCTTTCCCGGCAGCATAGTCCACCTTGTCATTGGCTTTGATTCCGCAGTCAAGGGTAATGATAAGGCTGAAACCATTGTCCGCTGCCCAGTCAATTCCCTTATACGAGACGCCATAACCTTCATCATACCTTTCTGGTATATAGAAATCGACATTTGCGGTCAATCTGCGCAGGAATGAATAGACAAGGGATACTGCGGTAGTGCCATCCACATCATAGTCTCCATACACCAGAATCTTTTCACCGCCCTTGACCGCATCATGAACTCTCTCCACCGCTTTATCCATATCAGCCATCAGGAACGGATCATACAGGTCATCCAGCGACGGTCTGAAAAAGGAACGGGCTTCATCAAAAGTACGGATACCCCTCTGCACAAGGAGTTCGGCAAGCACCGGATCCACTCCTAGTTCAGAAGAAAGTTGACTGACATTCTCAGAATCAGCGACTTCTCTCAATTTCCATATCTTTTCTACCGCCATAGCATACAAAGATATGGATTTTTTGTTAAATTTGTGGGTTTTTTAGAATAAACTGGTAAAAATTATAGACTATGAGCATTATGGACCTCAACGAGCAGGAGCTTTTCAGAAGAGAATCACTCGCTAAGCTCAGAGAACTCGGTATCGAACCCTATCCGGCACCACTTTACCCTATCAACACATCAGCCGCACAGATAAAGGCTGAATACGATGCTGAAAAAGGTAACTTTCAGGACGTGGTCATAGCCGGGCGCATCATGTCAAGACGTATAATGGGGGCAGCATCTTTCGGAGAACTTCAGGATGAGACAGGACGTATCCAGATCTATGTCAACCGTGACGAGATATGCCCTGGAGAAGACAAGACCATGTACAACACAGTATGGAAGAAGCTGCTTGACATCGGTGATATAGTGGGAATCAAAGGATTTGCATTCATCACCAAGACCGGACAGCTTTCAATCCATGCCAAGGAACTGACTCTCCTCAGCAAATCCCTCCGCGTACTCCCTATAGTAAAGGAGAAGGACGGCGAGGTGTTTGATGCATTCTCGGATCCCGAACTCAAATACAGACAGAGATACGTAGACCTGATAGTAAACCCTCAGGTACGCGATACATTCATAAAGAGAAGCCAGATAGTAGCTACCATGCGTGAGTACTTCAACGAGGCCGGCTGCCTTGAGGTGGAGACTCCGATTCTTCAGAGCATACCAGGAGGAGCGACAGCACGTCCGTTCATCACACACCACAACGCCCTTGACATTCCTCTCTACCTGCGTATCGCCAACGAACTCTATCTCAAGAGACTGATCGTCGGAGGTTACCACGGAGTCTATGAGTTTGCAAAGGACTTCCGCAACGAAGGCATGGACAAGACCCATAACCCTGAGTTCACCTGCATGGAGATATATGTGGCATACAAGGACTATATCTGGATGATGGAGTTCGTGGAGAAGCTTCTCGAAAAGATTGCTCTCAAGCTCCATGGCAAGACAGAAGTCACAATCGGTGAGAACCAGGTCGACTTCAAGCCGCCGTTCCGCCGCCTCCCTATCCTTGAGGCAATCAAGGAATATGCAGGAGTCGATGTTGCTGGAATGTCAGAGGACGAACTCAGAGATACCTGCAAAAAACTTCATGTAGAAACAGACCCGTCATTCGGAAAAGGCAAACTGATAGATGCGATCTTCGGTGAATACTGCGAAAAGCATCTGGTACAGCCTACTTTCATCACAGACTACCCTGTGGAAATGTCGCCTCTTACAAAGCGTCACCGCACAAATCCTGAGCTGACAGAACGTTTCGAACTTTTCGTATGCGGCAAGGAGCTGGCAAATGCATACAGCGAACTGAATGACCCTATAGATCAGTATGAGCGTTTCCAGGACCAGCTAAAACTTAAGGACAAGGGAGATGACGAGGCTATGTTCATTGACATGGACTTCGTACGCGCGCTTGAATACGGCATGCCTCCGACATCCGGACTCGGAATGGGAATAGACCGTCTGACCATGTTCATGACCAACTCCCCTACCATCCAGGATGTGCTATTCTTCCCTCAGATGAGGCCTAAGAGTCTGTAGAAGAAGACGTAATACGAACCTAAAAGAAGCTGCATTCCATGAGTATCCAGGAATGCAGCTTCTTCAATTTCAAGAGACACGAAGATTCCGGAATCTGTTACATCCAGAATCCGGAAGCCGGTGATGCCCCGTTCCTGCTCATTGCAGGAATATCCATTGTGACAAGTTCTCCGGCATTATTGTCTTTATCAAATGCAATCATGAACAGCTTGTAATCATAATTCCAGTCCAACTGCAGGATTTCCCTGTCCTGAGCATAGAAGGTATAAATTCCGAGGAAATCATTGTCAAGCATCAGTTCCCTTACATCAGCATCGTCAGCACCTTCTTCCTCAAGGACATCAGAAGAATACACCGAATATAATGCTGATTCAGCTCCGTCTTTCAATTCAAATGTGACAGGAAGGACAGCAAAGCCGGCATATTCTTCATAAAGGTTGTCATAATCAGCCAAGGCATCTCCATCATAATAATTGCTGAAGGTAGCTGATACCGTAGCAGATGTTTCCTTCTCGTCAGGAGCGACCACCAGTTCCATAGTAACCTCGGAAGCATAATTTCCTTCCTTGTCCATACATACGGCACACACATAATGCTTTTTGCCTGGAGTCATCGAAAAACTTATGTCACGCACACCCCGATGACCGTAATTCTCCACGAAATCCGCCCTGCTCCGACATTCTCCATAGCGGATGGTCTTCTGTATTTCCGAATCAAGAAGGGCCTTGACCCCTTCTCCATCTGCGCCGCCGAATTCGTTCAGAAGATCTTCTTCAGCCAATATCGCAACATATGAGACACTGAGGTCAGACGGAGTGAATATAACCTTCACACTGCGGCTGGTCATGCTGGGATATTCAAAGCTGAAGGTCACACCGGATGGATCTCCAGGAGGATCTGTTTTAAAGAAGCCTTTATATAGAGGTGTTGTGATGTCCCCGTCATACCCGAATGCCACAATCATGTAATCGGTCTCAGGCTCCAGAACACCTTTGAAGTAGTATACATTTTCACCGGAAACGGCATTGCTGGCAAAAAACGGCTTGTAGTAATTCAAAAGCATGCTTTGCAGTCTGGAATCAGATAGTCCTTCATACACGTAATCAGGAAGTTCCATCCATACGTACCTGTCATCATTGCTCGGAATTATGTGAATCCTCGCATCTACAGCGGAGACTTCATCTATATTGATATCCAGGACGTTTTCTGACATGATCACTTTTGTAGTCCTTGTCTTGACGGCCTCTATATCAGAAACAATGTTCCCGGAGTCATCTACATGACATGCAAATACGACAAAATTCATTTCCGGCGACAGTCCTTCGACATCACGCATATACTCATCCATCTTCCAAAGATCAGACAACGGTCCGTCCTTGTACTCCTTGAAAACGCTGTTAAGGTAATACCTGACAGTATTTGACAGATCATCCAGATCCCCGTAGACTGTGAGGTAATCTTCTGTGACAACACCGCAATAATATGGCTTGTCCTTGGAATCAGGAGTTACCTTGACCTTGCAATAAGAAGCATGCAGGTCGCTTATTCCGATAAGGAAAGGACCTTCCGACAACTGCTGCAGATTTCCTTCTGTCACGGTATTTCCTGATCCGTCTTCATCAGGAGACAGTACATCATCCTTTTCTGTACATGAAAACACCGCAGACATCAATATGCATGCAGTGAGAAAACAAAAGATTCTTTTCATCATAGACATAAAGTTCAAACCGCTTATATAAATCAGTTTCTCATTTTTCCTCGCCAAAGATAAGCATATTTATTCTATCTTTGCAGATATAACCGAATTTATCTCCTATGAAGATAGAAACGATAACTTCCGCACAGAATCCAAAAATAAAGACTCTTCTCAATCTTCAGGAAAAGTCAAAGACAAGGCGTCAGGAAGGTCTTTTTGTAACAGAAGGCAAAAGAGAACTTCTCCACTGCCTGGAAGCAGGCTACAAGCCTCATACAATCTTCGTATGTCAGGAAATAATGCAGGAAGGCGACCTTGAGCAAATCGCATCTTATTGCGCATGCAATTTCATAGACATCCCACGAAACCTTTACGAAAAGGTTGCATACAGAGGAAGCACAGAAGGCGTAATTGCTGAAATGCACTGCAAAGACATGACCCTTGAAAGTCTCGATATAAAGGAAAACCCTCTGATAGTAGTACTGGAATCTGTAGAAAAACCCGGAAACCTTGGAGCCGTTCTCAGAAGTGCAGATGCAGCTGGCGCAGATGCTGTCATAGTATGCGATCCGCTTACAGACATGTACAATCCTAATCTCATACGTTCCAGCATAGGAGCTCTATTTACAGTCCCTGTTGCCACAGCTTCTTCAGAAGAGACAATCAGATGGCTCAAGGACAAAGGCATAAGAATATATACAGCACAGTTGCAGGATTCCGAATGGTACTATGATACAGACATGAGGAAAGGTACTGCAATCATCATGGGTACAGAAGCAAAAGGACTGACCGGGATATGGAGAGAAGCAGCCGATGCGCATATAAAGATCCCCATGCTGGGCAGACTGGATTCACTGAACGTATCAGTCTCGGCAGCAATACTGATGTTCGAGGCTGTCAGACAACGCAATCTATGAAATTCGGACTTATAGGACATCCGACAGGACATTCGCTTTCTCCTGCCCTTTTCAAGGCAGGCTATGAAGGCAAATATTGCTATGAACTCATTGAAAGTGCTGACTTTGAGACAGCTTATGATATTTTCCTTGACAGATTTGATGGTATCAACGTAACATCTCCATTCAAGGAAATGGCATATGCAAAGGCTGACATACTCTCAGAGGAATGCAAGAAAATAAAGGCTGCAAATATTCTTATGAAGACAGCCGAAGGCATCAAGGCATTCAACTCAGACTATCTTGGAGTCCGCAAATGGCTGACAGAAACAGTCGAAGCATACGGTCAAATGAAGAGGGTGCTGATAGCAGGTATGGGAGGTGCAGGTAAGGCAGCTGCTGCGGCGGCGGAATCCCTCGGCATGGACACCATCCTGATGAACAGGACATTATATGATGACAGGATCCGTCCGTTATCTGAATTCAGCATGCATTTCAGGGATGCCGACATCATCATATACTGCATTCCTGATGCAATCCGGCAGATAGACGACCTGACCGACTGTGACCTGACATCCGGGAAACCTAGATTCATACTTGAAGCCAACTATAAAAACCCTGCTTTTGAAAAGATCCTGCTTGACAAGATGAAAGATGGCAATACCGGAACAAGATATACAGGCGGCAAGACATGGCTGCTGTATCAGGCTGTGACAGGCTATGAAATTTTTACCGGAGAAAAGCCATCTTTAGAGAGAATGTCTGCTTGTTTGTGAGAAATTATCACTATCTTGCGAAGTTTTTGAAAAGACCCTAATAATACTGATCATGATAAACAAAGTCATACTGATAGGTAACGTCGGCCAGGATCCTGAAGTACGTTATACAGGAGATGCCGGCAATGGTGCAAAAGTAGCCACCCTTCGGCTTGCCACAACAGAAAGATACCGCGACAGAAACGGCAATCTGCAGGAGCATACCGAATGGCATAGTGTTGTCGTATGGAGAAACACAGCGGATGTGGTGGAGAAATATGTCAGGAAGGGAACTCAATTGTACATAGAAGGACGTCTGCGTACCAGATCATGGGATGACCAGAACGGAAACAAGAGATATACGACAGAGGTAGTTGCAGACACTCTCCAGCTTCTGGGAAGGAAGCAGGATTCCGCTGTGCAGCAGGGAGGGTATCAGACACCGGCCCAGCAACCATACGGACAACAGCAGCATGCTCCACAGCAATTTCAGCAGCAAGTTCCGGCCAGCCCTGTGATTGACGATCAGCCTGACGACGATCTTCCATTCTGATGACAAATTTCTGAGAAACGATAAAAAGAACATAATAACGACATGAAACTTGATGTTGTACTCGGCCTCCAGTGGGGCGACGAAGGTAAAGGTAAAATTGTAGATGTACTTGCCGGAAACTATCCGGTAGTGGCGCGTTTTCAGGGTGGTCCCAACGCCGGACACTCTCTTCATTTTGACGGCAAAAGCTTCGTCCTGAGATCTGTTCCGTCAGGAATATTCAGGGATGATGCCAAGAACATAGTTGGAAATGGCGTCGTGCTTGACCCGATAACCTTCAAGGGAGAATGCGAAAACATCGGAGCGAAGACAGGCATTCCTGTGACAGAGCGCATCGTTATCGCTAAGAAAGCCCACCTGATCCTACCGACCCACAGGCTTCTTGATGCAGCCAATGAAGCAGCTATGGGCAAAGGCAAGATAGGCTCCACACTTAAAGGTATCGGCCCCACATATACCGACAAGATAAGCCGTCACGGACTTCGTGTCGGAGATATTCTTGCTGCTGATTTTGCAGACAGATATGCCAAGCTCCAGAACAGACACATCAACCTGCTCAATCAGATGGGATACGAATGTGACCCTCATGCCGAAGATGAAGCATTCATGGAAGCAGTGGAATACCTCAGAAAATTCGAGCTTGTAGACTGTGAATATTATGTAAACGACCTCCTGAAGACCAAGGAGATACTGGCTGAAGGAGCACAGGGTTCCATGCTTGACATCGATTACGGTTCCTACCCGTTTGTAACCTCCTCCACAACGTCATGTGCAGGTGCATGCGTCGGTCTGGGAGTGAATCCTCATCAGATAGGACACGTATACGGCATATTCAAAGCATATTGCACACGCGTGGGAAGCGGACCGTTCCCTACAGAACTTTTCGATGAGACCGGGGAGGAGATACGCAGGATAGGCCACGAGTTCGGAGCCGTCACAGGTCGCCCACGTAGATGCGGATGGCTTGATCTGGTAGCATTGAAATATGCCGTCATGATCAGTGGAGTGACTGATCTGATAATGATGAAGTCTGACTGCCTCGACTCATTTGAAACCATCAAGGTCTGCACATCCTACATCGTGGACGGCAAGCCTTCAGACCAATGGCCTTTCGATACATATGCAGACATCCAGCCTGTATATACTGAATTCAAAGGATGGCATACAGACCTCACTCACTGCAGAACCGAGGAGGAACTTCCGACAGAATTCCGTAACTACATCGCGTTCATGGAACAGTATCTTGGAGTTCCGATCAAGATAATTTCAGTTGGCCCTGACAGAGAAGCCACTATAATGAGATAAAGAAAGAATCAGATGCTCCGACCTGACAGTCCGAGCATCTGATTTTTTTAATACTTAACATCAATCCGGCAAGTCTCATCCGACCTGAGGACAGGCAGCATTATCACTGCTTCCTTTGTCTCCGGGTCATATTCGGACGGTAAGGTAATACCTCCTGACAGCTTCACAACCGGTTTTCTTTCCAGGCCTCCGAGAACCACAGTGTAGGCACGTTCTGAAGGCATGCCATCATAGGTTCCGACACGTTTTCCTATTTCAAGTACACAAGATGCCGCTGAAGCCTTGCATACAAACTCTGTGGTAGCGAAATCTTTTTCATAAGCCTGCGAAATACCGTCATCTTCATAATGAACATATGAGTGAGTGCCCTTTCCGGGTGCAACGAAGATACGCATTTCCCTCTGAGGAGACTGAAGATTCTGTATTCCCTCCGCAGCCAGAGGTATTATCGCTCCAGAACGCACAAACCAAGGATTCTCATCGATTGCATAATGAAGAACCGCCTCTGTTCCTCCTTTGCGCATTTTCCTGTGCGCCATATCATACCAGTCAGATCCTCCAGGAAACCACATTTTCCTCTCAGTCAGTCCTGTGACCGTATCTGCAGGCTGACATAATACTGTAGCCAGAATGTCATCACCGAAGAAAAACTCTTCATTACACTCATATGCCTTATCATCTTCCGGATACTCATAGTATAGAGGGCGGCATATCGATACCCCTGTATCATAAGCCTGGCGAGCAGCATCATATATATAAGGAGAAAGCGCATATCTCAGTTCTATGGCATCCTTCATATATTCATAGTGATCCGGGAATGCCCATATACGACGTTCCAGACGGGATGAATTTGTAGAATGAGTCTTGAACACCGGAGTGAACACTCCGTACTGAAGCCAACGGGTCAGCATCTCGGCCTCCGTATTCCGTTTTACAAGCTGCATATGTCCTCCAATATCATGTCCCCAGTAGCCGTAACCCACATTGGATGCTGTTGCTGTGAAATATGGCAGGAATCTGAGGACTTCCCATGTGTCATATGTATCTCCGGAAAAGCCCAGCTGATACCTGTGACTTCCAAGTCCTCCCCAACGATGGTATATCATAGGTCTTTCTGCAGACAGCCCTTCATGCTTTCCCTGACGGACCTTGTCATTGAAGAAGGTCCAGTTGAGCCAGAAAGTATTGTTCAGGTCCTTTGTATACCTGCTCATCTTCCATTGTTGCCAGTCAAGCCACCAGAAATCAACCCCCATCTCCTCAAGAGGACCGATTACCGAATTGAAATAGGCATCAGCCCACTCCTGCTGGTCTATCCTGAAAGGGACACGCACACGGTGAGAGCCATTCCTGAACCCTTGCGGACCGTCATATTCAGAAGTTCTGGACAGGTAGTCCGCAACAAAACGGTCATAACATTCTTCTCTTTCGCTGATACCCAGGGCCGGGTGCAGATTAAGAGAGGTCTTCAGTCCAAGGGCGTGCACGTCGGCAAGGAAACCTTCCGGATCTGGAAAATAATCCCGGTTCCAAGTATATCCGGTCCATCCGAACCTTTGTCCTTCTTCATCCCTCGGATATTTCTCACGTGTCATAGGATAGGTATAATGCCAGTCCATGTCTATAACCATGATATCAATAGGTATTTCCCTGCTTCTGAATTCATTGCCAAGAGCCAGGAACTCCTCATCGGAATACTTCCAGTAACGGCTCCACCAATAACCGAAAGCATATTTAGGAGGAAGCGGGATACGCCCAGCTATCTTCACGAAATCAGCAAGCGCATCCTTATAGTCATGTCCATATGCGAACAGATACAAGTCCAACCTTCTGCCTTCAGGACGGCATACCACCCACTCGCCCCAATCTGAGTCATTCTTCTCGAACAGATGCCTTTCACTCTCATCCATTATCGTCCATCCGTCTCTTGATATTATACCAGGCTCCATAGGATCATCAGGATTGAGTTTCCCGAATCCGTTGCAGCCGTCAAGAGTACGCGAGGTTCCAAGAAGATTGCCTGTATCCTCCTTGCCAGGATACCACTTCTGCTGTTTTCCGTCAAGCTGGAAGGTGACAGCAAGGTTATCCTCCGAAAAACATTCGTTTCCCTCATAGGCAAGGGTCAGACGTGATGTCTTTATCGTAAGGACATCTCCGGAACGACGAACCTTGAAATCAGGGACAGGAAGACACCTGTTGACTACAGCAAGTGACGCACGATCTTCAAACAAGCCGTCTTCAGCCCATTCCATACGGATCAGGCGGTCAGTCAGCACTGTAAAGCGGGCATTACCTTCCACTACAACGGCCTCATCGGAAGCCTTCGGTTCGAGTTTCCCTGCAGCCTGAAGACCCACCGGTAACAGGAGCAGGAGGAACATTGACAATCTTTTCATCATATTCTTTCTTATTTTTTCGGGCCAGCCTCTATGACAGAACGGTTTATTTCCGCAAAGCGGTCCTCATCTATCTTGATGACCTTGCGGTCATATGTCATAAGACCATTGACTTCCACTTCCACATCTGTAGTCTGGGTGTATACGGCAGCTGCACAGCCGTTTGCAATAAATGTCTTAAGCATCAAGGCGAATTCCTCATAGAGATCCAGGACCTGTTCTCCGTCTGTCATAACGTCTCCATACCCCCAGTTCGCATCCTTCTGCCAAAGGTGATCTTCTACCGGATAACCTATGCCTCCATACTCTCCCAGTACATTGACATATTTTCTGTCAAAAGCATTGAGTGCAGGAGCCGGATAGTGATGCACATCTATTATATCGCCGCAGAAACGGAGATTACCTCCAGAAGCAGCATCAACCAGACGTGTCGGATCCAACGCCTTTGTAAAGGCTGCTACTTCCTCAGTATCGAACTGCCCCCACGCTTCATTAAAAGGCACCCATACAAGAATGCACGGAAAGCAGCGGAGGTCAGTGATGATTTCACGCCATTCATCATAATAATTTTCCTTCCACAGAGGAGGTACCTGACAATCAGTTCCCGGAATGCTGAATGTGTCCTGTGCCCATTTGTTTCTCTGCATCTTTCCTATCTCTTCTGGTCGATGAGGCATCATAAGCGAATGATTGTCAGCTACGTTAGGCATATCCTGCCAAACAATAAGGCCCAGCATATCACAATAGTAATACCAACGGGCCGGTTCTACCTTTATATGCTTGCGCACCATATTGTAACCCCATTCCTTGGTCTTGATCAGATCAAACTTCAAAGCCTCGTCTGTAGGTGCTGTATAAAGTCCGTCCGGCCACCATCCCTGATCAAGAGGCCCGAACTGGAACAGGAACTCACCATTGAGAGCCATCCTTCTGTACTTGTTGGGAGTGGTATCCATAGCCACCTTGATCTCACGCATTGCCGTATATCCTTCCACTGTGTCCAATATCTTTCCATCACGCATAAGAGAGATCTTAACACCATATAGATAAGGGCTGTCAGGAGACCAGGCATTTACAAAAGGTAGAGTCAGCCGCGCTTTACCATATATACATTCCGCGTAAGCAACAACCTCTGTTGAAGGTGTTTCAGCCGAATATCCGACACCTCCTTCCAGAATATCTACCCTGACGATATCGTCAACATGAACGGAAGCGACATCAACCGATACCGTCATGGTCTTGGACTGAAGGTCGGAAACAACATAGTAACTTTCCACATACGATTTTGCGACAGGCTCAAGCCATACGGTCTGCCATATACCGGTAACAGGAGTATACCAGATCAGGCCCGGAACCTCAACCTGCTTTCCACGAGGCTGGAAAGCCTGGTCAGTAGCATCATAGACCCTGACCTTCAAAGACTGTTCACCGGATTTACGCAGATATGGAGTGATATTGAAACTGAACGGATCGTAGCCACCCTTATGCTCACCTACATGATAACCGTTCACCCATACATCAGTCATCCAGTCCACGGCACCGAAATGCAGAAGCACATCCTTTCCTTTCCAAGAAGATGGTATTGTAAAGGTCCTCTCATACCAAAGAGCATTCTCATCGCCTACATTCCTTCCTACACCCGACAAGGCGGACTCTATAGCAAATGGCACAAGTATCTGTCCCTGAGGGGTAAACGTCTGTGCATCACATGGTGTTACCGCATAGCTCCACAATCCGTTAAGATTCATCCACTGGTCACGAACCATCTGCGGACGAGGGTATTCCGGAAGCACATTCTCCGGATTCATATGTTCAGCCCAAGGAGACATGATGTTATCACCTGCCGGTCTCCACTGGGCGGAAACGGCAGCTGCCACATGACACAACAAAAATATAAGTAAAGTCCTTTTCATCCGGTCAAAAAGTTATAACAGTTCAAGAATATGTGACGGCAGCGGATTGATGGCACCTTCCTGCGTACACACATACGCAGCGACTTCCACCGCCAGTTCATGGCTGCGTCTTACACCTTTTCCCTGCAGCAGGGATGTCACAAATACAGCCGTGAAGGAATCTCCTGCCCCTACTGCATCCTTCAGTTCCACCTTCTTAGTCGGAACAGACGAAAGCAATCCTTCCCTACCATATATTTCACTCTTCGCAGATCCTTGCGTATGAACCACATACTGAAGCCCATACCTTTCCATAAGTTCCTCCAACGGTTCCTTTCCATCTATCTGGAGCAGTTCCTTGACAAGAGGCAGCTCATTCTCGTTAAGCTTCAGGATATCGGCATGCTTCAGGGATTCCTCTATGATTTCCCGCGAATAATAGTCCTGGCGGATATTGATATCATATACTTTCAGGCATGACTCAGGAACCACGGACAGAATTCTTCCTATACTCTGTGCGGATTCTTCCTCCCGCTGGGCGAGAGTTCCCCAACACAGCACATCAACATCCTTCAGGAGTTCATCAGCCTGCTCAGGATATCTGATATGGTCCCATGCTGCATTCTCATGTATGACATATTCTATATCATCAGTACCTGCAACAGGAAGAGCATCCACGATGCCTGTCATATATTCATTTGTCTGGATGCCATCGGGCCGCACGCCCATCTCCCCTATAACAGCCAATGTCCTTTCACCTGCCTCATCCTTGCCCACTGCACTGATTACATATGCCTCAGCACCGAGCTGCGAAGCAAAATACGCTAAATTAAGAGGAGCTCCTCCAAGACGTTCATAGTTCCTGAACCTGTCCCATACGATTTCTCCGAGACCTATTATCTTCAATTTATCCATAACCTGAATTTTTATTTCTCCAAATCTACGATAACTTTCATACAAGTCATACGGTTTTCATCAATAAATTTATAAGCCGCATCATACTCCTCAAAAGAAAAACGGTTGGAGATCAGTGGTTCCAGATTGATACGTCCTTCAGAAACAGCCTGTACCGTAGCCAGGTAATCTTCGTGGCGATACATCATGGTTCCCACTATATTGAGTTCATGTTCACCAAGATAGAACATGCTCAAGGCCGGATCCTTGGAAAAGACGGCCACTATGACAACAGTTCCTCCTTTTTCAATGGTTTCCATAAGGGAACGGACCGAGGATTCCACACCTGCCACTTCAAAGGCCACCTGGAAACCTTCCTCACCGAACACTTCCTGAACAGCTTCCGCAAGCGGGGCCTTGGAAACATTATGCGTATGTTCTATCCCGCACTGACGCGCGATATCGAGTCTCAAGTCACTTACATCTGTTATAAGCACCTTTCTAGCGCCACGGGCAATCACAGCCTGCGCCACCAGATTGCCTATAGCTCCGGCACCTGAAACGACCACATTCTTTCCTGTCAGGTCGCCGGCACGGGATGCAGCATGAGCACCCACAGCTGCCGGCTCTATCATTGCGCCATAATCCAGAGACATACCTGCCGGAAGCTTTACCACACGGTCCTGAGGTACTATAAAATAATCCTGTGCGGCACCATCGGCCTGGAACGCCTGGACGCGCAGTTTTTCACAAACGTTATACTGTCCTCTTCGGCATGGGCCACATTCTCCGCATACCAGCTGAGGGCGCGCAGTCGCATAGTCTCCGGGAACCACCTCTGTTACCGCATCTCCGGTTGCCACAACCTGCGCAGAGTATTCATGTCCCTGAACCACCGGATAGAATGTAGCCGGATGAAGTCCGTGATATGAATGGATTTCACTTCCACATATGCCGATTCTCTTTACTCTTAAAAGTATTTCATCTTCTTTAAGATCTGAGGCCTTCAGATCCGGCACCTCTCTGAGTTCAAGATGCCTCGGTTCCAACAATACTACCTGTCTCATTTCTGATATGTTTTATGTTTCTACTGATTTTCCTGCCTGCGGCCAGCTGCTGATGGCTTTCCAAGGAGACATATCAACGTAGTCACTATGGCTCCGATAGGACACCACCATGTCCATGCTATATAGTTCTGTCCGAAGAGTTCTTTCTGGAACATCAAAGGTATGATTATCAGCACACCAGCCACAAGAGAGGCAATCACGCTCCTGTTGTTGCCTCGTCTGGTAAAGATTGCAGTAAGGAAGACACCTAGCATTCCCACATACGCAAAACACATGACACCTGTGGCGAAATCCACAAGATTGAGTCCGCTGGACTGCTGCATCACGCAGGTAAGGATTGCAAAAGCAGTAAGAAGGACCCCCATAAGGATAACTATCCATCGCGATGAAGCAATCTGATCCGCATCGTTTCCGACAACCTTTCCTCTCTGCTGACGGATAGGCAGATACAGGTCTGCAACGAAGCTGGAAGCCATGGAATTGATTGCAGAGTTGAAACTTGACAGAGCCGCTGCAAGCAGTCCTGTGATCATAAGGCCACGTACACCTACAGGAATATGGTTTTTTATATACTGAGGGAAGACATCACGCGCATCAGTGAAGAAACCGGCGCCCAGACTTCCATCCGCTATCGGGTCAAGTCTGTACTTTGCATACAGAAGCAGACCGATGCACAGGAATACAAGCACAGTAGGAAGACTAAGCAATTGAGATGCGACCAGAGAACGTCCAGCCTGCCTGACATCCTTGCATGTCAGCTGACGCTGTACAAATTCCTGGTCAGTAGTAAACTGGGCGATCTTGAAGACAGCAACGCCGATCAGTCCCCCAAGGATGGTATATGGTCTGCTGAAGTCGAGGGAAGGATCAAAAATCTGCATCTTGTTTCCCTCTGTCCACCCGTTCAATGTTCCGTCTGCAGCCAGTCCCGGAGTCACGCCAGCGGCTGCCGGCGCCTTCACAAACCCATCAGCAGTCAGGGTCCGCCATATCTCGGCAAAACTGTAGTCTCCCATGCTGAAAGCAATGAGTAAAAGAGCAAGAATGCCGGTTAGTATCATCAGCAGTGTCTGGAATGTATCTATATATAAAAGACCTTTTATGCCTCCGAGCATCGTATATACCGTAGATACCAGACCAAGGATGATTATGCTCCATACCATGAACTGGAACTGTATGTTGCCGAATACTATCACGCTGATTGCGATGGCAGCTATGAAAAGGCGGCTGCCGGAAGTGAACAGTTGTCCGATAAGGAACATAAGTGAGGTAGACCGCTTTGATGTCTCTCCGAATCTGTCACCTATGAAACCGTAGATGGTGATTGTCTTCGCATTATATAGACGAGGCAGAATCAGTGCAGCAACCAGAGAACCCCCGCAGATGGCACCGATTAGGTTCATGACGTATGTCAGATTCGTATTGAAGCCAAGTTCCGGGGATCCGACAAAAGTTCCGGCACTGATTGAGGTTCCCGTTGCAGCTATCGCTACCAACCAGCCCGGCATGGAACGCCCCGCGACAAAATAATCTTCGATATTCTTGTTCTTCTTGGAAAAGAGATAGCCTATTACTATCAGGGCGCATAAGAATAGCGCTACGATTGTCCAGTCAATTAATGTCATATACCGTTGTTTAGTGTTAATTTTTCTGTTATGAATACTGAATCATGCTGCTGATGAGTACGAATCCAGGATAGAATCCGATTCCTTTATCAAATTCCTGTAGAAAGTCTTGAAGTCTTCCCAAAGGCAATATGGTCCCTCATAAGATGCGACAGGAAGCTTCAGGTCGTTTTCGTTATGCTGGACCTTGACCAGGACCGTATCACCTTTCCTGAAGAAAATGAACCTTATGTTCGATGCCATCGGCACTTCACATGAATTCCACACATTCCTGATGTCACTCATATCGTCAGCCTTATTATCCCATCCTTCAGCCCGAAGGAATGCCAGAAGCGTCATTACCGCCCCGTCATGCCCGAAACGAAGATCTGCTCCGGTTCTTCCCGTTGCCACTGCTATTTCAGCCTTATCCAGAATATCCCGCATAAGAGCCTCGCCCAAGGCCACATTCACACTTCCCTGTCGTCCTTCACCCCATCCCTTGCGCATGTAGAACTTGATATTGTCCATTTCATTGCACAAGGCATAATCCGTATCAGAGAAAGCCTCAGCAAAACTTAGCTCCGGATATTCAGTACCTGCCATATGAGCATCCATATAATAAAGGGTCATTATGAAATTCATATCCTCTTCAATTGTTTCAACAAAGGATGAGTCCGTGAAAAGGCGCGCATAGAAGGCCTTCCTGTCAAAACGTGAATCAAAATAGTCTCCGTACTCCTTGCGCCAGCTCTGGTCTTCCCCATTGAACCTGGGATTATGTCCGGTATACGGAACCAGATAGCACATTTTCCTGCCATCCACATCTTCGCTTACTTCAATCCCATTGCAACGCAACACATCGCAGAATGCATTCATGCTCATTATGCATCGGGAATATGTAGAAGATACTGCATCCACATAGGAACCTTTTCCGAATATCTCAGGGAAAGCCTCCAACATTCTTCCAGCCAATCTGCGATGCTGGTCCTGACCATACATCGTCAATTCTCCGGCACGTCCATGAAAATGTGGATACACCGTCATGAATCTATCATGGAGTTCTTTGCCAAGCGGAGTCAACACATCGTATTCTGCCGCACGGCTAAACACATCATAGAGGAGTCCGTACTCTCTGTCATTATATATATATCTTGCCCCATGACGTCCATAATGACTGATATAGAACGGACTGAAACCCTTCGGAGCAAGGGTGTCCGCACATTCGGCCTGAAAATCATACTGACAATATACGCTCCTTGCCTTCTCCCTGTCAAGAGACTGGGCCGATAATATACTGACAGAAAGCAAATAGAGGAATATGATATCTAGCAACTTCATCATTACATCAGTGCGTTCAGTTCTGTCCCTTTTCAATTATGATCGTAGTAAGAGACCATGTCTCCATCGGGAGAGGCAGTCCGAGATACTGGTCCTTAAACTTGACCTGCACCCTCTGGCGTGTCTTAGGTTTATGTCCGGCAGCCACACATATTACATATTCTCCATCAGGATTCAGGAAAGTGATGGCTGTTATATCTTCATCAGGCTGTTCTATGCTCATGATCTTCGCACCGCGCCTGACATAAGGAGAGAACTGGTGGAACACTGTATACTGATGACTTTTAGTCACTTCTCCGGTCTCAAGGTCTACCGTCTCAAGTCCGCCGCACGCATACCGTCCGGTACAAGGCTGTCCGTCAGGATCAAGCACAAGGTTCCAGCTTGAATATGAAGAACATCCGTTATTGAGTGCGCCGAATATAACATCGGCGAACCACTTAGGATCCTGAACATCGGTCATCACCAGATTCGGTCCCCTTTCCGTAAGATGCATCACTGTGCCTGGATATTCCTTCGTGATATTCTTCATCATAGACGGCTTGCCACTGTACGGATGCCATGCCACTGCTGAAATATTCTTCCTCACATCCTTGTCTGCAAGCACTTCCATCACTCTTTCCCATCCACCATAATCGTGGTCCCAAGCCCATATCTGAGACTTAAGACCCTTCTTCTTCAGAACCGCAGGAAGAAGTCTGCCAGCAAGTTCGATTTCCTGCTTTGCAGATACGTATGTAGCAGGATTGTATCCCCTCTGGTCTGTTGCCGGCTCGTTCTGCACGGAGAAGGCATCTATCTCTATACCAGCCTTTCTGTATGCATCGAGATATGCAGCCCAGTAATTGGCAAAAGCCGGCATATACTCATCCAGAAGACTTCCTCCGCACATCGCACCGGAATCCTTCATCCAACCGGGCACACTCCAGACAGCCGAATACACGAAGAGATCGGGACAATATGTATAT
The DNA here is from genome assembly GCA_017442315.1 of Bacteroidales bacterium. Classification (GTDB taxonomy): domain Bacteria; phylum Bacteroidota; class Bacteroidia; order Bacteroidales; family UBA932; genus Cryptobacteroides. Next base: position 104,831 of record JAFRZX010000054.1, read on the forward strand.
ATCTGCTTGACTACCGGAATGAGATAAGCCTCGTCACGGGCAATCGAGAAATGCTCCATCTCCACATCACCTGGCGTGTCATTATAATTATAGAGTTCGGTAGAATAGTCACTCGCGCCGCAATTAAGACGAACCATGGAAAGGTTCATTCCACGTGTCGTAAATGCATCCTTAAGAAGTTTATGACGAGCCTCAGGGTCCATCTGGGAAAGAATCCAGCATGACGCATCCGTCATGGACACACCGCACCCGAAATACTCATGGGAGGGTTTCGCGACATCAAGGTCTATGGATTTCAAGGTAGTGAAAGGATGCCGGGTAAAAGAACTCGTCCTGATCTGGTGAAGAGGTTTGTCCTTTGTGGTCTGAAGCACCTTGAAACGGATTTCACCTTCCTTCGGAACGTACACCTGAGCTGAAGATGCAGCACACAACAGCAATGCTGTAATTAGAGACAATAGCTTTATCATTTCAATATCATTATATCGTTAAACTTCAGATAAGTCTCAGATTCCGACATGGTCGACAAAAGGGACATAGCCCTCAGGAAGTTCGCAGGCCGTCCAATCAAATGCATCCTTCTCCATGATCAGAAGAGGAGAATCCCACATCGGCAGACCTGTGAACTTGGTTGCATTCTCCAATCTCTGCTGTCCCCCGCGAAGCATCACATAGCTCAGGTCATAGACTCTTCCTGTAACAGGATCGACAAGAACAGGATTTTCAAAGACGACACCTTGTACCAGTGCATTGACCTTCTCCTTGTCCAGAATATCCGAAGGCTTGTCATCTCCCCTCCAGAAAGCGACTCCGACACATTTCCCATCCTTGGATATACCTGCAGCCCGGACTTCATGTCCGCGACTTTCTTTTACGGAGACCCCTTCAGACGGCTCTATTTCCGAATCGAGAATCGCCACAAGATGACTGACTGCATAAAATGACGGACGCCTGTAGACCGGTTCCTTAAGAAGATTCATTCTCACCAGTCCGAAAGACTGAAGCATGAAATCATACTGAAGATCGACCATCGTGAATATTGACGAAGGTACATCAAGGGCAAAGTCACACATCATTCTCCTCATGATCCATTTGACCTGACTATATTCGGTCCACCTGTGATAACACAGAGCATGATTGTATTCCAGCTGGGAGGGACAACCTGATTCTCCCTGGAGAAGAACTGCAGACGGATTGTATGTCCTGACAAGATTACCCAAACGGACAATCGCATCATCTGCTTCTTCCGGAATCGGGTAATAAGGATGGAAGGTAACTGCCTGCAGTTCCTCTATCGCACCCTTCTCCTTGATGCGTTCAAGTGCCCTGGTTATCCAGTCCATACGGAATCGGGCCGTAAAAGAACCGCCGGCAATCATGACGTCAGGATCAGACTCCCGGATGGCCTCTGCTGTCGCAGCAAAGAGGTCACCATATCTCTCAGGGTACTTCTTGTTCTCCCCACTGTCCGGTTCGTTCCAGACTTCGAACATATATATCCTGCCCTTGAAATGTTTCACAAGAGCAGTGACATAACGCTTCCAAGCCTCCATGACCTTCTCATCGGAAAATATCGTTGCATTCAGACTGACGCCGCCGTCACTATACAGAGGATTGCCGTAACAGAGACACATCCATGGTTTGACTCCTTGAGCTATCAGACCGTCGACAATCCTGTCCAGCCACCCGAAGTCATACCGGCCTTTCTTCTGTTCGCAGCGCGCCCAGCCTGACTGGATCCTGGCATAACCAGCTCCCAATTCTCCGTAGAAATCCTCGATCTTGTCAAAATCGGCATAATCCCTGTCAAGGCATTCGCAACCGATGGACCAGCGGGAATTCATCTCAAGATACGGCCTGGAGACATTCACATGTCCCAGTACCATGAGACCTGTATCATCCTTGATGTTGAAATCGTTCCACACAAGAGAATATGGCTTTTTAGCTGCATGAGCCATCATCGGCAGCAGAAGCACCATGGTAATCAGGATCCTTTTCATTTTATCACTCCTTTCCAATTTAATCCAAAAGAATAATCATATCTGTTTCCATCTTCATCCATATGACACACCATATCGAACGGAGTGTCCTCATACTGCATTTCCACAGTCCGCATGTCTGCAGGAAGCTGGCATGGCAATTTCCCGGAAGGTTCAAAATCACCACTCACGACATCCATTACCGCCGGATGCTGTACAAAAGATACCAGAAGAATCGCATCGGCATATGGCTCTATCTCGGCAGGCACAAACGGATTCTCATACTGCACTACCAGTACCAGAGGCTTGCCTTCCATTTCATCCCTGACCTTCCGGACCAATTCAAGGTCTGTATCATTATATACCTGCGCGGATCGTCCTCTGTAACTCCTGTCCGGACTCTCTTCATATGGATCTCCACCGGCTATGCTATGTTCACGTGCATATGTAGCTGTGTATGGCGAATACTGCAGAGGCTTTGGCACATATCCATGGTCATACCCTTTCAGAGGCATCGGAGCATTGACAAATACAAGAGCAGCATCAGCATCAGAAGGGCAATCGGTTATATTGAACCTGCGCTCGTCCTTCAATGACTGCGAATGACGCAAGGTATCTGCCTTCGTCACCCTGTTCCAATAGCTCATATGTTCCGGAATGACCTGGTCCGGCACATACAGCGTAATTCCTTTATCCAGAGGCAGGCATCTGTTCTTCAGCATCACTATGCTACGCTGCTGGGCTTCATATCCTGCCTTGCAGAATTCATCCGAAGCGACAATATCTTCAGACCGGCTGACAACAAGATATGGATTTTCAAACAGGCCCACTCTGAACATGTTCCTCAACACCCTCTCAGAAGATCTGCGCAGCAGGCTTTCCATGAATTCAGCACCATATCTTTCCTGGCCCAGACGATATCCTTCCATCGCAGAAGCATAGTCAATATTACCTCCAAACTGGTCGCACCCCGCCAGCCATACCTTAAGGAACCGTTCCGCCTTTGACGCATTCTCCATCCCCCATGGCTTTCCGTAATGGATACCAGGACCTTTGTAATCTTCTGTAATCATCCAATCCGTACAGACCAGTTCATCATAACCAAGAGAATCACGCAGCTGCACAGAAATAACATGCTTGTCAAAAGCCTGACCGACATTTTCTCCCGTCACACCAAAAGATATTGAATAATAAGGCATTACGGATGCTGCTCTTTTTGTCTTTCCCGGAAGGTCAAGAACACCGTCTATGAACGGTTTCTTTCCAAGATCAAAATTTCCGCCGGGATACACAGCATATTTGCCACTGCCGTAATGAGCATCACGCCCGGCCTCACACGAGCCTCCACCAGGCCAGTGCTTTGCCATAGCGATGACACTTTCACATCCCCAGCCATTTTCGCTGTCCTCCGTATCCTGAAGCTCATCGCAGAATTCTCTGGCGGCTGCAGCAATGAATTCCGGAGATTCACCCATACAGCACGAATACCGGAACCATCTCGGTTCTGTCCCTATATCCACCTGAGGGCCAAGAAATGTCGTAATACCTAATGCTCTCAATTCCTTAGCTACAATCCGAGCATATTCTCTCTGGAGTCCCGTATCAAAAGTCGCAGCCATGCCAAGAGCCTCTGGCCACATGGAAATATTGCCACCTCCAGCAGTGAACTCAGGATCTGCCCTGAGCGAATGTCTTGGATCTGAAGAATTATTCAAAGGAACGGCTATGCGTCCTTCTTCCGCCAAAGCCTGAGCTGCATTATTCCATTTCACGGCAACTTCAACAGATTCGACATTCTTAATAAGGAAATGCCTTACAAATCTTTTCTCTATACACTCCTTCTGTATATCCGTAATGGTCCAAGGCTCCACTCCGCTTTCAGAATAAGACATTCCGGAATACATCGGTCTGTCCTTCCTATATGGTATCTGCTGCTGTGGGGAATGCAGTGCAAGACCGATCATCTCCTCGACAGTCAGAACCTTGGAAAGGGCTTTTGCCCTCTGCTCCGGAGCCAGCCGCCAGTCTTCATAATCACTCAGTTCGCCATCTCTGTCGATATCCTTGAAATATCTGCCATCATCAGAGATGACCTCCACACCTGAAACGCTGCTTAAACCAATGACAGGTCCCCGGAACTGCCGCACGAATACAATATCTCCATATTCTATCGTCCTGGAACAGGATGTGAGCAGTAAGACAACAAGTATGTATAGAGACTTATTCATGTGGTACTACCTAATATATTGAATGAGAGAAGCCTGTGTAATCCGTTTGTATGGTAGCGGACTCATAGGTCCTGATTCCTGCCTTTTCCGTGAATTCTACTTCCACTTTCCAATCAGTTTCCAAGGAAGGGCTTCCTGACGGAGCCTCTATATACCAGAAACTCTGAGTTTTTCCTCCTGTATAGGCTGTCCCATAGGATGAATTAGAGTTCAGTAATTCATTGTTCCAAAGATATGAAAATGTACACTGGTCTCTGTGGGTCGCCTTGACACGGGTCATCTCACTGCGCACACCGTTTCTGGTGAAGTACACATTGCAGTCCAGCCCTCGTGTTCCGGCATCAAACACACGCACAATAAAACATCCGGTAGGGTCAAATCCTTCGGAAGACTCCCAAAGTGTCTTCCAATCGAAATAGAACATACCATCAATATCACCTGACACTGAAGAATATTTACTTTCTAAAGGCTCATGATAGACTGCTCCTCCGTCATATATACGGAACTGATATGAAGCATCTTGACCGATTGCCTTGAGATAACGGGCAGTAATACTGTTTCCCTCCACCTTATATACATGATAACAATTCGGTGTACCGTCATTACCAAGACTGCTGTGCTCGGTCTTTGTACCCAGAATCTTCTTCGTACCTCTCCACAATCCACCGAGAGCTGGCATATTGTGCTCATAAGGTATCCTGCCTTCAAGACCTTTCCAAGTGTCAGTAAACTGGCGTGGGGTATTGTAATGATTGTGTCCGGAGAAAATATGTGCCTCCCCGAAAGTCTTGAGCAGGTTTCTTATATCTGCAGCATGAGCATAGGTGTTTGAGAATACCGGACAATGGAAACTCAGGATCAGCATCTTGTCTGCCTTGTTCTCTACGAGTACAAGGTCCTGTTTCAGCCATTCCCATTGTTCATCTGTCAGACCTTTATCATATTTTATAGCTTTACCATAACCTCCATCGTTGTTTCCTATATATATGATATTGCTCATGCAAACGATATGTACCTTTCCGACATTGACAGAATAATCAGTAGGTCCATAGGTATCGAACCAATCCTGAGAACATTCCAAAGCAGAAGTTCCGGAGTTGTCATAATCATGATTACCTATGGTCATCAGCATCGGCACAGTCTTGCCTGCACTCTTGATCTTGGCAAATTCCGCCTTTGAATCAGGCAGCTTCGCTGTGCAGTTGGTCACTACATCGCCACAATTCAGTGCAATGACATTCTCAAAGTTATTGAGATAGGCATTGATATCCGGAAGGACTGTGTGGTTGTATCCGATACGTTCATCTGTAGAGCTCTCACCTTCATTATAGAAATGTACGTCAGAAAATGCAAGGATAGAGAATTCATCACATGGTGATGTCCTTTTCGTAAGGACGAAATCATTTCTGTATGGTCCGGCAGACCAGAACATATGCTGTCCGTTATCGTCTACCGGTAGTTCATATCCGGCAGGATGCGATAGATATACTGCACGGGAATCTTCATGAGCAACAAACTGATACACACCGTTTTCATCAGTAACGACAAACTTATAGCCGTCAGTGACAGGCACTCCTTCGATACCGGTTCCCTGATCATCGCAGACAATTCCTACCCTTGTATTGCCAGCCTCTATCAAAGTCCCGTTCAGATGGTTGAGAGACGTAAGAAACATATCCGCCCTTTCCACTGTCAGACCGGAATAAAGCATATGAGTGCTCAAGACTTTGTCATCAGCATCATAGAAGTTCGCCGAGATATTCTCATAATGCCCTGTAGGAAGAGGCACATTGAAAGCCATAGAAGAAGTTCCTTCCTCAAATCGGACTTTCACTTCATTGCCTGAAACGGCATCTTCTGTAACGGCATACATATATTCTGCTACCGGAACCGTAAAGTTCCCGGCTATCTTCCTGCCGGAAGCGACAAGACCGAATGTAACTGCACCCGTAGGAATCACAGGACATGCCACCCGGATCAAGCCACCGACATGCCTGAACATAAGTTCATCGCCATTATCCATTTCTGCTGCCATCGGTGCCTTCATTGCATTTTCCTCATAGGTATATTCAGAAGGATAAATGATCTGGGCAGCATCTCCGGAAAGTCCGGCAAAAGATACAGCAGGGTATACAGCTAAAGCCTGAGGTTGCTCCTGAGGTTGAAGCACAGCTGTAAACAAGGCCACTTCCGACTCTATCGACGCTACTTTGAAGACTCTGATATTCGACAGACTGGTAAATACACCTATGTCATCTGTTTTCTGCCACGACACCATGCCCCCGTCAGTTACGGCTGCCTTTGAATTACCATCGATTCTTGCATACAACTTCTCTGTTCCGGCTGTAGCAGCATCAGGTTCATCCACAGCCTGCACACATGAAACCATTGCTGACAGAAAGAGAAAACCTGTCAATATGAATATGTGTTTCCTCATACTACTTTATCTTTATAGAAATATCATCAATAACTACTGTTCCATTCTTATTGTCAACATCAGTTGCAAAGACCACTATGTCACCATTCTTGAGATTCATATCCACCTCATAATCATACCACCGGTGAGTGTCGCTGGCCGCAGACCATTCGGAGGCATCAGTCTTCAGTTGCGCCGAGTTCTCGATCTGTACATCTAAAGGATCAGCCCATGAAGCACCGTCATAATGACCTACCTTCAAAGTCATGCTTCTTCCCTGAATGACCAAAGCCTTGAAAGTGATCATGCAGTTCCGGGCATCATCTCCGACTGAAGAAAGCGGTGGAGTTGCGATGAATCCGAACCTTTGGTCCTTGTTCTCACTTGCATTGTAATATGAACCCAGCTGGACATATCCCTGTGACGGCCATGTGCCGTTTGAGAAATACCATCCTTCCATCCCAGACCAATCTGATGTGAACTCATACATCTTTGCACCCTTGCAGAATACCGGAGAGGTTATTGTAGCATTTGAATTAGTATTGTTCAGGACAAAAGGTCCTTTGTGATTGTTCTTATTCTGCTGAACCTTTCCGCCAAGTTGAGCAAACTGGCTGGCATTCAGTACAGTCCTGAGTACAGAGAAGCTCCATCCTCCCGTCCATTCCTTTGCAAGCTTTCCTGTCAGTTTCCCCATTCCTACCGACGCATCAGCCTTTACTGCCGGAAGCAGTCCCGGAACTGCATTTACCATATCTGCCATCATGGTTATTCCGTCAAATCCCTGGAAAAGGACTTCACCAGGCTCCATTTCATGCGCCTCGTCAGTCCTGAGTTCAACCAGGGTAGAGAACTCAGATGCACCGGCTGGGGTTCTTGTTGTTGCCTCCACAGCAGAAGAACTGACATAACTCATATATGTATATGTATCGGCATATCTGATTCTGAACCAATAGCTTCTTCCCGGCTCAAGTCCTCCGAATGCAAGACCTGTAGAAACCGATGATTGTGATGAAGCATTTGACAACACCTTGGAAGCCACAAACGGAGATCCAGGAGACTGAAGATGGGCATCAAGTACGTAAGTTGAATAAACCGGTTGTGGAGATGATGACAAATCATCGGTATCATAGAGTTCGACATAGAACAACGGGGAATTGTTAGTCTGTGAACCATATACGTTTTCAAATCCGACACTGACAGAAGTTGGTCCGGTATTCTTGGTAATCTGCCAGATTCCCGGTGTAGATATCGTCTCCATATCAGAGTATGATTCCTCCCCATTGAATACAGACGAGACCTTCACATTATGGGTCGCTCCGGGCACAAGAGTAGTCAGATGATATTCCATCTGGTCAGTCTCGGCCACACATACGTCGTCAACATATATCTTATACGTCAAAGACTCGGCAGGGCACTTCCATGATATCCATGCTTCAGACCACAGTACAGTATTTCCAACTGTAAGTACAGGTGCAGGTATGCTGCCCATAGAGATAAGCAACGGCTCGGAAGTCTCCTCACGCCCTGTACCGAACACAGCTGTAACAGTGACCGTATAGTCTGTTCCGAATGCCAGGTCTGTGAGGGTATATTCAAAGACATCGGCTCCTACCTCAGCAACAATCTCTCCGTCAAGCCTGATCACAAAACCCTCCGCCACTGCGCGGCATGTCCAGCTTATATCCGCACCTGTCAGCAGATACTTGTCTATCGAAACAATCGGAGCATTGGAGATCAATCCTTCATCGATAGTACGGAAAGCAACAACATCAGACGAAATACCAGTATCATTATCCGTGACTACAAACCAGTAATCGGTGGATGGCTCCAGATTACTGAATGATACCATAGTCTCAGACGCATCAGCAGCAATATCCTTCCATTGCAAAGTCTCAAGCACCGATGTCAGAGATTCATCAGAATAGAGAGTCAGCGTATAGTCACCTGCCACATCTGCTGCCATATCACCCCAGTTGCTGATGCTCCATGTAAAAGCTGTCATATCGGAGTCTAGAGCCAACATACGCACCTGCGGAGCATATTTCCATTGAAGGTTTTCCACTGTACCCAGATCAAACACCTGATTGCGCGAAAGAGGTACGGATTCCATGCTCAGACCAGTTTTCGCAACCATGCCGTCCGCATTACGGAAAAGCACTATATAGCCACTCTCAAGAGTCACAGGAAGAACAGGTATCATATATGTCCCATCCATAACATCTTCATCAGCAAGAATGACCTGCGAAGAGGCATTTTCCACATCTTTCACCACCGGAATCCCATCTTCTCCAAAAGCTATTGATACTGTTCCTGCCATATGTTCGTTCCTCACGCCCTTGACCACGACTTGTGAAGCGCCCTCTTCTGAAGAAACGGAATACCTGATGAATGCGCACACATTTCTGAACTGTAGAGGAGTTTCAGCCGCAATGCCATCGGAATATGCGACAGCGAGATTGGCCCCGCTGGCGAATCCGGCTCCATGAATCTGTTGAAAATCCGGAAAAGTAACCTTCACACCACCGCCCGTCAGCACATTGTCCTCTGCATAAGGATATACGGCATATACTTCCGATGTTCCGTCCGCTACTCCCGTTTCGCTGGCGAATCTGACATCGGTACCAGACATCGATGTCTCATAAGCAACATTTGAAACACCATCAAGTACACTTATCATATCACCTACATTCCAGATGACAGAAACTCCATTCTGACTCAATGATGTCTTTACCGGCACCTGCACCGGCTCGCACGCGGCATCAAAAACCACATCCGCCCCTTTGAGCACATCCTCGCCTTCATGAGAACATGACCATAGGGCCACGAGCGCAAATGCAGCACTCCACATTACTTTAAGCTTCATAACGATATTATTGTTTTAAATATTTTACACACAAAGTCCCGAAACGTATTATGACATCAGAATCCATGTCAGGAGAGGCTTTTCCAATTGCGGACGGTTCATTCCATTTCTCCGGCAGGACAGCAGTAACATCCGAGCACGGAGCAAGCCTTACCACAACCTTTTCCCTCCCGCACACTTCTTCCGGCAGCCTCACGCTATGTTCGATGAATCCCATGGCCATCTCACCATGCATCTTCATGTTCAGACGCTTTCCTAGCTGGATATTGGTAGCAATCATCGGACGCAGGATGTAGACCTGAGGCAGTTCCACAAAATCATCACCGTCCACCGAATATGAAACTTTCCATTCTACAGGAAAATCCTTGGCATATCTGGAATGCTCACGCGATGCGACGAATGAAAAATCAAAATAGAGAGGTCTGTCTGCAACATCCGCCGTAGATGTCTCAAGATAAATTCCGTTATAGCCTTCGACATCACCTTTGCTTCCGAACCTGTACCACTGATTTGCCTTGGCATCAAACCTTATGGCAGCATTGGATCTTGCCCCAAGCATTCTGGCCGGCTTCCAGCCGTCAAAAGTATGGCGTGCATCATATTCTTCATCCAATGTGATCCAGGCTCCGCTGTCCGTCCACACATAACCCTCACCTGATTCAGCCCTTATCCTGTCATTCCTGACGGTCCCCGGCTTGACAAACCTTATCGGGCCGTTATTGACAAAAGCCAGTTCACCGTACTTATTGTAATCATATTCCCACGAAGCGATCCTCACGTAAGAAGACATGAATTCCTGTGGCATATCGATATCGGAACGGTCAACCGGCCTGATACAGTAGTCTCCCATAGATGCGCCATAACGAGGCAGGTCACTGTGCACAATGATTCCGGACACGGTTCCGATTCCCTTCGGAACACCCATATCGTTCCTACGCCATCCGCAGGTGGAATTTACAAGCATAAAGATGTATGCACCTTCATCATCACTTACAATGCGTGCCCAGCAATCGGCAGCCCCATGACCGGGAAGCCATGCATTTTTCTCCGGAATCCATATATCATCATTCAAGGCGCTCCTTTGCGCTGATATCTCATTGATATTGATATAGCCACCTGTTTTCTTAGAGAACTCCGCACCTTCCAGAGTCACATAAGTATATATGTCTTCCGGACACAACTGATCAATGTGCTTTTTCTTTACTGGAACAGGCATGGCAGACCTGACCACATTTACCATCTCCGGCTTAAGACCTGTAACCGTGTATCTTTCAGGATCATTCTCCTTGACAAGACTGCATCCGTCAAGAGTAAGTCTGACCATATCTCCTCTGCAGAGCCTGTTCCCGTAAATTCTCTCGAACTTCAGGCGGATTCCGAACTTCCCGTCAAAACTTTCCAAGTATGCAGTACGAAGGTTTTCTCCGACATCAACCATATTATGGTCTGTATTAGGATTGACCTCCATATTGTCACTGCGCCAGTCACTCACTACGATACCGTCCAGAGTTCCGGAAAGTCTTACTGGCTCTGCAGCACCCAATGCACGAAGTTCCTCAAACGAATATGCCCTCATCATCCACGAATACAATACAAGAAGACATATCAATATGATTTTCCTATTCATAGTCAAACACCTGATTTAAATATTCCGCCATTCGGTACGCAGCCTTTCTTATCTGACTGTGAGCCAGACTTGTAACCTTTTCATCATACCAGGTTCTGTCGTACTTCTGATCCGGCTTCCACCACTCATAGATATGTTCTATGCTGGAATTACTGTCAATAAGCCACTCACTGAAACCGCCGGCGGTCACCTGTTCCATCTGTTCCTGAGTATATGTATCCAAGAATATTCTCCAGTCTTCAAAAGTCCAATCAGGCTTTTCCCTCTGGAGAGCCGTATCCCACATATTGTGCATCGTGACCTTCTTGCCTTCGTACCAGCTCTTCTTGAACATGAAATGGTTTCTCCACGATCCGTCCGGCATCATTCCTCCCGGTGCGTCATGCGCAAGGATATGCGACGGACAATGGAAATCACCGAACAGATGGATAATGCATCTGAGGTAAAGGATCACAGTGGAATCCGGCTGATTACGATGGTCCCTGACTGTCTCCAGCATCATATTCATTACATGCGTTCCGGCACACTCCCCGTTATCCACGATAGACCTGTCAGGCAGAGTACCGTCGGCATTCAACGTGAACATGTGAGTATTGCGTATCAGAGGTTCATACTTCTCCGTATACTGGACCGGCACGAAATCCATCCATTCCGCATATTCGGTAAGAGGCTGGTCCAGATAGTATCTGATATTCCTTTCCGCAGCCTCAGTCAGGTGCTCCTGAGCGATATATGCCACCACCGTATGTTCCCAGCCTCCCCATGCGTATGCAGCATGAACAGACAGAAAGGCAAATGAAGCAAGCGTAATCCTTCCGAACAAAGACTTCATAATCATCTGTATCTCAAGAAAATGTTTTCAAATGCCACATAATCCTCATATACGATATAAGGATTGATATGTGACGTCTCTGTCTCTCCGTCATAATGAACCGGAAGACTTGAAATCACAGTATCATATGGACGTATCCTTACCCGGACATCCTCCTTTCCAAAGATTTCCTCCGGAAAACAGAATGCATGCGTTGTCGCACCAAGTCCGGCAGAAGTGCATGTCTGATATAGATTGCCATTAAGGGAAGTCTCCACATATGGCAGTGTATGGAGATGCACGTATTTCTCACCTGTAGCACTGCTTACAGCCATATTCCATTCCCGACCTCCATCAATGGAATATTCTACACACCAATGGCTCGGATAGCTGCGTATCGTCGCCAAAGCCAGAGTCTGACCTGAGTAGAAACTGAACATCAGCATCATCTGCGATCCGGATATGCCTACAGTCGAGAAGTCTAGCCTCACGCCATTATATCCCACGACTTCTTCTCCTTCAAATCTGTACCATCCTCTCATATCCGACTTTATCATAAGAGCCCTATACAGGTCAGATATTCCGCAGGTCCTGTTTGTCACAGCAGCAATGCTCTTGTAGCTATGCTGGTCGGAGAAAGTTCCTGACGTTGTCTTCTCGCACTTAAGAGTAACTGCAGCATTGTCGTCTGCCGGTATGGAAGCGGTCAAAGCCTTATCATATCTGTTGTCAGATGATGCCCCAAAGCCATCCCATTTTGCCAGGACCGTCCAGACGGAAGGTTCTCCGAAATCAAATCCGGTCTCATCAACAACCCTTAACTGATATTGACCGACATTACCATACCTCCTTATGTCTTCAGACACAATGATGCCGCTGACACAGCCTTTGCCACGCGGAGCACCGGCATCCGGCTTCCTCCATTCACAAAGCATGTTTATAGGTGCATAGATCGCATTTCCCGTACAATCCGTAAGGAGTGTCGCCCAGTTATCCATATAGAAGTATCTTGCAGAGCTACTATTCGGGCAAGCCGTGTTCACACTGGTTTCCAGAGCATAGTTTTCACGTATATCAGTATATGACCCTTCCTTTACAGCCAATTCGACATCCTTGAGAGTAACCCATGTATATATATCTTCCGGAACCAGCTCGGTTATGTTTTTTTCCTTGACAACCACTTCTGCGCCATCGCTGCTTTCCATTACATTTTCTCCCGATACGGAAGAAATGGTATATCTCTCCGGATCGTTTTCCATAGACAATACAGTTCCCTGAAGTGATAGCGTCACTGAAGTTCCATGCTTGAGAAGATTGTCGGACACCTCATCATAAATGACACGGAATCCATACTTGCCGTCAATGCTCTGTATATATGCAGTCCTGTCACTGACTGTCACATCCACAATCTTCGCACTCAATGCCGGATTCAACCCCATGTTCCTGCTGTCGCTATCACTGACCACAACACCTTCAATGACATAATTTTCTGTGATGGCAGCCGCTGATGCAAGACTCCTTGCATCAGCGAAAGAAACAGGCTTACCGAAGTTACCGTTTCTGTCAGACTGTGTCACATAGAAATCAGCCGAATGATATTCATTCCACCCGTCAGTAAAACTTACCGTAACCTTTGCCTTGTTTACCTTGTCGGTAGCATTGGCACTAATGCTGGCCTTAAGACGTCCTCCCTCCAGTTTCGACACACTTATCCATCCATCAGAACCTGACAGATATGCAATAGCAACATTCAGCAGGGAATGATCGACATTTGTCTCCAGAGAAAATTCCATTTCCGTATTGTCCTTTCCGGAAACACTCCTGAATGGAGTCATGCATTTCAGATAAGGCTCCTTACCATCCTGCTTTACGACCACTTCCATTGTCTTTCCGGTAGAAGATGCCACATCAAGTACAACACCCCTTCGGAGTCCTTCCTCATTGGGCTGGAAAGTAACCGTAACGTCAGAGTCTCCGCTGAAAGCCATTGTACTGACCTGAGCCCACTCCTGCAGTCCTCCTCTTGGAGCAAGAGTGACATCACTGTTGGAATATATACGGAAAGTCACTGAACCTCCCTCTACAGCGACATTTTCAGCTATTTCACTAACAGCAAGTTCATCTATCGTAACGTATTGCGCATCATCCAGATTACACGAAGCTGCAATAACAGTCATCGCAAACAATATTGACATTCTGAATATTTTCATGCTAAGTCTCATTATTTTCTATTTATAATCAATCTGTATCGATTCAAATCTTATCCAGGTTTCCCTGGCCGTATCGCCATGACGTACCTTTCCATCCTTTGCAGGATCACCGTAATCGACCCTTATTCTGGAAATATTGTCTGTAGACGGGGCCAGTCTCACAAACACCTCATTCTGTCCCAAAGCCTCCTGAGGCAATGTATACGAACGTTGTTGAGGGCCCAACCCTGTATCAATTCCCGGTTTCTTGACAAAATCATGTCCCGAATCGGTTATCTTCCGGTCTTTCCATGGTACCGATCTCAGGATTATAGACTCCGCCCCGGTAGCATTTTCCTTCAAGAGCATCCATACACGCCCGTCGAGGGAATACTCCACTTCCCAGTCTACCGGAAAATACCAGCACTTGTTTCCATCCTGGGTTCCTGCTGACCACTCGAAATTGAACTGCAGCTGAGTCCCCTTCATCTTCCTGGTGCTGAACTTCACATAAAATCCCTTTGAGTTCAAAGGCTTATCCCCATCCCAGTCATACCAATCTACGGTCTTGCCCACAAACATTATCGCTGCATTGGAAAGAAAACCCTTATTTTCTACAGAAAGATCGTTATATCCGGAGTATACATGTACGGCAGAACCGCTGTCCGTCCACAACAGAGCAGTGGAAGATCCTATATCATTATAGATGCGGTCATTCTTCTGACCGTTCTTAAAAAGTCCTCCTACAGTACCAAGAGTCTCAAAATCAAGGCTTTGTCCGGACCCTTCAGGTTTCATCCATCCTACATAAGTCTTCCACGGAGACTTCCCTTCAAGCACTATATCCGACTCATACAGAGGTCTGATACAGTATCGGCCCATATAACCTCCATACCTCGGCATCTGCGTATGGACAATAACTCCTGACACAGTACCCACACCTTTAGGAAGAGCCTTTCCTGTCCTTCTCCATGGACACATCATATTGACAAGCATATAGATATTGTTTCCCTGCCCATCACGCAGTAACGTAGCCCAGCCATCCATTCTGGTTGCAGCCGTATAATCAACCTTGGAATGATATTCCTCCATATAAGGGACAAATTCCTCATGGACATTGGAAAACGACCCATCCTTGAAGATGATGTCCATATCCTGCAGAGTCACGAATGTGTAGATGTCGTCATCCGTAAGCTGGGATACATGCTTCACTTTCTGCACAGTTCCATGGCCGGACTCCACGCTTTCAATCTGACGGGCACGCACCTTCCTGACCGTAATCGCGTCAGGAGAAGATGTCCTCACGAGAGTACATCCGTTCAGGTCGATAGAAATCCTGTCATAGCGTTCCAGCTGATTTTCCGAAGGTTCGTCAAATATAAGCCGGATTCCCATAGAGCCATCCGCTTCCTGAACATACGCAGTCCTGCGATTTTCCCTCATTTCCATCTTAGCTGAAGAAAAATTACGGTTCATATCCATGTTAGGACTTCGCCAGTCACTGACAACCACACCCTCAACCACATAAGGGGCAGTAATCCTGGCCTCTGCACCTGGAGGACATATATTCCTCAGACTCTTTAGAGACTCAGCTCCAGAAGGCAGGAAACATAAGACGGAAAGGATTGTCAAAGAAAATCTGTTCATGACTATTTCTGCACTATTGTAACTGATGCGGCAACGGTGACACCGTCAAGATCTCTGTGTGAAAGACTGACTGTAGCTGTCCTCGAAGCAGAAGTGCTGTTTCTTTCAGCAGAGAAGGTCAGCCTGACTCCATCCTCTTCCCTGACAAGATGAAGATCGGAAAGAAAATCTGCTGAAGAGACGACAGCCACATCATCAAGCATATCCTGAAGATTGGTATCGACCTCTAAAGCATACGTACCCTCACCTGATTCTATTTCAAATGTCTTTTTCATAGATATTTCCGCAACCTCTGCATTCTGTATCAAGTCAAGAGTCATAATCTTTTCCATTCCCTCAGTATATTCCAGAGGAAGACCTGCCAGAACCGTAACAGTCCTTTGGGAACCTCCTTCATTGCGGAGGACCGCATAAGAGAATCTTGCCACAACCTTTCTGTCGGTACCCATCACTCCATCATCTGAAACAATCGTATAACCGGTCAGTCCTGATAACCAGCGACATTCCTCCTCAACGGAAGGTCTGCACCGCTTCAGAATCTCCGATGGGACATTTGTCTGGAAAGTGACAGTCGCCATATATGATCCGCAAGGATATTCAAGGGCAGCCGGATCATAGGTAAGGTGATACATCGGATCATATCCATGCTGGGAAATGTTGACACGCTGCTCATGAGCACCGCTGACAAACACCAGACAGACACTACGCTCACCCTCCCAGTTTTCTTCGACAGTCAGTCGTATCACACCGTTTCCTGTCCCTGAAGTTTCTCCGTCAAAATGAACCCAATCCACTTCTTCAGACAGTGAAGCAGTCCATTCTGTACTGCAATATACATAAACCGGGAATGATTTTCCGCTGAAATTTATGACATACCCGTTTGAGTCAACAGATAAATCATAATGCTTCTCATATGGTTTCTGACATCCTGCTGCAGCCAGAAGCATGAAGGCAAGCAGCGTCAGTATTCTATATGTCCTCATAATCATTCTGCATATTCATCATTAGTGAGTACATAACCGGACAGGGCACACTCGGTATCAGGAATCGGATAGTAACGATGACAAGGTTTCATACGGTCCTTCAGACGTGAAATCTCATTGTACTGTTTAGTAATGTCATACCATATGCCCCAGCGCACAAGGTCGAACTTTCTATGGAACTCACCGCCTAGTTCTCTGGCACGCTCATTCTGTATTTCCCGCATAAGTTCGGAATCGTTAGTGTAGTCTCTGAAGTTTCCGACCCCGGCCCTCTCTCTCACCTGATCCAGATAATGGATGGCCTTCTGAGGATCTCCCTCCTCAAGACAGCACTCTGCCATCATGAGCACAGCATCTGCATATCGGAAGATACGGTAATTATTGCTGTCATATGTATTCGTCATTCCCGGACACCAGAACTGAGGACCCGGATGACCGATGCCGTTATTCTTTACATAGGTGAAGATCTCTCCGGTCTGAAGATTGCCATAGCCGAATTTGTAGAGTGTCCTCTTGTCAAGAGGCTTACCTCGCACGATACCTGTACTGATAGCATCCATATCTATGACATTGCAATACCTGTATTTCGTCACACCACCCTCATCATAGGCATACAGTTCATCACCATAAGTCAGAGGCAATGCCGTAAAGAGACCTTTAGCATTTGCAGCATTCTCAGTCTTGTTTGCTCCGTTGGATCGGAACAGTCCATAGTGCTTCGTAGGCTTCATTGCAGTCCATGTCGCACCGTTCTGACTAAGTTCCGGCATATAAACCCCATCATAAAGTCCATCGTTGCATGTAGGAGTCATCACATTGGCCACACTGCCGTAAAACTTCACACCTGTGGAAGACCATTCGTGCTGAATCTCAAAGATCCCCTCTGCAGTATTCTTGTAACGCCACTGAATCTCTTCAATCGGGTACATATCCAATGTTCCATACACATCTTCCAACTGCTTCAAAGCATAAATAGCATCTCCCCACTCCTCGTTCCACATTGCCATCTTTGCCATCATCATAGCAGTCAGAGCAAATCCTGCATGATTGCTTTCAATCTCGTACGCTCTTACCCTCAAGCCATTTTCCTCAGTAAAGTATGGAAGAGCATTATCCCTCAGGTCAACATAAAGCTCAGCCCTTATTTCATCTGCTGATTTTCTCGGCAGAGCCCTGATCTTTTCCATTGTCTCAATATCCTTTACAGCATAGGTGTAATATGGGACATCACCGAAGAAACTTGTCAGAATATAATAATATAGCGACCTCATAGCTCTCGCCTCTGCAACCATAGTCCATTTGTCGCTGCTATCTATCGGTGCATCCGCAATGCACTCGATACACTCGTTCGCACGCATTATACCGATATAGCAGTAACGCCATACGACTGTTCCGACTCCAGGCTTGGCTGGAGATATGTCAAGATATGCATTCTCATCGGCTGACCAGCTGCCCCATATATCGGTACATCCTTCCACAGCATGCATGAAATCAGATGTATAGATGTAATGAAGCGGAGTATATAGGGCACGAAGTGCAGACCGACACTGTCCCAGCGTATTATAAAAACTTTCCTGAGTGACTTCAGACTGTGGATTCTCTTCAAGAGAACATGACGCCAAAGCGAAGGCTGTCAGAATGATCATATATGCTGTTATCCTTCTCATGATATCAATATCTTAACTGTAAAGTGAATATTATTGATCTGGCACGGGGATATGCACCCATATCGACACGTCTGAGGGTAGAGGTATCGCTGCTGGTAGACACATCCGGATCAAATCCGTTATATTTAGAAAGCAGGAACAGATTATCACCTGTAACTCCTATCGTAATGTCTCTCAGTCCGGCCTTCTTTTTCTTTGAAAGGTCAAACCGGTATGAAACTGTTGCGGTCTTGAACCTCAGATAGGACGCATCATGCACCTGAAGCGAGCTAGGTACATGCTTATCTCCGATACCTGCACGCGGAAGATCAGACTCAGGATTCCTTACAGGATGCCATGCATCAAGCATGTATCTGTACTGATTGGTCGAACGCCCGCCGGACATAGCAAGTTCCGTATAGTTGTAGATCTTTCCACCGATAGAATAAGAGAAATAAAGGCCTACCTTGAATCCATATATATTGAACGTATTCTGAATACCTCCGAAGAGAAGAGGATCCGATGATCCAAGATATATCTGATCTTCCTTGCTTAAAACACCGTCATGATTGACATCCGCATACTTGGCTCTTCCAAGCATAGTATAGACGTCATCGCTTGTGGTCTGCCCCACATAACTTCTGGTGATCTTGTTTCTCTCAACCTCGTCAGCGGTCTTGAACACTCCTTCATATTGGAATCCCCATAATGCATTGAGAGGATAACCAGCCTTGTATCCATACATCATATAGTCGCTGGACTCCAGACACGCCACATAGTCTTCATGTCCGATATCATCTACCATCTGATTGTTGTGGGAGACAGTGAGTTCGGTAGTCCACCCGAATTTTCTCCTCTGGATATTCCTTGTCTCCAGCGAAAGTTCCACACCTCTGTTGGATGTCTGTCCAAGATTGGTGTAACGTGTCCTGAACCCGGTAGACTCGATAGTCTGAAGAGTAAGAAGCAGGTCATTGGTCCGGGAATAGTATGCGTCAACCGTCAGGTTGATCCTGTTCTTGAGGACAGAGAAGTCTACACCCACATTATATGCTGCTGTCGTCTCCCATGTAAGGTCAGGATTTGCGATACGGCTAGGATAGAAGCCGACACTCTGGGAACCGTTGAAAATGGCTCCTGATGTAGATGAGCCATATACTCCAAGTGAACGATAAGCTGCAATTGCATCATTACCGGACTTTCCGTAACTCAAACGGAGAGCGAGATTGTCTATCCAGCGTACCTTCTTGAGGAACTTCTCGTTGCTGACATTCCACTTGAAGGCTCCGGAAGGGAAGAATCCCCATTTCCTGTTGGCTGCAAAGTTCGACGAACCATCATATCGCGCCGTCAAGGTCAGATAGTACCTGCTCTTGTAGTTATAGTTTGCACGTGCGAATATGGAATGGCGCACTATCCTGCTGTAGGAAGATGTTATGGTATAATTCTCCTTGCTGCCCACAGCATTAAGATTATGCCACTTAAGATTATCATCTATGATGCCGTCAGCAGTGATATCTACAGTCTCGAATGTCTGCATGCTTGCAGAATATCCAAGCATGACATCAAAAGCATGGCCGCCCCGGAACTTCTTCGTATATGTAGCAGTATTCTCTGTCATGAGCTTTACCGCATCATATTCCTTCCTATACGCGTTTCCACCCTGCCCGTCATATCGATTAGGAAGAGTGCTTGGCTGATACTTGAAGACATGTGCATTATGAGGCACATATGAGTTCTGGCTCTTTATAATAAGGCCGGTGACAGGCTTGAGCGTGATGGTTCCCACATAGTTGCCTACTTTCCTGTTCTTGTAATGCTCTATCTGATCTATCGCAACTCTCGGAGTGTTGATATTTGTACCGTTGACATACAGCGGATTAACTTCGTCATAAGCTCCGATGAACGGTGCCAGATACACGGCACCGGTATACATATTCGTACCTCCTATGTTAGCCTTGTTCGGATTCTCCTTCGACCATGTATAATTGACCGAGAGGGCCAGATTGATCCATTTTGCGAAATCGTGCGAAATGTTGAACCTTGCATTAAACCTTTGGAAACCGCTGTCATCCACAATACCGTCTGTATTGTTCCAACCAGCTGACGCATAATATGTAGTCCCTTTCACCTTCCCGGAAAGCGAAAGATTTGCAGTCTGGGTGAATGCGACTCTGGTTATCTCATCGAGCCAATCGGTATCACTGCTGAAGTTCTTGACATCATATCGCGGAACACTGGTCGTACTGCCGTCGTTCTTCTCGAAGTTTTCAAAAAAAGCCATATCGTTTCGATACCTGATCAGTTCATCAGTATTCATCAGGTCGAGTTTACGAGCAAGTTGAGACACTCCGAAAGTCACTTTTCCTGTAACGGATGGTTTAGCCGTAACACCTTTCTTAGTCGTGATCATCACCACACCGTTGGCACCACGGGAACCGTAGATAGCCGTCGAGGAAGCATCCTTAAGGATATTGATCGATGCGATATCGGAAGGATTGATCTCATTCAGATCCTCCACCGCATCCATCACCCCATCCACAACTATAAGAGGTTCATTGGACGCCTCGATGGATCGTGTTCCACGCACACGTATGGATGTTCCGGCACCAGGTTCTCCCGTAGTAGACATGATGTCCACACCGGCAACCTTTCCCTGAAGGGCCTGATCGATACTTGTAGAAGGCGTATCCTCAATATCAGACATTTTCACAGAAGCCACAGAACCTGTAAGATCCATCTTCTTGCTGGTACCATACCCGATGACCACGACCTCATTCAAGGCATTGGACTCATCCGGCTTCATATTGACATTGATCTTTGTCCTCCCGTCAACAACAATACTCTGATTGGCATATCCGATATAGGATACGACAATGATCTTGTCCGAAGGAAGAAGACTCAGGATGTAGTTTCCATCAAGATCAGTAACGGCACCACGCTTCCCATCTTCGGAGACGACTCCAGCTCCGATGAGAGGGATACCATTCTCATCTAGAACTGTTCCGGTCACGACAAGATTTTCATCTGTAATCTGGGCTGACATCACTGGAGAGAACCAGCCTGTCAGACCCATCATTACAGACAAAACCAATACGACACCGGTACGGTTGATATAGTTCATAATCTATTAAGGTTACTATTGTTATTTTATTTCAAGGACTACCTGTCTTCCGCCTGATGACCTGTACGGTCCACCTGATGATAGAACTGAGTGTAAGGTACGTCTGTACGCCCAGTACCCTTACGCATCAATGCCTGAAGATCCTCGAAATATGTAGTATATATGTCACGAGGGGTGACATTACGCTTTGCGCAGATTGAAGCAGCCATTCCCACAACCTCTCCGATAAGACCGCATGTACGCATCACTCGCGTAGAGCCTAAGGCTATATGAGTCACAGAGATGTTTCTGCCCGCCATGAACATGTTGGATATATCCTTTGAATAGAAGCAACGGTATGGAAGAGGATAGAAATCTATAGGAGTCAGCACACCGACAGACATCCATTCCTCGCCAGGATACTTGTCCGCATTACGTGGATCAGGATAATGCTGGTCAATACGCCAAGTCGTCGTACAAGTCGCATCTTTGTGGAGAACAGGACGCGTCAGGTCCTGCTCGCGGAGGATATAGTCACCGACAACACGACGGCTCTCCCGCTTTCCGCTCACATGACTTACCCAAGTCAGATGAGTACACTCCCAATCCTCCTTCTTGGAATATCTGTTCTTGCAGTAAGAGAACGTGCTGTATGCCACATACATACCGTAATCACGTATCTTCTCCGCATCAGCGACCTGATCGTCACGCATGCCGACTTCCCAATACCAGTTAGCCCTATGTACCGGCTCAACAGTATATTCATCAAGTTCCAGCCCCCAATCAAGAGAGTCTGGGAACTTGCATGGAGTGTTCCAGTCCTCACAGTACCACTCAATCGACACTCCCATTGTGTAACCGTCTGCCTCCTTCGGTGCAAGCCTTTCGCCGAACTCATCCTGTGACTCACGCCCCATACGGCACTCCGCACCCGCCATTGCAGCAAGATGAGCATCTCCCGTACAGTCCGAAAAGAGATCACCGCTGATACGGATCCTGTCCTGATTTGTCGCTTCTACAGCAGTGACAGCCTTGATCCTGTCCCCATCCTTCTCGACTTCACAGACGGTATAACCCATGAAAAGTGTGATATTCTTTTCATCAAGGATAACCCTCATCTTCTTTTCATCCTGATAGTGGTGCGCACCACGAGCGTTACCTATTCTGTCCGGACCTATCTCATTGAGAAGATAGCCAAGTGCCGGGTAAGGATCAATGTTGATCTGGCCTCCAAGCCCCACACGTACCTCTGAAGAGTTGTTTCCACCCAGAACATAGCGGTCCTGGACAAGAGCGACCTTGCATCCCAGGCGCGATGCGGCAAGAGCAGCACACATTCCTGAGATACCACCACCGACAACTACGAAATCATAATGACCTTTCTCAACCGGAATTTCCTCACCAAGGACAGCCTTACGCACAGCTTTGTATTCTTCAATGCTGTTACCTGGCATTTCATCCGCCCTGGTAAGAATCACCGCATCACAACGTCCATCGAAACCTGTAAGGTCGTGAAGAGCTATTTCGTGTGTACCTTCCGTCAGATGATATGTACCGCCCTGCTGCCAGTACCAGGCAGCACGCTCTGCACGGGTCGCACCCTCGCATCCGATACCGAATTCGGCATCATCTGCCTTACCGTCAACCTTTACCTGAAAGATACCCGGAGTCTTGCCCTTAGACCAGAAAGCTGTCCAGTTCTTTGTCCTGACAAGGAGTCTGTAATCACCCTCCTCTGCAACCTCGAACTTCGCTACGGCATCCTTTTCAAGCGGGCTTCCAAGTCCATGTGCCAAAAGATAGCTGGAGCCCATCTGAAGTACAAACTGCTGCTCCACGGTCCAATCGCCCCTGTCAGCGAACCTTGTTGCAAGGAGCATTATAGAATTTGATGAATCTATCTTTGTCATACTTCATTATTTTACATTCATATTTTCAATATTTCCAGTCACAGTCACATCCTGATAAGAACCCGGCCACATTGCATCGGTGTCACGTGCCACACCGCGTATGTCCATAGCAAGAGCTTCCACGCCATTGACCTTGAGTTCATCACTTCCAAGCCAAGTAAGGAATTCCTGTCCGATATTTGCGGTTCCTGATATCAGTTCCTTGACTTCAGCCAGAGTCGGCTTGATGACAGTCCCGGCGTCCGTTGCACCATCCCATGGATAGACATAAATATAGCGGTCACCGTCAAGATCGAACTGTGTACCATTGTTTGTCCAGAGAGATGACGCTGAAGGGAAGTTTCCTCCTGTCCTGCAACTTGCTCCTGCCAGACAGTCCGTATATGTAATTCCATAATCAGATTCAGTCGCCTTATCCTTGGAATAAATGGTATTATATACCTGCATATAGTATTTAGTCGCATAGAATGAATATTCCTTTGAACTCTTGTTGATCACAATGTCATTTATGATACGGCAGCCATTCTCTGTCTTTGATCCAAGGCTGATGGCTCCCCAGTCACCGGTCTGACAATAGATTGTCGTATTGACAATTACGTTGGATCCCTTGAGCTGAAGGAGCGATCCCTGCGTTTTGGTTACCCCCCAAGGTCCTCGGATTACACTATTATTGATTCCGACATATGAATCTGTACTGTTGGCATATATATGGTGAGCATTGTACTGGTCTCCATTATTCGCCATGAAGCATCTGTTCAGGTATACCTTCGAAGTTTCAGAAACATATATTGCTCCTCCACCGGTGGCATTAGCCGTTCCATTTGCCACATTTGATCGGAAAGTACAAAGATTGGCTTTTAACACGCCACCGTTACGCATCCATATCGCGCCTCCATCCTGTCCTGCAGTATTACTATCGAAATCACAGTTCACTGCATTTACCTTACCTTTGGCGGATACTGCACCTGCACGACGTTTCGCGGTATTCTGATAGAATAAGCAGTGATCCATATTCAATGTCGCATTGGCATCTACGTATATAGTTCCATCATATGTAGTCACCTCATTATTTGAGAATGAGCAGGAAGACATATCGAGCACTCCTGTACCTCCCACAAAAATTGCAGAACCGAACTGGCTTGCGGTGTTGCCGGTAAATTTGCAGTTCGTCATCTCCACGGTTGCATTTGAGACTCTCACGGCTCCTCCACCAGCTGTTCCGGTATTCTGATTGCTCTCGAATGTACAGTTGCGAACTTTAAATGAAGACGAAGCATTTCCTTCAATCATCAATGCACTTCCTGTATCACTTCCTGTACGGAACGCATTCTTGAATGTCACGCCATCGATCATCCATGATCCCCTCTGGATCACAAGAATCCTGTCCTTGCCATCAGCATCCAGAACTACAGGATTTGCAGCATAGTCACGACCTGAAATGGCATTGCCCATAACTGTGCTCGGATAACCTCCATATATTTTCACATCAGCAGATGTATTGCCAGTTCCTATTGAAGCGACACTGCCGGTCTGGTAATTTCCTCCTGCCATATACACCTTAAGAGCAGAATTTGTAGCCTTAAGTCTGTCTATAAGACCTGCATAGCCTGCGGCATCAGTCCAGCTGGATCCGTCACCTGTACCATCGGCTTTCACATAGAACCTGTCAGAGAACCCTGTCTCTATGGTTCCGAGTCTGCGGACCTGCCTGCGGGCTACAGGAATGGTATTTTCAGCAACTCTGTCACCTATAAGAGTACCTGCACCATCGTAAATCTCCACATATACATCCTGCATTTCTCCAGGGAGCACAGCGACATAATATGTACCTGGCTCTGTAATGTTTACCGTCACCTCATTTGAAAGTTCAGCTTTATCACTGGCCTTTACGGTAGGTACTCCGGTAGTGAATGTCACAGATACCTTACCGACAATTGCAGTCGAACTTGAGATCACTATTCTTCTGGCATTCTCATCGGTAATATTAACCTGAAGCAGACCACAAAGATTCATAAACTGAAGCGGAGCTGCAGGAGTTTCCTTTTCCCACTTTGCAAGCGCAATGCCGGCATTTGCAAATGTTCCGTCCTGCTCAGCAGGTACTGTGACAAAAAAGTCGCTCGCATTACTATAATCCGTCACAATGGACGACGGATATGTAGCATAGACATGGCGTGAGTTCTTCGCACCTTCCTCAAGAGTCGCAGCATATTCCTCTGCAGACATGGCAAATACGCCGGAAAGAGAAGATTTAAACGTAGCTGTCCCATCAACAATATCTGTTTCAGAAAGTACAGAAGAAATTACAGACTCACCAGCCACCTTTCCTATCTCATAATCAAACTTGATCTGGTCACCTACCGCCCATGCAACCTTACCGGTTTCCGTGTCAAGAGTAGTTTTGGAAGCCCCGCCTTCAATCTCAGCCCTGAATGAAACGCCATTCTTTACTGCTTCCTCATTCTGCCCAGGAGCAGCAATTTCTTCCTTTGCGCAAGATGCCAGCATCATTGATACTGCCATTGCAAATAGTATCAATCTATTTTTCATAATTACGGTCCTCCTTACCAGTCAAATTCAAATTTATCAATATCATAGCCTTCCGGCCCTCCTGCTCCCATCTCTGTTGAAGATGTCATTATGGTCTGTTCGGCAGCAATACTCAGTATCTCCACCGATGGTTTCTGATAGACCACGTTTTTCGATTGCTTAGTGTTCATAATCATATTAATTATAGTTATCAATTTTCATTAATTGATGCTAATTTAAACTTCATTAAATTACTAATTGACGAATACTTTTCATCAAATTAATGGAAACGTTCCCGCAACCGTTCCCATTTAATGCAACCGTTCCCAGAATCGTATCGTTGTATGATTTTTGATAATAATGTCGGTTATTAGATTAACTTTGCAGAAGACACATTGCACAATGAAACATATAACAATCAAAGACATAGCAAAAGTTCTGGGGATATCAAAATCCACAGTTTCCAGGGCATTGTCCAGTGATTCACAGAATGTGAGCAAAGAAACCATCAGAAAAGTGCTGGATACAGCTGATAAGATGGGTTACAGGAAGAATGAAATGGCGGTAAACCTGAGACATCGCAGCACGAAG
Source organism: Bacteroidales bacterium (assembly GCA_017442315.1). Lineage (GTDB taxonomy): Bacteria > Bacteroidota > Bacteroidia > Bacteroidales > UBA932 > Cryptobacteroides. The sequence goes on from JAFRZX010000054.1 coordinate 131,356, forward strand.
ACCATAGGCATCATCCTTCCGGAAGCAGAAACGTCTTTCTACATGAAATTCACATCAATGGTGCAGCATCTGCTTCAATTGAAAGGCTATAGACTCCTGCTTGCAATATCAGATGAAGACTTCATCAACGAAAGGTCAAACGTAGAGCTTTTCGATAAATACAGGGTAGATGGACTGCTGATCAGCACATGCCACAACAAGGCGAATTATGACTTTTACGAATCCTTTATAAAAAGAGGTATCCCGATAGTATTCTTTGACAGAATCATCCAAGGCCTGGAATGTTCAAGCGTCAAGAGCGACGACTACAAGGCCACCTTCTTTCTGATGGAGCACCTGATATACGATGGACGCAAACGTATACTGTATCTTGCAGGCCCGGACCATATAAGCACGACAGCTGACAGGATGCGTGCTTATCACGACACTCTGAGCAAGCACCACATATCATATGACCCGTCACTTGTGATAGTGACCGGGACCAATGAGGAAGACGGAGCTGCAGCAATGACCGCGTTTCTGGATAGCTGCCCCCCCCAGGAAATGTGCGATGCTCTGTTCTGCTTCACTGACCTTCAGGCTGTGGGAGCCAAGAAAGTGCTTGAAAAACGAGGCATATCCATACCGGAGACCATTTCAATTGCATGCATGTCAGGGACAAGGATGGCAGCCCTGGTATCACCGGCTATCACTACCGTCGAAAGGCCGATGCTGAAAATGTCAGAAGAGGCCGTACGTCTCCTTCTCGCGAAGATAGAAGACATCAACACCCCGTCGGAAAAGGTGGTTCTCCCTGCTGAAATGTTCATCAGGGCTTCCACAAGGAGAAAATAGAAGATCAGCCTCTCACCGGAGCATCCAGCCCCAGTTCCGGATGCTTTCGGGATGAGAAGAAAAGAAGCATGGAAACTGCTATTGCCGTAACGCCAAGTACAATGAAAACATACTCGGCATGGACGGCAGCTGCAACTTCCTGTGCATGATTGCCGGCCTCGGTTATTTCCTCAGTAAAAATCCTGCCCACATAAATAGGCACAGCCCACATACCAAGATTCTGTATCCAGTATATGAGAGAATATGCCGTACCAAGATTCTTCTCCGGAACAATCTTCGGAACAGAAGGCCACATTGCCGACGGTACAAGCGAATATCCTATCCCAAGCATGGCAATGGCAACATAGGCATATGCAGGAACACCTTGAGGTGCTAAAGTTATTATAAGGTGGGAGATCAGCACCAGGGCAGAACCCACTATCATCCATAACGTCGCCTTTCCGACACGGTCTACCAGAGCACCGAAAAGAGGAGTAAACAGAATGGTAAAGAACGGTATCATGGCAAGAAGTACCGTAGCCACATCCAGATTCACTCCGAAAAGCGGAAGAAGGATAGAAACTCCGAATTTCTTGAACCGGATCACACAACAATAGAATGTGACGCACAAAAGTGCAATCATCAGGAAACGCGGATTTGCCAGCACCCGCCATATGTCAGAGAACCTGAATTTATCTTCATCGGCAGTCTTCACCTTGTCACTCAGACCTGTCTGCCTGTCAAACCTGGCATCCATAGCAACGAACACCGCCCACAGAATGGCTCCGACAGCGAGTACCGCCAGACCGATGAGAGCCGGTCTGTTGGTTTCGGCTAGTGTATAGATTTCTCCTGATGCCTTCTGTTTCACGATCATTGGTGCGATGAGGATAGCTGTAGCCGTGCCGAAGCGGGCAATAGCCAGCTGAAGCCCCATGGCCAATGCCATATTCCTGCCCTTGAACCATTTGGCAATGGAACGTGTGACGGAAACTCCTGCAATCTCGCTGCCAAGGCCGAAGAGCATGCATCCGATATATGCTATAGTGAGCGAAGTCTCTGGTTCAAAACCAGCTGAAATTGCAAATGTCACTATAGCCGCGCCTCCGGTCATCATTCCCACAAAGATAGATCCCACCAGACGCACGCCGAACTTGTCAAGCAGTGCTCCGCATATGATCAGACCGCCCCAGATGCACAGGAAGGAGTAGCCGCTTGCATAAAAGCCGTAGTCGGCCATATTCCAGCCAAGTTCCAGAGTCTCAGGATGCTTAAAAAGTTCCGACAGCGACGAGAACATGTCATCGAAGAAGTACGATGCGAACATTGGAACAACAAGGCACGCCAGCACAAGCCAGCATGCCCATCTGTTGTCCCTTAGATTATTTTTCAGGGGTGACATCATTTCTTTACATTTGGAAGTTCCAGACCGTATCCTTTCTTCTTGTCCTCCACCTTGAGCAACAATGACATGATCAAAGCCAGTACACCGAACGAAGCAAATATTATCATAGGTACCAGATAACCTCCAGTAGACTCCAGAACACTTCCTATAAGAAGAGGAACGGCAAACAGTCCGATATTCTGTACCCAGAATATGACGCAATAGGCCGATCCGAGAATCTTCTCGTCAATGATCTTCGGCACAGAAGGCCAGAGAGCCGCAGGAACGAGAGAGAATGACACTCCAAGTATTGCAATCAATACTACCGCAAGCCATTTATATGGAAATTCCGGCAGCAGGAATGCGAAGCACAAGTGACATACCGTCATGATGACAGCTCCAAGCATCAGCATCGTAGCTCCCTTTCCCTTGAAATCAAGGAAACCTCCTATGACCGGTGTAAGGATCATGGCGAGAATCGGGAAGAAGCTGAACAGACGCGCACCCACCTCAGCACTTACGCCAAGAGTAGTCTCAAGGAAATTCGGAGCATATCTCTGGAATGGGAATATTGCGCTGTAATAAAGCACACAGAGCAGAGCCACGATCCAGAACATCTTGCTGGTAAATATCCTGCCAAGGTCTCCGATACGGAATTCCTCCTCCGAAGAATTTTCCTCCGCGGCAAGCCCGGCCTCAACAAGCTGCCTGTCAAACTTCTTATCCATTACAGAAAAGACAATGAAATTGATGAGTCCTATCAGAAGAAGTGCCGTGCAGAATCCCACTGGAGCAAGTATCGATGCATCAGGGAACTTAGTAGAGATCAGCGGAGATATCCACATTACAGCAAACACACCAAGACGGGCTATTGCCATCTCCAGTCCCATAGCCAATGCCATCTCCTTACCCTTGAACCACTTGGCGAGTATCTTTGAAACAGTGGTTCCGGCCATTTCGCATCCGCATCCGAATATCATGAATCCAAGAGAAGCCATCTTTGCAGTTCCCGGCATAGCCACCCACCATGAATCAAGCCATGCACAGAAAGATGTAGCCATGAACCAGTCAGAGATTCCGATGAACTTTATCACAGCACCTCCCACCATCAATGAAGTGGAAAGGATACCGGTGAATCTTACCCCCATCTTGTCAAGAATGATTCCGGCAAAGATAAGGAAGAGACAGAACACATTAAGGAAGTATTCCGATGACGCATATGTTCCGAATGTAGTACTTCCCCATCCTAGTCCGCCCTCGGAAACTGCCTTTTCAAGGGTGGATTTGAGTGGAGACATGACATCTACAAACATATACGCAAAAAACATAGCCGAAGCTACAAGTATCATGACCGCCCACCTTACGATAGGGCTGTCGTTCATGAATTTTCTGATAGTCTGTGTCATATTGCTGTTTTAATTGATTATACGATCCGACATGAAGGAACTTCATATGGCATGCGAAGATAACGGTTTTTATGTGAATAGGCAAAACAGATTTCAGATTATCGGAATAAAGTCGTAACTTTGTATGTTATTACGACATTGACATGGAACAGAAATCTACGAAATACAGGCTTCTGAACAAGGTGGAGAGTCCTCAAGACATCAAGAACTTCAGCATGGACGAACTGAAATCACTCTGCGAGGAGATCCGCCATTATATGATCGAATGCTGTTCGGTCAACCCCGGACACCTCGGTTCCAGCCTCGGAGCAGTAGAACTCGTGGTTGCTCTTCATTATGTGTATGACGCTCCTCAGGACAAGATTGTCTTCGATGTCGGCCATCAGGCATATGCACACAAGATAATCACAGGCCGTCGGGACGCGTTCAGAAAAAACAGGATGAAGGACGGCATCAGCGGATTTCCGAAGCGCTCGGAAAGTGAATATGACGCATTTGGCGTCGGCCATTCATCCACGTCAATCTCCGCAGCTCTCGGTTTTGCGGAAGCTGCCAAGATGCAGGGCCTCTCCCACAAGGCAATAGCCCTCATAGGCGACGGTTCCCTCACAGGAGGACTTGCATTTGAAGGGCTCAACAATGCCGGAGCCGGAAAGACAGACATACTTGTCATTCTCAACGACAACAACATATCCATAGACAGAAACATCGGAGCACTTCACAATCACCTGCTCAAGATAACCACAGACCCAAGATATAATCAGATGAAGAAAAAGGTCTGGGACGGTCTTGGAGAAGGCAAATTCAGAGACATGCTCCACAGGGTCGTATCCACCACGAAGTCTCATATGGTGCGGGAAAGCGGCGGTCATCTTTTCCAGGCGATGGGATTCAGGTACTTCGGTCCTATAGACGGCAACGACCTGAGCCAGCTGATTGACACGCTTCAGAAACTGAAAGACATCGGTGGTCCTCTTCTTCTGCACACACTCACAAAGAAGGGTAAGGGATACGCCCCAGCCGAAAAGAACCAGACAGTATGGCATGCTCCCGGACAGTTCGATCCGGAGACTGGAGAACGCATAAAGAGTGACAAAGGGGTAAGCCGCTATCAGGACGTATTCGGCAAAGTCATTCTGGATCTTGCAAGGATGAATGACAAGGTGGTGGGAATCACGCCGGCCATGGCTTCCGGCTGCGGAATGAGTCTCCTTGAAAAGGAACTCCCGTCGCGTTTCTATGATGTCGGCATCGAGGAAGAACACGCAGTGACATTTTCCGCAGGCCTGGCAGCGGGAGGCATGAAGCCATTCTGCAACATATATTCATCATTTTCACAGCGCGCATACGACCAGATCATCCATGACATCGCACTGCAAGGACTTCCGGTCACCATATGCCTCGACAGAGCCGGACTGGTAGGAGAAGACGGAGCGACCCACCACGGATGCTACGACATGTCGATATACAGAAGCATTCCGGGAGCTGTAATCGCAGCACCTCGCAACGAAATCGAACTTAAGGACATGATGTACTCAGCCATGCATTCCGAAAGAGGACCATACATAATAAGATACCCTAGAGGATACGGAGAAGGCACTGACTGGGAATCCCACGAATTCACATTATTGGAAAGCGGCAAGGGAGAACTATTGATGCAAGGCAGTGACATTGCGGTGATATGTGCCGGCCCGGTTGCAAACAGGGCTTACGAAGCAGCTCATCAGATACTAAAGAAACAAGACTGGAATCCCGCTATATATAATATAAGGTATATAAAGCCGATTGACACATCACTCCTAAAGAATATCGGAGAAAACTTCAGCACCATCATCACAATAGAGGACGGCACAATAACAGGAGGTCTGTACGGCGCAGTCTCAGAATACATAGCCGACAAGTTCCCCGCAGTACGGGTCACACCCGTAGGAATACCTGACAAATACATCAGTCAGGGCACTCAGGCCGAACTGAGAGAAGAATGCGGACTCACAGAACAGGCTATAGAAAAGCGCATCTGCGAAGAATTGGAAAAAATCTCAAAAAAAGAGCAAAAAGTTTTGGAGATAAAAAATTAATATCTATCTTTGCAATCCCTTTCGGAAACAAAGTTTCCAAAAGCGGCCAAAACAAGTTTGCCGATGTAGCTCAGTTGGCCAGAGCACGTGATTTGTAATCTCGGGGTCGTGGGTTCGATTCCCTCCATCGGCTCAAAAGTTCTTAGAAACTTTGGGAGAATACCAGAGTGGCCAAATGGGGCAGACTGTAAATCTGCTGGTTTATACCTTCGGTGGTTCGAATCCATCTTCTCCCACAAAAAGCCCGAACAACCGGATCGGGCTTTTACTTTGAAAAGCGGAAGTAGCTCAGTCGGTAGAGCATCAGCCTTCCAAGCTGAGGGTCGCGGGTTCGAACCTCGTCTTCCGCTCAAACTACGCCAGTGTAGCTCAGGGGTAGAGCGCTTCCTTGGTAAGGAAGAGGTCGTGAGTTCAATTCTCACCACCGGCTCCGCCCAATTTTTTTGTATATAATACTTTAAAATCATAAAGATATGGCTAAAGAAACCTTTAAAAGAGACAAGCCGCATGTTAACATTGGTACTATCGGCCACGTTGACCACGGTAAAACAACTTTGACAGCTGCAATTACAACTGTACTTGCTAAGGCTGGTCTTTCAGAGCTTCGTTCATTCGACTCTATCGACAACGCTCCAGAGGAAAAAGAGCGTGGTATCACTATCAACACTGCTCACGTTGAGTATCAGACAGCTAACCGTCACTACGCACACGTTGACTGCCCAGGTCACGCTGACTACGTAAAGAACATGGTTACTGGTGCTGCTCAGATGGACGGTGCGATCCTCGTTTGTGCTGCAACTGACGGTCCTATGCCTCAGACTCGTGAGCACATCCTTCTCGCTCGTCAG